>JACRME010000016.1 GCA_016235045.1 Nitrosomonadales bacterium
CTGACCCATTTTTCCGAATCCGGCCGCGCCCGCATGGTGGACGTTTCGGAAAAATCCAGCACCCAGCGCGTCGCCATTGCCAGCGGCGTATTGCGCATGCAGATAACCACGCTGGAACGCATCCGCACCGGACAGATCGCCAAGGGCGACGTGCTGACCGTGGCCGATGTCGGCGCGGTAATGGCCGCCAAGCACACGCCGGACATCATCCCGATGTGCCACAGCATCGCGCTGTCGGGAGTGGAGGTGGAATTCAGCGAGATTCTTGAACCCGATCATCAGGGTTGCGTCGGCATCAAAGTCGTCACCACCGCCACCTGCGTCGGCCAGACCGGCGTCGAAATGGAAGCCCTGACCGCCGCCAGCGTCGCGCTGCTCACCATCTACGACATGTGCAAAGCCATCGACCGCGGCATGCGCATCGAAAACGTGCAACTGGAAGAAAAGCGCGGCGGCAAGAGCGGCGTGTGGAAGCGCGGAGATACCCAATGATCAAGGTGCTGTTCTTCGGCCCGGTGGCCGACCGCGTGCAGATGCGCGAGACGCAGGTTGAATACACTCCCGGCATGACCCTGCACGACGTCATCGCCCACATCGGCATGCAATATCCGGGCGCGTTCAGCATCGTCAGCTTCATTGCCGTCAACCAGACCCAGGTTCACGACAAGCAGACGGTCTTGCACGACAACGACGAGATCGCCTTCATGGCGAAGTTCTCGGGAGGTTAGGATGCACACCGATAATCAACAAATCCGTCATTCCGGCGCAGGCCGGAATCCAGACCAAATAAAAAGCCCGCGTAGCGGACAAGTCATGATGCTGTCCTGCTGCGCAGGAATTCATTTTATTGCCTGGATTCCGGCCTGTGCCGGAATGACGTTGGAGGGCCAATGAGCAACCCTGTCCGCATCCAAACCGAAGACTTCTCCCAGGACGAAGAGATCAACGCCCTGAAAGTCGGCTCCAAACGCATCGGCGGCATCGCCACCTTCCTCGGCTGCGCGCGCGACTTCTCCGAGGGCCGCGATGTCTCCGAGATCGGCTTCGAAGCCTACGGCCCCATGGCGCTGGCCGAAATGAAAAAACTGCGCGAAGAAGCTATCAGCCGGTTTGCGCTGCTGGATGCGCGCATCGTGCACCGTGTCACCACCGTTCATGCCGGCGACAACATCGTGTTCATCGCCGCCGCCGCCGAACACCGCGCCGCGGCGCTGGAAGCCTGCCGCTGGATGATCGACGAACTGAAGGAACGCGTGCCGATCTGGAAGAAGGAAATCACGCCGCAGGGCGACTCCTGGGTAACACCGCATCCATGAGTACCGTGCCGAAAGCTACACCCAAGGTATTCACCATCGTCGGCAATTCCGGTTCCGGCAAAACCACGCTGGTGGAAAAACTCATCCGCGAATTGAGCAGCAGGGGATTGCGCGTGGCCACCATCAAATATGCGAATCACAAGGTCGTGCTGGATACGCCGGGCAAGGACAGCTACCGCAACAAGGAAGCCGGTGCGGTAATGAGCATGCTGGTGACGTCCAGCCAGATGCAACTGGTTTCCGATTTGGCCGAAGAGCGCGAGCCGGGACAACTGGCAGAACGTTTTATGGGAGGGGCAGACCTGGTGCTGGCGGAAGGTTTCTCTTTGTCGCCGGGGGCCAAGATCGAAGTGGTGCGCCGCGAATGCGGCAAGCCGCCGCGTTGCACCCTCGAAGACGGGCTGATCGCGGTCGTCACCGATATGGAGGAGGTCTTTCCCAAACTGCCGCACTTTGCGCTCGACGATATCGACGGCATTGTAGAATTCATTCTGCAACGGGCCGCATGAATCAGGGGGAAGCAAAGTAATGGAGAATTTGAAAGCAAGCGTGGCGCAGCGCGTCATCCTGGAATCGGTCGCGATACTGGGTGTCGAACCGGTGAAGATGGAACAGTCATTGGGGCGCGTGCTGGCCGAAGACATCAAGGCCAACCGCAACCTGCCGCCGTACGATGTGTCGGCAATGGACGGCTTTGCGGTGCGCAGTGCGGATGTGGCCAACCCGCCCGCGATGCTGGAACTTATCGAAGAAATCCAGGCCGGCAGCCTGCCGACCAAAACCGTGCGAGCCGGGCAGTGCGCGCGCATCATGACCGGCGCGGCGGTGCCGCAGGGCGCGGACGCGGTGATCCGCGTCGAAGACACAAAAGCTATTGCTGCGAACAGCGTTCAGTTTGTTGTATCGGTGAAGCCGGGCAATTTTATCCGTCCGCATGGCGAACACATGCACACCGGCGATATCGTGCTGAAAGCCGGCACCGAAATTACCCCCGGTGTCATCGGCGTGCTGGCGACGGTGAAGGCCGCTCAGTTCAATGTGTATCGCCGTCCGCGCGTGGCCATCCTTTCCACCGGCAACGAACTGGAAGGCCTGAACGAGCCGGTCGACCCGAACAAGATTCCCGATTCCAATACCTATGCCGTGATGGCGCAAGTGCAGGCGCTCGGCATTGAGCCGGTGCTGCTCGGCATCGCGCGCGACGATCCGGCCGAACTGGAACAATACCTGCAGCGCGGTTTGGAATACGACGTGCTGTTGGTTTCCGGCGGCACCTCGATGGGCGAATACGATTACGTGCGTCCGTGCATCGAGAAGCTGGGCGTGAAGATGATCTTCTGGCGCGTGCTGACCCGGCCCGGTCATCCGCTGACGTTCGGCAAGACCGACAAAACCGTCGTGTTCGGCCTGCCGGGCTATCCGGTGTCCAGCATGGTCAGTTTCGAAGAGTTCGTGCTGCCCGCCTTGCGCCACATGATGGGCAATCGGAATCTGCATCGCCGCACCGTTATCGCGCGTCTGGCACATGCAGTGAAGACCCAGCCGGGCCGCACCGAATTCATCCGCGTGCTGCTGACGCACACCGACGCCGGCTACACCGTCAACACCACCGGCACGCAAAGCAGCGGGGTGCTGCTGTCCATGGCCAGGGCGGATGGCTTGATGGTGGTGCCTGCCGACTGCACCGGGCTGGCAGAAGGCGACCATGTCACCGTGCAATTGCTGGACGGCTCGGCCTTCCAGGAAAAAGTCTGTTACAAGGAGTAAGCAATGAGCATAGCCCGAATCGGTTTGGTAACCATCTCCGACCGCGCCAGCAGCGGCGCATACGAAGACAAAGGCGGCCCGGCGATGAACGCATGGTTTGCGCGCGTGTTGACCAGCCCGTGGGAAGCCGTGGTGCGCGTTATCCCCGACGAACAACACCTGATCGAAGCGACGCTCATCGAGTTGAGCGATAACCTTGGTTGCAGCCTCATCGTCACCACCGGCGGTACCGGCCCGGCCAAGCGCGACGTCACACCGGAAGCAACCGAGGCCGTGTGCGAAAAAATGATGCCGGGCTTCGGCGAACTGATGCGCACCGAATCGCTCAAATTCGTTCCGACCGCGATCCTGTCGCGCCAGACCGCAGGCATACGCGGCAAGAGTTTTATCCTCAACCTGCCCGGCAAACCCTCTGCGATAGATGACTGCCTGAATGCCGTGTTCCCGGCCGTTCCCTATTGCATCGACCTGATTGAGGGCGCGTATCTGGAATCCGATCCGCAGCAATGCAAGGTATTCCGTCCGGCGCATGCGCAGCGGCCGAAATAAAAAATGTAGGTTTAAGCCCGGATAGCGGGCAACACTACGCTGCTAAGGAAGTGCCGATCAACTCCTCCGTTCGTGGTGAGTCTGTCGAACCATGAATGGAGGCCGATCAACATTCAATTCATTGCCATTATCGGTGAACCATCATGTCCGAAACAATTGAACTTCATGCCTTCATGGGTCTCGCGGACGTCTTCAGGGAACGCCAGTGGACCAACCCGACGAATTTTCCGCTCGACCGGGAAACCACCGGCGCCGAATTGATGGCCAAACTGGACATTCCCATGGAACGCGTCGAAGTGATATTCATTAATCGCAAAGCCATCGCCGCCGATGACGCGGTGATCCAACCGGGTGATCGCGTCGCCCTGGTACCTCCCGGCGTACCGGGCCCGCACCGTTTCCTGCTTGGTTTCAAGAATAGAAAGGCCAAGGCGGAATAATTAATCGGCACGACTGGCTCTGGCGCGACCCGAACCAGACGGTTATGATTCCCATTGCGGATTCGCTGTGGAAAACAGTAACCGCACAGCTATTCATCTGCTCAGACGAGCTTTTTGATAGCATCTGTCGATACAGATCAATCGCAGTGCCGTACGGGATTTTCGAAACAAGATATCTGCCTCTGCCTTCCACCGGTTAACGAAGAATAGGGAAAGCCAATGATCTCGGATTCGCCCGCCAACCGCACCGCCTTGAACGCCACCCGGGGTTCATCTGCCGTCACGCTGAAGAACTGGTTTAGCCATGCAGCAGAATCGCACATTCTGTTTCCGGCAATTGCCGTTTTGGTGCTGGCAGTGATCTGGGGGACGACTCTGAACCTCATCAAGGTCGAACGCGCTTCCGCCGAGCACAGCGCGTCGGTATCGAGCCGCGAACTGGCCGAAACCTATGAAGCACAGGTTATACGCGCGCTACGCGAAATCGATCAGACCCTGAAGCTCGTCAGGTATGCATATGAATCCGCAAGAAAGCACGCGACACTGAGCGATCTCAAGGCAAAGACATTGTTGCCGCCGGATTTGGTGTTCGTGGTCAGCATTGCGGATAACAAGGGGGATATTGTCGCAAGCACGCGACCACCCGAAAAAAAGAATGTTGCCGATCAGGAATATTTCGAGTCGCAGCGTAGCGTCGATGCTCTCTCGGTCAGCCGTCCCTGGAAAAACAAAGTTTCGTCGGAATGGCAACTTCAGTTCAGTCGCAGACTGAATGCGCCAGACGGAAGTTTTGCCGGCATTGTCATGATTGCCGTTGACGCCGGCTATTTCGTCAGTGGTTATGAGGTCGACAAACTTGGGGAGCACGGCGCACTCGGCGTTCTCGGCACGGATGGTGTATTTCGTGCACGGCGCAGCGGAGATTCAATAACGGCAGGCGATACGGTCGATTACGCAGCCGTGGTGCCCGCCACGGATGAGCCGAATGACATCAGGCCGACAATCAACGCATGGGATGGGGTGTTGCGATATACCAGTGCACGCCAGCTCTACGATTTTCCTCTGGCCATCGTCGTCGGGTTATCCGAAGACGAACAACTGGCGGCCGCACGTCAAAACAAGCGCACCTACCTGTGGCGAGCCTCCGCCGCCAGTCTGTTGCTGATCCTGGTTGTCTCGGTGCTGGGCCGCTTGAGCCGGCAGCTCGTGCTGAGCCGGCAGCGCGAAGTCGAGGAGCAGGTCGCCCACGCGGCGCGTGTCGAATATCTTGCCTACCACGACGGTCTCACGACGCTGCCGAATCGCAGCTTGTTCAGCAAGCTTCTCAGCCAGAGCATCAACGAGGCGCATCGCTATAAGCGGCGGCTGGCGGTGATGTTCCTTGACCTCGACCATTTCAAACACGTCAACGATACGCTCGGGCACGAGTCAGGCGATCAACTGTTGAAAGAAGTGGCAACGCGACTTAAGGATTGTCTGCGCGAAAGCGACACCGTCGCCCGTCTGGGCGGCGACGAATTCGTGGTACTGCTGCCTGAACTGGACGAGGAAAAATACGTTTCAACCGTAGCCCACAAAATACTGTCCTCGGTCGCCAAGCCTTTTATCCTGATGGGCGATGAGTTCCGCGTCACGGCGAGTATCGGTATCAGCACGTATCCGCAAGATGGCCTGGACGAGCAGACACTGACCAAAAACGCCGACAACGCGATGTATCTGGCGAAGGAGGAAGGCAAGAACAATTTCCAGTTCTTTTCCGAAAAACTGCACGCCAATTCGCTGGAACGACTCACGCTGGAGTCAGGCCTGCGCCACGCTCTGGAACACCACGAGTTTGAACTGCACTATCAGCCCATGAGGGACATGCGTAGCGGCATGATCACCGGCATGGAAGCAGTGCTGCGCTGGCACCACCCGGATATTGGCATGGTGGTTCCAACTCGGTTCATTGCGGTCGCGGAGGAAATGGGCCTGATGGTGCCGATCGGCAAGTGGGTAATCAGAACCGCGTGCCTGCAAAATGTGGCTTGGCAACATCGGGGCCTGCCGCGTTTGAAAATGGCGGTCAACCTGACGTTGCGCCAGTTTTTCGATGAAAATTTGCTGGCGGATTTGACGAAGATACTGGCCGATACCGGCATGGATGCGACTCTGCTGGAGCTGGAAATTACCGAAAGCCTGCTGATGCGCGATGTCGAAAAAACCATGCGCGTCTTGAATGGACTCAAGGACCGGGGTATCAGGATTGCCATTGACGATTTTGGAATCGGCTATTCCTCGCTCGCCACGCTCAAACAATTCCCGCTCGATACCATCAAGATCGACCGTTCGCTAATCCGTGATGTTGCCAGTGTTGACGAGGACAAGGATATGACCAAGGCCATTGTCGCGATGGGGCGGACGCTAAGCCTGACCGTCGTCGCCCAAGGCGTGGAAACGAAGGAACAGGCCGAGTATTTGCGCGAGAACGCCTGCGACGAGTTCCAGGGTTTCTATCTCAACAGGCCCGTTCCGGCGGAACAGGTTGCCGAATTGCTGCAGACGCAGTCGGCTATTTCGGACACCGATGCGAATCCAGCGGATTGACGCTCAGAGCGTGTAACTGTGAAACCGACGGGACGGATTATTGAGCGAGCAACACTTTTACGCTACTGTCCACCAGACTCTGCTCAATGTAGCCAATCGCATTGGGATCTTTGGCGAGGAGTTTCTTCACTTCAATACTGTTCGTCACTTCCCGTGGCGGCCTGCCACGGCCGGTGAAAATAATCTTCGACCAATGCGCCTTGATTTGCGCGGGGGATTTACCGGTGAACTTGAGATAAAACTCGTCGCGCACGGCGGAACCTTCGGATTGATCAATCGGCACAGCCTGGCTGCCATCGGGAAAGCGGCTCGCTTTGCCCAGAAAAATATCCACCACCTGATTGTTGCTCAGCGTTGCTGTCACGGGATTCCTGGCG
This sequence comes from Nitrosomonadales bacterium, assembly GCA_016235045.1. Lineage (GTDB taxonomy): Bacteria > Pseudomonadota > Gammaproteobacteria > Burkholderiales > Gallionellaceae > Sideroxyarcus. The sequence goes on from JACRME010000016.1 coordinate 7,036, forward strand.
GAAACCACCGCCACCACCTCGGCCACAGCCGCACCGGCCCGCAGACTTAACGCCAGTCCAATGACAATTAGGTGAACGCAATTTTTGAGTGACATGGTTCGTTTCATCAGAATACGAAGTCAATCGTGGCGCTGAATACATTGACCTTGCCGCCAGTCTGAAAGCCGGGCTGCGTGTTGATCAATGAACCGTTAGAGCCCGCGTCGATACGGGTATGGTCGAACTGCAGTTTGATGTCGGCATTCTTCATGAAATCCCAACGCCCGCCAATGGAAATAGTCTTCTGAGCCGAAATGGTTCGTAGGACAGCGCTCAGACCTGCGTTGAGGGCGGCAGCAAATCCAGCCTGGGAGGGGGGCAAAGCAGACACGTTCAAACCGGGGTCGGAAGGATTGACATCTGCTTTCACTCTGGCGTAAGTGAGATAGGGTGTGAAATTGTCAATCCGGTAACCGCCGCTGGCATACCAGGCGCTCCTTCTGAGCGTTTCAATCTTGCTGTCGAGATTGCACCATTCGCTCATCGCGAACCAGCCGCCCGGATCGTACATGGCGCCGAGACTGATGAAGGAAACGTGCGTTTTGCTGAGATCATATTTATCTGCAAGAGCGATTCCTTCCGCTCCGAATTGTCTGAACCCGTCGAATAGCGGTTTGTAGGCATCGACAGTCGCGTTGGATTGGAGATATGAAAGGTGCGCGGTTGCGGCACCAACTTCACCTGTATAGCTTATGCCCCACACATCCTTCGCTTTGGCCGTGCCGCCGCCGGACGGAAGGTCGATTTCGTTTTGTCCGTAAATTCCCTGCACGGTGTTCGTGAATTCACCGATGCGCACGCGGTAACTGGCATCTATGCCATCGCTGTTGCTGACGGGTAAAACGCGATAGACCTCGCCCGGTGTTCTTACCCAGGGATTTGCATAGCCCACCTTTCGAGAGTCGGAAACCAGAAAAACCGGTAATACGATCCTGCCAACACGCATGCTGAAATCCGGCGTCAACTGGTACTTGATGTTCGCCCACTCCACATGGGGGCGATAGGTGTTGTCGTAATTCTGCTCCGATACGACTTGCAAGACCGCCGTGAGCTGGGACGTCAGATTGGCCATAACCTGCCCTGCAATCAGGCTGTCGACGTCGGCACTCCAACTATGACTATAACCGGCACCGTTTGGCTTGAAGTAACTGGAATTGAAATCCGCTTTGTTCTCGCTGGAGTGAGCCACACCTAAAGTGCCGTAGCCGCTGAATGAAAGCATCGGCGTATTGGCATCATCATCTGCGCGAGCGCTGACGCCATACAGCGAGAGAGCAAGTAGCGTGATCGTGGTCAGTTTGAATGACATGCGTTGGCCGCTATTCCGTGGACTAATTGTCGAATCGGCATGGTGGGTCTCCAAGTTGTCCCAAATGAAAAACAGACTTGCCAGCTACTCACATCATTGCATCAGCAAACGCTTTCACACTACCATCATCACCAAATTATCTCAATTGTTTTGAAACGTTATCTATACCGTAACGCACACATGGCGCAGAAATCAACCCCCACATGAAATTCGACAACAATATTTTTCCAATTTACGTCGTAGTCATTTTTTACACTTGCCATTGGTACCCAGTAATCGCCTAGCTCACATTCTTATCCACCCGCGTTTGGACGCGTGATAAACGAATATGCCGAACAACACGGCAATACCCACATTCCAGATGGCGAAGGCTGCCGTTGTCAGCACGACCAGGCGATCTGCTTTGTCGTGACCGGCATCCTTGCCGCCCAGTGCGAGTTGCGCGCCGGCCAGAAACAGGATGACGCCCAGCACTGCGGGTGGAAACAGTTTGAACAGCAGCGCCACCGAGTCTCCGAGAAACAATCCTGTCGTTAGCAGAACCACGCCGAGCATGATGGATGCGCCGCCGGTATGCGCGCCGAACTGGACGTGTCCGGCCATGCCGCCCGCACCGTGGCACATGGGAATGCCGCCGATCGCGCTTGACCACAGGTTCATCAAGCCCGTGGAGAAAGCCACACGCCGCTCGGTAACCGGACGGTCCGGAAACAAACGGTTGTTCTCGTCGGTGATCGCGATCAGCGCGTTGCCGAAGGTGAGCGGCAGTTGCGGCAGCGCCAGGAAGATGGCGCCTACCCAGAGGTCGTTCCATGTGAGTGTCGGCCAGGAGAACGAGGGCAGGTGGGGCGAGAAACGAATGGCGGCTAGTTCGCCGGACAGTGTCGGCTGGTTGATCAGCGCGATGACGGCACCGACGGCGAGCAGCACCACCATCGCCGGGAAACGCGAACGCGCCAGCAACACCAGCGTAAGAACGAGCAGGGCGGCGCCGATCCAGGGGCTCTGGGCCATCATGCGGATGCCTTCAAGCATGAAGCTGAAACCGAGACCCATCACCACGCCGATCAGCGCTGGACGCGGCACCCAGCGCCCCAGGCGGTGCGCGAGGCCGGTTGCGCCGAGCAGCAGCCAAAGTAGGCCAGTCGCTACACCGGCACCCATCACTGTGGAGGATGTCAGTGCCGCCATCTGGCTCGTTTGAGTAAGGGCGACGGCGCCGATGGCTTTCATCGGCTGCACCGGGAAAGGCGTTCGATAGATCCAGCCGACCACAATCAAGGTCGAGCCGAAGGCCAGCAGGATGCCGCTGGGGTCCATTTTCAGGATGGAGATATACGCGGCGACGAAGGGGATCAGCGTGCCGAGGTCGCCGAATGCTCCGGCAAGTTCATGCAGGTCGAAGCGGTTTTTGGTGGGGGTTGTTACAACTTGACTCATTCCAAGTAATCCATTTGGTCGTCATTCCGGCGCAGGCCGGAATCCAGCAATGAAAGACACTCCGCGAAGCGGACAAATTGATGAGTTTGTCCCACTGGCGTGGGAATTCATTAACCATCTGGATACCGGCCTGCGCCGGTATGACGCCGGTGTTGCTGATGGATTATCTGGGTTCAAGTCATTTCTCTGGAAATCAGGAAGCGGGCGTTTTTACGGCACTCGAAATCGTCGCCGTCAGGTTGCACTTCAAGCAACGCGCCGCCTCGGCGCGGGCATCGCCATCGCTGTAGCTGCGCTCGATCTCATCGAAGTTGCCGCGCTCGGCTGGCGTCAACATGATCGGATACACCTTTTGGCGCCGGTTGAAATCCGGGTCTGCGCCCAGGTACGGCGACGTCTGCCAATCGTCGGGCAGCAGCTTCTCTTCGATGTTGCCATCGCCGCCCAGTTGCAGGTCGATGGCGGTGGCGGCCACGCGGCCGTGGGCCACCGATTCGATCAGCGACGAGGGGCCGAGCACGCAGTCGCCGCCGGCATAGACGGCGGGGCGGCTTGTCATGAGGGAATCTTCACGCACCACGATGCGGCCCTTGGCGTCGGTCTGCACGCCGAAGCCGACGAATTGCTGCGTGTGCTGACCAATGGCGGCGATGATGAGATCGACGCCTTCGGTGATTTCCTCGCCGGTGTCGACCGGACGGCGCCGACCCGAAGCATCGGGCGCGCCGAGTTCCATGCGGGCATAGGTGATCGCGAGGCGGAAACCGCCGGTTCCCGGCTCTATCCGCTTCGGCGCCAATTGGTAGCGGACGTTCACGCCTTCCTCGATGCAGCCCTCCAGCTCGTGTGCATGGATCGGCATCTCCTGCTTCGTACGCCGGTAGATGATGTCCACCGCCGCGCCGAAACGGGTCGAGGAGCGGGCGCTGTCGGCGGCAACGTTGCCGCCGCCAATCACCGCAACCTTCTTTCCGGTTTCAATGCGTCCGCTTGGCGCATTGACGTGGCCCATGGCCACCGCACCCAGATAGGTGGGGCTGTCCACCACGCCGGGCAGATCGTCGCCGGGCACGCCGAGCCGGTCACCGCCCTGGCAACCGATGGCGATGAAGGCCGCATCGAAACCCGCGGCGAACAGCGGGTCGAAATTTTCGATGCGTTTGCCGAATTCAAAACTGACACCGAGTTTTTCCACCTCGGCGACCTCGCGTTCCACAACCTCGGCGGGCACGCGATAGGAGGGAATGCCATAACGCGCCGTGCCGCCGCCGCTGGGGTGGGCGTCGAATATCGTGACGGCATGGCCTTTCTTGGACAGGTACCAGGCAGCGGTGAGCCCGGCGGGTCCGGCACCGACGATGGCGACGCGCTTGCCCGTAGGTGGTAACTGCTTCGAGTACTGGCGCCAGAGGCCGGTATCGTTTTCTTCGGCGATGCGCTTCAGGCTGCGGATCGACAGCGGGTCGTCGAGGTGTCCGCGCAGGCAGGCCGTTTCGCACATGGCATAACAGGCGTGACCGAGGATGGCGGGGAAGGGCAGTTTCTCGCGCACAACGGCGGCGGCTTCGCTGTATTTGCCTTCGGCGGCGAGCTGCACGTAGCGCGGCACGTCGATACCGACCGGGCAGGCAGATTGGCAGGGCGCCGTGGCGGCTTCGCGTTGCGACGGATCAAGCGTGCGGTCAGAGAGCGCGCCCGTGGGGCAAACTGCGACGCAGGAGCGGCAGAACTTGCAGCCGGAGTCGAGCAACGTATCCGCGATGGTGCCGACGTAAGTGCGCGGGCCTTGCGGTGTATCGACGCTCTTCAGTTCCAGGCAGCCGACACCGCGGATATCGTTGCAAACCGTGATGCAGCGGCGGCAGTCGATGCACAAGTTGTAGTCGCGATTGAACAGGGGATCGCTTGTGATCGTGGGCAGACCGATAGTCTGGTAGACAGGCGTGTTGTCGCGGATGCCGACAAAGTCGGCGACCTTGCGCAATTCGCAGTTGGAGAATTGTTCGCAGCAGCGGGCTTCCTGCGGGTGGCCGTAAGAACATTCTTCGCGGTTGCAGACAGAGCGTTCGGGACAGGTCAGGCAGACATGGGGGTGGTTGGCGAGGATCTTGGCCAGCGCAGATTGCCGTCCGATGCGGATAAGGGGCGACTCGGTGCGTATAGACATACCTTCAGCCACGTCGATCTTGCAGGCGTGGGTGACCTTGCCGGGGCGCAGCGAGGTTTCCACCGCGCACAGATTGCAGCCGCCGCCCTCGCCGCGGCGACAGGCCGGGGGCAGATCGGGATGAGTGCACAGGTGTGGAACATAGACGCCGGCAGCGATGATGGCATTGAGCACCGACGCACCGGCAGGCGCCTCGAATTCTTTTCCGTCGATGGTGATCTTGACCGGCGCGCCGAAGGAATCCAATCCTTGTGTGCGGCTGGCATCCCACCAGGTGGGGGCTTGGTGCTGCGGAGTCGATTCTGGGTCGATAACCACGTCAGTTTTCATAATAAATTTCCTCTGCAATGCGGGGCCCAATCGGTCTTGTGGGCGGTTGTTCGCGGTGTTTTGTAGGTGCGAATAAATTCGTACCTACAACTTCTTCGACAGCTTTCCTCCAGCCAATTCCACCCCGGGCAGGCGCGCATTGCGAAAGCTCGCCGGTGCATGCGAGAACACACCCGACCAGACCACAATGATCCAGAACAACGGCACGCGCAAGTCCGGTGCGAATATCATCCACACAATCAGTGCCAGTTTAAGCAGCATGCTGAGACCGGCACCCTCGACCAGATGACCGGGTTTGTACCAGATGTCGAGCAGCCAGATCAGCACGCCGGTGATCAGCACCGCGCTGCCTGCATATTCCGGCAGTGGGGTTGTTGTCTGCAGCAGCACCGTGGCGAAGGCAATCACGGCAACCAGGTGCGCACTGCGCAGGAAGACGCTCAACCAGCGGCGGCCGCGGAAGTCCCGGGTTGTGTTTGGATAGTGGTGGGACGCCATCAGATCAGGCCGTCGAAAGGTTGCACGTAGACGAGGTCGCCCGCCGCGACGTCGCTGCTGGTTTCCGGCAAGACGACGAAGCAGTTGGCACTGGACATCGAGCTCAGGATGCCAGAACCCTGATTGCCCGCGAGTCGCACTTTCCAGACATCGTCGTCGAGGAAAAGCACCCCGCGCATGAATTCACGGCGAGCTTGCGACTTCGTGATCGCCGAGGCGCACGGCACCTTGAACAACGGGCGCTCCGGTAGCGGCGCGCAGCCCATCAATTTGCACAACGCATCCAGCACGACCTGATAAAACGTGACCATTACCGCCACTGGGTTGCCGGGCAGGCCGAACAGCCAGGCATCGCCGATGCGGCCGAAAGCCATCGGACGGCCGGGCTTGATGTTGAGTTTCCAGAATTCGATATTGCCCAGACGCGAAGTGAGTTCGCGGATGTAATCGGCATCGCCGACGGAAACGCCGCCGCTGGTGAGAATCACGTCGGCCTGTGCCGCTGCATCCTTGAGCGCCTGTTCCAGTGCGGCGGGATCGTCGCGCACCACGCCCATGTCGATCAGGTCGACGCCCAGCCGCGTGAGGGCGCCAAAAAGCGTGTAGCGGTTGCTGTCGTAGATTTCACCCGGCGCCAGGGGGCGTCCGATGGAGGCGACTTCGTCGCCGGTGGAAAAGAACGCCACCCGCAGACGGCGGCGCACGGCAACTTCGCCAATGCCGAGCGAAGCCAGCAGGCCGATCTCGGCCGGCCCGAGGCGCTTGCCGGCCAACAGTGCCGGTTTGCCGCGCGCCAGGTCTTCGCCGGCACGGCGCACGTTTTGTTCCGCCTCTTGCCCCGGCGGCACGATGATGGCATCGCCGTCGACGCGCACGACTTCCTGTACGACGACGGTATCGGCACCGCGCGGCAACATGGCGCCTGTCATGATGCGTACCGCCTGACCTTTGCCGACCAGGCCGGAGAAGGCATTGCCCGCGTACGCCGTGCCAACGATGTTGAGCCGGGTTTCCGAACCGGCGGACAAGTCGCCGAATCTGACTGCGTAGCCGTCCATGGCCGAGTTGTCGTGGGCGGGCACGTCGAAAGGCGCGGTGACGTCGCGGTAGAGAATGCGGTCGAGGGCGCGGCGTATTGGCAGCGCTTCCCAGCCCGTTACGGGAGTGAGCGCATCAAGCATGGCCTGGCGCGCTTCGGCAACGTTCAAAGTATTTTTCTTGGTCATAACGTGTCGTTAGTTACGGAAAGTTGTTGGGGCATTATGCGACGATTCGACTTGGTCTTAAATAGTTGTTGTGTGCCACGCCGAAAGAACATTTTAGCCACAGAGTCCACAGAGAACACAGAGAAAGACGAGGCTTTCGCATGTTTCGCAGAGCCACCCGAAAGGTGAATCGCATTCGGATTACAACCGTTTGTTTCTCCTCTGTGATCTCTGTGTTCTCTGTGGCTAACATAGGTTTTCAGGTGTATCTGTGTTCATCAGTGGCAATAGTTTGCCAGTCAGTTCTTCGCACTGGGGAAAAACAGTTGCTCGCCGTTGATCTTGTAGGCAGCAATCGTTTCCTGTCCATCGCGCGAGGTGATCCAGTCGATGAATTTCATCCCGGCTTCTTTCTTGACGTGCGGATGCTTGGCGGGATTCACGAGCATGACGCCGTACGGATTGAAGAGGCGTTTGTCTCCGGCCAATACGATTTCCAGGTCCTGGCGATTCTTGAAGGAGAGCCAGGTGCCGCGGTCGGACAGCGTGTAGCCGCCCATGGCAGCGGCCATGTTGAGCGTGGGGCCCATGCCTGCGCCGGCTTCCTTGTAGTCTGCCCAGGCTTTCGGATCGATGTTGGCATCTTTCCAGAAGCGCAGTTCGGCCGAGTTCGTTCCGCTCTTGTCGCCGCGTGAAACGAACGGCGCGGAACCGGCAGCCATGCGGCGGAAACCTTCAACCACATCGTTGGTACCTTTGACCTTTGATGCGTCCGCCTTGGGGCCAACGATAACAAAATCGTTGTACATCACATCGCGGCGATCCACTCCCCAACCCTCGGCAACGAATTTGTCCTCGGCCGGCCGGTCATGCACAAACACTACATCGGCATCGCCGCGACGACCGGTGTCCAGTGCCTGACCGGTGCCCAGCGCCACCACCTTGACCTTGATGCCTGTCTTCGCTTCGAAGCGCGGCAGGATGTAACCGAACAAGCCGGACTGCTCGGTCGATGTCGTCGACGAAACGACGATGGACTCTTCGGCCTGGGCAAATCCGCCCAGCAGCATCGCGCAGAAGAAAATAATCAGTTGTCGAAAGAAATTCGCCATGGCAGTTCTCCTTGTATGAAAAGTTTGGCTTCGTTGGACTGCGGTCGTGCAAAAAAACGGGACGTCGGCGCGCGTTCGATCACGCGGCCGTTGGCAAGAAAAACGATGTCGTCCGAAATGCGCATGGCCTGGCCCAGGTTATGCGTGGTCATGACGATGCGGGTGCCATCCGTGCGAATCTCGCGCACGATGCCTTCGACCACGTCGGTGGCCGAGGGATCGAGTGCGGCGGTCGGTTCGTCCAGCAGCAGCAACTGCGGGCGCATCGCCCAGGCGCGCGCCAGCGCCAGGCGCTGGCGTTCGCCGCCCGAAAGCAGCCGTGCGCTGTCCTCGGCGCGATGGGCGAGGCCGACGCGCTCCAGCGTCTGCAGGGTGCGCCGCTTTGCTTCCGCGCGCGACAGGCCGAACGGTTTGAGGCCCAGCCCCGCGTTGTGGAACACCGAACTGCGCAGCAGCACCGGATGCTGGAAGACCATGGCGATTCCGGTTGCCGGGTTGTCGTCGCCGTTCCAGTTGATCGCTCCGTCATGGGGTGTTTGCAGACCCGCCATGATGCGCAACAGCACGGTCTTGCCGGCACCGTTGGGGCCGATGATCACGGTGATGCCTTCGGCGTCGATATCCAGATCGACTCCGGTGAGAACCGTGCGGCCGTCCGGCGTAAAGCGGATGTTGGAAAGTTGTATGGGAAACATCAGCCGTACTTCCTCATCGCCCACAGCCGCAAGTGATAGGCGCCGGTGTTGAGCAGCAGCACCAGCGTCAGCAGCACCATGCCCAAGGCCAGCGACAGCGGCAAATCGCCTTTGGCGGTTTCGAGCGCAATGGCCGTGGTCATGACGCGCGTATAACCTTCGATGTTGCCACCGACGATCATCACCGCCCCGACTTCGGACAGCGAACGCCCGGCACCGGCCAGTACCGCCACGACCAGCGAGTAACGGCAGTCGTAAAGCAGGGCGGCAACACTGTGGCGCAGCGAGAAATGCATGGAGCGGAATTCGGTGGCATATGTGCGCCAGGCATCCTCGACGATCTGCCGCGTCAGCGCCGCGATCAGCGGCACCACGAGAACGGTCTGCGCCATCACCATGGCCGTTGGCGAATAGAGCAGACCCATGTCGCCGAACGGCCCCGAGCGCGAAAGAATCAGGTAAACGATGACGCCCACCACCACCGAGGGCAGTCCCATCATGGCGTTAAGAAAGACTGTAACCGCACCGCGGCCGGGAAACGATGCCACTGCCACGAGTGCACCAAACGGCAGGCCGATCAGCGTCGCCAAAGTGACCGTCGCCAGCGCGACCTTGAAGGAAAGCCAGACGATGGCGACCACCTGACTATCCAGGCGAGACAACAGCGAAAAGGCTTCGAGCAGTGTGTTCAGCATGCAAAGATACTAGCGTAAATTCAGGTTATAGATGGCGGCATACCGGCACGGTTCAACCGCCGCCAATAGCCGGAAAGACCGCCAGGATGTCGCCATCCTGAAGTCGACGCGTGGAAAAATCGGGACGCAGCACGTGGCGCCCGTTGATGAATATGATGTGCGGCAGAGTCATGGGAAGGGCCAGTACGCCGAGCGCATCGGGGATGGTGGCCGCTTCGGGCAATTCCATGTCTGTTTCGCTGCTGCTGCTTCCCGGCGGCAAATATTTCTGCAGCGTGGCGTAGAGTCTTAGCGTGATTTTCATGCCGGATTACCCCGAATAGTTGTTGGGTGCGCTTGCGCACCATCGTCATCGCCAATTGGTGCGCAAGCGCACCCTACTTGGCTGGCAGTTACAATTTCAACAAAAACCCCCGGCGCGGGGCTGCAAAGCCTGCGTCGGGGGAGGGAGTGGCGCCGTTGCGGCGCCTAGGGTAGGACATCAGAAATTCCAGAACGTATCGAGTTCCGCCGGGGTGAAATCCCAGATGACATTGTGCGGCGGCAGAGACTCTTTGCTGAAGAACTCGGGCAGGCGGTCGTCTTCCTTGGTCAGACCGGCATCCAGGTTGAACTGGTGCTCGATCTTCAGCACCGATTTGCCCAGCGCTGTCACGTCGTCGCCCTTCAGGTTGATGCCGAACTGGGCGTTGATCATGTCGATCAGCGACGACAGGCATTCGGGAATGTCCAAAGCCGGGAAGGCGATGAACAAACACATGCCGGTCGAATCGATGGCCGCCGTGGCGATCTGCAGGTTGCGCGCGAGTTCGATCTGGCCTGTCTTCGACAGCGGATCGACATGGCCGCCCACGCTCAGGATGTTGGTGGCCACCGCGTAACCCGAAGTGTGGTCGGCCCCCATCGTGCCCATCGCATAGGTGACGCCGATGCCCTTGACGGCGCGCGGGTCGTAGGCAGGAATGCCCTGGTTCTTGACCACCGGTACGCGGGTCATGCCATAGATACGACCGAGCTGGCCGGCACCGCCGCCGAGCACGCGGCCTAGCGCTGTGCCCTTGCCGATCTCGTCGCGCAACATGCGCACCACGCCCTTGCCGTCGCCGAAAGGCAGCACGCCGGCTTCCATCGCGACACCGAACATCACCGCCGTTTCGATGCTGTCAACGCCGATGTCGTCCATGATGTGGTCGGCTTCGGCGATGTCATCGAGGTCTTCGATACAGCAGTCGGCGCCCAGGCCCCAGATGGTTTCATACTCGAAACCGGAGGTGAGGTACTTGCCGTCCTTGTCATTGTAGATCTGCGAACACTGTATCTGGCAGCCGGGATGGCAGGCGTGGGTCGGTACGCCGCCGCGCTTGACGATGGTGTCGTGCATGGTCTCGCCGGAAATCTTGTCGTGCGCGGCATACTGGCCGCTGGTGAAGTTGCGCGTCGGCAGGCCGCCGGCTTCGTTGAGGATGTTTACCAGCACGTCGGTGCCGTAGGTGGGCAGGCCCTGGCCGCTGACCGGGTGGTCGAGCAGGGTCTTGGCGAAGATGCGCGACGCTTCCTTGAACTTGGCGGCGTCCTTGGGCATCACCGGTGGAACGCCGGTTTCGTCGATGGAAATGAACTTGATCTTTTTCGAGCCCATCACCGCGCCGAGACCGCCGCGGCCGAGACTGCGGATATGCGATTCGGGATCGGCCACGGAGATGTTGGCGGAGAGCATTTTCATTTCGCCGGCAGGGCCAACGGATACGACAGCAACCGGCTTGCCGTAGCGGGTCTGGACCTGGTTCACGATGGAGTAGTTGCCCTTGCCGAGCAACTCGGATTCTTCCTTGATGGTGACGGCATCCTTGGCGATATGCACGCTATACCACTTGTCGGCCTTCGGAATGCCTTCAACGATCAGCGCCCGGATGCCGAGCTTGGCGAGCATGCGGGCAGCAGTGCCGCCGGCGTTGCTTTCCTTGATGCCGCCGGTCAGCGGACTCTTGGCGCCGGCCGACAGGCGACCGGAGTTGGCGGCTGCCGTGCCGGTCAGCAGACCGGGCGAAAACACCAGCTTGTTGCTCGCGCCCAGCGCATGACAGGTGGGCGGTACTTCTTTGGCGACGATGGTGGAAGTCATTGCCCGTCCGCCCAGACCCACCCATTCCGCCGGGACGGGTTCGGTGCTGGTGGTGAGATCCGACATATTGATGCGAACTATCTTATCCATGGTTATCTCCTGGTTGGTTGCTGCGGACGCCTCCGTGGGAAAGCGCAGTTTCAAGATACCGTTGGGCTGGCGGGTTCAGGCCGGCACGCAGGCGTCGGTGTTGCAAAGTTGGGCACACATCGGGCTGTCGTAAGTACCCTGGCACTCCTGGCACTTGTTCGGGTCGATGGTGTAGGCTTTTTCAATGTGGCTAATGGCACGGTTCGGGCACTCCGTTTCGCAGGCGCCGCAGCCGTTGCACAGATTAGGAACAATTTTGTAAGCCATGGTGTTCTCCTTAAGGTGGTGGAATCGTTGCGATTCATGACGTAATTTGTGCGTCTGGCGATGAGTATTTCACTGCGAAAAACCCGATACAAGAGATGCAAAACGTTTTGCCGGGGGGTGTAACATTTCGTGACACATTTCTGTGCGCCAGCGTCTGGACGGTGGCTGTGTTCTTTCAAAAAAGAGCAGTTGTCCGCAGATTACGCAGATTAACGCCGATTAAAACCAACCTTTACCCGGATACTTCTGCGCTCCTTTTGGGTGATGTGGTCTCTGCGCATAACAGCATGAAAATCTGCTTAATCTGCGTAATCTGCGGATGGATGGTTTTTTGGGTTCATCGACTTTGGGCCGGGGCCAGCATCCCAATCCGGTACTTTGCCAACAATTCATCCGCGTAAGGGGAATGCGGGCGCCCTTTTGTCTTGGTGTCGTAAGCCACGGTGGCTTCCTTGCCGCACCACGACGTAACGATTTCGGGCGGCGAGGGATGTTGCGGCAGGTAGGTGCCCAGGTCGTAGACGCTTCCCCGTATCGCCATCCAGCAGTTTCCCGGCATCGCATGTTTCGCCAGTTCCGCCGCCGGGATGACGCGCTCGGCGGCGATGGCGGCGCTTTCCCCGGCGGAGGGCAACCATTTCCCGCCGATCCAGAAGGCTGCCACCAACAGCCAGAAGACAACGGTGGCGGATAAATAGAGCCGGCGCATTATCGAAATCCGAAATTCTCAAAGTGGATATGGCGGGGCGTGATGCCCCGCTGCCGAAGGGCGGGCTTCAACGCGGCGATCATGCCCGGTGGCCCGCACAGATAGCACTCGCGGTGCGAGAGTTCGTGCGCATCCGGAAGCAGCGCATCGAGATCGGGCTGCGGGTTGTCGACTTGCATTGTCTGCAGGGAAAGGTGCGGGTCCGCATGCGCAATATCTTGCAGCTCCTGAACAAAGGCGGCGCCGGTCCCGGACCGATAAAGATAGAGGAGCCTGGTTGGCTGAGAGACAAGGCCCTCCCGGAGGACTGCCAGGAAAGGGGTGATGCCGGTTCCGCCAGCGATCCAAAATTGCGGCAGCGGCGGCCGATGCGCCAGGAATTCGCCAAACCCGCCGTGGACGCGCGCCGTGACGCCGGGCCCGACCGACTGGATGTGTCGCGTGCAATCGCCCAGTGCCTTCACCGCAATCCGGATATGACCGCCGTTCTCCACCGAGCTGACGGTAAAGGGATGGAACTCTCCGCAGCCCCGGAACCCGGGGCCTGCGAAGAAGGCCACCAGAACGAACTGTCCCGTTGTCACGGCGACGGGGCCGCCCAGCGGTGCCAGCGAAATCTCGACCATGTCGGCGGCAACGCGTTGCGCCGACTGCACCACGTAGGGGCGTGCCGCAGTTCCAAAATCCGCCCGGATCACGCGCCATCCCAGCAACAACGCAGCCAGCGCCAGAATCGGCAGCACGGGCTCGTCGATCCCCAGCAGGATAAGGTGTGCCAGCCCGAGCAGCACGGCGACACCCAGCCCGATATGGAGCCAACGCCACGTCCGGTAAGGGAGGCGCGTCGCGAAGGTGGCCGCCAGGCCCAGCATCAGGAACAGCAGCGACAGCCATCCCACCCATACCGGCCAGCCCTGGCTGAACGGGGAAAGCGTCTGCCACGCCGCCAGGCGGGACTCCTGCCAGGCCGCGGCGGCGAGCGCCAGCGGATGGGCGAGCAACAGGACATACGCCGCCATGCCGACCCAGTGGTGCCATCGGTACATCCGTTCCAGCCCCGCAAACCCGCGGGCCAGCCAGGTTTCCCTCAGCATCAGCAACAGAGCGACCAGCAGGAGGCTGCAGCCTGCCCATCCCAGCACGATGCCCAGCATTCGTCCCGTCGACACCTCCTCGGGGAATGCCCACAGCACGAGGCCAAACGTGCAACCCGCGATCAGCAGCGGAATTGACAGGGTGCGCAGGATGGACATGGGAGTCTGCCGAATTATTCAACAGGGATGGTTAGCGCGAGTTCGCACCGGGCTTGAGGTGATCGCAGATGTCCCGTCCGCCTGCTGCCAATGCCAATCCCCGCTGTTTCGCGCGCGCTTCCATCAGCCGGTGATGTTCCAACTGGTATGCATGGCAATCCTCGTATTTCTTGAAGCCGCGAATTGCGGACTGGTGTTCGATCCGTTCCTCGGGCGTCATGAGTTTCCAGCCCCGGGTGTTTTTTTCACTGGCGTGCCACGGGCCCCGCGCAAGAGCAGGCCCCGCAAACAGCAGCGCCACGATGAGCAATTGCATTCTCTTCATGCTATGTGCCTCCTTTGGTTCTCGCGATCTTTCAACTGCGATCCTCATGGTACTCTGTAGTCGGCGACCGGCAGATGCTTTCGGTCTCGTCCGGCGGTTGCGGATTCAGGGGCATGTCGGCACTCCGCAGTCGGCAAGGATATTCGTTACGGATTCTCCCGCCAGTCGCTCCACTGCGGCGAGAATCGCCAGCGCCGTGTCGTATTGCCCGGTCAATCCGCGCAGCGTTTCCGGTTGGTTGTGGAAGCGTTCCAATCCGTGCCGATAGTACTCTTCCAGATCTATCCGGCGATCTTCGCGCACCAGTTTGTCGGCAAGAAAAACGATGGCTGCCTCCCTCGGCGAACAGCCGTCATAGTCCATGTCCATGTGCTGCCCGATGACATCGCCCACCTCCGGAAAACCGAGGCTGGTCACGATGGCCGCGCCGCTCTCGGCATGGACGGGGTCTCCCTTGGCGATGTCATGCAGCAGGCTTGCGGCGCGCACCAGGTCGGGATCGATAATGACGCCATGGGCATTGAGGCGTTTCGTCATGGCCTCCGCGACCGCCGCGACGGCATGGCCGTGGCGGCGGATCGGATCGTCCACCGCCAGCGCGGCGAGAATGGCATCGCACTCGGCCGCTGTCGGCACGTGGCGGCGCGGAGCCAGCTTCGCCAATCGTTCGTAGTCCTCGGGAGTATCCATGTCGAGCAGGACGCCCTCGTCGAATACATGGACCTTGCTGGATTCTGCCTGGTGACGTTGCAGCAGGGCACCCAATTCGCCCGCGCCGTCTTCGGCAAGGATTTCGCCAAACAGCCTGCGGGCGATTAACGTTGGATGGCCGGGTCGTCCGTCAAATACCGGATAGACAATGGATGGGTGGCTCGATTCGTGGCGCTCGGCCATTGCTTTCACGGTTGCGGGACGTACCAGGGGGACGTCGGCAGGCAACAGGAAGCAGGCATCGACATCCCCGGACAACGACTTGATTCCCGCCTGCATGCTCGAGTACATGCCGCGGGCGAAGTCCGGATTGCGTACTGCCGGAATTCCCATGTATTTGAGCACCGGCTCCAGCCGCTCGGCTTCGTGGCCGGTGACGACGGCGATCCTGCCGATACCGGCATTGCGGAACGTGTCGACGGCTGCTTCGATTACGGTTCTGCCGTCGAGACGCATCAGCGGCTTGAATCGATCCATGCGCGAGGAGTAGCCTGCGGCGAGGATCAAGGCCGCGAGGATGGGACGCTGGCGATGTGTGGACATGACGGTTCTCCCGATATCCCCGTTCGGCGCCATTGCGTCCGTCGAGTTCGAAGCCGTTCGCATCCAGTTCGATGGATGTCCCCGGGTTGCTTGTCGCGGACAGGGCGCGGTGTTGGGGGTGTTGGCTCAGTCAGGCCTGCACGCAGGCATCCGTGTTGCAAAGCTGGGCACACATCGGGCTGTCGTAAGTGCCCTGGCATTCCTGGCACTTGCTCGCGTCGATGGCATAGAGCTTGTCGACGTGGCTGATGGCCCGGTTCGGGCACTCGGTCTCGCAGGCGGCACAGCCGTTGCACAGGTTGGGGACGATTTTGTAAGCCATGATGCTCTCCTCGAAAATGACGGAATTCTCTGTGTGGTGCGCTGGATTCCGCTGGTTGATAAAACGTTTACCGCTCGGTGCAGGAAATGCACGGATCGATGCTGTTCACGATGATGGCGATGTCGGCAATCTTGGCGTCCTTCATCATGATGCGCAGGGCATCCCAGTTCATGAAACTCGGTACGCGCCACTTGACCCGCTCCGGTCGCGGCGAGTCGGTCATGCGCACGTAGTAGATGAGTTCGCCGCGGGGTGCCTCGCACTTGCCGATGGCCTCGCCGACCGGGATTGACGGTCGTTCCGTGGTGCACGAGGTTGGTCCCGCGGGCAGGTTGTCGAGACACTGGCGCAGGATGTCGACGGCGGTGGTGACCTCGGACAGACGGACTATCGCGCGCGACCAGACGTCGCCGTCGGACAGGGTGTGCACCGGTACTTCGAGCCGGTCGTAGGCCGCGTAGGGTGCCTTGACGCGCACGTCGTAGTTGATTCCCGAGGCGCGTGCGACCGGCCCGACGACGGAGCAGTCGACGGCGTCGGCATGGGAGAGGACGCCGATGCCGCGCGTGCGGCCGAGAATCGAGCCGTTGGTGCGGTAAAGGTGGGTGATCTCGGCGACGGCCGGTGCAATGCGGTCGAGCTGCGCCTTGAGGTAGGCAATGTTCTCGTCATCGATGTTGAAGCGCACGCCGCCGATGACATGGGCGCCCAGATCCATGCGGTTGCCGAACATCGACTCCTTCACGTCCTGCATCATTTCGCGGACTTCCATGACATGCATGAACAGCGACTCGAAACCGACCAGGTGGGCGAGCACGCCGACGTTGAACAGGTGCGACGCAACGCGTTTGATTTCATCCGCGATGACGCGCATGTATTCGGCACGCGGCGGCACGGTGAGCCCGGCAATCTGCTCGATCGCCATGGCGTAGGCCTGCGGGTGGCTGTTGGAGCACAGCGAACAGATGCGCTCGGTCAATACCAGATTCTGGAACACATTGCGTTTGGTGACCAGGTACTCGATGCCGCGATGCACGTGACCGGCATGGATGTCCACATTGGCGACGGTTTCGCCGTGCACGTCGACCTTGAAATACATCGGCTCTTCGAGCGCAACGTTGAGCGGGCCGACCGGAATGGTGAAGTTGCTCATGATGGACTCCCCTTGTTGGCCAGTATCTTTTCCCACAACCCCTTGGTGGTGGCGCTGTTGACCAGGGTCGAAAAGGGAACCAGGCGTTCCAGCACGGCATTGTCGATATTCGGATCGATGAACAGGCGGCGCGGATCGGGATGGCCGCGAACGATGACGGAATAGAGCTCCATCAATTCGCGCTCGGGCCAATCGGCGCAGCGGAACAGCGTCGTCAGCGACTGCACGTCGCCGCCATAAGGCACGTACACCACCAGCGTCAGCGTGTCGCCGTCGACGTCGAAGTGGTAGTCGATTTCGAATGTCTTGCCGTCGCTGGCGGTGCCGCCAAAGTTGGTTGGCGCGACCGGCGTCTCGCCTTCCTTGGGCGGCGGCGCCGACGGGGCCTTGGGCTGCAAAATGGTGATCGTCGACAGACGGGCGCCGATGGACTTCAGCAGTGCGGCGCTTGAAAGCAGGTCGTCCTTGTTGGCCAGCTTGCACCAACTGCAACAGACGCCTTTCTTGTTTTCGGTGGTGTTGAACTGAATACCGGATGGCGCGACAGCCGCCAGGCGCGCTTCGATGTTATCGGGCAGGATGCTCATTATTTGACTCCTCTTTCCGCCAGGGCCGTCTTGCGGCAGCCGGGGCAGAGGTTGCGTTGTATTTCGATTTCTTCAGCGGTGAAAGGCGGTACGACCCCTGCGGGGTTGGGGGCGCTGGCGAGGGCCTTGGCGCCGCAAGCGGTGCAACTGACATAGGAAATCAGTTCGCGTATCGCCATCTCATACTGGTGTGCGGTGGCATGGGCCATGTGCCAGTCGTCGGTCTGGTGGATGGCGTCGGTGGGGCAGTAGTACTCGCACAGCCCGCAGAACACACAGGTGTTGTGCCACAACATGAAGCGCAGTCCCTCCGGCGTCTTGTCGAAGCGAATGGCGCCGGGCGCGCAGACCTGTTCGCAGGCGCGGCAGGCGGTGCAACTGGACAGCTTGAACTCGACGCGTCCGCGAAAATGCACCGGCGTCCATGCCGGGCCGAAGGGATAGACCTCGGTGGAGGGGCCGCGTATCAGGTTGCGAATCAAAGTTCTTACATAGTTCATGACCGTTCCTTTTTATTCAAAGACGTTCGCGCCAGATGGCGATGGCCTGCGCGATACCTTCGATGATGGCTTGCGGGCGCGGCGGGCAGCCGGGGATATTCACGTCGACCGGGAGGTGCTGGTCGATGGGCGCATGCACCGCGTAACCGTCGCGGAAAATCCCGCCCGAGATCGGGCATACGCCCACGGCCACCGTGACCTTGGGTTCCGGCACTTCGGCGTAGACGCGCATCACGGCGTCCTTGACGCGTGCAGTCAGCGGCCCGGTGATCAGCACGATATCGGCGTGGCGCGGGCTGCCGCAGTACTGGCAGCCGAGGCGCTCGACGTCGTAGCGCGGGATGAGCGCGGTGGTCGCGCATTCGACGTCGCAACCATTGCAGGAACCGGCGTTGATGCGATAGATCCAGGGCGAACGCGCGGCCATGTTGCGGGCCTGGTTGGAGAGCGTTTGAAGCAGAGTGGTCATGACATTTTCCCCGTTAGACAAGAGCTACAAAGGCAAGAGAAATCACAGACAGCGCCAGCGGCCACTTGAGGAAGAAGCGGAAGGCCTGGTCGATGCGCATGCGGCCGCAGGAGACGCGCACGACGGTGACGCCGATCAGCATCAACAGCACCAGCTTGGCGATTTGCACCAGCAGACCAGCCGCGCCTTCGGGTGCAATCGGGTAGAACAGCGCCACGCCGAGTCCGAGAACCACCACCGCTTTCAGCGCCGACATGATCTTGAACAGCCCCAGCGCGGGACCCGAATACTCAAGCAGGGGGCCTTCCAGCACTTCCGTTTCCGCCTCGGGGATATCGAAGGGGACGATACCGAGGTTGGCGGGATAGAAAGCGAGGAAGGCAAGCAGTGCCGGCCACATGACCGGGTCAAACAGGAAGGCGCCGTGGCTTTGCTGGTAGGCGACGATGTCGGTCAGCGAAAAGCTGATCAAGCCACCCATGCCCATGCCGGTGCGCATTGCCACTGCCGCGACCACCAGTACCAGCGGCCCTTCGTAGGCCAGCATCATTGCCATTTCACGCGAAAAGCCAATTGCGCCGAAAGGCGAACCGGAAGCTGAGCCCGCGATCATCAGCACGATTGCCGGAACGGTGAGCAGATAGAGCAGCACCAGCAGATCGCCGAGCACCGGATCCGGCGTGTAGAAACCGGGGATGGGCACCAGCGCTGCGGCCAGCGCCATCGATACGGCGCCGATCAGCGGTGCACCGAGGAACACGGGCTCGCAGGCGACGTCCGGCACCATGGTGCGCTTTCTGGCCAACTTGACCAGATCGTAAATAGGCTGCGCCAGGGGAGGTCCGACGCGCGCCTGGAGGCGAGCAGCCAGACGCCGGTCAAACCCTTTCAAGGTCAGACCGAGCGCCAGGGCAAACAAGCCGCCGGGGAAGAGCAGTGCAGCGAATGGTGTGTAAAGTGATTCAAGCATGTTGGTTCTCCCTTAGGCCGGCTTGATTGCAATAGGGGCAGCGTGAGCATGAGCTGCGGGCTCATCGTCATCGTCGCTGTAACCGGTATCGTGTTTTGCATGGAGCAGTTCGCGCATGGCGGCGTCCGGCGCTTCGAACAGGTTGGAGGCGCCAACGTGAGCCATGGCCGGAGCGATATCGGCGACACCGCACAAGTGAATCGGCGAGCGCACCACCGGCTTGCCGGCGCGACCCAGACGCAGATAGAAGGTTGCGACACCGGCCAGCAGCAACAGCAACACCGAGAGCACGCCCGGATGCCAGCCGCCGGTACCCGGCAGCGGGCCGCTCCAGGTGGCGGCAATCGGCACCATGCCGAGGCTTTGCTGGATGGTGGCGATCGGCACGAGCAGAAGTCCGGGCATCATGCCAACGGCGAAGCAAGCGGCAGTCAGGATGGCCATCGGCACCAGCATGATCGCCGGTGCTTCCTGCGCGTGTTCGGCGGCGGCACCGGGCGAGCCCATGAAAGCCGCATGCGCAAACTTGAGTATTGCCGCCAATGTGAACAAGCTGGCAATCAGTGCGGAGACGCCGAGCAGGTAGTGGCCGGACTGGAAGGCGGCCTGGTAGATCAGCCATTTCGAACTGAAGCCGTTCAGCGGCGGCACACCGGCCAGGGACAGGCCCGCGAACAGGAAGATGCCGAAGGTGATGGGCATCTTGCGACCCAGTCCGCCTAGTTGATCCAGCGTGGTCGCATGGCTGACCACCATGATGCAACCTGCACACAGGAACAGCAGATCCTTGAGCATCATGTGATTGACGAAGTGCATCAGTCCGCCCGCGACGCCGAGCGTGGTTCCGAGTGCCAGCGCCATGGTGACGTAGCCGAGCTGGCACACGGTGCTGTAGATCAGCAGGCGTTTGATGCCGGTCTGCAGCACGGCCATCGCGCCGGCGTAGAGCAGGGTGATGCCGCCGATGACTGCCACTGCATACATCAGCAGCGGCATGCCGGAAACAACGCCGAGGCGGTCGAACAATGCCGCACCGCCGAGTACCGCAAACAATTTGAGAATACCGTAGGGACCGCTCTTCAGCAGCACGGCCGAGATGTAGCCGGAGACCGGCGTCGGTGCGGTGGCCGGGTGCATCTGGTAGTCGATGCGTATCGGCAGCATCGCGGCTTTCATCAACATGCCGAGAACAACCATCACGAGCGATCCACCAAGCCAGGGCGCGGACATCAGCGGTGCGGCTTGGGCAATCGCGGCGAATTCGAAACTTCCGCTCGCCGTGCCGAGCATGGCGATGCCGAGGAACATGAAGCAGGCGCCGACGGTGTTGAACATGAAGTACTTGAGCGCTTCGCGGCGCGCGTCCGCAGTTTCTTCATGGGCCAAGGCAACATACAGCGCCCAACTGCTCATCAATTCCCAGAAGGCGAAGAAGTTGAAAAAGTCGTGACTGCCGGCCATGCCGATCAGTCCTGCCATCATCAGCGTGAAGGCAGCGTAGAAGCGCGGCTGGGCGTGACCATGTGCCATGTAGCCGGTGGCGTAGGCCATGTTCAAAGTACCGACACCGGCGACCAACAGCGCGAAGGCGAAGGACAGCGTGTCGTAGTGATCAGGCTGCGCCAGAATCGCGACGAACGCGGCCAGCGGTACGGCGATGGCGAGGCGGGCTGCGCCGGTTGCCGAGACTTTGCCCAGCAGCCAGACGGCGACTGCGCCGAGCGTGGCGATCACGGCCGCTGCAGGCCAGGCGATGACCAGATCGGGCAACACGACCGCAGGCAAGTCGGCGCGGCTGGCCATCAGGTCGCCCACGGCACGCACTGCGTCAAGCTGGAAGCCCGGTGCTACGCCGCCGAAGATGATGGCGGCGGCGAGAACGCCCATGGCCGCGAGCATGGTGGACGGTGCTTCCTTGACGGGAGCTCCTTCATACGGCTGGAAGAACAGGACGCGGACGATGCGCAGGTAGTAGAAGGCGGCGACCACGCTGCCGACCAGGATCAGCGCGGCGACATCGACGCGGCCGGCCGCAGCGGCTGCGGTGATCATCAGGAATTTGCTGACGAAGCCGGAGAACGGCGGCAGACCCATGATCGCAATCGTGGCCAGCGCATAACAGCCTGCGGTGAACGGCATTACCTTGCCCAAGCCGGCCAGTTCCTTGATCTGGCGTTTGCCGCTTTGCAGGATGAAGGCACCGGCCGCGAAGAACAGCAGCGTCTTCATGACCGCGTGGTTGGTGACATGCAGCAGCGCGGCCGAGGTGGCGAGCGAAGTGCCCAGCCCGAGGATGGCGCCGATCTCGCCGATCTGCGCCAGCGTCGAGTAAGCCAGCATGCGCTTGATCTCGGTCTGCAACAGCGCCATCACTTCGCCGTAGACCAGCGTGGCGCAGCCCAGCACGAGCAGCAACAGGCCGAGATCGAATCCGGCACCGGCGAAGCGCGTGAGGGCGGTAGCGCCGAAGATCACGAACAAGACTTTGATGATGCCGAAGATACCGGCCTTGGTCAGGATGCCGGACAGCGGTGCGGAAATCGACGAAGGCGCTTCCGGGTGGGCGAGCGGCAACCACGAATGCAGGGGAACGAAACCGGCCTTGACGGCGAAGCCGATGAAGAAGCACAGAGCGGCGAGCATGCCGACCGTGGCATCCATCTGGCCGATCTGCGCCGCCACGGTGGCGAACTCGAAGGTGTGCATCTGCGCATGCACCAGCAGGATGCCGAAGTGCATGATGTAGGCGCCGGCGGCGCACATCAGGAAATAAATCATACCGGCCCGGAGCGCCTTGGGTGTCTGCTCATGCACTACCAGCAGGTAGGAGCTCCAGGTCATCAGTTCCCAGAACACGTAGAAGTTGCCGAACTCGTGCGCGGTGGTCAATCCGAGCATGGAGCCGGTCATCAGGAACACGAAGAAGTAATAGCGGTTGCTGTGCTCGGCATGTTGCATGTAGCTGTAGGAATACAGCACGACGAGGAAGGCGATGCCGGCGAAGAGCACGGCGAAGAGATGCGAGGCCGGATCAAGACCGGGTTGCAACACGGCCAGCACCAGTGTGGCAAAGGCCAGCAATACGGCCAGCGCATCGCGCACCAATTTCGTACTCAGGCCGATGGCATAGAGGATAAAGCCACCGACATAGGGCACCAGTACCAGCATCGACCAGGGCGATTCGAATTGCGGCACCAGGGAGACATCGGGCACGCCAGCCAGCGCGGCGGCCTGATGCAACAGGGGCTCGGGCCAGATGCTCATGAATATCGTCAACGCGGTCAGCAGAACAATCGGAATAAACAAACGGGAAGGCGCTTCGTTCAGTTCGAGGGTCTTGTTCTCGGGCTCCAGACAGACACGTTGAATGATGCGTATGTAATACACCGCGGCGATGATGCTTGCCAGCGTGCCGACGGCTGCCAGCAGCCAGTGGCCCTGTTCGATGGCGGCGTAGAGGATCAGGAACTTGCTGAACGATCCCTTGAACGGCGACAGACCCATCACCGAGAACATGCCGAAGCCGAACAGCGTGGCCACCACCGGCATGCGCTTGCCGCTGCCGGCGAGGTCGTCGAGCTTGCTTGAACCGGTGCGCCGGATCAGCCACCACGCAGTCAATATAACAAGGCCGCGCATCACGATCTGATAACCAAGGTGCATCATCGCACCGGTGTCGCCGGATGCGCCGCCGAGTCCCAGACCCATCAACACATACCCGACTTCCGCGATGGTGGAGACGACGATTAACCGGGGCAGGTTGCGTAACGAGAGTAAGGCGAAGATTTCGCCGAATAGCAGAATGATTGCGCCTAGCCATGCTGTCAGTGCGGGGTCAAAACCTGCGGATGCGAGCATTATTGAGTTCCTTTTCTTTAGTTCAGATCACTTTCGCGATGCTGGATGACTCGTTTCATCGTGTTCATTTGGCTCACATGGCAGCGTCGAAGAAGATGGTTGTTGTGCAAATCTGCGGTGATGAAATGCAGTTCAAGAATTACTGTGATTGCATTCAACTGCATTGAAATTCGATAAACAATAGCTGCGCGCCGGATTCATTTGATTGTCACTTTTTGTTACAGAAGCTTGATTTCAGGTTTGGTTGTGTGTTGTTTCGAAAATCGCCGTGATAGCCTTTGTCTCACGGTACTTGCGCGTTGCTCCGGCTTTGTTGGCTTGGGGAATCTTCAGATGTGTGAATATACTTGTCGATTGCGAGCGCGTGAACTTGAGTAATTTTGTACGAGCGATATTGCATGCGAAATGTGCCGGTGAAGTTTTTGGAGTCGTGATGCAACGGAGAATGAGTCATGCATGAAACGGCAATCGTCGGCGGCTTGATGCGCATCCTCGAACAGAAGGCAGCGCGAAATGGCGTGGCACATATCAGCAGCGTGCTGCTCAAGGTGGGACGCCTGCGCGCAGTGGAGCCGCAGCAATTGAGTGCATGCTTCGAGATGTTCGCCGAGGGTACGGTCGCCGATGGTGCGGAGTTGGTCATCGACGTGATTGGAGTGAGGGGACGCTGCCGCGCATGCGCCACGGAGTTCGATGTGCCGCATTACCGTTTTGAATGTCCTGCCTGTGCCGGAAGTGACATAGAAGTCATCCAGGGGCAGGAGTTGTATATCGAGAGCTTCGAGGCATCCGCCGGAGCGGTGGTGCGCGATACATAAGTGTAGGAGCGCAATTCATTGCGCGATTAATTACGAAGCTATCGCGCAATGAATTGCGCTCCTACATGAGGTACTACTGTGTCGTAGACACGGAGCAGCATTCCCTCCCCCTTGCAGGGGGAGGGCTAGGGTGGGGGTAGATACTGTGCCGTTCCAGAACTCTACCCTCATCCGTGCGTGTGTTGTTGGGGCGAATGCCCCGTACAACCGCGGCCTACCCCTTGCGGGTAACCTTCCCCCTGCAAGGGGAAGGGGCTGGGAGATTGTTTGTGACATAGTATTTATCACGCGGACGAATGGCCGCGAAAGGAGAAGCAACCATGTGCGACAACTGCGGCTGCAATGTGACCGATGCCAACCGGCATCTGCTGGAAGGTGATGGGCATCACACCATCGAAGTGCTGGAAAACCTGCTGCACGAAAACGATATTCAGGCCGAACACAATCGCGCCCATTTCGAGGATCACGGCGTCTTTGCCGTCAACATCATGTCGGGGCCCGGCAGCGGCAAGACCAGTTTGCTGGAAGCGACCATCCAGGCGCTGCCGCCGGGTTTGCGCATTGCCGTGATCGAGGGCGATCTGGAAACGGAGAACGATGCCGAGCGCATTCGCCGCCACGGCGTGCCCGCGATACAGATCACCACCGGCATGGCCTGTCACCTCGACGCGCACATGGTGCACGAGGCGCTGCATGAACTCGACCTGACCGGCATCGATATCCTGTTCATTGAGAACGTCGGCAATCTGGTGTGTCCGGCGAGTTTCGACATCGGCCAGCATCGCAATGTGCTGTTGCTGTCCGTCACCGAGGGCGACGACAAGCCGGCCAAGTATCCGATCATGTTCCGCGCCGGCGATCAGGTGCTGATTACCAAGACCGATCTGCTGCCGTATATCGAGGAGTTCAGCACGGCCCGTGCCCGCGCTTCCATCCATGCAATTCGCGGCGATATGCCGATCATCGAATTGTCGTCCAAGAACGGCGACGGTATGTGGCAGTGGGTAGACTGGCTGGTCAAGTCCGTTGCAGACCAGAAGATCGCGGCCTGACAGGTATGAGCGACACGCCTATCCACTCCAAAACAGCAAGCACGGTGCGCAGCGATGATGCAGAGATGCGTACGCGCAAGGTAATCAATCGCTGCAACGGTTGCGGCCACTGCCGGGAGTTGATGGTCGATACGTCGTGCCTGTTCATGCCGCAGTTGTATCGGCTCGTTGATCGCGAACAAGCGGGTGGGGCGCCGATTTCATCCGCCGAAATGAAGCAGTTGCTCGATCTGTGCAACACCTGCGGCATCTGTCCCTGCACGCCGGTGCATACCTGGATACGCGAAGCCAAGGATGCGTTTGTCGGGCGCGAAGGACTGCCGCCAGGTCTTCGCCTGATCGAAAATGTCCAGCTCATGGGCAGGTTGGGCGGCGCGTTGCCGCGACTGGCCAATCTCGCTCTTGGCAACGGCACTGTGGCGAAAGGATTGAAGCGTGTGATCGGCATTCATCCGGAACGCAAGTTGCCGCTCTTTCCGCAAGACAGCTTCACTGCCTGGGCCAAAGCGCGCGGACTCATGCACATGCCGAAAACCGGCGGACGCAAAGTGGCGTACTTTGCCGGATGCACGGCACGCTATTATTTTCCCGAAGTGGCGAAGGCCACCGTGGAAGTGCTGCAACGCAACGGCGTGGCCGTCTATCTGCCGGAACAGAAATGCTGTGGCATGCCCACCATGCTGGAAGGCGACCGCGAATTCACTTTCGATCTCGCCCGTTTCAACGTGGCCGAACTCGCCCGTTGCGTCAGCGCAGGTTTCGACATCGTCTGCTCCTGCCCGACCTGCGGGTATCTCCTGAAATCGGTGTTGCGCGAGGGCGCTCAATTTTCGGAGGAATATCGTGCATTGGTGCAACAGTTGGCGCATCAGGCAAAGGGTGATTTTGATCAAGTCAGCGCGCGTCTGGCGGCCGAAGACGCGGCCTTTACCGGGCGGGCGAACACTGCGTCGACGCATGGCAGGAATGCATCGATGCTCAGTCTCACGCAGTGGAAGATGTTTAGCGACCAGGGTTACTTTGCCGGGATCGGCGGCGCAAACCGGTTGCGCGTTGCCAACCATACCTACGATCTGGGCGAGTACTTGTGGGAGTTGCATGAGGCAGGGCAGTTGAAACTTGAATTGGGTGCAGTACCTGCGCAGGTGGCTTATTTTGCGCCTTGCCATCAGCGGCAGCAGGACATCGGTCAACCCTGGGTGAATCTGCTCGGCCTCGTGCCGGAGGCACAGACGGAAAGAATTGGCGATGCCTTCGATTGCTGCGGTCTGGGTGGCATCATGGGTTTCAAAAAAGATTTCCACGAAACATCGCTGACGATAGGAACGCGGCTGACCGACAAGATCAAGGCTGCCGCTCCCGGGAGAGTGGCAACCGACTGCCTCAGTTGCCGGTTGCAGTTCCAGCAGATGCTGCCTTATGAAGTTTTCCACCCGGTCGAGATTCTGCGGGAAGCCTACCGGAATTTCCTGACAAAGACATCCGCCAATGTGAGCGAACGATAGTTCAACCTTTTGATGCTTAATAACCAACCATCCAGCTCAAACGCTTTCCGGATTCTCGTTATTTTTCAAGGTCGCCTGGGTGGAAGGCTAGGCTAAGGTCTATATCTTTTGGCATATGTTCCCGCGGACACTTTATTGTTAGGCTCCGCCGCCATAAGAATTCAAAACCGCGTTACTGGCAGGTAAGGCGAAAGGGAATGACATGAACTGGTATTTCGATGTGCTGAAGAACTACGCGGCGTTTGAGGGAAGGGCCGGAAGGGAAGAATACTGGCATTTCACCTTGCTCAACATCATCGTCGGCATCGCGCTGTTTGTCACACTCAATGAACTCTGGGCTGTCTATACCGTAGTCGTTCTAACCCCGAGCGTCGCAGTATCGGTGCGGAGACTGCATGACATCGATCGCAGCGGCTGGTGGGTTTTGATCGCTGCCGTTCCGTTCCTGGTCATCGTTCTCCTGTTTCTGATGTTGCAAGACGGCGAACCCGGCGAAAACCGGTATGGATTCAACCCCAAAGACGTCATAGCCTAGCCGCGTCAATTGCGGCGCCAGCATCACCTTCTGCAGACTTGCACTAGTCCATAAAGCACAGCGGCTGAAATACAGCGGGTAAAGCCGCCTCGGCCTTCTCCTGCGTCTCATGTCGACGCATTGCGAACTTTGTAATTTGCGCCAAACGATATAGAGTACAGAACGCAACCCATTCCGCGAGACAACCATAGGCCTGCACAATTCCGTCATGTCTCCAATCATCACTGCCGCAAAACTGTTTAAACAATATCCCGGCGTCATCGCTGTCGACAGGATTGACCTTGCCATTCCCAAGGGGATTTGCTTCGGCTTGCTCGGCCCGAATGGCGCCGGCAAGACCACCACCATCGAGATGCTGGAAGGCATACAGATGCAAACCAGCGGTACGGTGCTCTACAAAGGCGAACCGCTGGGGGCGCGCTACCGCGAAGAGGTCGGCATCCAGTTTCAGCATACGGCGCTGCAGGAATTCCTGACGGTACGCGAGACGCTGGAATTGTTCGAGCGGCTCTATCGCCGCACCCTGCCGATTCCGGAGCTGATCGAGTTGTGTTCGCTGGCGGACATTCTGGAACGCGACACGCGCAAGATTTCCGGCGGGCAAAGACAGCGCCTGCTGCTCGCGTTGGCATTGATCAACGATCCCGAGTTGATCTTTCTGGATGAGCCCACCACCGGGCTGGATCCGCAGGCGCGGCGCAATTTCTGGGACTTGGTCAACCTGGTGAAGTCGCGCGACAAGACCATCGTGCTGACCACGCACTATATGGAGGAGGCATATGCCCTGTGCGACGAGATCGCCATCATGGACAAGGGGCGGATCGTCTCGCAGGGCACGCCGGCGCATTTGCTGTCCGAACACTTTGGCGACGTGATATTGCAGATCCCCCAAAGCGATGCCGGAAGCAAACTTGCCGATTTTGGACTGAGCGCAGTGCAGGCGGGCGATATGCTGGAAATCAGAACCAATCGCCTGCACCAAACGCTGCAACAGCTACTGGAAAACGGAATCAATCTGGATCGTTTGCGCATCCGCGCCTGGACGCTCGAAGATTTGTTCATCAACGTGACAGGGAAGAAACTCAACCCATGAGAAAATTCCTGGCCGTATTGCATGCCCGCAACATGGAATTCCTGCGCGACCGCTCCGCGCTGGCCTGGAATCTCGCCATGCCGTTCATGCTGGTGATCGGTCTGGCGTTCACCTTTTCCAGCAGCGACAGGGATATCTACAAGATTGGCCTGGTGGGTGGGCTCGACAAACTGCACAGCGTCGCCCCCGCGCTGCAATCGACAAGATATATCTCGTACGTTCCCTACGACGACCTGAATGCCGCGATCGGAAAAGTAAAACACCATCAAATGGACATGCTGATCGACGTCAGCGGGACGCCGAGATACTGGATCAACTCAAGTTCGCCCAGCGGTTACCTGCTGGAGCGCATCGTTCGGGGGGCGGAAGGGCATCGGTTCGAACGGCAGGTCGTGGAAGGGGCCGAAATACGCTATGTCGACTGGTTCCTCCCCGGCATCCTGGGCATGAACATGATGTTCGCCTGCCTGTTCGGCGTCGGTTTCGTGATTGTGCGCTACCGCAAGAACGGATTCCTGAAACGCCTGAAGGCGACGCCGCTGGGCGCATTCCAGTTCCTGTTTGCGCAACTGATCTCGCGTCTGCTGTTGATCATGCTGGTCACCATGATCGTCTATACCGGTTGCAATTTCTTCATCGAATTCAACATGCAGGGCTCGTATTGGACGTTGTTGCTGGTCACCACCCTGGGGGCGATGAGCATGATCTCCATCGGCTTGCTCATCGCGGCGCGCACGGCCAGCGAAGAACTGGCAGGCGGCATTCTCAATCTTGTGGTGTGGCCGATGATGCTGTTGTCGGGCGCATGGTTTTCGCTGGAAGGCGCGCAAGTCTGGGTGCAAAAAATATCGTTAATCTTCCCGCTGACGCATATGATTTCGGCGGCGCGCGCGATCATGAACGAAGGCGCCACGTTGCTCCAGGTGATGCCGCATGTCTGGGTGCTCGCCCTCATGAGCATCTTTTTTGTGGCGATTGGAGCGTACGTGTTCAAGTGGGAGTGATTGCTGCCGCATTGCCGGCCTTGCAGTAATGAATCGGGTGCCGTATCGTTCTCCCAACCGGTTGGAGCACATTGATACCATGTTTACCAAAGCCACCTTCAAATTCCTCGACGAACTGGCCGCCAACAACAACCGGGCCTGGTTCGAAGCGAACAAACCGCGCTATGAGGCGTTGGTGCGTGAGCCCGCGCTGGACTTTATCGAGGCGATGGAGCCGGCACTCAAGACATTCGCTCCCGGCTTCCGCGCCGAGCCGCGCAAGATGGGCGGTTCGCTGATGCGCGTGTTTCGCGATACGCGCTTCTCGCGCGACAAGACGCCGTACAAGACCAACATCGGCATCCAGTTTCGCCATGCGCTGGGCAAGGACGTTCACGCGCCCGGCTTTTACGTGCACATCGCCACGGACGAGTGTTTCTTTGCGGTCGGCTGCTGGCACCCGGAGGCCGATGCGCTGGGGAAGATACGCGATCTGATTGCGCAGAAGCCCGAGAAATGGGTTGCCGCGCGCGACGATAAAAAATTCGCCGCGCAATGGGAGCTTTGGGGCGACAGCCTGTCGCGGCCGCCGCGCGGCTACGATGCCAATCATCCGGCGATTGCGGATTTGAAACGCAAGGATTTCGTTGCCATCGCGCCGTTGTCCGCCGCCGAGGTTACCGGGGCAGGGCTGGTCAAACTGGCGGGCAAGCGGTTTGCCGAAACGGCGCCCTTCATGAAATTCCTGTGCGAAGCGCTGGACGTAACGTATTGAAGACTTCTGCGGTCATACCTTGAAGTAAGCCATATCTTCCTGCAGCTTTCCGGCCAACACTTTCAACTGATCTGCTGCCTCCGAATTGCTGTGGGTCGCGGCATTGGTTTCCTCGGTCATGGTGGCGATTTTCTCGATGTGGCTGGCGATCTCGTTGGCCGTGACGGATTGAGCCTTGGTCGCATTGGCCACTTCCTGTGCCTTCGACAATGAGTCGGTCGCCTGGCGCTGGATATCGTCGAGCACTTCCGTTGCCTGCATGGCCAACTCCTGCCCTTGTTTGACCAGCGGCGTCGCGTTCTCCATGGCGACGACAGTCTGCTGGGTGTCAGCCTGGATGGCTTCGACCATGCCGGAAATCTCTGCCGTCGCCTGAGTGGTTCGCTCCGCCAGCTTTCTGACCTCGTCGGCAACCACTGCGAAACCACGCCCCTGTTCGCCGGCGCGAGCCGCTTCGATGGCGGCATTGAGGGCAAGCAGATTGGTCTGATCCGCAATTTCCTTGATGACCTGGGTGATTTTGCCGATCTCCTGGGAACGCTCGACCAGTGACTGGATGCGGCCCGTGGAATCGTGGACGGAGGTGGCGATGTTCTCGATCTTCTGCGCTGCCTGGCGCACCACATCGCCGCCCTTGCCGGCCAGATCGGCCGTCTCGCGCGAATTCTTCTCGGTTGTCAGCGCAATCTCCGACACTTCATTGATGCTGACAGTGAGCTGTTCGATGGCTGCGGCAGTGGCGGCGCTGGACTCGGCTTGATTGCGCGTCGCCAAACTGATTTCCTTTGCGGCCACCGACAACTCGCTGGATTCCTTCGCCAGAGTCTCGGTGCTACCGCGGATGCTTCGTACAATACCTGCAAGCCTGTCCTGCATATTGCCCAGCGTCGCCAGCAAATTTCCCGGTTCGTTGCTCGTTGAAACGATGCGCTTGGTCAGGTCGCCATCGGCAAAATCTACAGCCTGCCTTGCCGCCAAAGCGGGTTCGCCGCCGATCTGGCGCATCACGCTGCGCTCGACGGTCCAGCCCAGCGCGCCGAGCAGCACGGCGATCGCCGCAAGGAAAACGACAGACTTCAGCGCGGCTTGCCGAAAGTCGGCATCGACGTCCTCAATGTAAACGCCTGTCCCCAGCCACCAGCCCCATGGCTGGAAAACCCTTGCGTAGGACACCTTGGGAATCGGCTCAGTGGAGCCTGCCTTGGGAAACATATAGTCGATGTGGGCGCTGCCGTCCCGTTTAAGCAGGTCGACCCACTCCTTGATGTAGTACTTGCCGTTCGGGTCCTTGGTATCCAGCCAACTCTTGCCCTCGCGCTCCGGTTTGGTCGCATGCATGATATTGACGCCATTGAGGTCGTAGATAAAGAAGTAGTCGGCGCCATTGTTGTATTTGCTCTTGCGCAGATTGTCCTGGGCCAGGCGCTGTGCTTCCTGCTCGGTCAGCTTGCCCGCCTTGAACAGATCGTACTGTTGCTGAATAACGCCCAAACCGGAATCGACCAGCGCCTGCAGGCCGAGCTTCTTTTCTTCCAGAATATGCGAACGCAGATCGAATACCGAATACCCGCCCAGCAACATCAACCCCAACAACATGCTGCCCAGCATTGTGTAAAGACGCGCCTTGAGTGTCATGCCCTTGTTTGTGTCCATGGTTATCTCCCGAATGATTCGGGAACTGCACATCCAGTTCCCACAAACATGATCCCGTTTTGCCGCGCTGTTAATCCAATACACAAACGCAGCGCAAAATCTTTTGGCGTAAATCCACCTTGCACCACAAGTTATCGACCTTGTTACAGAAAAGATTAGGCTAAGCGCCCGTAATCCCGCTTTGCAAAACAGGGATATACCGCGTTGAGCAGCCCGGAATTTTGATTGGCACCTGGTTGAAGTGCTGTGTCGGTGGCTTTAAACAGCCGCCCGGCATACCGCTAACTCGCTCCACTCGGTCGTATACCGCTTCGACCGGTTCTCCCTGCGCATGGCCCAGGCTTTATGCGTTCCTTCACCCAGCAATTTGATGGTGCCACTGCCCATGCTGCGGTTGATGCGATCCAGCGTGCGCATCAACACGTGCGATTTCTCTTGTGCCTCTGCGTCGTCGAACAAGGTTTGCGGTCTGGCCGAAGCGGGAATGATTCCGGTCAGCATTACGCCCGCTTTTTGATAGACATAGCCCGCGCGGTAGATGCGGCGCAGTCCGTGCAGCGCCGCATGGCACAGCAGGCGCGTGTCGCCGGTTGGCTCGGGCAAGGGCATCAGCGCCGCCTGCCGGTATTGCGGGTCGCGTTCCTTGTGCGGATTGGTGCGGATATACACCTGAATGCCGCTGGCCAACGAGTGCTGCTGCCGCAATTTCTCCGCTGCGCGCGTGGCATAGGCGACCACGGCCTCCTCCAGGTCGGCCAACAGGGAAGTCGGCACCCCGAACGAGCGCGAGCAAATGATCTGCTGCTTGTCCGGCACCACGTCATCCAGTTCCAGGCAGGCGACACCGTTCAGTTCCGCCACGATGCGTTCCTGCACCACGCTGAATTTCTCGCGCAGGCGTTTGGCCGGTGTGCGTTTCAGGTCGAGCACGGAGCGGATGCCCATCTCGTTGAGCCTGCCCGTGCTGCGCCTGCCCACGCCCCACACTTCACCTACATCGATGGCGGCGAACAGGTCGTTCAATTCCTTTTCCGTCAGCGCGTTGAAATCGCATACCGCGCCGAAGCGCGGATTTTTCTTGGCGACATGGTTGGCGAGCTTGGACAGGGTCTTGCTCGACGCAACGCCCACGCACACCGGAATGCCGACACAGCGGCGGATAGTCTCGCGGATGCGTTGCGCATATTGCGTGTGATCGGCGGGAATGCCGGTCAGGTCGAGGAACGACTCGTCGATGGAATACACCTCCTGCTCCGGGCTGAATTGCGCCAGCAGCGACATCACCCGGTTGGAGAGATCGGCATACAGCTCGTAATTGGATGAGAAGGCGACGATGCCGTGGCGTCTGGCCATGTCCTTCATCTGATACCAGGGCACGGCCATCTTCATTCCCAGGTCTTTCACTTCCTGCGAACGCGACACCACGCAACCGTCGTTGTTGGACAGTACCACCACCGGCCTGCCTTCCAGGTCGGGGCGGAACAGGCGCTCGCAGGAAACGAAGAAGTTGTTGCAGTCGACCAGCGCGATGGCACGTTTCATTTCATCATTCGACATGATCCGATCCCGTCATTCCCGCGCAGGCGGGAATCCAGTGTTCTTTCAACATGCCTTGGGTTTTGTCCTTGCCATGCAAGGTTATTTTGTTTGACTGGATTCCCGCCTGCGCGGGAATGACGGCTCTATAGCGTACGGCTCATACCTTATGCACGTTCCACTGCACCACACCCCAGATGGAGAAATCCTGCTCCGGCTTGATGAGCACCTCCGGATAATCGGGATGCGCGGCGCGCAGGATCTTGCCCTGCGGCGTGTACAGCAACTGCTTCACCGTGAACTCCCCATCCACCACTGCCACCACCACGCTGCCGTGGGCGGCGGGCACGGAACGATCCACCACCAGCAGGTCGCCGTCGAAAATGCCCAGTTCGCGCATTGAATGCCCGGCCACGCGCATGAAGAAGGTTGATTCCCGATGCTGGATCAGGTGCTCGTCCAGGCTCAGGCTACGCTCCACATAGTCGTCGGCCGGCGAGGGGAAACCCGCCGGCACGGCCTTGCGCAACAACGCGCGCTGCCGCTCGAACATCGACTTGTTGGGATGCGTCAGCGACAGCAGGGTGGATGAAGCGGCGCGGCGCGCCGGGCTGGCAAGGTGATGGTTGAGACTGGTCATGGCAATATCCAACAGAACGAACGTTCTCCAATGGTAGAGAACGTTCGTTCTGTTGTCAATGCATTATTCAGTGCGCCTGTATCGACCGATGGCAGGCCTGTCAGGCGCCTCAGGCCTTGCGCTCTGCGATATCGAGCAGCGCCACGATGCGTTTTGAAATGCCCTCCACGTTGGCATAAAGCCGCTCTGCACCGGTTTTGTCGCCGGTTTTCATGGCTTGAACGATCTCTTTGATCGTTCGGTGCAATTCGGCGTGAGGCGCTTCGACATCGCGCAGTTCCTGGATATGTCCATACTGTTTCAAACCCACGCTGTAATACCATTTGCCGAAGGCGCATTGCTGGTGGGAAACGGCTTCAGCTTCCGTCAGTGTTGCCTTGCCATCGAGGAATGCGCGCAGCCGGGCTTTCCAGTTCAGGTGCGCGGACTTGGCACCCGACAAATCCAGCTTGTTGCCGCCGACCTTGAATTGGCCGACCGACGTTTTGAGTTGATCCACCAGTTTGGCGAGATCGGCCACGGCATCCTCCGTACTTTTCACGCCGGCCGAAGTCACAATTGCCATCTGGTTGATCGTCGCGATGCTGGCGCCGATCCCCTCGGCAACGCTGAGCTGATCCTTGGCCGAGTTTGCGATTTCGCCATTTATGTCGCGGATGCTCGCCACCGCAGTGGTGATCTTTTCCAGGGACACACCGGCAGCGCCGGCCTGGCCGACGCTGGCATCGACGCGCAGGCGGCCTTCCTCCATTACCTTGACTGCAGCCAGCGCCTTGACTTGCAGGTGCTCGATCATTTCCTGGATGCGTGCGGTGGCTTCCTGCGTGCTCTGCGACAGTTTGCGTACCTCATCGGCAACGACGGCAAATCCGCGCCCCTGCTCCCCGGCGCGCGCCGCCTCGATTGCAGCATTGAGCGCAAGCAGGTTGGTCTGGTCGGCGATGCCCTTGATCGTCTCCAGGATCGTGCCGATATTGCGGCTGTCGCTTTCCAGTTCGGCAATCACCTGCGCGCCGTGGCCGACCTCGTCGGCAACCGAGTGAATGGAAGCAATCGTATTGCGCACCACAGTCATGCCCAGGTTGGCTTCGGTGTCTGCTTGCTGCGCTGCCGTGACTGCGCTCGCCGCGCTCTCGGTTACGTGCCGCACCTGGATCAGCATGCCCCGGATGGCCTCGGCGACTCTTGCGGTTTCCTGGTCCTGCTGACTGATGTTGTCCCCGGTTTGCTGGGCCACCGATGAAAGCCGCGCCGAGTCTGCATTGATCAGGTGAGTCGCTTCAACCACCCGCAACATGGCTTGCTGTATCTTGGCCGCGAAAAGGTTGAACCCGGAAGCGAGCCGGACGACTTCCCCGCCGCCATGTTCGGACAGGCGTTTCGTCAAGTCGCCGTCCCCATTCACGATCTCGCTCATCGCATTGGCGATCTCCGACAAGGATCGCGTAATGCTTTGCCTTAAAGCCCCGGTAATCACCAGCAGCACGGCGATGGCGCCCAGCATCAGCCAGATGTTATGCCAGACCCGTGCGCGGATTAGCGTATCCACGTCGTCCACGTAGATACCGGAGCCGATCAACCAGCCCCAGGGCTCAAATTTCTTCACATAAGACAGCTTCGGGAAAAGCTCCTCCGTCACGCCGCCGCCTTCCCTGGGCTTGGGCCAGTTGTAGGTGACGTAACCTTTTCCGCTCCGGTCGACCACCTCGACAAAAGCCGCAAACAGGTTCTTCTTGCCCCCGGTTTTGACCGGTGACGCGTTATCGCCAAAACTCTGGCTGGTCGCGCAATTGAATTTCTCCGCATCCAGCACTTTGCCCTCGAGCGCAGGCACTGTCGGATGCATGATCATGGTCGGGAACGGCTTGCCGAGGTCGTTGATCCAGAAGTATTCCGTTTCCTCGTAGCGCAACGCCCTGATGACGTTGATGGCCTCGGAGCGCGCTGCGGCTTCGGTCAGCGCGCCGGTTTTTTGCAGGTCGTAATAACGCGCCAGTACGCTGTATGAAGTCTCAACCAGATGTCGTGTCTTCAGTTGTTTCTCCGCCCACAAGGTGCTGCGGACAGACAGCACGTCAATAACGCTACCGCCAATGATGGCACTGATGAAAAACGCCATCATCAGCCATATCTTGTTGCGGATACTCAGATTGTCGAGAAATTTGTACATGCCACCCCCGCGAGTTTGCCAAGCAGAGTTAGGGAAGCGCTGATTTATTCTGTTTCGTCGTTCCGGCGAAGTCCGGAACCCAGTTAAATAAAGGCACAGGATACCGGCCTTCGCCGGTATGACGAATTAATCAGCGCTTCCTTGGATACCACCGATACTCCCGTGCTACAGATGTCCTTCGGCAATGCATTGAAAAACATTAGGGCAATTTTGGCCTGGTGCAAGGCCTGTATATTTTGTCATGTAGCCTGAAAGGGTCTTTGCTGCTAGATTGCGGGTTGATGCATCCGGCATTCCATGCGGACGTCGAGGAATGGGCAATGGTTCAGGCATGGCAAACAGAAAGGAAGTCATGGAAATCTACATTTACTGGTTCTTGCTGGCGATCATCCTGATCGGTCTGGAGATGGTCACCGGCACGTTCTACCTGCTGGTGGTCGCCATCGCGATGGCCGTGGGCGGCGTGGCGGCGTTGCTGGGGGCAGGCATGGCGTGGCAACTGGTGTTCGGCGCGGTCACCGGTGTCGCGGGCACGATTGTCCTGAGGCGCTGGAAAAGCGCCCAGCCGGCGGACGCGCCCAACGCAAATTTCGATGTCGGCCAGCCGGTGCGCGTCATCAAGTGGAACGACAGCGGGTCGGCCAGGGTCTTTTACCGCGGCGCGGAATGGGATGCAGAACTTGAGTCCGCCGACATCCCGCGCGAAGGAACGCTCTATATCGCCGCAGTGCGCGGCTCCGGTCTGGTGCTGACGCATCGCAAACAACAATAAGGAGACAACATGGAAATCGCTCTGTTCATACTGGTCGCAGCCGTCATTTTCATCATCAAGGCGCTCAAGGTCGTGCCGCAGCAGAACGCCTGGGTGGTCGAGCGCCTCGGCAAGTTCCATGCGTCGCTGTCGCCCGGCCTGAACGTGGTCATCCCGTTCATCGACCGCGTCGCCTACAAGCACCTGCTCAAGGAAGTTCCGCTCGATGTCCCGAGCCAGATCTGTATTACCAAGGACAATACGCAATTGCAGGTCGACGGCATCCTGTATTTCCAGGTGACCGATCCCAAGCTCGCCTCCTATGGCACCAGCGACTACATCATGGCGATTACGCAGCTCGCCCAGACCACCTTGCGTTCCGTCATCGGCAAGATGGAATTGGACAAGACCTTCGAGGAGCGCGACGACATCAACCGCGCCGTGGTGACCGCGCTGGACGAAGCCGCGACCAGTTGGGGCGTCAAGGTGCTGCGCTACGAGATCAAGGACCTGACGCCGCCGAAAGAAATCCTGCACGCCATGCAGCAGCAGATCACCGCCGAGCGCGAAAAGCGCGCGCTGATCGCCGCATCGGAAGGCCGCAAACAGGAGCAGATCAACATCGCCACCGGCGAACGCGAAGCCTTCATCCAGCGTTCGGAAGGCGAGAAGCAGGCCGCGATCAACACTGCACAAGGCGAGGCTGCGGCGATCATCGCCGTTGCCACGGCGAACGCCCAGGCAATCCAGCAGGTCGCCCACGCCATCCAGTCGCCCGGCGGCATGGAAGCCGTCAACCTCAAGGTTGCGGAGAAATACGTCGAAGCTTTCGGCAACGTCGCCAAGGAAGGCAACACCCTCATCCTGCCGGGCAACCTGGCGGAGATGGGCTCTATGGTGGCCGCGGCGATGAGTATCGTGAAGGGGCAGAAATAGTCGGCAGGGCAGCGAACAGCCCGGAAAAATTGCCTCTGTTGACCAAACCGGACAGGGCATAGGCCCTTTGGCATATTTCCTTATAGAGGCTTTACTGCTAAATTGCGGGCAGGACGTGTGTTTTTTGTTGAAAA
Source organism: Nitrosomonadales bacterium (assembly GCA_016235045.1). Lineage (GTDB taxonomy): Bacteria > Pseudomonadota > Gammaproteobacteria > Burkholderiales > Gallionellaceae > Sideroxyarcus. The sequence continues at coordinate 44,986 of JACRME010000016.1, forward strand.
TGGCACAAGCAATTGCATTCAGGATATAGTCTTCAAAAATAACAGGGAGTGTGGACGATGCGATTCAAAACGACTTTAATGGTGGCACTGATTACCCCGGTGTTTCTGGCAGGCTGTTTTGGGAGCGGCGGCAGCAGCAACGTCGGCGGCACGGACTACGATGGCAACTGGCCGAATGTGGCTTTCGTGAATCCCGATGTGGTAGACCCGGCTCCTGGAACCAACCAGACCATGATTTGTTCCCAGCCGCCCGTCGCAATGACGATCGTGAACGGATACGGTTCCACCATGCAATTGCGGTCTTGCCAAGCCTACACCACAGGCACCTCAACCCCTGTGGGTGTCCAACAAAATTTCTATTACCTCATCAGCGTTTCCATTCTTCCGGGCAACATCGTAAATGCCGAAGTAAATGGCCTGCCACTGACCGGAAAGTGCCTTAGCCCGGTGGGATGTTACGCAGTAGCCGGAACGGCGGGTTTAACCCTTACGCGCTAGCAACGCAGGCCGGGACGGCCCGGCGGATTTTTTCGTCGGTACCCGCCGGTTCATTTGTTTCCTGTGCGGGGTTAACATACCCGCATGCCTCGCGCCACCCTCAAAATCATCGACAACCTCGCGGACATTCCCGCACCGGAGTGGGATGCGCTGGCGGGCGGCGATCCGACGCTTTCCCATGCCTTCTTCCTTGCGCTGCAGCAAAGCGGCTGCGCCATGCCGCAGTATGGCTGGCAGGCGCAATTCATCACCCTGTGGCAGGACGAACATCTGGTCGGCGCGATGCCGCTTTACCGGAAGATGAATTCCTTCGGCGAGCATGTGTTCGACTTTGCCTGGGCCGATGCCTATCAGCGGCATGGGCTGCGCTATTACCCCAAGCTGGTCTGCACGGTGCCGTTCACGCCGGTAACGGGCAGAAGGTTGCTGGCCGCATCGGATGAAATGCGCAGCTTGCTGCTGAAGCATGCACTGCAATACGCAAAGGATACGGGTGTCTCCTCGCTGCATTGCCTGTTCCTGAACGAGGCGGATGCGCTGGAGGCGCAGACCCAGGGCATGATGTTGCGCCAGGATGTGCAGTTCCATTGGCGCAATCCGGGCTATCGCGACTTCGACGATTTTCTGGCCTCGCTCAGCCGCGACAAGCGCAAGCGCATCAGGCAGGAGCGGCGCAAGATCAGGGAGGCCGGCATCGAGGTGCAATGCGTTACCGGGCATCAAGCTACTGCGGAGCAGTGGTCTTTCTTCGCTTCCTGTTATCTGCACACCCAGCGCTTGCACAATTCGCCGCACCAGTTGAACGAGGATTTCTTCCAGCGCATCGGCGCTGCGTTGCCGCAACACACCCTGCTGGTCATCGCGACGCGCGACGGCAGGCCGATCGCCAGCGCGCTGAATTACGTGAACGGCGATGCACTGCACGGACGCTCATGGGGAACGTTCGAATTCCACTCCGGATTGCATTTCGAGACCTGCTATTACAAAGCCATCGAATATTGCATCGCGCACAACATCAAGACATTCGAAGGCGGAGCGGGGGGCGAACACAAATTGGCACGCGGCTTCCTTCCCGTGGTCACGCGCTCGGCGCACTGGCTGGAACACCCGCAGTTCGCGCAAGCAGTGGAGGATTATTTGGCCCAGGAGGCCGATGCCATGGCGGAATATGTGGATGACCTGAAAGAGAGGAGTCCGTTCAAGAAATAGATTCGCCGGGGATGGATATGCCCCGTCCGCTGGTTTCATGTTCGCCCGCAACTTCGGTATTACCTGCTTGTCGAAACGATTGTCCAATGAGTTCGAATTTGGAAGGAAATATCATGTGCAGATGGGTCGACGTCGCTAACGCATATCACCTGACCCCGGGCAGTCGGCGCGATCTCGATGTGTATGGGGTAATCGTGGCCGTGTTCAATATTGACGGCGAATACTATGCCTTCAAGGATGCATGTCCGAATGACGGGCGCGAATTGCTTAAAGGCGAGGTGAGGGGCGACGAGATCATATGCCCGCGCCACGGCGAGCGCTATTCAATCAGGACGGGTGTCATGCTGGATCAGCCCGCCAAGGAAAAATTGGATATATTCCCTGTGCGGGTATCGCGCGGAATGGTTCAGATCGAGATTGAAATGCCGGAATTGCATTAGCATCTTCAACATCAGGCGGAGGAGGGCGGAAGCCCCCTCCGCTTTCGTTTGCCGCGAAGAAGCGCTACTACATATAAAGACCTATATCTTTTGGCATATAGGCAATAGGGGATTTTGCTGCTAATCTTAAAAATAAGGGAGAACAATCAATATGCTGCCGGAGGCGATTTTGCTCATCGCCCGGTTCGGCGAAACATCGGTTATCCATCCGGATTATCTGGTCTTGTTGCTTGTTGCGGAGGAACCATGCATTCCAATGGACTCGGTCTGGAATCAAATGCCACTCATACCATGAGTTACGTCGCAGTCGAAGGAAGCAAACGACCGGGCAGCACAGCGAGATCGGTGAGGCTGCGCAAACCACGGATACACAAGCTTCAAACGCGCATCGTACTTGCTTTTAGTCTGCTGCTGCTTCTGATTCAGGCCACCAGTCTGGTGATGATCAACACCGTCCTGTCGGAGCGCGCAGATCAGGATATCCGGCGGAATCTGCTGGCCGGGCAACGCGTTTTCAATCAGGTGCGCGAAGACAATAACCGGCAACTGATTCAGTCGGCAACCATCATGTCCTCGGATTTTGCTTTCCGGAAAGCCATTGCGACCGGCGATTATGGAACAGTGGTCTCAACGCTGACCAATCATGGCGCCAGGATCAAGGCGGATGTGCTGCTGCTGGTGGCTACCGACGGAAAAATGATCGCCGACACATTGCCTGCCGGACATGCCGAACCGACATTTCAATTTCAGGAACTCATCGGGACGGCGGAACAACGGGGCCAATCGGCGGCCATGGTGGCGCTGGATGACAAGCTTTATCAAATGGTGGTTGTGCCGGTGTTGGGGCCGTTACCTATCGCATGGCTGATCGTGGGCTTCAACATTGACGAGAAATTCGTTCGCAACTTGCAGGCGGCTACTGCGCTGAACGTTTCATTCCTTGCCGGAGCCCCGAACAAAAACGAGTGGCGGTTGCTTGCGAGTACGCTTCCGGCCGGCACGTCTGCCGCCTTCCCGAAAGTGCTGCATGGCCTGCCCGTTGGGGAAATAAAAGAAGACAATCTCGCCACGCTGAGCATGGGCGATGAAGATCACCTGGCGCTTTCTTCCGATATGGGGAAGCAGGGTGGCACTCAAATCATCGCCATCCTGCAACAGTCGCTGCAACAGGCACTGGAGCCGCTGCGGCGTTTACAGGTCATCTTGTTATACCTGAGCGCGATATCGTTGTTGGCGATGCTGGCTGCGAGCTACAAAATCGCACGGAACATCACCAAACCGATCAGTGTGCTCGGCAACCTGGCCAGACGCATACAGCAGGGCGACTATTCGGAACCCGCCACGGTCGATCGGGAGGATGAGATTGGCGAACTCGCTTCGGCCTTCAACCACATGAAAGATGGATTGGCCACGCGGGAAGCCAAGATTACCGAGTTGGCCTACCGCGATCAACTGACCGGATTGCCCAATCGCATTTTGTTTCACGACAGGCTGGAGCAGTCGGCCAAACTGACAAGTCGCGCGGGGCAGAATCTTGCGCTGCTGATCATCAACCTGGACAGGTTCAAGGAGGTCAACGTCATCCTGGGCCACCATATCGGCGATCTGCTGTTGCAGGAAATATCCCGGCGGCTGGCATTCATACTCGAGCGCGAATCCGACACGCTGGCGCGGCTGGGAGGGGATGAGTTCGCCGTGCTGCTTTCGGATTGCGACGCGCGGGGCGCGATGATGGTTGCACGCAAGATTCTGGACACATTGGATCAGCCGATTTTGCTCGAGGGGCAGGAAGTCATCGCCACCGGCAGTATCGGCATCGCCATCTATCCCGAGCACGGCAGCGAAATCAACACACTCATGCGTCGTGCCGACATCGCCAAGTACGAGGCAAAACGCAATAACGCCGGCTATGCGCTTTTCGACCTGAATTATGTTGAAAAAAACCAGGAGCATTTGTCGCTGCTGGCGGGGTTGCGCCACGCCATCGAACGGAACGAGTTCGTCCTCTACTACCAGCCCAAGGTGAGGTTCGCGGCCGGTGAGATTGGCCACGTGGAGGCGCTGGTGCGCTGGATACACCCGGAGCGGGGCATGATCCCTCCCGATCAGTTCATTCCCTACGCCGAACATACCGGATATATACGGAACATTACCCGATGGGTGATTGAGGAGGCATTCCGCCAGCGCAAGGAATGGGAGCAAATGCAGCTGCCTTTGACCGTTTCCGTCAACATATCGGCAAGAGATCTGGTGAATGCCGATCTCCCCAGGGTAATCGCGGAGCTGATGGACAAGTATGGGGCATCGCCGGACTGGATGTGCCTGGAAATCACCGAAAGCGCGATCATGGGCGATACCAAACGAGCCTTGAGCATATTGGACGAGCTTCACGACATGGGCATTACCCTCTCGGTGGATGATTTCGGCACAGGCTATTCTTCGCTTGCGTACCTCAAGAAATTGCCCGTTTCCGAATTGAAAATAGACCAGTCTTTCGTGTTCCACATGGCCGATGACAAGGACGACGCGACCATCGTGCGATCGACCATAGAAATGGGCCACAACATGGGGCTGGTGGTTGTGGCGGAAGGCATTGAAAACAAGGCGACCTGGGATATGCTGAACGACATGGGGTGCGACCTGGCGCAGGGGTACTACATCGGCAAACCCATGCCTGCGGACGCGTTATTGAAGTGGCTTGCACAAGCGCCGTGGAAAGTGTCCGGGGATTGGCGCGAATAACCACGACTATTATCAACTGAGGAAATTGGTGCCGGATACGATGAAGGTCAACTTGCGAAAGCCACTCCTTGTTCTTCTTGGTGCAATTGCTTTTTCGCCAATTGTATCGGCGGAATGGATGGGCAATTCCGATGTCGGCGTCCGTCATGACGGCAACGTCAACAACGCCCAATTGAACCACGACATTGCAGGCGACTCGGCGCTTCTCGCCGGGATTTCGGCCACCGGATTTTTTCCGCTGGAGCATGGCAGCAGCCTGAGTGTTACGGGCGAAACCAGGGTCGAGTCATATGATCGATACACCGGATTGAACAACCTGTCACTGGGTGCAGCGCTCGCATTCCGCAAGAAATGGGCGCTGGGGCCTTACGCCCCGTGGACCGGCCTGTCGCTGTCTTCTGCGCATTTGAACTACTCCAATAACATCCGCAACGGGTGGCGCCACCAGGTAGCGATTCGCGGTGGCGAACGTATTCTGGAGCGGTGGAACGTTCGGGCCGAATACCTGTACGAACGGCGCACTGCCAAAACCCAGCAGCCGGATCAACCGGGGATTTCGGGCGACATTTTCAGCTACAACAGCCGGGCGGTGACGCTCAATGCCGAGTACGCCTGGGACGAAAGCATTTTCCTGACCTGCGGCGTCCTGTTGCGCCGCGGAGGTGTAGTCGCAACCACCAGCGAGACCGCAAACATGATTGCGTCCTCGGAAGCCATCGCGGACGATCCGGTATTTGGCGAGCACTTCTATGCCTACAGGATGTACGGCACAACTCGGGGGCTGGATGTCGGCCTGAATGTTGCGGTGAGCCGCAACAGCCTGTTGCGCGCGTCGATATCGCGTTTGTTGACTCACACAGCGGGCGACAACGACTATGCCAAGACCGTGCAAACGGTTTCCTGGAATTACAGCTACTAGCACGAAGCAAATATGCGAAATCTCATTGTGGACAAATATATATTGTTGGTTGGACTCCTGTTTGCCTGGATGGATATGTCCGGCGCCGGCGAATTGCAGGCTTTCGTCAAGGATCAGAATGGAAAGCCGGTAGAGGACGCGGTCGTGCTGGCGACGCCGCTCGATGGCAGCCATGTCCAAATGCTCAAACAGCAGCGCAACGAGGTGGATCAGATAGACAAGGAATACGTTCCCCACGTAAAAGTGGTTCTGGTCGGTTCCAACGTGCTATTTCCAAACAAAGACAACATTCGGCATCACGTGTATTCCTTCTCGCCCGGCAAAGTATTCGAACTGCCACTCTACTCCGGCACGCCCGCGGCACCGGTGCAATTCGACAAGGCCGGGCCGGTCACGCTCGGCTGCAATATCCATGACTGGATGCTCGGCTATATCTATGTTGCAGATACGCCGTTTTATGGCAAGAGTGCGAAGGATGGCAAGACGCATATCGTCGATGTTCCGCCCGGCGATTATTCCGTGCGAGTCTGGCATCCGGACATGAAAGGATCCGAGGAGTCAACCTCGCGCAAAGCGACAGTGGATGCAACCGCGGTAACAACGATGGAATGGCAACTGACACTGAAGCCGGTATTCAGAATACCGCGCGTTTCCGGTGGCGCAGGTTCCGCCTACTAGGATCAACCAGGGGATTCACCCTCCGACCAGAGAACAGGTGCAGGCCGACCCTTCCTGCGTATCAGGATAGCAAGTAACTTTTGCCTCCTTTTGTGGTCTATGCATTTGCCGAATATTTTCAAGATAGGAGGCTTATCATGACACAACTCCGTTTGCATTCCGGAATATGGGAAACGTTCACCAGCAGCCGCACGTCGGTGTTGATGATGTTCCTGTTCTATGCGGTGCCGCTGTCGGTGATCCCGCCGGTAATGATTTACTACGCCGGCGTCACCTACGGCGGGAATTTACTCCCGGCGCTGACCAGCATGCAACTCCAAGCCATCGGCATCGTGTTCTTCATTGCCGAACTGGTGATGACCTTCCTGGTCGCAAGTATCATCAAGAGTCTGGGCGATGTGGTGGACATCAAGCCAGAGTTTGAGGATGCCTACAAGCTGGCAGTCGTGGTGCCGACACCGTTATGGATCGCGCCCGTGTTCCTGTTCATCCCCAGCTTCATCTTCAACCTCACGATTGGCGCTGCGGCCTTGATCCTCTCCGGCATACTGATCTTCCGCAATGTGCCGGCCATCCTCAAGGTCAACGAAGAAGGGCATGCCATACTGCTGTCCGGTTCCATACTGGCGGCCGGAATGGTGGCGTGGGTAGCGATGATGTACCTCACGTTCCTTAGCTGGAGCTTCATCACATCCACATTGGTTCTTCTGATCTGAACAGACAGACAAAGCGCAGCCATATCTGGCTGCAGGGCGGGGAAGGCGCAAGGCCTTCCCCGTCTACGTTTGCCCTGAAAAATCGCCGTCGCACCTATATCTTTTGGCATATATGCCGGAGGGGATTTTGCTGCTAGGCTTGCGTGCGCTGCATGGTAACAAAGCGGAATTAGCGGGGAGTGCGGAATGAAACATTACGATATCACCCGGGAAAAACTGCAAGGAATTCTTGCCAAGCTCGAACATGCCCTCATACATCATCAGCACTGGCATGCCGGGGTGATTCGCTCGATTAGCTGCAAGCTGCTGGTGGACAAATGCGATCTTGCCCCTGAATCGTTTCGCACATGCGGTTTTGGCCAATGGTACTACAGCAATGAAAATGAGGATCTGCGTGAATTTGCCGGATTCGTTGCCCTGGGCGAAAAACATAAGCTCATGCACCAGATGGCAGAGAAGTTGCTCATCGAGGCCCAGGAGGAAGGGCCTGTCGACGTTTTCGACTTTGACAACTTTGCAAATGCGCTCGAAGGGATGCGCCTCGAACTCTCTGCGTTAGAGCATGAATTGGAAAACATGCTGTACAACCACGATGCGCTTACAGGCGCCATTACACGGTATGGCATTCTCCCGGCTTTTCGCGAGCAACATGAGTTGATAAAACGGGGATTGCAGTCAAGCTGTATTGTCATGGTGGACCTGGATAACTTCAAGACCGTCAATGATCGATATGGGCATCTTGCAGGCGACCGTGCGCTGATCGCATCGGCCCGCTACATGATTGAGCACCTCCGTTCTTATGACAAGGTCTTCCGTTATGGCGGTGAAGAATTCCTTCTTTTGCTGCAGCATACCGAAATGACTGCCGGTTATGAATTGGTGGAGCGCTTGCGTAAAGGAATCGAGTCCCTGACCATTGACGTCGAAGGCCAGGTACCGATCCATATTACCGCTTCGTTCGGATTGGTATGCCTTGATCCAGACTCGCCAGTCGAAAGCTCCATTGATCGTGCCGACAAGGCAATGTATATGGCAAAAGCCGCCGGACGCAATAGTGTCCGGATCGGTGATTTGGCGCCGCTATCGGAGATGCAATCGCAGTAATAGCGTCCGGGTGCCATGCACCCGTCGCTTACATTGAATCCTGTAGTCAAATTACCCATTCCTGCGTATTCCTTTCTACAGGCGCTTTTCCTATTATCAAACCGGTTCTTGCAGCAACGCCTGAGCGGAGCCAAAGACGATGAATACGTCGCCATATGCAGCAATTTTTTACGGGAGGCCGCTTATCATGGGCTTTAGACCATCATATAAAGGACAAACGCGGGCAGAACACAAGCACAACAGCGACCTTGGCTGGGTTGCGGTTGTATCGTTGGCAATTGTCGTTCTGATTGTCGCCTGATGAATTGGATATAATTGGCTTATGCCTGAACAGTTTGCCTAAGAAGGCATTCCGGCAGCCGCATTTTGTGCATTTGCCACGAACATGTCCGACCTGTACAAATCCCATTTGAATTGGGACATACAACTAAACTTTGATAACCTCGAAATTACCAAAGATGCAGTTCCGTTGCCGCCCAAAATCCCGCCCCGGCAAATCATCGGGGAGAAATTTCCCAAGATACTGACCCGCATAGAACTCCTCTGGGGTACTTTGGAACTGCACAACTATCTTGAGCACACACTCTTCACCGATCGCTCAAACCGGCATGGATTTCCGGAAGACGTGCTGAAAGCACTGGGCGAAATACACAATGAACACATATGGCTGCTCAAGCAAAAAAACATGATCAGCGTGGATATCTGGGACATCAACAAATAGCGGCTGCATCAGGCCCGAGACGTACAGTGCGACGCATTCAAAATGCGACCAGCAGCCAAAGAGCGGGGAAGGCGGAAACCCTCCCCGCTTTTGTTTGCCCGGAAAGTCGCGGCAGGCAAAATAGGCATATGTCCTTTGGCATATGGCCGGAAAGGAATTTTGCTGCTAGGCTTTAGCGTGTCCGGGAGAACAATTCGGCCCGGCCAACCATGCAAATGTTGCGCGCCTCCCGAGTCTGCTGACTTGTAAATTTATTAAGAGTAACCATGTTGGAAAATGAAAATCAACCGTTGAACTGGAATATCGAGCTTAACTTCAATCTCCTTGAAGCCAAGCGGGAAGAGCCTGTTCAGGCGCCCAAAATTCCGCCCAGGCAGGTCATCGGGGAGAAGTACCCCAAGATACTGACCCGGATCGAAATGCTCTGGTGTTCCCGTGAGTTGCACAACTACCTTGAGCAAACCCTGTTTACCGACCGCTCAAACAGGCAAGGTTTTCCGGCAGACGTGATGAAGGCATTGGGCGAGATACACGCTGAACATACGCGGGTATTGAAAGAGAAGAGATTACTCAGTGACGACGTATGGGACATGCAGCCAAAGCCCAGGGACTTGTCCTGAGCTACGGCCAGCGACCCACCAGAGGAGAGCAACATGACCGAACACGCTGAAGTACCACACAACAAACGCAATATCTGGATACGCGGATTGTTCATGCTGTTGATGGGTCTCGCGTTCCATGTATGCGCGACCGTGCTGGGTTTTGTGGTTGTCATCCAGTTCGCGATGGCGCTGCTGAACGACGCACCCAACGCCCGGCTGGTTTCATTTGGCCGCAGCATGGGCAACTACCTGCGGCAGATCGTAAACTACCTGACTTTTGCCACCGAAGAGATGCCGTTTCCATTCAACGAATGGCCTGCGGGCGAGTAGCAACCGGCAAAGAACAGAAGGCCCATAACGTCTGCACCGTTTCTGCTTCCGTTCCCCGTCGCGGCGAACAACAAACAGAGCGGGGGAGCAGGGCTGCTGGTAAAGTATCGCGAACCCAACCTCCCCAATTGCCAAATTGAAATCTTTGGGCACAACGCTACAGCGCTGGCGCATGCGTAGAATCGTGCAGCGCCATCCCTTGCCGCATCACATCTGGCACCAGGCGACGCGGCAGCTTGTCGTATTGCAGGGTCTGGACGCAGTGCAAATGGCGCATCTGCGCGAACTCACAACCTGGTTTCTGCACAGCAAGGCGATCAACGGCGTGCACGGTCTGGAAGTGACGATGCCGATGCGCGTGGCGGTGGCTGCCCAGGCCTGCCTGTTGATCCTGAACCTGGGCACCCGCTACTTCGACAACTGGGTCGAGGTCGTCCTCTATCCCGGCGCCTTTGGCGTCAGTCGGGAGCAGACGGATGAAATCGGGCTGGTGCATGAAGACACCCAGGTGCTCAGCGGCGAATCATGGATACGCGGCCCGGTGGTTTTGTCCTGGGATGACGTGGAGTGGGACAGCTATCACCAGACCGGCAGCAACGTCGTGCTGCACGAGTTTGCGCACAAACTGGATGGCCTCAGCGGGGAAACGAACGGCATGCCGCCGCTGCACCGCGGCATGAGCCGCAAAATTTGGGCCGAATCCATGAGTTCTGCCTACGATGCGCTGCATCGGCAAGCGGCCGCCGGGAAACCGCCTTGCATCGATCCCTATGCCGCCACCAACCCGGCCGAATTCTTCGCGGTAGTGACCGAGTATTTCTTTACCGAGCCGGAAACATTGAAGGACTGCTATCCGGAAGTTCACCGGCAACTGGCGTTGTTTTACCAGCAGCCAGTATCGCGTTAACAGCCCAAAGACGCCCGTATTTACTGACATGCGGGCCAATCACATATCGATTTTGCAACTAATCAGCAAGGTCAATGCGGGGGAGGCCTAAGTCGAGGTCTATATCTTTTGGCATATATGAGTGAAAGTGCTTTTCTGCCAGGCTTCGGGCCGGTAAATGGCAGGAAAATGCGGTTGTGGAGCAATGCATTGCAGTTTCACAACCGCTTCGACTAGAAGTTTTTCCAGGGAGCATCCAAATGCAAATAAGACACTTCCAGATTATTGTACCGGTTCTTATTTTCGTGATTGGAGTTTCTGGCCATGCTTCAGGCCAAGATGATCTAAATACGTTTGATCCAAGTTACGTGGTTTACAAAAAGACTGATCAGGGCGATAGCTGCCACAGGGCACGGCTGGCTCCATATGAACCCAGCTATGTGAAAGTACATAAATCGGTTGGCGATGATTTGACTCTGCGCGCTCATTACTCGTTTAAGTACACAGCGTACCCTGTCTCAAATGAATTGGAATCCAATGACGGAAAATCCTGCACAACGAATATTCTTGCCGACGAACACCTGATATATCCGGATGGTGAAATCTACTTGAGCTATATCGGTGAATTTGATTTCTATATGTTTGACTCCCCTGATAGACCTTCATCTCCGGTAATCAACAGAATTAGCAATCCGGCGCTTCATTATCGGCGTCATTTGGAGAACATCAATTGGATAGATGTCGGCTTCGAACACCGCTCAAATGGACAGACTACTGAGGTATCCTCTCCTGCTGATGCCGCAAGAGTGCAGCAAGCGTACATTCAGGAAGATCGCGTCTTCTTCGATGGAATCAGTCGCGGCTCCAATTATTTTTCACTTGAGGTACACAAACTCATCAGAAATGCAGACAAGGACAAAGAAATCAGCACGTACGTCAAACTCAAAGTTTACGCCTCGAAAAATAGCGAAATTACTTGGGGGCCGCTTGCGGGAACAAATATATCCATTTCTGACTATGACCGACTCAGATTTCTGGCAAAAAGAGCGCTACTTGGAAATGATGAATTAACCATTGAATGGATGTTGGGCGACAAGATGCTGAAAACAGACTCATGGAACCTGGACTATCAGTTTTCGCGAAGTGCGGCACTTCCCCTATATATTGGCTTTCACTTTGGCCCAATGCAGACTCTTTCGGATTACACCACAGAGGTGAAATCAATAAGTATTGGGCTGAAGTTTGCGCCATAGCTGCAATACATACTGAAAATCCGGCGCGGTAGTAATTTCCGCTTCCATGTCGATGGGAAATCAACGCGAACTTGCAAAATGATTTGCAGGATCAGCGATGTCTCAAGGCGCAACAAAGCTGGGCAAGTGAGGAGTGATGAAAATGGCGGGAAAATATTTCGAACTTCTCTTGATTTGTTGAGCGCCCAGGACGGATACTCCAACGTAAAGGCGAAAAAATGAAACGACGATATTCAATTGTGATCCTGGTATTGGTTGCATCCGTCGCACAGGCAGGCGTATTCAAATGCAGGACATCAAACGGAATTATCTATTCAGAGCGCGCATGCCCGGCGGATACCTCGGCAGGCAGCGTTCGATCCATTCCGGCGATTGGTCAGCAGCAACCGGCCAGTCAACCGCAAACAACCAGTGAACGACCAGCCCAGAGTCGAACAACAATAGCGGACATCCGAAACGTGGATGCCGTACCGCTGCCGGTGCCCGCCAATCAGCGAGGAGCTTACGAAGCTTTTCTGACCAAACAAAATCCACGGGCGTTTTTAATATGCAAAGACCGCAGCGTAATGACACTGTTCGGGAAAGGCAATTTCGTCCGGAATAAACTGGCATCCCTGGCTGAAAGATGCGCACCATATGCTATCGATGATGAAGTTGTGTGGGCTGGAAAATGAGCAGGTACTTGAGTCGAATTGTTTGGTATCTGGAGAGAACAGAAAAAGAAATCGACACGGCTACTTCAGTTTTCTCTCGCGCGCCCTTTAGTTCTTTTTTGAATTGAATTTATCAAAAGTTAAGTGTATAAAATAATCGTGGTTCCAAATCGATTACCGCTTGGTAATGTAACCATCAAAGGGGGGCTTATCGGCAAAATCGTGATGAAAATCCTTTGTTTCAAACCATGTCAGCATTAGATGACTGAACCCATCGGAATTTAATATGCCGATACATAACGCCGGATTAGTTCGGCGTTATTATTTTCCGCAAACGTTTTATCCAATACAGGTTGTCGACATCTTTTATCCGGTGGCACAGTGGGGTTTTTGCTGCTAGGCTTCGGGGCGGTAAAAGACGCAGTTGCCAGCATTCATTGCGTTATGAGGGCGGTGCAGGCGCGAAGTCGTTCGCACAAAACTTTGATCGCGCGAATGAATTCGCACCTGCAAATCCCCAGCAACGTTTTTTTGCAGGTTGAATTCGAATTCATCGCAATCACCGCATTGGTGGACATGGACAACCAACCCCAGACCGAGTCACAGCAACTGCGCGACCAGCTTCAATCGCTGATGGATGCAGCCCGCCTCAATGAAAAAAAGTGGCGACGTCTGGATCAGTTCGAAAAACAGTTGATCGCCACGCGCACCTTGCCGGAACTCGTCCAGTTGATGCTCGAAAACTACCAGACCGCCTGCGAGACCGATGTGGTGACGCTGGTGCTGTGCGATCCCGAATACGAGATCAGGCGCATCCTGGAAAGATCGCAATCGGGCTGCGACGAAGTACCCGGCCTGGTGCTGCTGGAAAAGCTGCCTGCGCATGATGCCGAGCCTGCCCCCTATCTCGGCCCCTTCGATGCCGAAATGGAGCGCGCCATTTTCGACCCCTGGCCCGACGGTTGCCATTCCATGATGCTGCTGCCGCTGATGCGCCAGGGTGAACTGGTCGGCAGTCTCAACATGGCCAGCAGCGCCGCCGAGCGCTTCTCGGCTGACAGAAGCACCGACTTCGTCGAGCGGCTCGCGGACATATTCTCGATCTGCCTGGAAAACGCGCTCAACCATGAACGCCTCAACCTGATCGGCCTGACCGATCCGCTCACCGGCATCTTCAACCGGCGCTATCTCGAAACCCGCTGCCAGGAAGAGACCGCGAACGTGCGGCGCTATCGCAGTCCGCTTTCCTCGATGTTTCTCGACATCGACAAATTCAAGCGCATCAACGACACCTACGGCCACATCATGGGCGACGAGGTGCTGCGCAAGGTGGCCAGCCTGATCAAATCGGAGTTGCGCAGCAACGACGTGCTGGCGCGCTATGGCGGCGAAGAGTTCGTCGTGCTGTTGCCGCAGACCGCGCTGCACCATGCCTGCGAGATCGCCGAGCGCATCCGCGGCACCATCGCCGAACACCCTTTCCGTTTCGACGGGCGCGACGAACTGCAGGTGACCATCTCCATCGGCGTTGCCCAGGTTCCCGCGGAACCCGAAGGCTCGGACCGGGACATCGCCCACAAGCTGCTCGCTGCCGCCGACGAAGCTTTGTACCTGGCCAAGGAAAGCGGCCGCAACAAAGTCGTCAGCGAACAGAATCGCCCAGCGACGGTCGTGGCGAAACGCAGCCTGATCAAAATGCTGGGTTTCGGTTCGGCGTGATGGGCCAGCGGATGTCCGGCGGAATATTTTTCAAGCGCGGCCAGCCAAATTTATGCGTTCAAGCAGGTCGCGGTTCAAGCATGAGTCTCCGAAAGGCCGCCAGTGCGATGACGCCAATCCCGGTTATTTCGAGGATCCAGTTCCACCTGATCCCGAGCACACTGCTGCCGATGAACAGGTCGAAATGGTGAAACGAACTCGCTCGGGCCAATATGAACACGCCAAGCAAGCATAGCCCAGCCATGGCCAACTTGATTGGCCGACTCATTTTCCAGGTAAGGGCAAGCAACAGGCATGCGCAAAATGCGCCGCCGAGAACAAGCCCGGCAATGAACATTTCCTGGTACATCCGACGTTCAGCGTACCAGCCTTCCCGGCGGGAAATCATGCGTCCGATTTCCGTAAACGCGGTTTGCAGGTCGAGTTGCTTATTGATGCACAAGAACCCCAGAGCGATGCTCAAGAACCACCACAACTTGGTCTCCAGTGGGAGCATCGTCTTGTTCGGCTGAGGCGGCTTCCTGCATTTTCGCGCGGCGCGCCAGCACAGGACTGCCGCCAGGGCATATAACGCGACGGTCAGCCAACCAACGATGGTCGGATCGCCAATACCTGGCGACCATTGTCCTATCCAGCCGGCATCTTCAGAATTGGTCATAGTCAGCTAATGCGCGAGTCCATTCCACAACGGCCGAGAATAGGAAATGCAACCGCACAAGTCAACTCAACTTCGGCCCGCGACCTTCGCTGAAATATGCATTCCCTTTACGCGGGTACAAGGTTGCCGGAGGGCGATCTGTCTGGCGCCCGGATCAAGTGGAAAAAGATAAATCCCTTCGATTCCAAATCCGCAACCAAAACCAAGTGAATTGATCTGGATTGACCGCCCCGAAATAAAGCAGTAGGATTCAGCAACTTGGCAAACGTACCGAAAGGTACGGACGCAAAGTCTCCGGCCTAAGGGAAGCTACGGTAGCGGGACTGCGACACAAGGCGTTCTTCCTTGTGTCCATCCCGGCACCTCCCGTCAGCCGCTGAAAACCATTTCTTCATGTATCGAATCGTGACTGAATGTTCTTTGGGAGGTACACATGTCTAATGATGAAATCTTCTTCAAATGGTCTCCGGACTATAGCGTCAACATCAAGGCCATCGACGATCAGCACCAGGAGTTGGTCAACATCCTCAACCGGCTTTTCGTCGCGGTATCCAAACGCGAGGGCGACCAGGCCATTGCCGGGATACTGGACGCACTTGTAAGTTATACGCAGACGCACTTTGCGCTGGAAGAACGACTGATGCGGCAGGCAAAATACAAGGATCTTGAACCGCACATCGCCGAACACAAAAAATTGCTGGAGCAATTGGACCAACTGGCGAAGAAGCACATGCTCGAAGAAAAGCCGATCTATTTCGAGATGCTGGCCTTCCTGAAGTCCTGGCTCAAGGTGCACATCCAGGGAGTGGATATGAAATACAGCACTGCATTACAGCAGGCCGGATTTTCGGTCGACGCGTGGGAGCGTGAAGCTACTGCCGAGTTTGCGACCATGTCGAATTCGAAGAAATGGTGGGAGGTCTGGAAAGCCGCTTGATCAGGCGCTCCGGGCACACAGCCAGCTCACTCCACACAGTCGTGCAACGCAATATGAAAAGCATATTACGGCACCTGATGGCATTAATATGTATCGCCGCAATTGTTGGGATGCCATGCCAGGCGAATGAAGAGATGACAAACAAAATCGCCGAGCCGTTTCAGACATGTTCAGTAAATGATGAACAACTGAAACTGAATATCAAGGATACAGCGACTGAACATGGTGGCGGACTCAATGCCTGCGGTTGCCACTTCAATCGAAAAACCGGCGAGTGTCACTGTCATCGGCCAAGAAATTGCGGATGCAGTTGCCAGCCTGCTTCATGCAGGTAAAGAGGAGAAACCGTGGTTTACTAATGGAGCAAAGGAGGCCGACCATGAATACACTATTGATCACCGGCGCCAACCGCGGCATCGGGCTGGAATTTTGCAAGCAATATGCCGCCGATGGCTGGCGCGTCCTGGCCTGTTGCCGCGATCCCGGCAAAGCGGATGCACTCAACAGATTAGCGGCCCAATATCCCGACCTGATCAAACTCCATGCGCTCGACGTCACCAACCATGCGCAGATCGAGCAACTGGCACGCACGCTGTCCGAAGAAACCATCGACCTGCTCATCAACGACGCTGGCGTCTATCCGGATGCGGGCAGCGGCGGCTTCGGTCATACCGACTACGAGAAATGGATGGCCGCATTCAACATCAACACCATGGCCCCGCTCAAGATGGTCGAAGCGTTCGTCAACCAGATCGCGCGCAGCCAATTCAAACTCATCGTCACCATCACCAGCCAGATGGGCAGCATGGCCGACAACAGCAGCGGCGGCAGCTACCTGTATCGCAGCAGCAAAGCCGCAGCCAACATGGTGGTGAAAAGCCTGGCTGTTGACCTGAAAGAAAAAGGCATCACCTCGGTGGCCTTCAACCCCGGCTGGGTCAAGACCGACATGGGCGGCCCCAACGCCATGATCGCGGTCGAGCAAAGCGTGGCAGACATGCGCAAAGTGATAGCCGGTCTTACGCTGGCAGACACGGGCAAGTTCATCGGCAATGATGGGCTGGTGATTCCGTGGTGACTTCGCTTGCTGGATCGCGTGATATGGACTAACATTAGTCCACTTGATCCATGCGAGGTGTGTCATGTCAACAGTCAATATCCATGAAGCCAAAACCCAGTTCTCACGCATCGTCGAGCAGGCGGAGGCGGGCGAGGAGATCGTGATCGCGCGTGGCGGAAAGCCGGTGGCGCGCCTGGTGTCTCTGGCTTCTGCCGCGCCCAAACCCCGCAAGCTCGGTCTGGGCAAGAAACGTTTCACTTTTCCGGCAAACTTCGACAACCTGAATGCGGGTGAAATAACGTCCATGTTCGAGCAGGGCAAATAATGGCCCGGCACGTGTACTTGCTGGATACCAATGTACTACTGGCGGCATTGCTTGCCCCCGAACGCTTGCCTCAAGAGGTGGTCGCGGGGCTGTCCGATTCATCCAACACTGTCTATTTCAGCTCGGCCAGCATTTGGGAAATCGCGATCAAGCGGTCTTTGAACCGTGCGGATTTTGATTTTTCTCCGGAGGATATTCACCGCCTTGCGAAGGACACCGGGTTCACCGAACTGACGGTGAAAGGTGAGGATTGCTATCCCCTGGTGGATTTGCCCTGGCATCACCGAGACCCGTTTGATCGATTACTGATTGCGCAGGCGCAATCGTTGCCAGCCTATTTGCTCACAACCGATGGCGTGCTGAGCCAATATTCAGAGCTGGTCGTGCATCTGACTTTGAGGCCATGAATGATTAAGGAGATAGTCATGGACAAATTAAAGAACATTCACCCCGGCGAAATCCTCCGCGAAGAGTTCTTGCTCCCGATGGAGATCAGCCAAACCAGACTCGCCAACTCCATCGGAGTGCCACCGCGTCGCATCAACGAGATCGTGCTGGGCAAGCGCGGCATCACGGCGGATACCGCCTTGCGCCTTGCCAAAGTGTTCGGAACCTCCGTGCAATTCTGGATGGGATTGCAGGACGAATACGAACTGCGCGAGGCACGCAGCGCGATCAAGGATCAACTGGAACAGATGATGCCGATTGCGGGTAGAAAGTATTTCGAGCCAGGCCACTTTAATTCGTGGTGATGCTGCGGCCTTGGTGAAGGTCTATATCTTTTGGCATATAGGCGAGCAGGGGATTTGCTGCTAGGCTTCGGTGCGTTGGGTTGTAGGGCATGGAAAAGAATTTCGAGAGTAGGCTTCTTTAACTCATCTGCTTCGGTAAAACATGAAACTACCCAATGGCGGCAGTGCAGTCGTTGACATCGAAAAGTTGCGGGGATACTGTCTATCCGCACAGCACCCGGAAGGTCGACATAAGGCACGAGTGTTCTTGGCAACGCTGGGAATGTCGGTTACCGATGCAGACAAGTTGCGTGAGTTATTGCTGTCTGCAGCCGAGTCAAATGATAAAGTTTCCATGACCGGCGCTGATGAATATGGTAGCCGCTACACAATGGATGCGCATGTCGTCTGGGGTAGTCGTGGGGCGATTGTCAGAAGCGCATGGATTATCAAGATTGGTGAGGATTTTCCGCGCTTAGTCAGTTGTTATGTATTGAGAGGTGACGCATGAAAACATTAGAAGTGGTCGCACTGACTAACGATGTTCCGGAAAAACATCTTCGCCGTGGTCAGGTAGGGACGATTGTAGAGCTACTCGCACACGGCATGGTGGAAGTTGAATTCTCCGATTTGGAGGGGGTGCCTTACGCCATGTGCGCGATACCGGAAAACAGCTTGATGGTATTGCATCACATCCCGGATGCGATTGCGGCATAGGTTTTTGCAGAGGTTGGTGTCGTAATGCAAGACCTGACCCCGTGCTTGCTTTCCGTGCTTGCTTTTGACCCCGTGCTTGCTTTCTGCAAAGACCCCGCGCGGAAGGCTAAAGAGCCTGATCAGCCACCGTCTCCACCTCAACCCACAGGGCCGCAAGCATGGATGGCTCGATAATGTCCATTCATAGAATGAGAAGTACTTACGAAATTCTTGAGACGACGCGGAGCGAATTCAACAAATTCGACAGCAGTGTCGTGTGTCCGTTAATCGGGCTAACACAAGAGGAAATGGAGAAGCTTGGCTTTGCTGAGATTGCGCGGCTCATCAATGATCTTGATATTCGTAAGCGCTATTGCGATCTAGCCATTGCGATGCTCAACGCGAATATTTCCCACTACCGCTCTGACGCAACCCCTATCTTGGTTCGTAGAGCTGACAATACAGCGGTAGTTGTTTCAACACTCCTTGCGGCGGCTTTTGTTCAATACCTAAATGGCATTGTAGCTGCTCTATTTGCATCGGCAGCTTGGTACTGGCTAGCCGCCGAAATATCTCGTCGTAGGCTGGAGCAACTAAATAAAGATGCTGAGGCACATAACGAACTTGTTGCTGGTTGGGCCGAAACACTACGAGGGTGGGAGGTTGAGCGTGTCGCACTACAGTCTTTATAGATTAACGAATAGCAATAAAACGGGTCAGTACCGAGTCAAATTGCTTTTGGAGAAATGATGAAAATGAAATCGACTCCAGTACCTTCGGATCCCGCCTCCTTTCGGCCCCCCCATCGATTCGATGCCATCGATTCTCGTTTTGTGTTGGGGGCTTAATGGCTAGAAGAAAAAGCTGGGAGTGGATTGATAAGGGCAATGGCTATGCTGAGGTTAAGCTTCTATCGTGGAAATATTTCACCGATTTTGTATATAAAGAAATGCTTAACTATGAGACCTATGTTTGGAGGGGGCAAAGGTGTGACGACTGGGCGCTTGAATCTACATTAGATAGGCTGGTTAACAAAGCGAAGGTCGCCAAAACAAAGCGGCATGGGTTTGTTAAATCACATCTAGAGCAATTTCAATATGCTGTAAGAGGAAGGCGGGGTATGCATCCGCCATTAATTGAAGATGAGAATGAGTGGTGGGCGCTTGGTCAGCATCATGGGTTAGCTACTCCTTTGCTTGATTGGACGACCTCTCCATTTGTTGCGGCATATTTTGCCTTCATCGGCGAAGGTGAAATTCAAACGCGCCATCGCGCTATTTTTGCGCTTCATCGACCAACCGTGGAAAGGTTGGTTCGGGAAAAAGTGAAGGCGAAAGAGGAAGAAAATAAACGAGATAAGGAAGATAAGAAGCCAATGAATGCGCTGGCGGCTCTACTCATGGATGCGCCAGTAAGGCCGGACGTGGAATTTATTCGCCCCTTCTCAGACGAAAATATGCGTCTTGTAAATCAAGGTGGGCTGTTTACTCGTGCACCACGCGATAAGCCGCTTGATATTTGGATACAAGAAAATCCTGATGGGAACGTTGGATATACGCTTATCAAAATCATCCTTCCTGATGTGGATAGGGCTGAGTGTCTGAAGATGCTAAATCGAATGAATATTAATCATCTAACTCTGTTCCCCGATTTATATGGAGCCTCTAAGTTTTGCAATCTCTTTGGTGAAATTGAGAAGTATTAAACGCGAAACATCGTTTGAAAACTATTGGGGGCACCAAGAATAGTTTTGTATTTCTAAATACTCTTTCGGCCTTACTCCTATCTTGGCATAATCCGCCCCTCGCAAATTTCACCCATAGACCTCTCCCCGCAGAGGTCTATTTAATCCAGTAACTCGTAAACCAATCTATGCTTCCATCAATCGAACAACGCCTTGCCGCCGAGATCGCGGCCAAACCTGCTCAAATCGCTGCTGCCATTGCCTTGCTGGACGAGGGGGCGACGGTGCCATTCATCTCGCGCTATCGCAAAGAGGCGACGGGCGGGCTGGACGATACGCAGTTGCGCTTGCTGGAAGACCGGCTGCGTTATCTGCGCGAGCTGGAAGAGCGCCGCGAGGCCATCATTGCCTCGATCACCGAGCAGGGCAAGATGACGCCGGAGCTGTTGAAGGCGGTGTCGCTGGCCACCGACAAGACGCATCTGGAAGACTTGTATCTGCCGTACAAGCCGAAGCGCCGCACCAAGGCGCAGATCGCGCTGGAGGCGGGGCTGGAGCCGTTGGCGGATATGCTGCTGGCGAATCCGACGTTGAATCCGGAAGAGGAGGCGGCCAAGTATCTGCGCGAGCCATTCACCAGCGAGGCGGGCGATGCCAACCCCGGCGTGGCGGATGCCAAGGCGGCGCTGGATGGCGCGCGGCAGATATTGATGGAGCGCTTTGCCGAAGATGCGGGCCTGCTGCAATCGCTGCGCGAATATGTGCAGCAGCACGGCGTGGTGCAATCGAAAGTCATCGAAGGCAAGAATGACGCGGCGGAGAAGTACGCCGACTATTTCGATTATTCCGAATCCATCAACACCATTCCTTCGCACCGCGCGCTGGCGGTGTTCCGTGGCCGCCGCGAAGAGATGCTGGATGTGCAACTGCGTCTGGATAGCGAAGAAGAGAAACCGACCTGGGCCTCGCCGCACAACCCGTGCGAGATGCGCATCGCCAGCCGCTTCAACATCAAGGACATGAACCGCCCGGCCGACCGCTGGCTGATGGATACCGCGCGCTGGACCTGGCGCGTGAAGAGCTTTATGCATCTGGAATCGGAACTGATGGGCGCGCTGCGAAGCCGTGCCGAGACCGAGGCCATCAACGTGTTCGCGCGCAACCTGAAAGCGCTGCTGCTGGCCGCACCCGCCGGGCCGCGCGTGACCATGGGGCTGGACCCCGGCATCCGCACCGGCGTGAAAGTGGCGGTGGTGGACGAGACCGGCAAGGTGGTGGATACCGCTACCGTTTATCCGCACCAGCCAAGGAATGATTGGGATGGGGCGTTGCATACGCTGGTGCAGTTGGCGAAGAAACATAGGGTGACGTTGATTGCGATTGGGAATGGGACGGCTTCGCGGGAGACGGATAGGTTGGCGCAGGAGTTGATCAAGTTGTGCGGGAGCGCCGACGTGCTCCTTCCCCCTGCCAAGGGGAAGGCTAGGATGAGGGTAGAGTCGAGAGACACTAACGCTTCTACCCCCTCCCTAACCCTCCCCCTGCAAGGAGGGGATGTCGCAGCTACCGATGGAAGATCCGGGTTGAAGATGACCAGCATCGTCGTTTCCGAGGCCGGCGCATCGGTGTATTCCGCTTCCGAATTCGCTTCGCGCGAATTGCCGGAGCTGGATGTCTCGCTGCGCGGTGCGGTGTCCATCGCACGCCGCCTGCAAGACCCGCTGGCCGAGCTGGTGAAGATCGATCCCAAGTCGATTGGTGTTGGCCAATACCAGCACGACGTGAGCCAGTTCCAGTTGGCGCGTTCGCTGGATGCAGTGGTGGAAGATTGCGTCAATGCGGTGGGCGTGGATGTGAACACGGCGTCGGTGCCTTTGCTGGCGCGGGTTTCCGGCTTGAGCAGCAGCGTGGCTCAGGCCATCGTAAACCAGCGCGACCTGAAAGGAAAATTCAACAGCCGCGCCGAACTGCGCGAGGTGCCGCGCCTGGGCGACAAGACCTTCGAGCAGGCGGCGGGCTTTTTGCGCATCATGGGCGGCAACGATCCGCTCGATGCTTCCGCCGTCCACCCCGAATCGTATCCGCTGGTGCAGCGCATCCTCGAAGACATCAAGCAGGACATCAAGGGCGTGATCGGCAACAGCAACCTGCTGAAGTCGCTCAGTCCTTCCAAATATCAGGACGAGAAATTCGGCATCCCGACCATCAGCGATATTTTGAAAGAACTGGAAAAACCCGGCCGCGATCCGCGTCCCGAGTTCACCACGGCAACGTTCAAGGAAGGCGTGGAATCCCTGTCCGACCTGCAGCCGGACATGATCCTCGAAGGCGTGGTCACCAACGTGGCCGCGTTCGGTGCCTTCGTGGATATCGGCGTGCATCAGGATGGGCTGGTGCACATCTCCGCGCTTGCCGACAAATTCGTCAAAGACCCGCACACCGTGGTGAAGGCGGGGCAGGTGGTGAAGGTGAAGGTGCTGGAGGTGGACGAGAAGCGCAAGAGGATCGCGCTGACGATGCGACTCACCGATTCGGCAGCGCAGGCGGGCGGGGGCAAGCACGTGAATAGACACGAACCGCGCGAGCATCGCGGGCAGGGCAAGCCGGCGGGGAAACCTGCCAACCGTGCTCCTACCCAACCCGCAACGGGTGGCGCGATGGCGGCGGCGTTTGCGAAGCTGAAGGGGTGAAGGTGTTTGGGAGCGCCGTCGTCCCGTCGGCGCTGTCTTAAAATCAGCCGACGAGACACATCCGACCGGAGCTTTGCCATGAATAACCTCATTCTGAGAAAGGTTACATAGGTGTTCTTTTTGGTGGCATGGCCATTCCTGTTTATTATGCAAAAAAAATAGCATTACAGAACAGAGGAGCTTATGCCGGGAGAAATAGGGGAAGTCGTATCCACAAGTTTGTCCAGTTCAGAGCGTGCCGATTTTGTGGAGATTGTCGAGTCGGGCATGCATATCAAGACCAGGGACGAGTTCTTCAAATGGACGCAAGCTGAACTGCAGCTCATTTTTCCCCACGGCATGCTGGTGTGCGGTGTCGGGCGGCTTGGGAAGGATGTGGTGCAGATTCAGAATGTCATGGGGTGTAATTTTCCGGATGAATATATCCAGGCCTTGCAGCGACCAGACGGGTTGACTCACAGCCCCATCATTCAGCGCTGGTTGAAAGAGCAACAACCCATTCTGTTCGAACCGGATTGTGAGGTGACGCAAAAGCTGGCACCGCCCGGCTGGCTGGATAATTTCCACCGCTACGGATTGGTCAACCTCGCCGCGCATGGACAGCGCGATGCCGACAGTCACTCTGCTAGTTACTTCAGCTTTTCCCGAATTCCCGGTTCACTGAACCAGCGCCACGCTTACTTGCTGAAATTGCTGGTGCCGCATCTGCACACGGCGTTGATGCGGGTGTTATCCAATCCGCGGTTCAATGGTCGGCTGTCTCCGACGCAACAAATCAATTTGAGCGCCCGTGAAAAAGAGGTGCTGAAATGGATGTCCGACGGCAAGAGCAATTGGGAGATCGCACAGGTGATCGGACTGAGCGAATCCACAGTCAAGAATCATGTGCACCATATATTGGGCAAATTGCATGTCGGCACCCGCGCCCAGGCGGTTGCCAAGGCCATCAAACTCAAGTTTATCAGTGCGAAGCATTGATGTTTGCTGCAACCCGCGAGCTGAAGTCAGGCCCATATCACTGGGTTCACTTCTGCCTGAATCCGCTCCAACTCACTGATGCATATGGTAAATGTGCAGAACCGTATAGACCGAACGGTCTATATATAAGTCCCGAGCCTTCGTGTAGTTTTCGCGCACTACTACTTAATTGAGAGGGATGGTCATATGGTCGTTTTCAGCATGCGTATCCGTGCAGCGGTACCGGGGTTCTTGCTGCTGCTTCTGCTGGCATCTTGCGGGGGCGGAGGCGGCGGCACCGGTGCTACGCCTGCAGGAGGAACGCCCACACCTGACCCGACACCGACTCCGTCTTCAAGAATGGTTTCGACTATTGCCGGCGGGTCTTTTTTCGATGGTTCTGCCGCAACGGCCAAATTCTATAACCCCTCATCCATTGTCAGCGACGGGGTAAACATCTATGTGGCGGATACCGGAAACCACAAGATACGCAAAATTGATTCGGCCACGGGTGCAGTCACGACGTTGGCCGGAGGTGGCGGAAATGGTTCTGCATACTTTCCAAGCACTGATGGTAGCGGCGCCCTGGATGGAACTGGCGGCACTGCCAGCTTCTATCGTCCGACCGGTATCACGACTGACGGTACAAATCTGTATGTGTCCGACACATGGAACCATGTCATTCGCAAGGTCGTCATTTCAACCGGTGTGGTGACTACGCTGGCAGGAGGAAAGAACGTAAGCGGCGCACTGGATGGAACGGGAACAGCGGCAAGGTTTAGCAATCCGGAGGCGATCACTACCGATGGCGTGAATTTGTATGTCGCAGATACCGTCAATTTCACTATCCGCAAGATCGTCATTGCCACCGGGGCGGTTACCACGCTGGCCGGTGGGGCGGCGGGCTATGCCGTGGACGGCACGGGTACGGCAGCATCTTTTGGCTACGCCGCGGGCATTGCCACCGATGGCACCAATTTGTATGTGGCCGATGCTGGCAGTCACACGATCCGCAAAGTTGTGATTTCTACCGCTGTTGTAACAACTGTGGCGGGCGGGGCGGGCGGCGGCGGTTGGGGATGTACTACGGTTGGCGCTACCTGCGGCACGCTGGATGGAACAGGGGCGGCTGCAAGTTTCAACTCGCCGCACGGGATCGCCACGGATGGAACGAACCTTTATGTGGCCGATACCAGCAACGATACCATTCGCAAAGTTGTGATCGCCACCGGTGCCGTGACAACCCTGGCAGGAAATAGCAGTTCGAATGCCGGCTCGGTGGATGGGAGCGGCACGGCGGCAGGATTTTTCTGGCCCTCGGGCATCATTGTTCAGGGTTCCGATTTGTACGTGTCTGAGACCGGCAGCCACAAGATCCGCAAGATTGCGATCAATACCGCCGCTGTCACGACTTTCGCAGGCAGCGGTACGATCGGTGCGATCGACGGCGTCGGGCTTGCGGCCAGTTTCAGCGGTTTGAATGGCGATATGGCTACGGACGGCACCAACCTGTATCTGGCGGATACAAACAGCCACGTGATCCGCAAACTCGTAATCGCCACCGGGGTGGTGAGTACCATTGCAGGCGGTGGCGGGGGCGGCAGCGGGTGTGGAGTCGGTTCCGGCTGTGGCGCGCTGGATGGCGTCGGTGCGGCGGCAAGCTTTTATATGCCAATGGCCATCGCAACGGATGGCACGAACTTGTACGTGATTGATGGCGGAAACGGGACGATCCGCCAGATCGTGATAGCTACCGGCACAGTCAGCACGATTGCCGGGAACATCGTTGCCGGCGCAGTGGACGGGACCGGAACTGCCGCAAGTTTCAATGGCCCACGCGGCATGACGACGGACGGTACCAACCTGTATGTGGCGGACTCCATGAATGGCAAAATCCGCAAAGTCGCGATTGCCTCTGGCGTTGTAACCACCCTGGCCGGCAGCGGCGTATTTGGCTCACTGGATGGAACCGGTACTGGCGCGACTTTCGGCTTCCCGCGTGGTATCACCACCGACGGCACCAATTTGTATGTGGCTGACAGCAGCAATAACAGTATTCGCAAAATCGTCATCAGCACGGGTGTCGTGACCACGTACATGACGGGTATAGATCAACCCTACGATATCGATACCTTCGACGGCAAGAATTTGTATGTAACGGAATACGGCAAAGACTTTGTCCGCCTGATTTCGACGGATACCAATGGACAGCTATCGATGTCTCTCTTTGCCGGCAGTGGTGATCATAGCTCACTGGATGGTACGGGAGCTACAGCGAGCTTTTACTATCCGCAGGGCATCACAACGGATGGGGTCAATGTCTTTGTGTCGGAATTCGACCGCATCCGCAAGATTTTCTAGCCGGTACCAACTTTTAACGTGAAGTTGAGGGAGTATTCGGGAACGCCGACATTCCGTCGGCGCTGTCTTAAAATCAGCCGACGAGACGTCGGCGCTCCCACAAACCCCGTAGGTAACGCAGGGTGCGCCTGCGCACCAATCGCTTTAGCCGACTGCGGCGTCGCCGTAACGGAAGCCGAGCCGTTTGAAGGTGATCGTCGGAGCTGGATCGGCGTTCATCGGTGCCGGATCGGCTTTCGCCGGTGCCGGATCGGTTTTCAAGTATTCGCTGGTCATGTCTTGTTCCGCAACGATGTTATTTTCACTGCGCCAGTGGCGCCACGCGATCTCGCCGAGATCGTTGGAGTTGCCGGGCTGCCCGACCAGGATATAAGTTTTGCCGCTGCGAGTCTTGACGGTCATGGCGACCGGATCGAACGCTTGAATGGAGCTGGTCGAGACACCGACGGTGTTGTTGGCATCCTGTGCGCAAACGTGGCGAGTGCGGATATCCTCCGGCCACACAGCCTCCATCACGCGCCAGCGGTGCAACGACAGCGTGGAATCGGGAGGAAGAGTGTTTGGCAACATTACCAAGTCAGTCGGAGCGGGATAACAAGTGGCACGCAAGATACATCCATCGTTCGACAGGGTCAATGCGATCGCGAAGTGTTGCAGGGCGGGCACGTGTCTTGTGCCCGCTCTACCAAGCCATATATTCCCTCTTCCGCAGGCGCGAGAATGGAGCCAGGCCAGGCTCCTCCGCCATCATTGCCTTGCCAGCACCACAAATCCGTTCGCCGGAATTTTCGTATTGATGCATCCGTGCGACGAAAGGATGGTGGTTCCGCCGTTCCCCATGTTGTGCCCGCCATAGACTGAGGCATCGCTGTTGAAAATCTCCTTCCATGCGCCGTCGGGAATGGCCAGCGGGTCTTTGGCGACTACGTAGCCGTTGGCGAAGGGGGCGTTGTTGAGGCTCGCAACGACGATGACTTCTTCATCTCCGCTCCAGCGCTTGAAGGCGATGACGCGATTGGCGTTGGACTGGTGCAGGATGTCGATGTTGTGGCTGCGGATCGAGCGCTGGCGGCGGCCGAGCGTGATGATGTCCTGATAATAGCGGAACAGCGACTTGCCGCTGTTGAGCCGTTCGCCGAGGATGTCTTCGCGCTCGTTCTTGAAGTTGTTGTAAGTGAAATTCTTCTTCGCGCCTATCTCTTCGCCCATGAAGAACATCGGTGTGCCCGCCGACAGCAAGGAGAGGCCGAAGCTCACGCGGGAGCGTGCCTCCGCCCAGGGGCGGGTGGCATCGTCCAGCGCAGCGCCGTTGATGGCGGTTTCGATTGTCCGTTCCGTGCCTTCGGCGTTGCCGGCCTCGTCATGCGATTCGTGATAGACAACCTGGTTGTGGCTGCTGCCGGAGAGGGCGCCGGCAAACCTGTCCATTTCCAGCGGTTCGTTGCCGCCGTAGCCGGCCTGTTTCAGCAGCCGCGCCTTGCCATCGGCAGACTTCGCGTCGCCGATCAGGTTGTGATAGAACTCCGCCGCCCATCTTGCCTCGAAGCCCAGCCCGCCGTTGGCGGGCAGTTTGGTGACTGCATCCCATCCGGTGTGGTCTTCCGCGATGAGCATGACGTTGGGATGGATCATGCGCAGCGCGCGGCTCCATTCGCGCAGGAACTTCTGCCCGAAGCTGTTGGCGGTGCCAACGGAGCGCCCGTCCGCATGCAGCACGTTGTCGCGATGCAGCGCCTGGGTCAGGTCCACGCGCAGTCCATCGACATGCATTTCCTCGATAAGGAAGGCGGCGCTGCTGATGAACTGCTGGCGCACGACTTCTTCGCAGAAGCGCGGGCAGTACCCGGTGGAACCGTTGTCGAGATAGCCGCCGTGTCCTGAGATCGGTCTGGCGGGATCTGTGGAATGGTTTTGCACGGCAAGCTCGGCTGCCGCTTCGAAGGCCGGGTAGTCGCCCGGCATGCCTTCGTACCAGTAGTAGATGTTCTGTTCGGGCGCGTTGGAGTCGTACGCCCATTGGGCGCGCCCCGAGTTGGGGTCGTAGTGGTTGTAGACGACGTCCTGGATGACGGCGATGCCGCGCCGGTGGCACTCGCGCACGAAATGGCGGTATTTGTCGCGGCCGCCGGCGCTGGCTTCGATGCAGAAGTGGTGCGTGTCGCCATAGCCCCAGGCGACATTGCCAGAGAACTCGGCCATGGGCAGCAGTTCGACTGCGTTTACGCCGAGATCGACCAGGTGATCGAGGAACGCGATGGCATCGCCCAGGTCGCCGGGGCCGGGTTTGCCGAAGCCGAGCGAGCCGATGTGCAGTTCGTAGATGACGAGGTCATCGAGCCGCGTGGGCAGCGGCAGGCCAAAGGTGAATTCGCAGGCCCAGAATTCCGTGGCGGGGATGAGTGGCGGTTGTTTGCCCGCGGGCGTGGACGCAAAGTCCCGGCGTATCACATCGGGATCGATGACCACGCTGCAGCTCACCGTGCCGTCCAGCGTGTCCACCGTTCCCGGCCAGTTGCCCTTGGCCGGATCGATGCTGCCCTTGCCGATCTGGCTGCGCGAGAAGATGTCGGTGCGATAAACGGTTTCGCCCTGTGCGTTGCTGATGCGGTACATGTAGGGGTGGCTCTTGAACGATTCGAAACTTCCCTGTGGTGCGCCTTCCCAGATTCCGTCCGCTGCGCGCGTTAGCGCAACCACGGGGTGTTTTGGATCTATTCCTTTGCCGTCGTCGGCGATGTAACCGGCGGGAGTGCCAAAGACGACATCCACCTTTTGCGCATTGGGCGCCCACACGGCAAAACGCAGGCCGGGAGCGCCATTTGCGGTGAAATATTTATTGGCGCCCAGGCGGCGGCCATAAGTAAAGTAATAGCGTTCCACCTGGGTTGGTGCATTGACGGCCAGTTGAAACTGGCGATAGCGGTCGGTGGAATCGGCGTCCTGCAATTCGGTCGGGACGCCCCAGAAATTGGCCCCCTGCGGGCCGTCGAGCAGCACGCCCCATTTGAATGTCTTGTCCTTGTCGGCAAGGTCAAGCGACACCGTTGCCTTGAACATCGGGCAACCGTCGGTGCCGGTGTCCTCGCGCATGGGGGACTCGGACCAGATGTCCGAATAGCGGCCATTGCCATCCCAACTGCCGCACAAGCGGGCATTGCGGAAGATTTTCCGCTTCAGCCCCGTATTGAATTGAAGTTCCACTGTCTGCATTGCCATGTTCGTCTCCTTCCGGTTGAAGCCGTTTGTTTACGTATAGGCACGGCTGATTCGAATCTCGTTGACCGAAAACGATTGGGAAAGCCAGAAAATTTACCGCGGTAAATCGGGTGGAAAGTGCAATGTGCGGAACACATGCCGGTGGAGGCAGACGCCCCGGTTGCGCGTCGAAACGCATCGTGACCCAGCGCAATTCAAAATGCAAGCCCGCCTGATTGGCTGCCGCACTTTTGGGCGAATTCGGAGCGCCGACGCCCCATCGGCTTTTTCAGGCACCTGTGCTGACGAGGACGTCGGTGTTCCCGCAAGTCTGGTTGCCCGAAGCGTTTTCTCTAAATTGGCCAATTCGCGCAGTCGTGTAATAGACAAATCTTGTCTATAATTCATCAATCTATTAATGCTTTCAGGTCAATCTTGTGCGCAAACCCAGTGTTGGCGGGCCTTTCAGCGGTTTTTACTGTTCTGGTCCTGGACCTTCTGGCAGTCCATCACGACAAAGGGAAAGATCAATGACACAAATGCATGTTCTGGTTACGGGCGGCGCGGGGTTTATCGGTTCGCACAGCGTTGAAGCGTTGCTGGCGGACGGGGCGCAAGTCAGCGTGCTGGACAATTTCACTTCCGGCAAGCGCACCAACCTGCCGGAGCATCCGCGGTTGAATGTGATCGAGGGCGACATTCGCGACGTGTCTGCGGTCGATGCGGCGCTGGTCGGCGTCAGTCACGTGCTGCATCTGGCGGCGCAGGTTTCGGTGCCGGCTTCGGTGACCGATCCGCTCGGTTCCAGCCGCCACAATCTCAGCGGCTTCCTGAATGTGCTGGACGGGGCGCGCCGCGCCAAGGTTGGCCGCGTCGTTTATGCGTCCAGCGCGGCGGTGTACGGCATTCCCGAAGTGCTGCCGCTGACGGAAGAATCTCCGGTCATGCCGCTGTCGCCTTACGGCCTGGAGAAGTACATCAACGACCAGTACGCGGCGCTGTATCGCCAGCTTTACCAGTTGTCTTCGCTCGGTCTGCGCTACTTCAATGTCTACGGGCCGCGCCAGGATCCGGCTTCTCCCTATGCGGGCGTGATCAGCCGCTTTGCCTCGGCGATGACGAAGAGCGAAACGCTGCGCGTGTTCGGCGACGGCGGGCAGACGCGGGACTTTATTTTTGTGAAGGACGTGGCGCTGCTGAATCTGCATGCGCTGAAAGGCTCTGCCGGCGGCGTGTGCAATATCGCCACCGGCCATAGCGTGACGTTGCTGCAGTTGATCGACACGCTGGCGAAGTGCGCGAACTGCACGCCGGATATCCGGCATGAGCCGCCCGCAACCGGCGACATCCGCCATTCCAGCGCAACGCCGCGCAAGATGATCGAGCAGCTTGAACCGCCGGTCATGACGACGCTTTCCGACGGTTTGAAGCAACTTCTGGAAACACTAACGTAAGACGTTTTGTTTCAATTGAGCCGTTGTGCCGGAAAGTCGCTTCGTGATCAGAATTTCACGTACGGACTGCCCCACAGCATCTTGGTCAATTCCGCCAGTTCGGTGGAAGATTGCTTGGCGGTATCCTGCAGGCGCAGGTTTTCATTCCTCATGTAATCCATGACAAACTTGATTTTGAGATGCGTCTTGACGCGGGCGGCGACGATGGGCGCGTTGATGGGTTTGTGGATGAAGTCCGCTGCGCCCACGGAAAATCCCATTTCTTCGTATTCGTCTTCATTTTTCGAAGTGAGGAAAATTACCGGGATATCCCTGAGTTTTGGATTGGCCTTGAGCCGGCGGCAGGTTTCGAAGCCGTCGATGTCCGGCATCATGACATCAAGCAGGATCAGGTCGGGCGGGTTGGACGATGCGTACTCAAGCGCCTTTTGGGGCTGGCTGTACAATTTCAGCGAGTAGTCTTTTGACAGGATCGATTCCATGATCATCAGGATTTCTTCGGTGTCATCCACAACCAATACTGTCGGACGCACCAGCACGGTAGGGTGTTTTCCGGTCTCTTCCATATTGTCCATTCTGTTCTCCTTTTTGGTATGGGTTATGATCAAGCCCGTTGTGGGACAGCACTGCTCGGCCAGCGTTCCAAGCAGTATCGTTGCGGATTCTGGCATATTTCAGGCCGAAACGAGCAAAATACTTGCTGCAACATAATGATTTAACATGCCAAAATAACAACAAATGCAACTCTTCGGATATTTTGTTGAATTAGTTTCGAGAATCGCAAGTCCAACATGCGTTTGTTCCGGCTCATCGTTTCGGGAATTCGAAAACGAATGATGCGATGAAGCATGTTTTTTGATATTAAGGTGAACCTTATGCACCAAAAATATTTCCTCGCGACGCTTCTCCTGATTGTTGCGGGCATTCCCGTAGCGGAGGCAGAGCCGTTGGATAATTCGACTGCCGTTCCGGTGAAGAATGCTCCCGAACCGGTGAAGGCTCCCGCGACTCCGGTCTTAACCGATCAACCGATGTTCAAATTCGGCGGATTCGGATCGGTGGGGGTTTCCCATTCCAGCCAGAATCAGGGGGATTACGTGCTGGAGAGCTCCATGCCCAAAGGGGCGGGCCGCAGCAGCGATTGGTGGTTTGGCAACAATACCCGCGCCGCTGCACACGTTACGGCCAAATTTACGCCTGAAGTTTCGGCCGTATTCCAGGTCGATTCGGAATATCGCAGCGATGGATCCTACAGTCCCGAAGTCGAATGGCTGTACGTGAAATATGCGTTCACTCCGAATGTCTTTATGCGGGTCGGCCGCATTGCCCTGCCGACTTTTATCGATTCCGAAAATCACGATGTCGGTTATAGCTATGTATGGGTCAATCCGCCAGTCGATCTTTACCGCCAACTGCCCATTTCGAGCAGCGATGGTGTCGATGTTGTGTTCCGCTCCGAAATCGGCGAGGTCGGCAATTCCTTCAAGGCAATTTACGGCACGAGCACTCACGACCGGCCCGGTAGCGTTGCGACATCGGAAGACATGTGGGGAATTTTCGATACGGTTGAATTCGGCCAGGCTTCATTTCACGTTTCCTACCAGCAGCGCAGGGAATCCACCCGGAATCTTCAGACAGGCGTAACCGGTCCGTGGACCAGAAATACGGATTTGTCAGTCGGGGCAAGTTACGATCCGGGAGATTGGTTTGTTATTTCGGAGTGGATACAACGCCGGTCCACTTACAAGATAGGTGCGATGTATGTCAGCGGCGGTTACCGCATCGATAAATTCACCCCTTATCTTGCATACAGCCAGAATAGCCCCGGCTCCTTTTTCCCGGACGCGCCCGCGCCAACCGCCGCGGCCATCGAGCGCGCCAATCGGGCCCAGAGCACAACCAGCCTGGGGATGCGCTGGGACTTCATGAGGAATTACGATTTCAAGATACAGTATGACCAGGTGAAACTCAGCGACACCTCGAACGGCTATCTCATCAATGTGCCGGCGGGAGTCACCCTCCATGGAAGCAAGTTCTATGTAATTTCCGCCGTTGTCGATTTTGTGTTTTAGACGCGAAAGCAATGAGAGATCGCCGCTAATGTCCCGCCATCGCCTGACACTTTCGCTGTTCCTTTCCCTGGCAATGTTTGCCGCGGGTGCGCGCGCCGGTGTGGTCGTTGTCGTTTCATCCAAGAGTACCGTCAAAAGCCTGACGGCAGAACAGACCACAAAGATATTCCTCGGCAAGGTCGTCACCTTTCCGGATGGACAAGCGGCGTTGCCGATCGACCAGCCCGAAGGCAGTGCGGCCAGGGATGAGTTCTATACCAAAGTTGTGCGCAAGAATCCGTCGCAGCTCACCGCCTATTGGGCGAAGATAATTTTCACCGGCGACGGCCGTCCGCCGATGCTGCTGGTGGACAATATCGCGGTCAGGAAAGCCATTGCCAAGAATCCGAATGCCATCGGCTATATCGACAAGACTGCCGTGAACCGCAGCGTCAGGGTAGTCCTGGAGCCCTGAACGGGTTGCCCGTGCCGATGATCAAATTCAGCAATTACCCGTTGAAGTTGAAGTTGTTGCTGGTGCCTGCCGTTGCCACGTTGAGTTTTGCCGCCTATTTGATTTATTCCTCCCAGGTCTTGTCCGGCGGAAATGCCCTGCTCAAGGAAATCCGCGATACGCAATTCCCGATCCTGTATGCGGCCGGGGAGAACATCAAGAGTTTCGAAGGCGTCGTGGAATCGCTGAATACGGCGGCTGCGACCGGAGACATGGATTTTCTGGAGGCAGCCAAGGCCAAGGCATTTGAAATCCAGAGCCGTTACGAAACGTTGCAGCAGATTGACGCAAACCACCGGGGCGATATCGCAAGGCTGAAAGCCGGGTTTAATGCGTTCTATGCGCTGGCGTTTGAAATGTCGCAGAAAATGTCGGCCAGGACGGACATGCCCAGTCTGCAACAGATCAAGGAATTGCGGATATTGCGGGATGCCTATTCGTCCGCCGCGATTTCATACAGGGATAAGGCCGGGAATGAATTCCAGGAGACGATCAGAAAGGCGATAGAGAGGTCGGAAGGCGCGCAGGACTCCGGTGCGATCATCGGTTCGCTCATGCTGTTCGTCATTGCGGTGCTGACGCTGCTGGTCAACCGCGGCATCGTGGTGCTGGAAGACGAAGTGGAAAACCGGAACCGGATGCTGGTGGCGGCCAATAACGAGTTGGTGCAGGACATACTCAAGCTGAAAGAGGCGGAGGAAGCCAGGAGCCAGGCCGAAGCGGTCAGCCAGATCAAGGATGCCTTCCTGGCCAACATGAGCCATGAGCTGCGTACCCCGATGAATGCGGTCATCGGCTTGAGCCACCTGTGTCTGCAGACGGACTTGTCCGGGAAACAGCACGACTATCTGCAGAAAATCCACGGGTCGGCAAAATCGCTGCTGGGCATCCTCAACGATATTCTGGATGTCTCGAAAATCGAGGCCGGCAAAATGGAGATGGATCGAATGCCCTTCGATCTTGGGGAGGTCATGGGCAACCTGGCCACCATCGTGGGCCTTAAGTCCCAGGAAAAGAATCTCGAGTTCCTGATGGAGAAAGCCCCCGGTGTTCCCGCCATGCTGGTCGGCGATCCCTTGCGGCTGGGACAGGTGCTGATCAATTTTGCCGGGAACGCCGTCAAGTTCACCGAGAAGGGCGAGGTGATCATCCGGACCGAACTGGAGCAGGATGAGGGCGATCAGGTCGTTTTGCGCTTCACCGTGCAGGATACGGGAATCGGCATGTCGCAGAAGGACATCGACAAATTGTTTCGTCCTTTCGTGCAGGCCGACACCAGTATCACGCGCAAGTTCGGCGGCACCGGTCTGGGCCTGACCATCAGCAAGCGCCTGATCGAGATGATGGGCGGGAGTGTCTGGGTGGAGAGCACGCCGGGAAAAGGTTCTAGATTCATCTTCACCGCGCGCTTCGACAAGGCAGCCGGGCAGGCGAGCCAGAAACAATCCGAGTTCAAATCGTTGCGCGACCTGCGCGTTCTCGCAGTTGACGACAACGAGAGTGTTCTGATTTTCATCCGAACCCATCTTGAGACGATCACGCTCGGCGTCGATGTTGCCGACAATGCCCTGGATGCCCTGAACGCGGTACGCAGAGCGAACGACGAGGGAAACCCGTTCGGGCTGGTCATCCTCGACTGGAAGATGCCGCATATGAACGGTATCGAGTTGGCCAGAAAGCTGCGCGGAATGGCCGAATTGCGCCTCCAGCCGAAAATCCTGCTGATCACCGGCTACGGCCAAAACGAGATTCCGCTTCGGGAGGCGGAGCGGATTGTGGACGGCATATTGGAAAAGCCTTTCCAGCAGGGGCAATTGCTCGATGCCGTCACCACAATATATGGCTGGAATAGTTTGACCACCGGCAAATTCAGGTTGGCCGACGCGCAGTTCAACCCGGTGCTCGTTTCCCACTTCCGCGGGGCTCGCGTTCTTCTGGTCGAGGACGACGAAATCAACCAGCAGGTGGCAAAAGAAATGCTCGAGAACTACGGGATAAATGTGACTGTCGCCATCAATGGCGAGGAGGCGATTGCCGCGCTGGCGGATGCCCGATTCGACGGCGTGCTGATGGATATGCAGATGCCGGTGATGGACGGATTCAGCACCACGCGGGAAATAAGGAGGAATCCGCAGTATGCCAATCTGCCCATCATCGCGCTGACCGCGAATGTCATGGTGAGCGAACAGAAGGCAATTCTGGCGGGGGGGATGAACGACCACATCGGCAAACCGATAGACCCGGATCGCCTGGTTGCCACGCTCGCAAAATGGGTGCACCCGAGGCGGACTGCAGAGACCGTTTCGCCCGAGCTAACCGTTCCGAAAGCGGCTTCGGCAGAGCCGCTCCCGGATTTGCCGGGCGTAAAAGTGGCGGCGAGCGTGCGCCGGATCGGCGGGAATATCGCGTTATATTATTCGCTGCTGGAAAAGTTCAGGGTAAATCAGGCGCACGTCGCTGCCGATATCCGGAAAGCGCTGGCAGCCAATGATGCAAACACTGCCGAACGGCTGGCGCACACGCTCAAGGGTATTGCCGGCACCCTCGGTGCGGAAGCCCTGCAAGGATTGGCTGGTCAAGCGGAAAACGACATCAAGAACGGGTCGTTCGGCAACCTTGAACCGCTGCTCGCACAAATCGAGGGAGAGCTCGCGAACCTGATCGCTCGCATTGATCACGCCATTGAGGAGCGCATCGGCTGAATTAAATGACCTCCGGCAAAGCCGGAGGCTTATTGGGTGAGCCCCTCAAAGGGGCCGATAAAACCGTGAGCCGCCTGAAGGCGGCTGAGTCTCGCTCCTTCCCCCTCTCAGGGGGAAGGCTGGGATGGGGGTACAAACGATTGACTGCGCACATATTCAATTTCTACCCCCTCCCTAACCCTCCCCCTGCAAGGGGGAGGGACAAACCCTTTAAGTCCCCCGGCATAGCCGGGGGTTTACCTCACTGAATTATTCGGGCTGAACCGCAACCGTCCGGAAATCGGCGTGCGGTATTCCGCCATCGGAATCACTTGGCCAGCAATGTCCTGCTTACCTTCATCACTGCAGCGTCGTCTTCGCTGCTCTTGATGGCGAAGCCCAACCGGGACATCAGTTTCAGCATGCGGTGGTTGTTGTTGAGCACTTCGCCTTCGATGATCGAAAGTCCCTTGGAACGCGCCGCTTCCATCAGCGAGACCATGAGTTTCTGACCCAGCCCCTTGCCTGCGACGCTGTCCGCCACCACCAGCGCGAATTCGCAGGTGTCGCCGTCGGGGTTGATGGCGTAGCGCGCAACACCCAACTCGACTTCGTGTCCTTCTTCCTCGACCACGGCGATCAGCGCCATTTCGCGGCTGTAATCGATCTGCGTCAGGCGCGCCAGCATGTCTTCGGTCAGTTCCTGCACGCTGTTCATGAAGCGGAAGTACTTGGATTCGTTCGACAGGTCGTGCACGAATTTTTTTACCAGCGCCGCGTCTTCCGGGCGGATGGGGCGGATGGTGATGTCGGTGCCGTCGGCCAGTTGCCATTCGCCGACCAGGTGTGTGGGGTAGGGGTAGATCGCCATGTGCGCATAACGGTCGGCGCTGGGCTGGCGGTATTCCACCACCACGCGCGCATCGGCGGCCAAAGCGCCGCTCTCGTCGAGGATGAGCGGGTTGATGTCCATCTCCTTGAGCAGCGGCAGTTCGCACACCATTTCCGACACGCGCAGCAGCACGTCTTCCAGCGCTTCGATTTTGGCGGGCAGCATGTTGCGGAAATGCCCGAGCATTCTGGCGATGTGCGTGCCCTGGATCAGGTCCTTCACCAGGAAATGGTTGAGCGGCGGCAGCGCCACGGCGCGGTCGCCCATGATTTCGACCGTGGTGCCGCCTGCGCCGAAAGTGATTACCGGGCCGAACACCGGATCGCTGGTGACGCCGATCATCAGTTCGCGTCCGTTCGGTTTGACGATCATCGGTTCGATTGAAATTCCGTTCATCGCGGCATTGGGGCGGTTGTGGTGCACGTTATCGATGATGTGCTGGTACGCGGCGCGCACCTCGTGCGCGTTGTTCAGGTTGAGTATGACGCCGCCGGCATCGCTCTTGTGGGTGATGTCGGGCGAGTTGACCTTCATCGCCACCGGGAAGCCGAGTTGTTGCCCGATCAGCAGCGCTTCGGCGGGCGAGTGCGCGACCATGGTGCGCGCGACCGGGATGTGGAAGGCGGACAGTAGCGCTTTCGATTCCATCTCGGTCAGCACCTTGCGGTGTTCCAGCATCGCGCCTTCGATGATCAGGCGCGCGCTTTCCACATCGGGTTCGATGTGGTGCGCGAGCGGGCCGGGCATCTGCATCAGCAGCTTCTGGTTGCGGTAGTAGGCGGAGAGGTGCGAGAACACTTCCACCGCCGGTTCGGGCGTGCGGAAGTGGGGCAAATGCGCCTTGGTGAATGCATCACGCGAACTGGCGACCTGGGTTTCGCCCATCCAGCAGGTCAGCAGCGGCTTGCTGTTGCTGGTGCTGGCATTGCTCTTGGCGATGTCGATCAGGACCTGGGCCGACTCCAGCGGCTTGGTCATCGCCTGCGGGGTGAGGATGGCCAGCACGCCGTCGACGTTCTCGTCGTCCAGGCAGGCTTTGACCGCATGGAAATAGCGGTCGGCCTGCGCGTCGCCGATGATGTCCACCGGGTTGCAATGCGGCCAGTTCGGCGGCAGGTACTGGTTGAGGTATTCGACCGTGCTGTCGGACAGCGTGGCCATGACCACGCCGAGGTCGGAGGCGCGGTCGGCCGCCATCACGCCGGGGCCGCCGCCGTTGGTGACGAGGGCGAGGCGGTTGCCGGTCGGGCGGAAACCGAACGACAGCGCGCGCGCGGCGGTGAACAATTGCGTGACGGTCTGCACGCGCACCACGCCGACGCGGCTGAAGGCGGCGTCGAACACGTCGTCGGCGCCGACCAGCGAGGCGGTATGCGACATCGCGGCTTTCGACCCGGCGGGATGGCGGCCGACCTTGACCAGGATCACCGGCTTGATGCGCGCGGCGGCACGCAGAGCGCTCATGAAGCTGCGCGCATTGCGGATGCCTTCGATATACATGAGGATGCTATGGGTGTTGGAATCGGACACCAGGTAGTCGAGGATCTCGCCGAAATCCACGTCGGTGGAGGAACCCATCGAGACCACGCTGGAGAAGCCGACGTCGTTGCGGTTGGCCCAGTCGAGGATGGCGGTGCACAGCGCGCCGGACTGCGAGATGAGCGCGATGTTGCCGACGTTGGCCTGGCCTTTGTTGAAGGTGGCGTTGAGCCCGATGGAGGGGCGCATGATGCCGAGGCAGTTGGGGCCGATCAGGCGGATGTTGTAGCGGTGCGCGGCTTCCAGCAACTGGCGTTCCAGCGCAGCGCCTTCCGTTCCTACTTCGCCGAACCCGGCGGTGATGATCACCGCCGCCTTGACGCCGTGGATGCCGCATTCCTCGATGATGCCGGGCACGGTCTGCGGCGGGGTGGCGATCACGACCAGTTCGACCGGCTTGCCGATCTCGCCGATCGATTTGTACGCGCGCTGGCCTTGTACCTCGGGATTTTTGGCGTTGATCGGGTAGAGCGCGCCCTTGAAGCCGCATTGCAACATGTTCTGGAAAACGATCTGGCCGACCGAGTCGGGACGGTCGCTGGCGCCGAATACAGCCACGGATTTTGGTGCGAAAAGGGTATTAAGGTAGTGTTTGCCCATGATTTTTCGCTTTCGGTGATGGATTCGTTCGGTATGATAGCACCGTAAGCATTACAGTTCAGATGCCATGCAGACTGCCTATATTACTCATTCGCTCTGTCTCAAGCACGACATGGGCGCGCATCATCCGGAATGCCCGGCGCGCATCCATGCGATCGAGGATCAATTGATCGCTTCCGGATTGTTCGGCTACCTGCAGCATCACGAAGCACCCGCGGCGACGCGTGAGCAATTGTTGCGCGTGCACGACGCCGGCTATGTCGACGCCATCGCCGCCGCCGCGCCGCAGCAGGGCATGGTGGAACTCGACGCCGATACGGCGATGAATCCGTTCAGCCACCCCGCCGCGTTGCGCGCCGCAGGCGCCGTGGCGATGGGCGTCGACCTGGTGATGGCGGGCAAGGTCGAGAATGCCTTCTGCAACGTCCGTCCGCCCGGACACCATGCGGAAAGAGCGCGGTCGATGGGATTCTGCATTTTCAACAACGTCGCCGTCGGCGTGGCGCACGCTTTGGCCGCGCACGGTTTGAGCCGGGTGGCGATTGCGGATTTCGATGTGCATCACGGCAACGGCACCGAGAACATCTTCCACGACGATGCGCGCGTGATGCTGTGCTCGACCTTCCAGCATCCGTTTTATCCCTACAAGGGGGCGGACAGCGGCAACGATCACATCATCAACGTACCCCTGGCCGCCGGTGCCGGCAGCGAAGAATTCCGCGCAGCGGTTAACGACCGCTGGCTGCCTGCACTGGATGCGTTCAAGCCGGAGTTGTTGCTGGTCTCGGCCGGGTTCGATGCCCACCGGGAAGACGACATGGCCATGCTCAAGCTGGTGGATGCGGATTACGCGTGGGTGACGGTGAAGCTGAAGGAACTGGCGTACAGGCATTGCCGCAGGCGCATCGTCTCGACGCTGGAGGGCGGATACGAACTGCATGCCCTGGGGCGCAGCGCAACGGCGCATATCAAGGTGCTGAGCGGGCTTTAGTCCGGCCTGTTGACGCCGGGCGATGGATGTCATGTTAGAGTATCGATACTCTTGAATGGTTGGAGGCCAGTGTGGATCGCACTTTACTATTGGTTGACGATGAGGAAAGCGTTACTGCCGCATTGGAGCGCCTGCTCAGACACGACGGTTACAGGATTCTGCGCGCGAACAGCGGACAAGAGGGGTTGGATGTCCTGGCCCAGCACAAGGTCGGTGTGGTGATTTCGGATCAGCGCATGCCCGGGATGTCCGGCGCGGAGTTCCTGACCCAGGTCAAGGAACTGTATCCGCAGACGATACGCATCGTGTTGACCGGCACCGCCGATCTCGACATGGCGAAAGAGGCCATTAACCGCGGCGCCATCTACAAGTTCTTCAGCAAGCCGTGGGATAACGAAACCATGCGCATCGATGTGCTGGAGGCGTTCTGGCGTTCCGAACTGGCACAGGAGAAGGAACAGCTATTGCAGCAAATCCAGTCGGCCAACGAATTGCTGGCGCAAGTGAATCTGGAGCTGGCGGCGGCAATGGAGCGCAAGGACAGCCAGATCGACCATATCGCCCATTACGACTCGCTGACCAACCTGCCGAACCGCGTGTTGTTCATCGACCGGCTGGAGCAGGAATTGACCCGCGCCCATCGCGACAACAACATGGTGGGGGTGCTGTCCATCGACCTGGACCGCTTCAAGCAAGTCAACGATTCCTTCGGTTATCCGGTCGGGGACCAGTTGTTGCAGGCTGTGGCCGGGAGGCTAACCAGCCATCTGCGCGCCTGCGATACCGTGGCGCGCATCGCGGGCGATGAATTCGGCCTGGTGCTGACGGGGATGAAGGCTGCCCACGCCGCCGGCGAAGTGGCGCAGAAGGTTCTCGATTCCTTCGCGCATGATCCCATCTCGATAGGCGAGAGCGAGATTTTCATCACGCTCAGCATCGGGATCGGCATCTACCCGGTCGACGGTCTGAATACGTCGACGCTGCTCAAGAATGCGGAAGCGGCGTTGCATCACTCCAAATCCGAAGGCC
The DNA here is from genome assembly GCA_016235045.1 of Nitrosomonadales bacterium. Classification (GTDB taxonomy): domain Bacteria; phylum Pseudomonadota; class Gammaproteobacteria; order Burkholderiales; family Gallionellaceae; genus Sideroxyarcus. The sequence goes on from JACRME010000016.1 coordinate 86,501, forward strand.
GCAACAATTTCCAGTATTACGCCGAGCAGATGAATGCCACGTCATGGCAGCGCCTCAAGATGGAGACAGAGTTGCGCCGGGCCCTGGAGCGCGACGAGTTTGTGCTGCATTACCAGCCCAAGGTCGATCTGGAAAGCGGAAAGATCGTCGGCATGGAGGCCTTGCTGCGCTGGCAGAACAAGGAGCGCGGTCTGGTGGCTCCCGGCGAATTCATTCCGCTGATGGAGGAAACCGGCCTCATCCTGCCGGTGGGAGAGTGGGTGCTGCGGGCGGCCTGTGCACAGGCGCGTGCCTGGCAAGCAGCGGGTTTCAAGGATATGCGCATTGCAGTCAACTTGTCGGCGCTTCAATTCAGGCAGCCCGATTTTGCCGGGTTGGTGCTGGATATCCTGAAAGACAACGGCCTGGATCCTGCCCTGAAGACAATCGAACTGGAGTTGACGGAAACCCTGCTGATGAACAATGTGGCGGGAACGGTCGAAACCCTGATCAAGCTGCATGAAGCGGGGATTCAGTTCTCCATCGACGATTTCGGCACCGGCTATTCGAGTCTGAGCTATTTGAAGCGGTTTCCGATCAGCAGCCTCAAGATCGACAAGTCTTTTGTCCAAGACCTTTCGCGCGACAGCGACGATGAGGCAATCGTGGCGGCGATCATTGCGCTGGGCAAGAGCCTCGGCTTAAGCGTCATCGCCGAGGGCGTGGAAACGACGGAACAGCTCGCCCAATTGCGCCGGATGGGTTGCAACGAAATGCAGGGATTCCTGTTCAGCCGCCCGATTCCTGCTGCCGACATGACCGGGTTGCTGCAAAACGGAGATCCGCTGATTCCTTCGGGGGAATGATGGAACGCACACTGCTGCTGGTCGACGACGAAGAGAACATTACCGCTGCCCTGGTGCGCCTGTTGCGCCGCGACGGCTACCACATCCTGCGCGCCAACAGCGGCGATGAGGGGTTGGCGTTGCTGGCGCAAAACGAGGTCGGGGTGATCATTTCCGACCAGCGCATGCCGGGGATGACGGGGGTGGAATTCCTGGGCAAGGTGAAAGAGCAGTATCCGAATACCGTGCGCATCGTGTTAAGCGGATATACCGAACTGAACTCGGTGACCGACGCGATCAACCGCGGGGCAATCTACAAATTCCTCACCAAGCCCTGGGAAGACGATCTGCTGCGAGCGAATGTGGAAGAGGCGTTCCAGCGCTACGAAATGAAGATGGAGAACGCCCGGTTGGCGCAGGAGTTGCTGAAGGCAAACGACGATCTCTTGCAGATCAACCGCGACCTCGAGCAACGCGTGCAGGAAAAGACGCGCGAAGTCGTGCGCAACCTGAATGTCCTGCAGGTGTCGCAGGAAGTGCTGGAACATCTGCCGGTGGCGGTAGTCGGCATCGGCGACGACGGCGTGATCGCCATCGCCAACCGCAATGCGCATCGCCTGCTCGTGGCGGATGGATCGCGCCCCTTGCTGGGCGAGGCATCGGGCGATGTCATCCCGGCGGCTTTATTGAACTGCATTACCGCGGAAAATTGCCGCAAGTTCGGAAGCAAGCATCAGTGCATTCTGGCGGATGGAAAGCAGGCCAATTGCTGGTGCAGCCCCATGGGTGAAATTTCGTCGTCCAAGGGTGTGGTGCTGGTGATAGATGCCGATATGTAATCCGGGGACAGTATTTCCAGTCAGGGATGAAAAATAATATACCTGTGGCCATGGATAAAAACGCAGTTCTGGACAAGTTGCACCAACTTCCCGCGATGCCGCTGGCGGTACGGGAGGTATTGTCCAGCTTCAGGGACCCCAACGTGGGCAGCGCCACCATGGCGCACAAGATCGAGATCGATCAGGGGTTGAGCGCCAGAGTGTTGCGGGTCGCCAATTCCTCTTTTTACGGACTGTCGCGCGAAGTCGGGTCGATCCGGGATGCGGTCACCGTGCTGGGTTTCGACACGATCCGTTCCCTGGTGGTGTCGGCAGGGTTCACCCACGCTTTTCCCGCAACCGCGGATGGCTTGTTTGACCGCCATGCCTATTGGATGCGCAGCATCCGGGTGGCAACTTACACGGAAGCGCTGACGCAATGCCTGGGGGGCATGCGCAAATTCTCGTTCACTTCCGGCCTGTTTCACGATGTCGGCCAGCTCGTGCTGAGTGTCTGCATTCCGGAAAAGTTTGCCGAAGTGCTGGCGCAGCAAAAGGCTTCCGGGGTGAACCTGATCGAGGTCGAGCACGCCATGCTCGGCTTCGACCACGGCGAGATCGGCGCGGAAATGGTCAAGCGCTGGAATTTTCCGCCGCAGATCGAACGCGGCATCCGGTATTGGCGCAAACCGGAGCACGAGCCGTTCGAGCCGCTTGCCGGCACGGTGTTCGTGGCCGTATTGCTCGAACAAGGGCTGGTGGGCGAGGACTTGATCGGCCGTATCCCCGGAAAGTTGCGCGAAGGCTTGCAGATAAGTTGGGAGCGCATCGAACCATCCATGCCGCAGCCGGAGCAACTGGATGCCGTGGCCAAACTGCTGCTGGATATATAGGTCAAGTGTGGACAACCATCGGTGGAAATCATGAGTGAAGGACAGGAAATGCAGCCGTCAACAGAACCAGCGAATGCGACCTTGCTGTTCGTGGACGATGAATCAAATGTGTTGTCGTCGCTGAAGCGCTTGTTCCGTCCTTGCGGTTACCGCATCTTCACCGCGGAAGGTGGGGCGCAGGGATTGGAAATCCTGCAGCGCGAGAACATCGATCTGGTGATTTCGGACATGCGCATGCCGGAAATGAACGGGGCGCAATTTCTGGAGCAGGTCAACAAGCGCTGGCCTGAGACGATACGCATCCTGCTCACCGGTTATGCCGAGATCGAGGCGACCATCGACGCCATCAACAAGGGGCATATCTATCGCTATATCTCCAAACCCTGGGAAGACAACGATATCGTCCTGTCCATCCAGCATGCCCTGCGCCAGAAACAACTGGAACAGGCCAACCAGGGGCTGGAAGAGTTGACGCGCAAGCAAAACGAGGAACTCAAGGACCTGAATGCCAATCTCGAACAGAAGGTCAAGGCGCGCACCGAGGAACTGCGCCAGACCATGGGCTTCCTGGAAGTTGCGCACGAAAAGCTGAAGAAGGGTTTCATCACTTCGATCCGGGTCTTTTCGAACCTGATCGAGATGCGCGAAGGGATCATGGCGGGCCATTCGCACCGGGTGGCGGAACTATCCAGGGCGATTGCGCAGTTGATGGGGATGAAGGAAGCGGAAGTGCAGGATGTGTTTCTTGCTGCGCTGCTGCACGATGTTGGCAAGATCGGCTTGCCCGATTATCTGCTGGAAAAGCCGTTCACGAGCCTTACCGGCGAAGAGCGCTCCGAGGTGATCAAACACCCGGTCAAGGGGCAGACGGCGCTGATGGCGCTGGAGCAGTTGCAGGGCGCGGCAAAATTGATCCGCAGCCACCATGAGCATTTCGACGGCCTGGGCTATCCGGACAAGCTGCACGGCCTTGAAATTCCGCTGGGCGCACGAATCATCGCGCTGGCGAACGAATACGACGCCGTGCAACTCGGGACGGTGTTGAACAAGCGCCTGAAGCAGTCCGACGCGGTGCTGTATATCCAGGAGGGCCGCGGAAAGCGCTACGATCCGGCCGTGGTGGACGCTTTCATGAAGGTGATGGGCGCAAGCGGTGCTGCGCAGGCAGTTCAGGAGATGGCTGTCCGTATGGACCAGGCCAAACCCGGCATGGTGTTGTCGCGCGACTTGATGAGCAGCCACGGCGAGTTGTTGTTGTCGAAGGATTACATGCTGGACAAGGCGCTGATCGATCAGATCAGGGGTTTCGAACATCTCGGAAGCAATTTGACCATTTACGTGTATGTCAGGAAGTGACTGTTCATCAACCGCACCGGACCATTTCTAATGAAAATCGAACAGCAATACTGGACTGCCGACTCGGGCTGGCAAAGGGAATCGCCACCGTCGCTCGATGGCAAGGCTTCGTTGGTGCTGGTTTTCGGGGCGACCCCGGTGATGGGCGACGCCGAACGAATAAAAGAGATTCGCGCGCAATATCCCGGCGCGCACCTGGTTGGTTGTTCCACATCGGGCGAAATATGCGGCACTCGCGTGCGCGACGGTTCGCTTGCGGTGACGGCGGTACGATTCGAGCATACCTCCATCCGGCTGGCACATGCGGACATCGGCGATGGCGGCGACAGTCTGGCGGCGGGGGTGCGCCTGGCAAAGGCGCTTCCCCCGCAACAACTGGTGCATGTGCTGGTGCTTTCGGACGGATTGAAAGTGAACGGCAGCGATCTGGCGCGGGGGTTGCGCGAGAACCTGCCCACGGGGGTGGCGGTCACCGGCGGGTTGGCGGGCGATGGCACGAATTTTCAGAATACCCTGGTGTGCGCCGACAGCACGCCATGCGAAGGCGTGATTGCCGCGCTGGGTTTCTACGGCGAGCGTCTCAAGGTCGGCTACGGCTCGCTGGGCGGCTGGGATTCTTTCGGGGCAGAGCGCCTGATCACGCGTTCCAAAGGCAACGTCCTGTATGAATTGGACGGGCATTCCGCGCTTGAACTTTACAAAAAATACCTGGGCGAAAACAATGCCGGGCCGGCCGAAGCGTTGTTGTTTCCGCTGGCATTGCGCACCAGCGAAGTGGGCTACGGCCTCGTGCGGTCCGTGATGTCGATCGACGAAGACGGGCAAAGCATGACCTTCGCCGGCGATATGCCCGAAGGCGGATATGCACGGTTGATGAAGGCCAATTTTGACCGGCTGATCGATGGGGCGGAGGGCGCGGCACGGGCGAGCTACGAGATGCTCGGCTCCAGGGAGCCGGATCTGGCTTTGCTCATCAGTTGCGTGGGCCGCAAGCTGGTGCTGAAGCAGCGCATCGAGGAGGAAGTCGAAGGCGTGCGCGAGGTGCTGGGCAAGAGCACGGTGTTGACCGGGTTTTATTCCTACGGTGAAATCTGTCCTTACGGCGCCATCACCGGGTGCGAGTTGCACAACCAGACCATGACGATAACCACTTTTTCGGAGCGATGAACGGTGCACAGGCTGCTCGAACGCCAGATCAAACGGCACCTTGGCGACCACGCAACGCTGCCACCCGAATTGGCAGCGTTCATCGCTGCGGTGGATGAGGCATATGGCAGCGCGGACGCAGACCGCCTGCTGATCGAGCGTTCCCTCGACCTGATGTCGAAGGAGCTGACCGAAGCCAATGCCGGGCTGCGCAAGGAATTGGCCGAGCGCAAGCTCACGGAGTTGGCGCTGCACCAGGAAAAGGAGGAGCAGCGCGTCCTGATCAGGAAGCTGGAAGACGTACACAGCCAGTTGCTGCAATCGGAGAAGATGGCGTCGATTGGCCAACTGGCGGCGGGAGTCGCGCACGAGATCAACAACCCGATCGGCTATGTCTATTCAAACCTGGGCACACTGGAAAAATACGTGCAGGATGCCTTCAGCATGATCGAACTGTATGAGCAGGCGGAGAGCGCGATTGCGGAGCCGGAAGTGCGCAGCCGGTTGCAGCAGGCCAGGAAGAAGCTGGATATCGAATTCCTGAAAGCGGATTTGCGCGCATTGATGGTGGAGTCGAAGGATGGCATCACCCGCGTCAAAAAGATTGTGCAGAACCTGAAGGATTTTTCCCATGCAGACGACTCCGACGAATGGAGTTTATCCGACCTGCGCAACGGTCTGGAGAGCACGCTGAGCATTGTCAACAACGAGATCAAATACAAGGCGGAAGTGGTCAAGGAGTACGCCAGGATACCCGAAGTGGAATGCCTGCCGTCGCAACTCAATCAGGTATTCATGAACCTGCTGGTGAACGCGGCCCATGCGATCAAGGAGCATGGCACCATCACCATTCGTACCGGGGTGGAAGGAAGCGAGGTCTGGGTGGATATTGCCGACACCGGGCAAGGCATTCCTCCGGAAAACATGCAAAAGATATTCGACCCGTTCTTCACCACCAAACCGGTTGGCAAGGGAACGGGGTTGGGATTATCCTTATCTTACGGGATAGTACAGAAGCATCGGGGACGGATGGAAGTACATAGCGAGGTGGGCAAGGGATCGGCGTTCAGGGTATGGTTGCCGGTAAAACATTCCCAATAGTTTTATTGTTCTTGCGGAGTCTTGCATGACATCCGCCCATGGGATTTGCACTGTTCGAAGGAGTTTATGATGCATGCAGCGACTGAAGAAAAAATCGAAGCGTTTATCTGGGACAACAAATTCAACACCGGCGTCGATGTGGTGGACGAGCAACATCGCAAGCTGGTGGATCTGATCAATCGCCTGGGTTCGATCAGTGCGCATCTGGCCAGTACCGAAGAGCTGGGTGCCATTCTGACCGAGTTGGCGAATTACACCGTGTACCACTTCAATACCGAAGAGGAATTGATGAGGAAGTATGTCGTCGATGCAGGACATCAGGATATCCACGTCAAGGCGCACCAGCATTTCACCAATCAGGTTACGGTTGCCGCGAAGATATTGATGGGCAGCACGGATGTGACCAACCAGCTTGTCGCCCCGCTGCTGAAATACCTGACCAACTGGCTGGTGCAGCATATTCTGGGGTCGGACACGCGCATGGGAAAGGAAATCCTGGCGCTGCAAGCCGGCGATAGCCACGAGGACGCAGTCCGGAAAGCAAACGCCTTCATGACCCAGTCGGCTAATGTGCTGATGGAAGCATTGAACGAGATGTACGGCAAGTTGGGAGACAAAACCCTTGAAGTCATGCAGAAGAACCAGGAGTTGGAGGCCGACCAGGAGGCGTTGCATGTCCTGAACGAGCAGTTGGAAGAGCGCGTAAAGCAACGGACGGCTGCCGTGGAGTCAGCGAACCAGAAGCTGCTGGCCAACAATCTCGAACTGAAGCAGTTGAATGAACGGCTGGAATCGGCGCATACGCAGTTGCTGCAATCGGAAAAAATGGCCTCCATCGGCCAGCTCGCGGCCGGCGTCGCGCATGAAATCAACAACCCGGTCGGTTTCGTCAATTCCAATCTGGGCACACTGGGCAAATACATGACGAGCATGTTCGACGTAATCTCGGCTTACGAGGCTGTGGAAGCCAAGGGCGGAGGCAATGCATTTCCGGAAGTGTCGCAGGTCAAGAAGAAGGTCGACTTCGCTTACCTGAAGGAAGACATTCCCAGCCTGATGAAAGAATCGCAGGACGGCCTGGCCAGGGTCAAACGCATCGTGCAGGATCTCAAGGATTTTTCCCATGTTGACGAATCCAACTGGCAGTTTGCCAATCTCGAGGCGGGACTGGATAGTACCCTCAACGTCGTGGCCAACGAAATCAAGTACAAAGCCAATGTGGTCAAGCAGTATGCCGGATTGCCGGACGTGGAATGCATGCCGTCGCAGGTCAACCAGGTGTTCATGAACCTGCTGGTGAATGCTGCTCAGGCAATCGAAAAGAACGGCGTCATTACTGTTCGCAGCGGCGTCAACGGCAACGAGGTCTGGGTGGAAGTGGAGGATACCGGAAAGGGGATATCGCCCGAAAACATCAGCCGGATTTTCGATCCTTTCTTCACCACCAAGCCGGTAGGCAAGGGCACCGGCCTTGGGTTGTCCCTGTCATACGGGATCGTCAATAAACACAACGGCCGCATCGAGGTGAAAAGCGAAGTGGGCAAGGGTTCGACATTCAGGGTGTGCCTGCCGGTACGGCACACCGATAAAAATGAGGGGGCGACTGGCAACGCCTGAACAAAATGCGTCGCACAAATGAAAAAAGCCCGAAAGGGCTTTTTTCGTTGGGTGTCGTTTCATGCGGGCCGCGGTGAATCAACGCGCAAAGTAATCTGGCGTCCCCTACGAGATTCGAACTCGTGTTATCGCCGTGAAAGGGCGGTGTCCTAGGCCTCTAGACGAAGGGGACTGCGGTGCTACTGTTCTTTTTGGTGGAGGTAAGCGGGATCGAACCGCTGACCTCTTGCATGCCATGCAAGCGCTCTCCCAGCTGAGCTATACCCCCGGGGTGCCCCGAAAAGAGCGCGCATTATAGAGACGGCACCCGGCCTTGTAAAGCAAGTCAGGCAGATTTTTTCGCCAGGTTCTTCTCGATGCGTTCCAGCACCATCGCGCGCGGGAACAGCGCCACCAAAGCATCCACAGAAGGCGTCTGGGTTTGTCCGGTGAGCATCACGCGCAAAGGCATGGCGAGCTTGGGCATCTTCAGGCCGTGTTTGGCAATGACTTCCTTGATGGCTGCGCTGATCGCCGGGATTTCCCATGCGACGGAGGAGAATAGTTGCGCCAGGTCGCGCAGGGCAGGGATGGCCTCGGCGGAAAGCTGGGCGTCGAGCAGCGCCGCATCCGGGTGCAGGTCGATGTAGAACACCTCTGCCGCATCGGCCAGTTCGTTCAGGGTGGCGACGCGTTCCTTGTATAAGCCGGCAATGGCGGCCAGATCGGGCGTCGTGCCGGTCTTGATGCCGCGCGCTTCGAGGCGGGGGCGCACCATCCCGGCCAGTTTGGCATTGTCGGTCTGCTTGAGGTAATGGTTGTTCAGCCAATTCAGTTTTTCGGTGTTGAACTGGGCGGCGGAAGGCGTGATGTGGTCGAGGTCGAACCACTGGCAGAACTGCTCGACCGAGAACACTTCGTCGTCGCCATGCGACCAGCCGAGGCGGGCGAGGTAATTGATGACTGCCTCGGGCAGGTAGCCGTCCTCGTCGTATTGCATCACGCTGACCGCGCCGTGGCGCTTGGACAATTTGGTGCCGTCGTCGCCGAGGATCATCGACAGGTGGGCATAGCCGGGGACGGTCGCGCCCAGGGCTTTGAGGATGTTGATCTGGCGCGGGGTGTTGTTGACGTGGTCGTCGCCGCGGATCACCTGGGTGATGCCCATGTCCCAGTCGTCCACCACGACGCAGAAGTTGTAGGTCGGCGTGCCATCGGAGCGGGCAATGATGAGGTCGTCCAGTTCGCTGTTGCTGAATTCGATATGGCCTTTGACCATGTCTTTCCAAGCGACCACGCCCTCAGTCGGGTTCCTGAAGCGCACCACCGGCTTCACGCCGACGGGAACGGGCGGCAGGGTCTTGCCCGGTTCGGGCCGCCAAGTGCCGTCATAACGGGGCTTCTCGCCGCGCGCGCGCTGTGCTTCGCGCAGGGCGTCCAGTTCGGACGGGGAGGTATAGCAGTTATAGGCTTGACCCGAGGCCAGCATCTGCTGGATGACCTCCTTGTAACGCGGCATGCGCTGCATCTGGTAGAACGGGCCCTCGTCGTAGTTGAGTTTGAGCCAGTTCATGCCGTCCAGGATGGCTTGTACCGCTTCCGGGGTGGAACGTTCCACGTCGGTGTCCTCGATGCGCAGGATGAAGACGCCCCCATGCTTGCGCGCATAGGCCCAGGAGAACAGCGCAGTGCGGGCGCCGCCGATGTGCAGGTAGCCGGTCGGACTGGGGGCGAAACGGGTGCGGACGGTCATGTTGCTTTCCTGTTGTATTGGCATGAAATGAAGGCGCGCATTCTACGACAGATGGATATGCCCGATAAAGAAATTGACCCGAATGTGTTTGCCATGATTAAATGCGCGCCCTCGACCGGGCGGTTAGCTCAGCGGTAGAGCACTGCCTTCACACGGCAGGGGTCACTGGTTCGAACCCAGTACCGCCCACCAAATCAAAGTATTGCAGTAAAAAAAGCCCCGTATTCCGGGGCTTTTTTACTTGCGTTAGACCGCTGCTATTTCAGTTTTTCGATGCCCAGCATCTTCATGATGCTGCCTTCGTAGAACGGTTCGGACGTGCCTTTTTTCATCTTGCGGATGAAGTACTTCTCGAACGCGACTTTGGCGAGGTGCACCCATTTGCCTTCGGAGAACCAGTTCACGTTGCGCGGCGGGATTTGCGGGATGGCGACGAAGGCGACGCCGCTTTCGCCGAAGTCGGCCAGGCACACGGCGTTCCAGGTGGCTTCCTTGTCTGCGGGTTCGCCCACCAGATCGGCATGGATGTTATGCACGGTGGCGGTCACCATGGATTCGATCATGTAGCCGGTCTTGGGCGTGCCGACCGGAACCGGAGTCGCTTCCACCGACGGAATGGCGACGCACACGCCAACGGCGAAGACGTTCTTGTATTTCTGGTTGCGTTGGTGTTTGTCCACCGTGACGAAGCCGCGCGCCTGCACCAGTCCATCGAGGCCGAATACCGCATCCACGCCCTTGAAGGCCGGCAGCATCATGCTGTAGTTGAAGGGCAGCTCGTGCTTCTTTTTCTCGTTGCCCAAGTCGTCGTGTTCCGTGACGTACATCTTGCCGGCTTCGACTTTGGTGACCTTGGCATTGCAGATCCACTTGATGTGCTTGTCGCGCATGCCGGACTCGAGAATACCGTTGGAGTCGCCCACGCCGCCCAGGCCGAGGTGGCCGATGTAGGGCTCGGAGGTAACGAAAGTCATCGGTACCTTGTCGCGAATCTTGCGTTTGCGCAGGTCGGTTTCCATGATGAAGGCATATTCATAAGCCGGGCCGAAGCAGGAGGCGCCTTGTACCGCACCGACCACGATGGGGCCGGGCTTCTTGCAGAATTCGTCCCAAACTTCGTGCGACTTCATCGCGTGGTCGATATGGCACACAGAGTAGGTGTGGCCGCCATGCGGTCCAAGTCCTTCGACTTCTTCAAAGGCCAGTTTGGGGCCGGTGGCGATCACCAGATAGTCGTAGTCGACATGCTTGCCATCGTTCAGTTCGAGCTTGTTCTGGTCCGGATGTACGCGCTTGACGCCCGTGGAGATGAATTCGATGCCTTTGCGTTCCAGATAGCTGCGCACCGGGAATTCGATCTGCTTGCGCTCGCGCCACTTCACACCCACCCAGGGATTGGATGGAACGAACTGGAAGTTCTCGCTGTTCGAGATGACCGTGACTTTATGCTCCTTGTCCAACTTGTCGCGCATTTCGTATGCTGCCGGCATGCCACCCAGACCTGCTCCCATGATGACTACATGTGCCATGTTTTCTCCTCTTTAGTTATTGGTCGATTGATAAAACTACTGCTGATTCATCTGCTGCCTTGTTGCTTTGATCCGGCTTGCGTGCCCGATGAGGGCGTTGCGTCACTGTCTTCAGGCATTCCCTGTTCCTTGGCAAACAGCACGGCTGCCTTTACGCGCGAGGACAGATTGAGCTTGTTCAGGATGTGCCGCACATGCTGTTTTACCGTGTCGTAACTGATCGACAGGGTTAGCGCGATGGCTTTGTTGCTTTCGCCGCGAGACAGCAACTGCAATATCTCGCGCTCGCGCTCGGTCAACAATTTGAGCGAGTTCTTTGGCTCCTGTCCGGCCTGGTCGCCGCGCAGCATGTCGATCATTTTCACCGTCATGGTCGGCGCAACGACCAGTTCGCCGGCCGCAACCCGGCGAATGGCGTCCACCACCTCTTCCGGTGCCATGTCCTTGAGCAAATAGCCGCGCACCCCGGCCCGTATCGCATTGCCCAGATCAACCTCGGAATCGCTCATGGTCAGCAATACGGCGGGGATGAGGCAGCCTTCCTTGCGGATCTGCTCCAGCATGGCCAAACCGTCCATTGGCTTCATCCGCAAGTCCATAATCAGCAAATCGGGTTTGTCCTTGATCAGTTCGCGCAGATCCTCGATGCTGCCAACGGCGCCAAGCACATTGAAACCGTAGCAACGGGCAAGCAGTTCGCCCAGTCCGCGCCGGCACAGACTCTGGTCATCCACCAGTGCAATCTTTAATTCCTCAGCCATGCGTCGTTCTCCAATTCGTCCCGGGTTCCGGGAAGAATAATTGTACGCATGTTCCCAGGCCTTTGGTACTTTCTACCTTGATTTCGCCGCCGATACGCTGCGCGCGCTCGCGCATGATGATGATTCCATAGTGTCCTTCCACCGGGGAGAAAGTGCCGATTCCGTTGTCTTCTACGGTGAACACGTAGTATCCGCAGAGATGATCGACGATCAGCCGCGCATGGCTCGCGTTGGAATGCTTGACGATGTTGGAAAGCGCCTCGCGCACGATATTGAAGGTTTGAATCTCGTGCTCCAGCGGCAGGTCGAGATCGGCGACGCGGATGGAGCAATCGAGCACGATATTGTGCCGGTCGCGGAACTGCTCGGTCAGCGTCTGCAACGCGTGCAGCAGGCCCGCCGGGTTCATGTCGCTGCGGAAATCGGAAATCAGGGTGCGGACCGCTTTTTGGCCGATTTCCAGTGCTTCGTCGATGTCGCGCACGTACTTGGTTGCCATCACTTCGTTGTTGTTGCGCACGGCGTCGCTCAGCAGGGTGGTGTTCATGCGCGCATAGTTCAGCGTTTGCGCCAGCGAATCGTGGATTTCGTTGGCTATCGTCTGGCGCTCCATCAATAGTTCCTCGCGCTTGGCTTCACGGTTGGATTTGATGTGATCGATCAGGGTTCCCAGCAGTTCGGCATAGCTGATCGCCATGTTGGCGGTACTGCCTGAAGACGATTGCGGGGTATCGAAGAAGAGGGTGAACACGCCGAGCATGGTTTCGGGGGAGTTGCGGCTTTCCAGCGGGATGGAAATCACCGATCGAAAATGCTGGTTGGGCTGGTCGTCGTGTCGCGTCATGCAGGATTCGACGTTGGTTGCGCACAGGCCGTGTTTGAACGCATCCTTGCCGCAATCTTCGCAAGCCAGTTCCACGATGCGCTCGGCTTCCAGTTCCTCGCCGGTAAGCCCCACTGCGCTGATTACTTGCAGCGTTTGTTCGTCCGGCAGCAGGACGCGAATCACACCTGCCTTGGCCTTGATGAAGTTGAGGGCGGTTTCGAGAAAGGTGTTCAGCAGTGTCTTCAGGTCGCTGGTGCGCGAAGCGAATTCCTGTTCGACACAGATATCCAGCCCGCCATTTTTGCCGGGAAGCACGAACTCCGGGTCGCGCGTCCAAAAGAACGCGACGTTGTCCTGCTCATCCACTGACTTCATCTTTCTGGTCATATCTCGCTATCAAAAGCATTTGCCGACTGTCTGAAAATCCCGAACGGGCACATGGAATTGAAGCGCATCAAACAGTACTAAAGCTGCGCGCTAGGGTATGCTGCTTTCTCCCAAATATCAATAAAACGCAACCGGTTTTTCCTCTGTTACCCCATCAGTGTTATAGCCCCACCACCCGATGTGGTTATAGACACTACATGCGTGAATTCCGCCTAATGCGCCGGACTCCCGCGACACGAAATTGGTATGAAGATTTGCATCGTTTCAGACAGTCATGACCGCTCCGACCCGTTGGTGGAAGCGATCGTCGAAGCCCGGGCCGCCGGGGCGCAGACGGTGATCCACTGCGGCGACCTGATCGGTGTGAATACCATGCGTGCTTCCCTCAAGCTGGGCATACCCATCCACGCCGTGCATGGCAACAACATCGGCGATGTCGATTCGCTGTACCGCACGATGGCGAAGTCCAACGGTATGTTCATTTACCACGGACAGGAAGCGGTGCTGGAACTTGGCGGGCGCAAGATTTTCGTCACCCACATGCCGCACCATGCCCAGGCGTTTGCCTGTACCGGCGACTACGATCTGGTCTGCCATGGACATAGCCATAAAGCGCATGTTGGTATGCAGGCCGATGTCAGAGGCGGAAAATGCTGGTTGGTCAATCCGGGTTCGGTCGCAGGCATCGATGCGCCAAACGTGAAAGCGATCCCGACCTGGATACTGGGCGACCTGGAACAGATGAATTTTGAAATACGTACATTGCAGTATTCTGACAAGCGAATTTCATGACCAGACTGAACGAGGGCATTTTCGTGCGGAGACCCTCTCCCCAACCCTCTCCCGTCTGCGGGCGAGGGAGCGGATTAAAAGGGCTTTGAACATCATTCCGAACTGGGCGCTATAATCCGGCTGTCCAAAATAGAACCAGCAGGGATGTGCCCATGAAACACCTCGAACCCAAGGAAGCATTCGACTTCCTGCAAGCCAATCCGGAAGCGGTATTCGTCGACGTGCGCAGCGAGATGGAGCACATGTTCGTCGGTCATCCGCGCGGCTCCATCCTCATTCCCTGGGTGGACGGGCCGGATTGGGAAATCGACCCGCAGTTCGTGTCGCACGTGCGCAAGGCTGCCAGCGCCAACCGCCCCGTCGTGCTGATCTGCCGTTCCGGCCGCCGCTCTGCAGATGCAGGCGAGGCGCTGGAAAAGGCCGGGATGAAAGAAATCTACAACGTGGCGCACGGTTTCGAGGGCGACCTCGACGACAGCCATCACCGCAACTCGCATAACGGCTGGCGCTTCGACGGCCTGCCTTGGGCACAGACTTGATCCGGAAACATAATCGCCATCCCCGACTTTCGAGACAGCAATAAAACCACAGTAATGTTTGCCTGGCACAGTTAACTATGGGAGGATTCTTCCCCCACGCCTTATTTCAACAACCGTAATTCGGGAGAACCCAATGTCAAACTTGCGCAACTTGGTTTTACCAGCAGTTCTGCTTATTTCCGCACTTGCCCTGTCGGCTTGCGCATCCAAACCGCAGGAGGCTCCTGTTGCCGAACCGGCCCCGGTTGCAGCCGCTCCCGAAACGTCACCTGCTCCCGAAGCTGTGCCGGAAGCGGCACCCGCTCCGGCGCCGGCAGCCGCGGAAGAGCAGCCCGCGCCCAAGCCGGTAGTTAAACCCAGGAAAAAGGCAAAAAAGGCCAAGGTGGTGGCGCCTGTAGCGGCTCCAGAACCGGCACCGGCTCCGGTTGTGCAGGAGGCTCCAGCGGTTAAACAGCCTGAGCCTGTCATGCCTGCCGCAGTCGCTCCTATAGCTGAAAAGCCGGCCACAAAGGGTTTTCTGGAACAATACTGGATGTGGCTGCTCGGCATTGTGGTTGCCGGGATAGTATTCTGGTTGTTCAAGAAGAAAGATTAAACGAAAAAAACAGGATGCGCCGGTACACGGCGCATCCTGGTATCAGGACAAGCAGCCGACAGGCTGCTTTTTTTTGCCGTGGCCACACTGAACAAATGTCCTTTTCGACGCCGTCACCGTTCCTTGTCCCAAGATATGGTATGACGACAACTTTTCACCCCAAAATCCTTCAGGCCGATGGCGAACAGCAGCTTGGGGTAATCCCGGGTACCGCAAAATAACTCCAAAACGAAATGCCGCGCGACCATACAGGCTCACGCGGCAGAGTTATTCTTTGCTGATTTACTTCAGGGCTTCTTGGGAGTGGTGTAAGGCACTTCTTTCTGGTGCGGTTCCCAGATAGTTTCGTAACCTACAAAAAACTGCCCCGGTACGATTTCTTTTTGACGGGTCGTTACGTGAAATGCATGGCCATCCGGAATCTTGGGACGGCAAAAAGGCTTCTTTTCATCACTCATGCTGCTATCTCCTTCGGTTAAAAAAAGTGGTGTTTGAAAACGGGAAGTATGAAAACAGGCATCTCCACCCCTCCATTTTGCTGCTGAAATTATACTATTTAGCGCGTGTAATGTGCCTTCTTTGGAATCACATGCCGCACGCCGCCTTGGGGATTTTCAACGTCCCCTTTGTAGCGGGGGATGATGTGAATATGGACATGGAAAATGCTTTGCCCGGCCGCCGGTCCGACATTGACGCCGATATTGTAGCCATCCGGATTGAATTCCTGGTCAATGAGGTTTTTTTCCTCTTTGATGAGGCCCATGCAGGCAGCCACTTCTTCCGGCGTCAGGTCGAAAAAGCTGGCGACATGCCGACGCGGGATGACCAGGGTGTGCCCCGGACTGGTCGGGTAGGTGTCACGGGCGCTGAAAGCAAGTTCATGCTGTATCGATACCCCGCGCGGATCCTTGCAAAACAGGCATGGATCATTGGGGTCTCTTTTCTTTTCTTGTGTGGCTTCAGACGACAACAGAACACCTCCGGTTCAAACTATAATTCACACTTCGACACAAAATCTTGTTAACGAGGAAACTATCTTGGCATCGAATAAAGGACGGGCTTACTTTGCACTGCTTGGTTATCATTTCAACCCCGACGACATCACACGCCTGCTTGGGATAGAACCCACCACTGTCAATGCTGCCGGCGCATACAGCAGCCTGGATAAACCCGTCATCAGTTCCTGGGAGTTATCCACGGAGACCCTTTCCGGAGAGCTGGACGTCTTCGCCTTGACGGATACGCTCGTCAAGCAACTGGAACCCATCAAGGAAAAAATCGTTGAAGTCTGTAAAAGCCACAATTTGTCTCCAAGGTTGGGCGTGGTGCTGACTTTATCAATCGATAAAACAGAATCAAGCCCGGAAATCGGTTTCGGTACCAGAACGATCCGTTTCCTGGCGGATACCGGCTCTTTCATTGAGGTGGAAAATAAACTTTCCGAGCGGATTTGATTCCAGTCCTCTCTCAACCTGCCTGGCTGTTAATCGCCTCTAGCTGTGCCTGCGCCATTTTCAGTTGTTCCTCGCAATGCTTCAAACAGAGTGGTTGTAGCGCGTGCGGAAAACATTCCATGATCACCTCGAATTCATCAGCGACCTCTTGTGCAAGCACAGCGTCGTTGGTCAGTTGAGCCAGTACATTTTGTGCTGTCGCCTTGTTCACCCGGCAGATGACTGCCACATGGATGGGCAACTGCTGCTCCATGCTGACCGTCAATGCCAATTCGTAGGAATTGATCGCTTCTTTTAAGCGATCGGGATTTTCTTCCGACTCGCCGAGGTGATGCAAAGTGACGGCACGATTGTTGTGTGTGGCCGTCAGCTCCAATGCGTAATCATCTGCGTCGAGTGCGGCGAGGGCATTCTTGTAGGCAACAACGGACTTTTGAAATTGACGGTTGCCTTTAAGCAGTTTGCCGAACGTATGCAAGGTGGCCCCCAGTTGATGCAGGGTGTACATCCAGTCTTCCGGAGACTTTTCTCGTGTCCAGACCAGCAAAGCATTGGTGTAAGCATCTACAGCGATCTTTAAGGGCTGTGTCGCTTCAAGCAACCGGCCAAGCGCCTGGTTGGCTGTGCCCAGGTTGTATTGCGTTGCTGCCCATTCCTGGGGAGAGTTTTCCTGACTGTACTCCTCCAATGCCTTGCTGAAACACAGGATGGCCCGTTCAAACAATGTTGCATCTCTGCGTTGCTGCCCCAGTGCGGCAAGAATATTTCCGAGGTTGTTTTGCGCCTCTGCCCAGGCCAATGGCTCCTGCGCGCGACTGATCTTTGCTGCTGTTCCACCGGTATCGCCGGTATCCGCCAGCGCTGTCTCTAGCGCCTCGCGCAAACTCTCATAGATCCTGGCGCTGAAACGGTGCTGCTCATAATTTCCCCGTGCGTAGCGAAAATTATCCGCTACGGCAACCGTGGTATCCGGTGCAGCCGCTGCGGCCATCTCCGCACTCAGCATGCCGATGGAGTCCGCGATTGCACGTTCCAGAACCCTGTTCGGCGGGAAAATGATGTAAGAGGTCGAGAAATTCATTTTGCCCGGTCGAGTATCTCATTCAGGTCGGGATCGGCACCGACCGCTCCGCCAAGCTCGATCTCTTCCTCAGTCGCTTCACGTATGGACAGAACTTCCAGCATGAAAGTGACTTCTCTGCCGCAAAGGGGGTTATTGCCGTCGACAGTCAGTGTCTTGTCGTCGAATCGGGTAACGATGAAGTTTCTGGGCTCGCCCTTTTCATTTTCCATGGTGATGGTCATGCCGATCTCGCGATATTCTTCCGGGACATTTTCTATACGATCGGTGAATACCAGCGATTCATCCCGCTCGCCATACAACTTTGTCGTGTCTATCGGCACTTCGATGATGTCGCCGACTTTTTTACCATACAGTTCTTTTGTCACTTCTTCGGACATCACATCATTCACGCCGTGAACATAAGCCAGCGGATAATCCACAGTGACCAATACGTCACCGGTTTTGTTATCGATGATCTTGTAATTCAGTTCAACGAATTTCTCGTCTTCAATCGTATCTGACATGACTAGAGCGCCCTGATATTGATGATAAATTCTTAGAACAGCGTAGCGCCGAAGATTCTCACCTTGTCTTTTTCATAACCCAGCACAAGTCTTCCCAGCCATTCACTGTTATTTTTCTTGTTTATCACTTTATATAAAACAGTGACATATTCTCCGCGGCGTATCATGCCGAGATAGGAATAATCTTCCGACAGGTTTTTTGCAAGGTCGCTTCTCGCAAACTGCTTGCCCATTTCAACCTCATTTGCGCCCGCAATAAACGAGCTTGAAAAATTACGCGTGAAGGCACCGTAGTTTCCTTCATTGGAGTACTTGATCAGATCGGCCCACATCGGGTGCGCCAACTCCAGAATCTCTTCGTCTGTTTTTTCAATGATGTTCATAAAATATCTCGCCTGCACAGTGATTCATGATTTTATCTATAGCGATGTCGCTCTACTAGCTGAATAGATAAAAAAAGGACCAACAAAAATATGCCGGTCCTTTCTAACAGACTAACAAGTTATCGCAAATGTATCTTCGCAGGCCTGATTTTGCAAAACTGGCAAATCAGGCCTGCATTTGCTTAGTGGTGGTCTACTGGCGCCGCTTTTTCCACATCGCCTACCAGGTGGTAGAGCGGTGCCTTTTCCATCGTGTACTCGCCCGTCTTGGGATCACGGCGGGAAACTGTCAGCACGTGCCAGTTCTTGTCATCCAGCTTCATCACATCGCCACGGTAGTAGTAACCCGGCCAACGTGTCTCCTTGCGGAACAGCGTATGGTGGAACACGCTTTCAGAAGTCAGGAAGCGATGCTTCAGTTCCCATGCACGCAGCAGTTCATGGATATCGGAAGCGGCAACCTTTTCCAGATCTTCACCCAGAATCGACATCTTCTTCAGACCGATGTTCAGGAGCTTGTCGTTGGTCATGTAGTTGACACCAAAACCGCCGCAGTACTCATCCATCATCTTCTGCAAACGATCAAGGCCCTGTCTCGGGTTGATGAAGTTGGGGTTGACGGTACCGGCAACCACTTCATTGCTGAAAACACGGTAAGTTTCCAGAGGCTTGTAGACCTGTTCCCTGCGACGATTGATCTGCGCGTCGGAAACACGGATGCCTTCCGCTTTGCCGTCATCGATGTATTTGCAGGCAGCCTTGGCAGCCAGACGACCTTCGGTGAAGGAGCCCGACGAGAAGGCGTGAGGCGTACCGCCTACCGCATCGCCTGCGCCGAACAGACCTTCGATGGTGGTCATGCGGTTATAGCCCCAGAAGTATTCCTTCGGAGAGAGATCTTCCGGACCGGAACACCATGCGCCGCAACCGGTGGCGTGCGAACCCATGACATAAGGCTCGGAGGTGGTCAGCTCGGGGTTCTCGTACTTGGGGTCCACGTCGGTGGCAGCCCACAGCACGGCCTGACCGACGGTCATGCCCAGGAAGTTGTGCCAGCCGATCTCCTCGAGGTGCGGATCCTGGAACGCTTCCATGGTGACCATGTGGATCGGGCCGCGACCGGCATTCACCTCGTTGATGATCGCGTGGTTGCGCAGGCAAGTCGGAATAGGGCGGTGAGTCCGGTGCGAAACTTCCGGGTCCAGATATTCCTTGCCCACCATTTGCTGCAGTGCCGGGAACCACTTGGACTCGTACTCTTCACCGTAGCCGTTCTGGGTGTAGGTCTTGAGGTGCAGGAAGTAGGCGCCGACCGGACCGTAACCGTCCTTGAAGCGGGCCAGCACGATACGGTTTTCCATCTGGGTCATCTTGGCACCGGCTTCGATCATCAGACCGTAGGCAGAGCCGGAAGACCATGGTGCGTACCAGACGCGGCCCGCACCTTCGCCAACGGAACGCGGCTTGAAGATGTTGGAAGCGCCACCGGCGCCGCAGACAACGGTCTTGGACTTGAACACGTGGTAGTTGCCCGTGCGGACATTGAAGCCCACGGCACCGGCGACACGGTTCTCCTTGGACTCGTCCATCAGCAGGTGAGTCACGCAGATGCGGTTGAACACCTTGTCCGCCGACTTCTTGGCGGCTTCGGCAACGATAGGCTTGTAGGATTCACCGTGAATCATGATCTGCCAACGTCCTTCACGCAGATACGAACCCTTCTTCTCGTTGCGCATGATGGGGAGGCCCCATTCTTCGAAGTTATGCACAGCGGAGTCCACGTGGCGTGCCATGTCAAACAGCAGGTCTTCACGCACCATGCCCATCAGGTCGATACGCGCATAGCGCACATGATCTTCCGGGTTGTTCTCGCCAAAGCGGGTGCCCATGTAGCAGTTGATCGCATACAGGCCCTGGGCGACCGCGCCGGAACGCATGATGTTCGCTTTTTCGGCGATCACGATCTTCTTGTCCTGCCCCCAATATCTTGCCTCGAATGCCGCACCCGTACCGCCCAGGCCCGCACCGACAACCAGGATGTCGATATTGTCTTCGATAATCGTCGAGTAGCTCATCAGTATTGCACTCCCTCTTTGATTTCCAGACCATTGGATTGCAGTGTGTGCAATCCGCCGTCATCCATACGAATGTATTTAGGTTCATTGAACAGCAGTTGGCTGTCGCGCATTTCCTTGCTGGGGGCGGGCACCTTGGCGAGATCCGGTGTCGCCGAGCCCCAGGGCTTGGTCGTGATCGGCGCCAGCAGTTCCATGTCCTTCTTGCCGTTGCGGAACTTGATGCGCCACGCAATCGTGCCTTTCTCTTCGTCACGGATCACGCGAACACTGTGTCCCAGCGGTGCAAAGTCGGCATAACCGCGCACATCAATCGCGTGATGCGGGCATGCTTTCACGCAGGAATAGCATTCCCAGCACATGCTGGGCTCGATGTTGTAAGCACGACGCAATTTCTTGTCCATGTGCATGATGTCGGACGGGCAGATGTCAACGCACTCTCCGCAACCATCACAACGCGTCATATATACAAAGGTTGGCATAAATTACTCCTCTATTTCTTATCGAAAATTAGTCAAGACAGCATTAGTAATGGTTGGCTCTTTCAGCCTTGATGCACAGTCCCATGTTGGGCGGGTTCTTGCCCATATACTGGGGCACATCCGGGAACTTGGCGTGCACTTCGGGATCGGTCAGGTCATAGTCGGGCGGCAGATTCTCGCGTCCACCATCGGCCATGATGATTTTTTTCTGGTAGGCCGCAGCGGGCTTGAAGAACATGTGGGCGAACTTGGACCAGTACACACCGCCGAACAGCACCGTGCTGGACAGGACGAACAAGGCAAAGAACACAGTCACGCCACCACCGGTGAACGACCAGATCAATGCGAAGGTCGAGGTAGCCAGCAGCGAGAGAATGAACAAGTCGGCACGCTCGAGACGGAAGCTGGAAAGGCCTTCCGCAGCCACGTCAGCGCGGATAAAGAACCAGAACCAGTATCCGCCCACGGCCAGCATCAGCGCGCCGATGTGCCACAGTTGCGGCAGCAGGGTAGAGGTGGACTCCGGCGAGAAGATCATGATCGCGGTCGTCACGATGAAGATGATGGTGCCCCACATGGTCAACAGATGGGAAATCCTGCGGCGCGGATTGTCGAATTCGCCGGAGGTCAGCACTTCCTTGACCAGCACGGAAGTGGCAATCGCCACCTTTTCACCGCCAGTCACAGAGCGTTTTGCGCTCTTCTGTGCTTTTTTCGCATTTTCGAAAAAGTACTGCGCGCTTTTCTTGTGCAGCATGTCAAGTATTGTCCCGCCCATGACCAGCAGGATCATCACGACGATATATCCCTGCATGTAGACGGTTGGAATCGATGCCGAAAGATCGACAAAGGGATTGCTCGTGAACATTAGTTTCTCCTCATTAATTACAGACGAATGACCATCCTTAAACCGGTTGGCTGTTGAGCATGGAAAAAGTCACCTCCAGTACTCAACGAACCTACCGCTATTACTTTTCACCTTCTTGCAAACTCGCGTAATAGGCACGCAAAATCTCCAGCACCTCGGGGCGGCTGAACTCTGCGGGCACATTCTCACCCTTGGAGAGTGAGTTGCGCAACTGCGTGCCGGATACCTGCAAACGGTCGGCGTCGTCGTGCGGGCAGGTCTTGGCCGAGGCCATGCCGCCGCATTTATAACACCAAAACGAGATGTCGATCTTCAATGCTTCGGTTTCCAGCGCGCCCTTGGGCACCTGGTCGAAGATATGATGCGCGTCGAACGGGCCATAGTAGCTGCCGACGCCGGCGTGGTCGCGACCGACGATCTGGTGCGAGCAGCCGTAGTTCTGGCGGAACACCGCATGCAACAAGGCCTCGCGCGGACCGGCATAACGCATGTCGAGCGGATAGCCCGCCTGCACCACGGTTTTCTTGACGAAGTATTTCTCGGTCAGCGTGCCGATGGCCTTGGCGCGCACTTCGGCGGGAATATCGCCCGGCTTGAGGTTGCCCAGCAGCGAGTGGATCAGCACGCCGTCGCAGACTTCGATGGCGATCTTGGCGAGATATTCGTGCGAGCGGTGCATCGGGTTGCGCGTCTGGAAGCAGGCGATCTTGGACCAGCCCATCTGGCTGAAGATTGCGCGGGTCTGCGCGGGGGTCTTGAACAGCTCGGGATATTTTTCCGGGAAGCCGCCTTGCGACAGCACCTTGATGGAGCCGGCCAGGTTGACCTCGCCCTGTTCCATGACCATCTTGACGCCGGGGTGTTTAGGGTCGGTGGTCTTGAACACCATGGCGCATTCGTGCGCCTTGTCGATGGTGTATTTCTCGGTGATCGACATGGTGGCCAGCGTTTCGCCGTTCTCGGTCAGCGCGATTTCCTGGCCCGTCTTGATCGTGTCGGCGACCGACTGGCTGACGGACAGCGTGATCGGGATGGGCCAGAACAGGCCGTTGGCCATTTTCATGCCGTCGCACACGCCTTGCCAGTCGGCATGGGTCATGAAACCGTCCAGCGGGGTGAAGCCGCCAATGCCGAACATGATGATGTCGCCCTTTTCGCGCGAACTAACCTTCACTTGCGGCAGTTTTTTTGCTTTTTCGAGTTCGGACTTAAGGGCAGAACCTTCAAGCAATAACGGATTGAGACTGCCACCCCCATGCGGGTTTACCAATGCCATTCATGTCTCCTTTGGGTTATATTCTACTAATTCAGTCTGATACTTACGAAATCTCAGGTTCGGCACACTAGTGCAAGCTTACCAAGAGGGCGATACCCCTCATGGGTTGAGACACGCACCCCCCTTACGGGTTATGTCTTAATCCCTCATCACAGCTATGGCAGTACTGGCGTGGGATACGCATACTTGCGGGCCTGAAAGTCTGAGCAATTTTGTAGGGCTGCGCGCCTCGATAACTGCATAAAACCACACACCAGCCTATGTCATCGACTCCATTGCACGACCCCCTCGCTCCCCCGGTTGCGGATGCGAAAACCGAGGTTAAAAACACCACTTGTTATATGTGCGCCTGCCGCTGCGGCATCCGCGTACACCTGCGCAACGGCGAAGTGCGCTATATCGATGGCAATCCCGACCATCCGTTGAACAACGGCGTGATCTGCGCCAAGGGTTCGTCCGGCATCATGAAACAGTATTCCCCCGCGCGACTGACCCAGCCGTTGCGCCGCAAGCAGGGCAGCGAGCGCGGTACAGGCGAATTCGAGGCGATTAGCTGGGAAGAGACTTTCTCCATCCTCGCCGAACGTCTTGGCAAGTTGCGCGCAACCGACCCGAAGAAGTTTGCGCTGTTCACCGGCCGCGACCAGATGCAGGCGCTGACCGGCCTGTTTGCGCGCCAGTTTGGCACGCCCAACTATGCCGCGCACGGCGGTTTCTGCTCGGTGAACCTGGCCGCGGGCATGATCTACACCATCGGCGGCTCGTTCTGGGAATTCGGCGGCCCCGATCTGGAGCGCTCCAAGCTGTTCGTCATGATCGGCACGGCGGAAGACCATCACTCCAACCCGATGAAGATATCGCTGGCGAAATTCAAGCGCGAAGGCGGCCGCTTCATCTCCATCAACCCGGTGCGCACCGGCTATTCGGCCATTGCCGACGAATGGGTGCCCATCCGTCCGGGTACGGATGGCGCGCTGATGCTGGCGCTGATCCACGAAATCATCGCGCTCGGCCTGTACGATCGCGAATTCCTGGTGCGTTACACCAACTCCGGGCAACTGGTGAACCTCGATGCCGAGCACGATGAATTCGGCATGTTTGTGCGCACCGAAGTAGCCAAGGAAGAAGGCTGTTACGACCCACAGAACAAACTGTGGTGGGATCGCAACAGCAACAAGGCCGTGGTCACGCACAGTGAAGGCGCCGACCCGTTCCTGCTGGGCGAATTCAAGTTGTCCGACGGCACGCCGGTCAAGCCCGCGTTCCAGATGCTGCAGGATCGCGTCAAGGATTACACGCCGGAATGGGCGGAGCAGATCACCGGCATTCCAGCCGATACCATCAAGCGCCTGGCGCACGAGATGGGCATCACCGCACGCGACCAGAAAATCGAGCTGCCGATCGCGTGGACGGACACCTGGGGCAAGGAACACGACACCATCACCGGCAACCCGGTCTCGTTCCATGCCATGCGCGGACTGGCAGCGCACTCCAACGGTTTCCAGACCATACGCGCATTATCGATACTGATGACGCTGCTGGGCACCATCGACCGACCGGGCGGTTTCCGCCACAAGCCGCCGTTCCCGCGTCCGATCCCGCCGTGCGCACGCACGCCCAACCATCCCAAGGCAGTGCAGCCGAATACGCCGCTGGACGGCATGGCGCTGGGCTGGCCGTCCGATCCGGACGACTTGTTCGTCAACGAGGACGGCAGTCCGGTGCGCATCGACAAGGGCTTTTCGTGGGAATACCCGCTGTCGGTGCACGGCCTGATGCACAACGTCATCACCAATGCCTGGCGCGGCGATCCGTACAAGATCGACACGCTGCTGCTGTTCATGGCCAACATGGCATGGAACTCCTCCATGAACACCAGCGAAGTGCGCAAGATGCTGGTCGACAAGGAGGAGGACGGCGAATACAAGATTCCGTTCATCGTGGTGTGCGACGCCTTCCATTCCGAGACCACCGCGTTCGCCGACCTGATCCTGCCGGACACGACCTATCTCGAACGCCACGACGTGATGTCCATGCTCGATCGTCCGATCTCCGAATTCGACGGCCCGGTGGATTCGGTGCGCATCCCGGTGCTGCCGCCGACGGGCGAATGCAAGCCGTTCCAGGAAGTGCTGATCGAACTGGGCACGCGTCTCAAGCTGCCCGCCTTCGTCGACAAGGAAGGCAAGCGCAAGTACCGCGACTATCCCGACTTCATCGTCAACTGGGAGACCGCGCCGGGTTCCGGCATCGGCTTTCTGTCCGGCTGGCGCGGCAAGGGCGGCGAGAAATCCATCAAGGGCGAACCGAACCCGAACCAGTGGGAAATGTATGCCAAGAACGATTGCGTGCACCACCATGTGCTGCCGCGTTCCTACCAGTACATGCGCAACTGGAACAAGGGCTACCTCGAATGGTCGCAGCGCAGCGGCATCACGCGCTATGCGGAACCGATCCTGATCCACCTGTATTCGGAAGTGCTGCAGAAATTCCGCCTCGCCGCCCAGGGCAAAAGCATCACGCGCCAGCCGCCCAAGCACCTGGCGAAACGCATCGAGACCTTCTTCGATCCGCTGCCGTTCTACTACGAGCCGCTGGAGACGCAGACTACCGACAAGCTCAAATACCCGCTCACTGCATTGACGCAACGCCCGATGGCGATGTACCACTCGTGGGATTCGCAAAATGCGTGGTTGCGCCAGATTCACGCGCACAACTACCTCTATGTGAATGCAGGCACCGCCAGGGTCGCGGGTATTGGCGACGGCGACTGGATCTGGTGCGAATCGCAATGGGGCAAGGTGCGTTGCATGGCGCGCTACAGCGAGTCGGTCGAACCCGGCACGGTGTGGACCTGGAACGCAGTCGGCAAGGCGGCTGGGGCGTGGAATCTGTCGCCCGAAGCCAACGAGTCGCAGCAGGGTTTCCTGCTCAACCATGTGATCTCGGAAGAGTTGCCAGCGCAAGCGGACGGCAAACGCTTTTCCAATTCCGATCCGATCACCGGACAGGCGGCCTGGTACGACGTGCGCGTGCGCATCTACAAGGCGGAAGAGGGCGAACCCGAACAGACCTCGCCGCAATTCGAACCCATGAAGAAATATCCCGGCATGAAAGAACACCCGAACTGGCTGGCCTACTTCGGCGGCAAGAAGAAGGGCGGTGCGAAATGACCCAGTTAGCGCTCGTCATCGACCTCAACGTCTGTGTCGGCTGCCACGCCTGCGTGACCAGTTGCAAGGAATGGAACACTTCCGGTTCCGCCGGGCCGCTGTGCGACGAACGTCCCTATGAGGCCAACCCGACCGGCACCTTCTTCAACCGCGTGCAGACTTTCGAGATCGGCCAGTATCCGCACAGCGAGACGCTGCATTTCCCCAAATCCTGCCTGCATTGCGAAGATCCTCCCTGCGTGCCGGTGTGCCCGACGGGCGCATCGTACAAGCGCAAGGAAGACGGCATCGTGCTGGTGGATTACGACAAGTGCATCGGCTGCAAGTATTGCACCTGGGCCTGTCCGTATGGTGCTCGCGAGATCGACGAGAAGCAGCAGGTGATGAAGAAATGCACCCTGTGCGTGGACCGCATCTACGACATGTCCATGCCGGAGAATGACCGCAAGCCTTCGTGCGTGAAAGCCTGTCCGACCAGCGCGCGCCTGTTCGGCGATATCCACGATCCTGAATCGGCGGTATCGCTGGCGATACGCGAAGAGGGCGGCTATGCGCTGATGCCGGAGTGGGGCACGCAACCTTCCAACCATTATCTGCCGCGGCGCAAGACCAAGCTCAAAATCCACAAGGACGAGTTGGAGCGCGCGGACAATCCGCTCAAGGTCGACGGACAGTTGCCCAAACCGGGCAAGGGCGAATCGACGATGGACGATGTATCTGCGTGGTAATTCCCTGCGAAGGAAACTGAGGTAGGAGCGCAATTTATTGCGCGATTGCGTTCAGGCACAATCGCCCGATCAATCGGGCTCCTACAGGACGCAGATGGTTTTTATTCTTTTTGGAAAGACAACCTGTTTACAAAGAAATACTATGAAACCTGCATTCTCCGTGATTTTCCTGACCACCCTGCTCGGCGCCGGACAGGGCCTTTTCCTGGCGCTGTTTACGCACCAGACCTATGCCTTGTTCGGCCTGCTGCCCATGCAATCTGACGCCTACTACGGCTTCGGCAGCGCGCTGGCCATGCTGTTTCTGGGGGGCGGTCTGATCGCTTCGTTCTTCCATCTTGGTCGCCCCGAGCGCGCCTGGCGTTCCGCCACGCAGTGGCGCACCTCGTGGCTGTCGCGCGAAGTCATCGTGCTGCCCGCGTTCATGGGCGTGGTGTTCCTGTACGGCGTCGTGCATGTGTTCGGCTACCTGCCCGTGATCGTGACCTTGCCCAGTGGCTTGGTCATCGACCTGTCAATCGTGATCGGTACGCTTGGCACTTTGCTGGCGTTTGCGCTGTTCGTCTGCACCGGCATGATCTACGCCTGCATTCGTTTCCTGCGCGAATGGAATTCCCCGCTGACGGTGATCAACTATATCCTGATGGGCGGCTCTTCCGGTTTCATCCTGGCGGCGTTTTTCTCTGCGACCTACGCACCGAGCGAGACGGACTTCTTCGTCGGCTGGGCCATCATCATCACCGTGCTGGCGCTGGCCGGGCGCGCCGCCTCGCTGCTGCGCAACGCGCGCCTGAAACCGAAATCGACCATGCAGACCGCCATCGGCGTAAAGCACCCCTACATCGTGCAGCGCTCGATGGGCTCCATGGGCGGTTCGTTCAACACGCGCGAATATTTCCACGGCAAGAGTGCCGTGTTCCTGCGTGTAATCAAGCCGGCCTTCCTGTTGCTGGGATTCATCGTTCCGCTGGCACTGCTGGCACTGGGACTGTTCTCGCCCGCCTTGCTCGGCGTTGCGTTTATACTCCAGTACCTCGGGCTGATGGCGGAGCGCTGGTTCTTCTTTGCGCAAGCCAACCACCCGCAGAATCTTTACTACCAGACCATAGGCTGACAGCGACATTTTGAAAATCGCACACTCGCGCAATTACTGGCTAAACCGTCTGCTGCCGTTCCTGCAGTGGAAACACATGGTGGACAAGCAGTCCACCAGTGCCGATCTGATCGCGGGCATCACCGGAGCGCTGATCGTATTGCCGCAGGGTGTGGCTTTTGCCACTATCGCCGGGATGCCGCCGGAATACGGCCTGTATGCAGCGATGATTCCGGCGATCATCGCCGCCCTGTTCGGTTCGAGCTGGCACCTGGTTTCCGGTCCGACCACCGCCATCTCCATCGCCGTGTTCGCGGCCATGAGCCCGCTGGCCGATCCCGGTTCGCCGCAGTTCATCAGCATGGTGCTCACGCTGACCTTCCTGACCGGCCTGTTCCAGTTGATCCTCGGCTTGGCGCGCATGGGGGTGCTGGTCAATTTCATCTCGCACACGGTGGTCATCGGTTTCACGGCGGGCGCGGCGCTGCTCATTGCGGCCAGCCAGGTGAAGAACTTCTTCGGCATCGCCATCGAACGCGGCGCGCATTTCCATATCGTTATCGAGCGCTTCATCGAGCAGTTCGGCAACATCAATCCCTGGGTGACGCTGGTCGGTGCGGTCACGCTGGCATCGGGAATCCTGGCCAAGCGCTTCATCCCCAAGCTGCCCTACATGATCGTCGCCATGGTGATCGGCAGCGTGGTCGCCTATCTGCTCAATCTGGAGATCGGCGTCGAGACCACGCTGATCAAGACTGTGGGCGCCTTGCCTGCGCACCTGCCGCCGCTGTCGCTGCCGGACTTTTCCTATGCGACCATCCACAAGGTGATATTCCCCGCGCTGATCGTGACCATGCTGGCATTGACCGAGGCGGTCTCCATTTCGCGTTCCATCGCGGTGAAATCCGAGCAGCGCATCGACGGCAACCAGGAATTCGTCGGCCAGGGTCTGTCGAATCTGGTCGGCAGTTTCTTCTCCAGCTATGCCTCGTGCGGCTCGTTCAACCGCAGCGGGGTGAACTACGCGGCGGGCGCGAAAACGCCGCTGGCGACGGTGTATGCCTCGATCTTTTTGGTGCTGGTGCTGCTGCTGGTCGCGCCGCTGGCTTCCTACCTGCCGACGGCGGCGATGGCGGGGATATTGTTCCTGGTCGCCTGGGGGCTGATCGACTTCCACCACATCGCCAGCATCGGCAAGACCAGCCGCTCCGAGACGGTGATCCTGTGGGTGACGCTGCTGGGCACGCTGGTCGACCTGGAGAAGGGCATCTTCTTCGGCATCCTGCTCTCGCTGACCATCTACCTGTTCCGCGTCTCGCGTCCCAACATCGTGCCGGTGGTGCCAGCCAAGGAGGAGGGCGCCTATCATTTCGTTACCGCCGAAGACCAGCCGCAATGCCCGCAACTGAGCATGGTGCGTCTCAACGGCGCGATTTTCTTCGGTGCGGTGGATCATGTGCAGAGCAGTCTGCAAAAAATAGATGAGATCGACCCGCAGAAAAAATCCGTGCTCGTCGTCGCCCGCGGCATCACATTCGTCGATGTGGCCGGCGCCGAGATGCTGGCACAGGAAGCGCGCCGCCGCCGCAAGCTGGGCGGCGGGCTGTATTTCTACCGTTGCAAGGAAGACATCTACAAGTTCCTGCGCAAGGCCGACAAACTGGACGATATCGGCGCGGGCGGTTTCTTCCCGACCATGTCGAACTGGATCAAGCCGGTGTACGCCACGCTCGATTCGGAGATATGCCGCAACTGCACGGCGCGCATCTTTCCCGAATGCCATGTCAATCTGCCTAACGGCGAACCAAGGGTCAAATAATGAATAATCGTCTCGCTCGTTTCCTGCCGTTCCTTTCCTGGTGGCCAATACGCGGGCAGACGATCAGGGCCGACCTGATCGCGGGCATCACCGTGGCGCTGGTGCTGATCCCGCAATCCATGGCGTATGCGCAACTGGCCGGTCTGCCCGCCTATTACGGCCTGTATGCGGCCTTCCTGCCCGGCATCATTGCCGCGATGTGGGGCTCGTCCGCGCAGCTCGCCACCGGCCCGGTGGCGGTCGCCTCGCTGCTGACGGCTTCCGCGCTGGCGCCGCTGGCCGCCACCGGTTCCGAACAGTTCGTCGCCTTGGCCATCCTGCTGGCGCTGCTGGTCGGCCTGATCCAGCTTGGCCTGGGTATCTTCAAGCTCGGCGTGGTGGTGAACTTCCTGTCGCATCCGGTGATCGCCGGCTTCACCAATGCCGCCGCCATCATCATCGGTTTGTCGCAACTCAACAAATTGTTCGGCGTGTCCATGGGGCGCAGCGAGCATTTCATCAACGACATCTGGGGCGTGCTGATGCAGATCGGCGAGACGCACGTGCCTACCCTGCTCATGGGCGTGTCGGCATTCGCCATCATGTGGTTGCTGAAGAGATATGCCCCAAAGCTGCCCGGGGTGCTGATCGCGGTCGTCATTACCACGGTAGCCAGCTTTTCGATCGGGTTCGAGCACAACAGCAAGGGCATGATCGAGGAGATCATGGATGCCGACGTCAAGAACCTCGCCAACGACTTCTCCCGCGGCGAGATCAAAATCGAGGAATTGAGCGCTGCATCCAGCGCCAAGAAAGCCGAACTCAAGCAACTGCAGAAAGCGCAGGACGGCAGCAGACAACATATCGCCGCGTTGAAATACGAACTCGAACTGCTCAATCTGGAGATTCAGCATCTGGAAGGCGAAAACCGCAAGGCCGCGCGTTCGCTGCGCAAGTTCATCTTCGAGCAGCTTCCCGCGACCGATACGCAACCGGCCAGACTGTACCTGACCGGTCAACTGCCGCAGGGCGAAACATCGGACGGTTACCGCTGGCGCATCAAGAAAGTGAGCAAGGGTGAATTGAAGCTGGTCGGCGGCGGCGAAGTGGTGGGCAGCATCCCGTCCGGCCTGCCCGGCATCGGCCTGCCGAAAATGAGCTGGGAGACCATCATGGCGCTGCTCTCCAGCGCGCTGGTGATCTCGCTGGTGGGCTTCATGGAGGCCATCTCCATCGCCAAGGCGATGGCAGCCAAGACCAAGCAACGTATCGACCCCAACCAGGAATTGCTGGGGCAGGGCATCTCCAACATCGTCGGCAGTCTGAGCCAGTCTTTCCCAGTCAGCGGTTCGTTCTCGCGCTCGGCGGTGAACCTCAATGCGGGCGCCGTCACCGGCTTGTCCAACGTTTTCGCCGGGCTCATCGTGCTGGTCGCGCTGCTGTTCCTCACGCCGCTGTTGTACCACCTGCCGCAGGCGGTGCTGGCCGCGGTGATCATGATGGCAGTGATCGGGCTGGTGAACTTCAAGGCCATCGCGCATGCCTGGCACACGCACAAGCATGACGGCATCGCCGCCATCGTGACCTTCGTCGCCACGCTGGCCTTCGCGCCGCATCTGGACAACGGCATCATGGTCGGCGCCGGACTGGCGATCCTCCTCTATCTGTACCGCACCATGAAACCGCGCGTGGCCATCCTGGGCCGCCACCCGGACGGCACGCTGCGCGACGTGAAGGTGCACAACCTGCCGGTGAGCGAGAACATCATTGCCATGCGCTACGACGGCTCGCTGTATTTCGCCAACGTGCCGTATTTCGAGGACACCGTGCTGGAGGCGGTGTCCAACAACCCGCAAGCCAAGCATCTGCTGATCGTGGCGGACGGCATCAACCAGCTCGATGCTTCCGGCGACGAGGTCATTCATCACGTGGTGGAGCGCCTGTGCTCGAACGGTATCCGCGTGGTGTTCAGCGGGTTGAAAAAACAGGTGCTCGATATCATGCGCCATTCCGGCCTGCTGGTTTACATCGGCGAAGAGAACATCTTCCCGGATGAGGAAAAGGCGCTGGAGGCTATCTACGCGGAAGTGGTCAAGGTCAGGCCGGATGCAAAACGCCGTTTGCTGAAGCAGCACATCGGCGGCGACGACGGCGTCAAGACCTGGTTATAAGAACGATTCATTATTGGGGTTTTCTGGAATGTCGCACTCGGTTCCCGGCAGCAAGGCAGTACAAGGTTTTCGCGCAACGATAGGCAAGGATGCACTGGCTTCGGTAGTCGTCTTTCTGGTGGCATTGCCGCTGTGCATGGGCGTGGCAATCGCTTCCGGCGTGTCGCCGATGGCGGGTCTGGTCACCGGCATCGTCGGCGGTCTGGTGGTCGGATTGATCGCCGGTTCGCCCCTGCAGGTCAGCGGCCCGGCGGCGGGTCTGACCGTGCTGGTGTGGCAACTGGTGCAGCATCACGGCATCGCGATGCTGGGCGTGATCGTGCTGCTGGCCGGTCTGATGCAACTGGCCGCCGGGGTGTTCAAGCTCGGGCAGTGGTTCCGTGCCGTGTCGCCCGCCGTCATCCACGGCATGCTGGCCGGTATCGGCGTGCTCATCCTCGCTTCGCAGTTCCATGTCATGCTCGACAAGAAGCCGATCGGTTCGGGAATCGATAATTTCGGCGGTATCGTGCCGGCGCTGATGGATACTTTCTCCTCGGGCAGCACCTCGGTGCAGGCGTTCTACATCGGCTTGCTGACCATCGCGCTGATCGTGCTGTGGAGCTTGTACGCACCGAAACGCCTGAAGGTATTGCCGGGGCCGCTGGTGGCGGTGGTGGTGGCGGTGATCGTCGCCGCCGCGATGGAACTGAAGATCAAATACATCCCCGATCTGCTCGCCAACCCGGAAGACATCAACAACTTCTGGGCGGCCATCCAGTACCCCTCGCTGGAAAATCTGTATCACGCCTTCGACAAGGACATCCTCATCGCCGCCGTGTCGGTCGCTTTCATCGCCAGCGCGGAGACGCTGTTGAGCGCGAGCGCGGTGGATCAGTTGCACCAGGGGCCGCGCACCAAATACGACAAGGAACTGGTTGCGCAGGGCGTGGGCAATTCCATCTGCGGCGTGCTGGGTGCGCTGCCGATGACCGGCGTGATCGTGCGCTCCACCGCCAACGTCGAGGCGGGCGGCAAGACGCGCGCTTCCGCTTTCCTGCACGGCGTATGGCTGCTGATGTTTGCGGCAGTGCTGCCGTTCACCCTGAGTTTCATCCCGGTCGCCAGCCTGGCGGCGGTGCTGGTGTTCACCGGTTACAAGCTGGCCTACCCCAAGGCAGTGCCCGGTCTGCTCAGATTCGGCAAGAGCGAGGTGGCGATCTACCTCATCACCATCGTCATGATCGTCGCCAGCAATCTGCTGGAAGGCGTGCTGATCGGTCTCGGCCTGTCCATCCTCAAGCTGCTGCAGGCGTTCTCGCATCTGGAGATCAAGTGGGACGAGGATATCGTGCGTAATCGCGTGCAACTGCACCTGAAAGGCGCCGCCACCCTGATCCGTCTGCCCAAGCTGGCTGCCGCACTGGAGGAAGTGCGCCCCGGCTCCGAGGTGCATGTTCATTTTGAGCATCTGGATTACATCGACCATGCCTGTCTCGATCTGCTGTCCAACTGGGAGAGGCAGCATGAAGTCACCGGCGGTACGCTGGTGATCGAATGGGAAGAACTTTCCACGAAATATCATCAGCGACGCGCCGGGGTGCGTAAAAGCTTCGTGCGCGTAGTGACTTAGCGCTGTCGCATGGCAATGCCATAGCGATTTGCTCAGTTAATTGATAACTCCTAAGGGTTATCAAATCTACCCCCGTGCTGGTTATGGACGCAGTTGCGGGGGTAAGATCAAATCCCCTCCGTTAGTGTCATATTGCCTAAGTAAGGGATACTGGATGAAAGTGCAAGTTCGCAACACGGTAGACATGGAGCGCCGCCGGGCGCTCAAAGCAAGTGGGGGTCTGGGTCTGCTGGGCTTGTTTGCCGTGCTGGGACTGATGCCGACATCGGCCTTGGCCGGTGTGGACAGGAAAGTCTTCGAAGCCAAGTCGCTGAGCGAGGCATTCAAGGCGATGGGCGGACTGGCGCCCGCGGACAGCAACCTCATCAATCTCGACGTGCCGGAAACCGCCGAAAACGGCGCCATGGTGCCCGTCATCGTGGAATGCAAGTTCCCCCGCACCGAGCAGATCGCCATCCTGGTCGACAAGAATCCGACCGCACTGGTTGAAAACTGGACGATAGCCGAAGGGACGGAAGGCTACATCTCCACCCGCATCAAGATGGCGCAGACATCGACCGTCATCGCGCTGGTCAAGGCGGACGGGAAATTCTACAAGGCAGTCAAAGAAGTCAAAGTCACTGCGGGGGGATGCTGATGTCCAACCCGACCAAAATTCGCGCCTCTGCCGCCAATGGCATCACCGAAGTGCGTGCGCTGATGCAGCACGAAATGGAAACCGGCCGCCGCAAGGATGAATCCGGCAATCTCGTACCCGCATGGTATATCACCGATATCAAGGTTCAGCATAACGGCAGGACTGTGCTGGAAGGCCAGTTCGGCACTTCCGTTTCCAAGAATCCCTTCCTGGTGTTCCGTTTCAAGGGCGGCACGGCAGGAGACAAGCTCGCGATCTCCTGGGCGGACAACCGCGGCGAAAAACGTTCGGACGAGGTGGCCATTAGCTGATACGACACTCTTAAAAAATCTGTACCTGCCCGGATTGCTCACGGACAGGTTCTGCATCATTCGAATTTACCAATAATTATTATATGGAGATCGGGAGAAATGGTAGAAGAAGCGCAGAAGGAGAAGCAAGCATCACCCAAAGAGAGCATTTGGACGAAACTGAGGCGGCCGCCGAAGTGTTCATTCCTGCTGCTCCTCGTCATCGGCATGTCGTTGGGCATCGCGGTCTGGGGCGGACTCAACACCGCCATGGAATGGACTAACCGTTCCGAGTTTTGCATCTCGTGCCACGAGATGACCATTCCCTATGAAGAACTTAAGCAGACGGTTCACTTCAAGAACCGCAGCGGCACCACCGTCAATTGCTCCGACTGTCACGTCGCCAGCAGCAAGACGCCGACGGACTACATGTTCAAGTCGTTCCAGAAACTGATGGCTGCCCGCGATGTGATCGGCAAGATCACCGGTGTGGTGGATACGCCCGAGAAGTTCGAGGCGCACCGTCTGGAGATGGCCAAGCGCGTGTGGGCACGGATGGAGAGCCGCGATTCGAAGGAGTGCCGCAACTGCCACAACTTTGCCACCATGGATCCGGACAAGCAGAAAGCACGCTCGCAGATCAAGCATGAGGAAGCGCAGGAAGACAAGATAACGTGTATCGAGTGCCACAAAGGCATCGCGCACAAGCCGATCCAGCATCTGCTGGAAGAGGAAGCCGCCCAGGCGGAAAAATGATCGAACGACGGGATGGTCGCAAGGCCCATCCCGTTTTTTTTAATACATGAACGGGAGCTGTTCAATGAAAAAGATCGCAGTGTTGGTAATCAGTGCAGTGTTGTCCGCGCCGGCGTTCGCCGCGCCGAACTGGAGCAAGGTGCCTTCCAAGAAGGTGCCCGTATTTTATCCCGGCCAGTCCGGCCTCGAGTGGGTGTTGACCAAGAAGGATCACTCCGCATCCAACCAGATCCTGGACAAAAAACGCGCCTGTACCAAATGTCACGACACCGATGCCGTGGAGATCGGCGACAAGATCGCGGCAGGCAAGCCGGTCGGCAATCTGCGCCAGCCGCTGGACGGTGCCGTGCCAAAGGGCAAGGCCGGTTCCATTCCGGTCACCGTGCAGGCAGCGCATGACGGCAACAAGATTTATCTGCGCTTCGAGTGGGACACACCCAAGAGCGGCGGCGACAAGAAAATGGACCCGAAGAACGACACCAAGCTGACCGTCATGTTCGACGACAGCAAGGTCGAGTACGCCGACCGCGGCGGCTGCTGGGCGACCTGCCACGAAGACTTGCGCGGCATGCCCGATGCCAACGATGCAGCCAAGAGCCATGCCAAGGCCAAGGCGCTGGGCTGGGGCGAAGGCGCCACCAAGTACATCAGGGAGTCGCGCACCGACCTGACCATGACCGGCAATGCGCGCGGCGGCTGGGACAAGCTCAAGTCCGACGCCGAGATCGAGGCCGCGCTCAAGGAGGGCAAGTTCATGGACCTGATGCAGTTCCGCAGCAAGGAAAAAGCGGCTGACGGTTATGTGCTGGAGACGCGCCACATGGACGGCGGCAAGAGCCTGATCAAGGCCGAAGGCAAGAAGAGCGGCAAACACTGGACGGTGATATTCGAGCGCACGCTGGCCGCCGGCGGCAAGGGCGACCACGCCATTGCGGCGGGCAAGCTTTACAACATCGGTTTCGCCATCCACGACGACAACGCCGACGGACGTTTCCACCAGGTGTCGCTGGGTTACACGCTCGGGCTGGATAACGATGCGGCAGATTTCAACGCGGTGAAACAGTGACGAACAGGATCAAGCATTACGGCAACAACGTAATAAGCAGCAAGCAATAAAAAGCATTAAAGGCAGTGGGAGCGGCCGCCTTCGTTTGAAGGTGTGTTATTCACAGAGAGAGGAGTCGAAAAATGAGAAGAAAGTTGAGTGTAATGACCCTGGCGCTTGGAGCCATGGTTGTATCGGCTGCGGCGTATGCAATTCCGCCAACCGCAGAGATACTGTCTTATGCTTGCGCCGGATGCCACGGTACCAGCGGCGCCAGCGCGGGGCCGAGCATGCCCAGTCTGGCCGGGCAAAACAAGGCCTTCTTTGTCGATGCGATGAAGAAGTTCAAGAGCGGCGAGCGCACCGGCACCGTCATGGCGCGGCTGGCCAAGGGCTACAGCGACGAGCAGATCGTCGCCATGGCCGACTTTTTCGCCAAGCAGAAACGCGCTTCCCAGACCACGGAAATCGATCCGGCACTGGTCGCCCAGGGCAAGGTCGTCTATGACAACGCCTGCAAGCGTTGCCACCTGGAAAGCGGCAAGGAGTTCGAGGAAGACACTCCGGTCGTTGCAGGCCAGTGGCTGAAGTACCTGCAAATCCAGATGGGCGAATTCCGCGACGGCAAGCGCAAGATCTCGGACAAGAAGGCGGAGAAAGTGAAGTCGCTGACCGCCGCCGACTGGGAAGCTGCGGCGCATTTCTATGCCAGCCAGAAATAACAAGGAGACAGACAACATGACTATGGAACGCAGAAATTTCCTCAAGCTCCTCGGCGCCGGCGCCGGTGCTGCCACGCTGGGCCTGGCCGGTTGTGCCACGACCAACAAGGCGGGCGCACGCAAGGTGGTGGTGGTCGGCGGCGGCTACGGCGGCACGATCGCGGCCAAGTACATCCGCATGCAGGATCCCACCCTCGAGGTGACCCTGATCGAGCGCAACGACCATTTCATTTCCTGCCCGTTCAGCAACCTGTATATCGGCGGCCTGATGCCGGACCTGTCTTCGCTGACCATCAAGTATGATCAGCTCGCGACCAACCATGGCATCAAGGTGGTGCAGGCCGAAGTCACCGCCATCGATGCCAAGGCGCATGTCGTGAAGACCAGCAAAGGCGACTTCCCTTACGAGAAGTGCGTGGTGTCTCCCGGTATCGATTTCCGCACCAACGAGATCAAGGGCTATGACCCGGAGATCATGCCGCACGCCTGGAAGGCCGGTCCGCAGACCGTGCTGCTGCGCAAGCAGCTCGAGGCGATGAAGCCGGGCGGCACCGTCATCCTGTCCATCCCGCTGGCGCCGTTCCGCTGCCCGCCCGGACCGTACGAGCGTACCAGCATGATCGCGATGTACCTCAAGCAGAACAAGCCCGGCTCCAAGATCATCGTGCTGGATGCCAATCCGGATATCGTCTCCAAGAAGGGCCTGTTCCTGAAGGGCTGGAAGAAGCACTACGAGGGCATCATCGACTACCGTCCCGCCAAGAAGGTCACCGAAGTGGACAACAAGAACATGTCGGTGCTGGTCGAGGGTATCGAAGAGATCAAGGGCGATGTCATCAACATCATTCCGCCGCAAAAAGCGGGCGCCATTGCGCACACCGCCGGTCTGGTCGGTGCCGACGGCAAATGGTGCCCGGTGCGCTCCTTCGACTTCGAGTCGAGGAACCATCCGGACATCCATGTCATCGGCGATTCCTCCATCGCGGGTGCGATGCCCAAGTCCGGCTACTCCGCCAACTCGGAAGCCAAAGTCTGCGCCACCAACATCGTGGCGATGATGAACGGCCGCAAGATGACGGAGATGTCCGCGATCAACACCTGCTACAGCTACCTGTCGGCCAAGGAAGCGGTCAGCGTGACCGGCGTGTATCGCGTGAATGCGAGTACACAGGCCATCGAGGCGGTGCCTGGCTCGGTCGGCGTTTCTGCTGATTTGTCAGAGACCGAAGCGATGTACGCGGAAAGCTGGATCAGGAATATCCTGCACGAGATGTCGACCTGATTCGGAAATGTAGTTGTCGATCAAACCCTGTCTGGAAGTCTGCCAGGCAGGGTTTTTTTAGTTGTATAGGGAGATCAAATTCATGGATGCATCAAACTTAACCACATTCGTTGTCTGGTGTGGATTCGGGCTGGGAGTCGCGTTCGGCTTCATTGCTAACAAAACCAATTTCTGCACGATGGGCGCCATCTCGGATGTCGTCAACATGGAACACTGGGGGCGTATGCGCGCATGGCTGCTCGCCATGGCGGTCGCCATGATCGGCGTCAGCGCGCTGGCCTATGTCAATGCCGTGAATTTTTCCGAAACTCTGTATGCCAGCAAGAATTTCTACTGGTTGAGTTATATTTTCGGGGGCTTGTGCTTCGGCGTCGGTATGACACTGGCCGGCGGGTGCGCCAACAAGAACCTGGTGCGCTTGGGCGGCGGCAATCTGAGATCGCTTGTGGTCATCTTCTTCATGGGCTTTGCCGCGATCGTCACCCTGAAAGGGGTGCTGGGCACTTTCCGCATCAATGTGCTGCAATCGCCTTTCGGCACGCTCTATTTCGAGAACGGCCAGCTTCTGCCCGCGCTGCTTTCCGGAACCGGCGGCATCACCGCGCAAACCCTGCAGTTGGCGATGACCGGCGCAGTGGCACTGACCATCATCCTTTTTGTGTACAAGGACGAGAAGTTCCGCAAGAGTTTCAATAATAACCTGTCGGCTTTGATCATCGGCGTAATCGTGGCGGGGAGCTGGTATGTCACCGGTCATCTCGGTCTGGCGGAAAATCCCGAGACGCTGGAAATGACCTATTTCGGCACCAGTTCCAACCGGCCCGAATCGATGTCGTTCGTCGCCCCATCGGCTTACAGCCTGGAGTATCTGGCCTATTCGACTGATGTCTCGAAGATCGTCACCTTCGGCATCGCCACCGTCCTGGGTGTCGCCTTCGGCTCGTTCATCTACGCGCTGGTCAGCAAGTCCTTTCGCTGGGAAGCTTTTTCTTCCGTGCAGGACATGTTCTTCCACATCGGCGGTGCGGTATTGATGGGCTTCGGTGCGGTCTGTGCGGCGGGATGCACCATCGGGCAAGGTATCACCGGCATCTCGACGCTCTCGCTGGGGTCTTTGCTGGCGCTTCTGTCCATCATCGCGGGTTCCGCCATCACCATGAAGATCCAGCTTGCCAGGATGGAATGACGGGGAACAACAAGGTTCAGAGCCGGATGATAAAGCCCTCGTTCATTCGAGTGAGCATGCCAAGTTCTTCGGGCGTTTAATCACGCCCCCTTATTATCGTTGAGCTGCAGCAATAGCTGGGTCAGTTCCGCAGAGGAATTGATGCCCAGCTTCGATTTCAGATTCTGGCAATGGACCTGGACGGTCCGTTCCGAGATATACAGCCGCATGCCGATCGCTTTGTAGGGCAAACCCTCCACCACGAGCCGTGCAACTTCCATTTCGCGCAGGGATAATCTGCTCAGGCGTTCCGCCAGCATCGACTTGGTCGCGTTCTCCTTGTGCCGCATGAGGTCGCGCCTGACGGCTTGACTGACGGCGTCGAGCAAGGTCTGATCCTTGAACGGTTTCTCGATGAAGTCGCTGGCGCCGAACTTCATGGCCTGGACGGCAATGGTGACATCGGCGTGTCCGGTGAGAAAAATCACCGGCAAGCGTACCTCGCGTTCATTGAGGGTTCGTTGCAACTCAAGGCCGCTCATCAACGGCATGCGAACGTCGAGGATCAGGCATCCGGGATGGGTAAGCTCATCCAGAGCCGCCAGGAACGCTTCCGCCGAGTCATAGGCTGCGACCCGCCAGCCGACCGATTCCAGCAGGAACACGAGCGCTTTTCGAAGCGATGCGTCGTCATCGACAACGATAACGAGCGGGGTTACGCAGTCATTCATTGTTTCGGTATTCCGGCAGGTTGAGTTGGAAGACGAGCCCGGGTTGGGGGTCGCGGGGATGGACGCTCAGTTTTCCGCTGTGGGCTTCGGCAATACTCTTGCAGATGGCGAGTCCAAGCCCGAGCCCGTCTGGCTTGGTGGTGAAGAACGGCTCGAAAAGATGATCGAGTGTTTCCGGCGGGACTTGAGGGCCGCGATCGGCAACGGCGATGGTCACGTCATTGCTGGTTTGGTCAAGGACGATATCGATCAAACGATTCTCCGGGGACTGGGTAATCATGGCGTCGGCGGCGTTCTTCATCAGGTTGGTCAGCACTTGTTGTATCTGCTGATGATCGGCCTTGAGCATTTTACCTGCCGGCAGGCGGTTGTCTAAATTAACCGGCGGCAAGGCCGGCAGCATGGTCGAAAAGTTGCCGATGGCTTCATTGACGGTTTCGGCGATCGGGCGAAGTTCGCTGGCGGCCATGCGCTTTCGCGCGAAGGTGCGCACCTGGCGTACGACTTTGTCGGCACGCTCGGTCTGGGCGACGATTTCCCGGTTCACTTTGCTGACCATGTCTGCGTTGACCTGCCCGGAAGCGCAGTTCCTTTCCAGTCCCTGTGCATAGGCGGCGATGGTTGCCAGCGGCTGGTTGAGTTCGTGCGCCAGCGTGCTGGCCATTTCTCCCAGAATGGAGAGCCTGGCCATATGTTCGGTTTTGATTTGCAGTTTATAGGCATTCGCCCTCGATTCCCGCAGTTCGATGGTGCGCCGCTTGACCAGGATCTGGACGCGAAAGAAATACACTGCCACGCCGAAAAGAACGAGCAGCGCGGTCAGCAGATAAGGGCGGTAGTTTTTCATCAGCCCGCGGAAACTGCTGGTCCTGAGTTCGGCATACGGGCCGATCATCAGGTCGCGGTCAAGTTCCAGGATCGGTTGATAGTCGGCCGGGATGCTCCAGGACAAGCCCTTGATGGAGGGAGGCATGGAGAGCAGGGTCACGGCGACTTTCTTGGCAAGCTCCAGATCCATGTCCCGCGCGGCCGCCAGCGGCCAGTCCGGATAGAGCTGGGTTGACGGGATACATTTGAAGCCGGGTTCGGGGCGGGGAGACACCACCTTGAAATCGGCAAGTTTCAGCTTGCCCTGTTTTGCCAATTGCTCGATCAGGCAAGTACGGATGATGGCCACATCGGCCTTGTTTGTGCTCAAGGCATCTACGGCCAGACTCATGGGGAATCCCACGTAGACAAGGTTGGCGTCTCCGGCTTCAAGATCGACCCCTGCACCCAGCAACTCCCGTGCGGCAGCGAGATAGCCGCCGAAAGCATCATTGGCAACTACCGCGACACGTTTGCCGCGCAGATCGGACAGCTTGCTCACATCTTTGCGGTTGGCCAGCGTCAGCACGGTCGAACCCAGCGCTTTTTGCGGCGATGCCGCTTCCGGAAGCATGATGGTGGCGATGCGCTGGATGCCGAACTCCGAGGCGAGCGCAACGTACTGGGTGCTATTGGTGAGCACGAAGCCCAGTTCGCCTTTACTTACCGCTTCGCGCAATTGCTTGCCGTTCATCGGCGAGAGTTCGAACTTGTAACCGGGGATGTCGGCTCCGAGCTTTGACTGGATGTCTGCCCAATTGAATAGCACTCCGTCCAGTTCCCGGTATGACAACACGCCGATTCGCACAGTGGTCTCGGAAGCAGCGGCGCAAGTCGGAAGGGTTATCAGGAAAGCCGCAAGGAAAAAGCGGGTAATGGCAATGCGGAACATGAGCAAAAGACCTCTTTTTTTCAGTGGGCAATAACAATCCGATTATACCCGCCCGTGTCTTGCGCTCTGACACTACGCACAAGTGCGTAGCGAGTTACTCGAAGGTGCCAATGTTTTTATTTGCTTCGAAGTCTTATCTTGCCAACATCGCTGTTGGCAGTTCTGGCAGCGTCCTGCTCCCTGGTCGGACCGGGAGAAGAATCGCATTTCTTTGCAACAGTATTTTTTCAGTGGAGGAAAAGCATGACGAATAGAACAGGACGTGAAGCAATCAATATGGAACGCCGCAAGGCGCTCAAGACGGGAGGCGGTATCGGACTGATGGCGCTGTTTGGCGCGCTCGGTCTGCTGCAACCCGGCAAGGCGTTTGCGGAGTGGAACAAGACCGCTTTCTCGTCCAAGAGCATGGATGAGGCGCTGGCCGCACTGGGTGTGACCACGCCTGAGAGCAGCGAGGCAATCAAACTGACCGTGCCGGAGATCGCCGAGAACGGAGCGGTCGTTCCCGTCACCGTCGTCAGCACCATCCCGGATGTCGAGCAGATATCCATACTGGTCGACAAGAACCCCAACGTGCTGGCGGCCAACTTCACCTTCCCGCAGGGCACCGAAGGCATGGTCACCACACGCGTCAAGATGGGACAGACCGCCAATGTGGTCGCGCTGGTCAAGGCCGACGGCAAGTTCTACCGCGTCGCCAGGGAAGTCAAGGTGACCGCCGGCGGTTGCGGCGGCTAACGGTTTCCAGGCTCAATCCAAACGATTAAGGAAAATACATCATGGGCAATCCAATGAAAATTCGCGCCGCGGTCAAAGACGGCGTCACTGAAGTCAAAGTCCTCATGCAACACGACATGGAGACCGGTCTGCGCAAGGAAGCAGACGGCACCCTGGTTCCGGCCTGGTTCATCACCGAGGTGAAAGCGCAGCATCAGGGTCGCACCGTGCTGGAGGCGCAGTATGGCCAATCCATCTCGAAGAACCCCTACCTGCTGTTCCGTTTCAAGGGCGGTGCCGTCGGCGAAAAGGTCACGGTGAGCTGGACGGACAACAAGGGCGACACGCGCACCGACGAAGCCGCTATCGCGGCATAGGACATGGCAGTCTGAACGGAAGCCGTACAGTCGTGCGGCCGGACTAACTCAGGGAGGCTTAGATGAATACCAGTAATTTAACAAGAATGATTTTGGTATTGGCACTGACGGCAAGCGGTTCTGCGCTGGCAGCCGATACTGCTGCATCCGATTCGGACAAGATCGAGCAATACCGCGAGATGATCAGCGACGGCAATCCCGCCGACTTCGACGAGATGCGCGGCGAAGAGTTGTGGAAGAAGGCGGCTGGCCCCAAACAGGCATCGCTGGAAAAATGCGATCTGGGCAAAGGTCCGGGCGTGGTCAAGGGGGCGTATGCCGCCTTGCCGCGTTATTTCAAGGATACGAAAATGGTGCAGGATCTGGAGTCGCGCCTGCTGACTTGCATGACCACGCTGCAAGGCATCCCGGAAGAGGAGATCACCGCCAAACCTTTCGCCAGCGACAAGAAGGCCTCGGATATCTCTTCGCTGGCCAGCTATGTGGTGGGGCAGTCCAAGGGAATCAAGATGGCCGTTTCGACCAGGCACCCCAAGGAAAAAGAGGCCTTCGAGATCGGCAGGCGCATTTTCAATTATCGCGCGGGCCCTTATGACTTTGCCTGTTCGACCTGCCATGCGACCAGCGATGTGCGCATCCGCATGCAGGATCTGCCCAACTTCCATGTCAAGGAAGACGCCCAGGCGGCCTATACCAGTTGGCCCGCTTATCGCGTTTCGCAAGGCTTGACGCGGTCGTTCCAGTGGCGCCTGAACGATTGCTTCCGTCAGCAACGCTTCCCCGAACCCAAATTCGCCTCGGAAGTGACAGTGGCACTGACCATGTATCTGGCGGTCAGCGCGAACGGTGCAGAGTATGTGGGCCCAGGCCTGAAACGCTAGGAGACGACGATCATGAACGCAAAACAAATGTTTGGAATCGCTGTGACGGTATGTCTGGCAAGCGCGACTTTTTCAGCCCAGGCCGGTAGCAAAGTGGACAAGGAAGCCATGAAACTGGATGCCAGGGCCACCGAAATCATCAAGCGCGACTTCCGCGACAAGGGCATCGCCAAGGCGGATCGGGTGAACCAGGATGCATTGCAGGCGGCATGCAGCAAATATGAAGACGACGTGCCGGTCGATATGAAGATCAAGCTGGAGGACGAGCAGGCCAAGCAGATCAAGTGGCCGGCCGACGGCAATTTCATGGGCGACTGGAAGGCCGGGGAGAAGCTGGCCCAAAGCGGAAAAGGCATGACCTGGAGCGACAAGCCGGATGAACCGGCCGGCGGCAATTGCTACAACTGCCACCAGCTTTCGTCCAAGGAAATCGCCTACGGCACCATCGGCCCCAGCCTGCTGAACTACGCCAAAAAACAAGGCACGCCCGAAAAAGGCCAGCGCCGCGCTTACGGCCGTATCTACAACGCCAAAGCCTACGCTGCGTGCGCCAACATGCCCCGTTTCGGACACATGGGCATTTTGTCCGAAGCGCAAATCAAGGATCTGGTGGCGTTGTTGATGGATCCGGAATCGCCCGTCAACAAATAAGCTCGCAATGACCTGCCTCCCGCCGTCAGGCCGGGGGCTGGCATCGCGAGTTCCACACATTGGAGAAGGAAATTCCATGGACATGAATCGTCGCGAGTTCCTGCAGATACTGGCCATCGCTTCGGCGGGCGGTTTCCTGTTGCACAACAACGAAAGCCGTGCGGCGGGCAATGCAGCGGGCATGTATGACCTGCCCCGACATGGCAACGTCAGTCTGCTGCACTTCACCGATACCCACGCGCAACTCAACCCGATGC
This sequence comes from Nitrosomonadales bacterium, assembly GCA_016235045.1. Taxonomy (GTDB): domain Bacteria; phylum Pseudomonadota; class Gammaproteobacteria; order Burkholderiales; family Gallionellaceae; genus Sideroxyarcus. The sequence continues at coordinate 131,387 of JACRME010000016.1, forward strand.
ATTTCCGCGAGCCGGAAATCAATCTCGGCGTGGGCGCGATGAGCGGCAAGCCGCCGCATCTGGTTGGCAGCGCCCTGCTCAAGCGTTTCGGCGTCAAACCGGGATCGCTCGAAGCGCACGCTTTTACCAGCCTTGACTATATCCAAGCGGCGCGCACCTACGGCAAGGTCGGCGGCTTCGCCCATCTCGCCACGCTGGTCAAACAAATCCGCGCCTCGCGTCCGGGCGCGCTGCTGCTGGACGGCGGCGACACCTGGCAGGGCACCGGACAGGCGATGTGGAGCAACGGTCAGGACATGGTCGATGCCTGTCTCGAACTCGGCGTGGACGTCATGACCATGCACTGGGAATGCACCTACGGCGCGCAGCGCATCAAGGAGGTGGAGGAGGGCGCGCTGCGCGGCAGGATGGAGGTGGTCGCGCAGAACGTGAAGACCACCGACTTCGGCGATGCGGTGTTCAAGCCCTACGTCATCCGCGAGATCAACACCATCCCGGTCGCGATCATCGGCCAGGCTTTCCCCTACAGCACCATCGCCAATCCGCGCTACTTCGTGCCGGATTGGTCATACGGCATCCAGGAAGAGAGCCTGCAACTCGTCATCGACGAGGCGCGCAAGAAGGGCGCACAGGTGGTGGTGCTGCTGTCGCACAACGGCATGGACGTCGACCTCAAGCTGGCCTCGCGCGTGCGCGGGCTGGATGCCATCCTCGGCGGCCATACCCACGACGGCATCCCGGCGCCCATTCCCGTGAAGAACAGCGGCGGCACCACGCTGGTGACCAATGCCGGTTCCAACGGCAAGTTCCTCGGCGTGCTCGACTTCGAGGTCAAGGCGGGCAAGGTGGCGGGCTTCCGCTACAAACTGCTGCCGGTGTTCGCCAACCTGCTGGCTGCGGATCCAAACATGGCGGCGCTGATGCAGAAACACCGCGCGCCGTATGAAGGCAAACTCGGCGAGAAACTGGCAACCACCGACGGCCTGCTCTATCGCCGCGGCAACTTCAACGGCAGCTTCGACCAGCTCATCCTCGATGCGCTGATGAAGGAGAAGGATGCGCCCATCGCCTTCTCGCCGGGCTTCCGCTGGGGTACCTCGCTGCTGCCGGGTTCGGACATCACCATGGAGGACGTGCTCAACCAGACCGCCATCACCTACCCCTATACCACGCTGACCGAGATGAAGGGCGAGCAGATCAAGACGGTGCTGGAAGATGTGTGCGACAACCTGTTCAATCCCGATCCGTACTACCAGCAGGGCGGCGACATGGTGCGCGTGGGCGGGCTGGAATACACCTGCGAGCCGAATGCTGCGATGGGCAAGCGCATCCAGGACCTGCGCCTCAACGGCAAGCCGCTGGATGCGACCAGGACCTACAAGGTGGCGGGCTGGGCGCCGGTGTCGGAAGCCGCGCGCGACGCCGGCGGCGAACCGATCTGGGAACTGGTCGCGCGCCATTTGCGTAACGAGAAAGTCGTCAAGGCGACCGCACCCAACGTGCCGAAACTAAAAGGTGTAACCGGCAACCCCGGCATGATCTGAGACCGAGTGGAAGGAACGACCATGAACAAGCTGCGTATCACCCTGTCATTGTTGATCGCATTGGCGCTGCAAACGGCAGTAGCCGCTGAACCCAAGAGCGGCATCAGCTACCACGACGTCAAATTGCAGATCGCGCGCATCCAGGTGGAGGACAGCGTCAGCTTCGACGACGCGGTGGAATCGCTCAAGCTGCGCGCCAATCAGCACAACTTGAAATTCGTCGGTGTGAATGCGTTGTACAAGGAGATCGAGGCGCTCACCGGCCAGCCGTCCAAACGCATGGAGATATTCAATTTCTGCGACGGCCTGGCGGCGAACAGGATGCTCGCCGCGGATCCGATGATGATCGCCTTCATGCCGTGCCGCATCGCGATACTGGAAGACGCGCAGGGCAAGCGCTGGGTCATCTCGATGATGATGGACCTCGGACTGGTGAAGAAATTGCCCGCCGATGCGCGCATCAGCGCCGAACGCGTGATGACGGCGATGAAAGACATGATGGTGGCGGCCAGCAAGGGTGATTTGTGATTGCGGTGCAGGGCGGGTTAGCACAGCGTTTCGTCCCCGAATGGGGGAACCCGCCGGATGGTCTGAAATTCAAAACCTAATTGCCACAGAGGACACAGAGAGCACAGAGAAAACAGATTGGAACCACCGAAGCTGTGCCTGTTGCCTTGCGCTCTGTGTACTCTGTGTTCTCTGTGGCTAAAATGTTATTTGTGTTTCCACATGGGCATGACGTGACCGTCCTGCATCTTCACTCCCATTCCAGTTGCGGATACAGCAGCGCGACGTTGCGGCGGTTGACTGCGTCGAACAGCAGCCATTTGCCCTGCTCCGAGCGGGCGGCGGTCGGGATGGTCTGCTCCATGCTCTGGCCCTGTTTGATGGCGTTGCGCACATCGGCCAGCAGGGTTTCGAGGTAACGCTTCTCGTCGTCGAGGGCGGCACCCAGCGCTTTGGCGGTGGAGCCGTGTCCCGCAACGAAATGCATTGCGGGGGTGGCGCGCAATTGTTCGATCACTTCCAGCCAGCCCTGAATGCTGCCGTCGAGGGAAGGCGTGCGCTCGACGAACAGCAGGTCGCCGGTCCACAGGGTCTTGCTCGCCGTATCGAACACGCTCAGGTCGGCCGGGCTGTGCGCGACCGGATGGGCCGTGAGGCGCAGGATGCGCCCGCCCAGATCGATTTCGCGCGAGGTTGCGACGGGCAGGGAGGGCGGGATCATTTCGGTTCCGGCGGCATCCTCGCCTACCCACTCGACCTGGTTGCGCAAATAGGCTTCCTTGCGCAGCGCCATGGCCTCGACCAGTTTGCCGTGGCCGATAAAAACAGGGTTATCCTGCTTGAAAGCGGCATTGCCGAGGGAGTGGTCGGGATGGACATGCGTGGTGATGACATACAGAATGGGCAGGGTGGAGACTTTGCGTATCGCTTCGCGCAAGCGCGAACCGGTTTTCGGCGAACCGCCGGTGTCGATCACGGCAATTCCTTTGTTGCCGACCACGAAGCCGATATTGCAGATGTCGCCGCCGTAACCGGCAGTGAGGTCTTTGTGCTCGCCGTGGTGGACGTAAATGCCGGCCGCGATTTTTTCGACCGGGAACGGTTCAGCGGGTGCAAGGGCGGGGAATAATAAGAACAGGATGAGAAGTTTTGGCATTTGTTGTGCAAATTTCAATAAAAACATATTATTGTTGCGATGTGCCAGGCATTGAGGAAGCTTGGCGGATGTCGATGGCTCAAGCAGGAATTGCATAACCCGGATACGAATAACACCAATGGGGTATCTGTTTTCCACTTATTGGTTATGGACGTTTGTATCGAGTATATTCCTATAATGCTACTCAGTTATAGTGCTGACCCGCACTTTTTTTAAACAGTATGAACGAGGGAGAAAACCATGAATTTCGATAAAGAGTTGAACGCACGCGGCCTGTCTTGTCCTTTGCCGATCGTGAAGACCAAGAAGGCACTGGCCGACATGACATCCAACCAGGTGCTCAAGGTTATTTCGACCGACACCGGCTCGGTCAAGGACATGGCTGCTTTTGCCGAGCAGACCGGCAATCCGCTGCTGTCCACTGTTGAAGAGAACGGCGAATTCGTGTTTTACATGAAGAAAAAATAATTCAACCAACGACAAGGGAGCGAGCATGGCAAACAAGAAAATGGCGATCATCGCCACCAAAGGCACACTGGACATGGCGTATCCGCCGTTCATCCTGGCTTCGACCGCGGCCGCACTGGGCTACGACGTACAGGTGTTCTTCACCTTCTACGGCCTGCAACTGCTGCGCAAGGATCTTTCCAACGTCATGATCAGCCCGCTGGCAAACCCGGCGATGCCGATGCCGGTGCCGATGCCGGTGATGGTGCAGATGCTGCCGGGCATGGAATCGATGGCGACCATGATGATGAAGCAGAAACTCAAGAAGCATGGCGTCGCCTCGCTGACCGAACTGCGCGACCTGTGCCTGGAAGCGGACGTGAAATTCATCGCCTGCCAGATGACTGTCGACCTGTTCGAGTTCGACAAGAGTGAGTTCATCGACAACGTCGAGTACGGCGGCGCCGCGACCTTCATGGGTTTTGCCGGAGACACCGATATCTGTCTGTTCGTTTAAGTTTGAGGTAGTTGCAACGGGAGACGCCAACGTGGCGCCTTTAATTAACTGTCAGGGAGAGTGAAGCATGAGAATTAATAGAATAGCAGCTTCGTTGTTTTCGTTGGGCATGGTGGCTTCGCCATTCGCCTTTGCCACCAACGGCATGAATCTTGAAGGGTATGGCCCCGTCGCGGAAGCGATGGGCGGTGCTTCCATGGCCTACGACAACGGCACGGCCGCTGTCATGAACAACCCGGCCACCTTGGGCTTGATGAAGGAAGACGTGCATTTCGATGCTGCCCTGGGCGTTCTTGCTCCCAGCATTAAAGCGAAGATGCCCGGCGCATCGGCAGATTCCTCTGCAACCGCTTTCTACATGCCTGCCGTGGGTTACGCCCGCAAGTCGGGACAATGGGTGTACGGCGCTGCCGTCTTTTCTCAAGGCGGCATGGGCACGGAATATGATTCCAACTCCTTCATGGCGGCAGGAACCGGCGAGAAGGTGCGTTCGGAAGTGGGCGTCGGTCGCTTCATCGTTCCGCTGGTCTACAAGCCAAATGACCAGGTGACAGTCGGCGGCAGTCTGGATTTCGTCTGGGCGGGTATGGATCTGAAAATGGCGCTGTCGGGCGCGCAATTCGGGGATATGGTGGCTGGACTGGGCGGTACTCAAACCTACGGCGCCGTCAGCGGCTCCATGGCTGACACCCTGGTAGGCGCATTTACCGTACCGCAAGCAGCGTGCGGCGGGGTGCCTTGCCTGTCGACGATGAACTGGGCGCGTGTGGATTTCTCCAACAGCAGCGCTTTCACCGGCCAGGCCAAGGGTAACGGTTCCGCCTTCAAGCTGGGCGGCACCTACAAAGTCAACGAGCAACTGACTTTGGGTGCGACATTCCACAGCAAGACCTCTCTGGGCGATCTCACGACTACCGGCGCTTCGATGGCGATGAACGTCACAGGTCCGGCAACAATGGGTACTCCCACCACAATCACAGTAAACGGCAGTGTTGCGGTCAAGAATTTCCAGTGGCCGCAAACGTTTGCTTTTGGCGCTGCTTACCAGGCCAACGACCAATTGCTGTTGGTCGCGGACTTCAAGCGCATCGGCTGGAAGGATGTCATGAAGAACTTCAGCATGACCTTTACAGCCAATTCTGCGCAGGATGATCCAAGCGCAACCGCGTTTGGTCTGGGCGGGCAAGTGGTGAACATGTCGCTGAACCAGAATTGGGATGACCAGAACGTGATCCAATTGGGCGGCGCTTACAAGTCGTCCGATGCGCTGACCCTGCGTGCCGGTCTCAATATGGCCAACAATCCGGTTCCGGACAAATACATGCACCCCTTGTTCCCGGCGATCGCCAAGAACCACCTGACCCTGGGCGCGGGCTACGCTATCAGCAGCAATTCCAAGGTTGACTTCTCGTATGTCTATGTGCCCACGGTGACTGCCACCAATGGCTCGGGCATATCGGTAGATTTCGCCGGATACAGCGCCCAACTGCTCTACGCTTACATGTACTGAGCAGGGCAAGCCTGAAGGTATCTCCGATACCAAATGAAAATGGCTGACGAAGAAATTCGTCAGCCATTTTTTTGTTTACTGCTGGCATGAATCCGGCTAAGCCGAACATTCCCTCCCCCTTGCAGGGGTTAGGGAGGGGGTAGAAGCGCTCCGATCCACAACTCTACCCCCATCCCGGCCTTCCCCCTGCAAGGGGGAAGGAGCGGGTTCGCTCCAATGGATTTTTTGGCATGAATGTAGACTGGCGAGTAGAAGCTGCGCGAACCTGGGAATGTAGGGTCGGCACCAAATACGTGCTCACCTTATGAGAGGATGCGGTCCAGATACCGGGCTCGATACAGCAAACGCGGCGGATGGGCTGAGTTGTCGCTGAAGGCGGAGCGGTCATGCAGCACGTTGTTGCACAGCAACCCCATGCCGGGTTCGAGGCGCGCCTTGAAGATGTGCGGCGTGGCGGATGCCAGCAATTTCTCCAGCGCTGCGACTGCGGCTTGCGTCGCGGCATCCTGTTTCCAGGCGATGCTGCGGGTGCGGGCGGTATAGCGCATATGCAGGTTGCCATCGGCATCCAGCGAAAACACCGGGCCGCTTTGCGCGGCGCGCACGCCGTCGGTCTCGTCCACCCGTTCCGGTATGGTCATCGCATCCGGTTGCATCAGCGCCCGGATATGCTGCGGGTTTTCATCGCGCAGCAGCAGGTAAGCCATTTCGTGGTCCATCAGCCGGTTTTCGCCGCCGCTGGCTGCGTTGCGCACGCAATGCAGCACCATGGCGCGTATCTCGCGCTCCGGCGGGTTGTAATAGCCGTCGGAGTGCCACTTGATCGGGCGGTCGGTGTAGGGGATGTAGTGCTGGCGCGTGCCGTTGTCGAACACGCGAATCTCCGAGACGCCGTCTTCGCCCGCCAGCCAGTTGGCATCCAGATGCACCAGTCCGAACTGGGCGCCCAGCAGGCGCGGGATGTCGGTGTCGGCCTCGTGCACCGGGCTGGCGTAGATCGCCATGTTGCAGCGGTGGATGCGCTCGGCGAGGGCGGCGTGTTCGTTGGGGCTGAGCTGGCGCGGGTCGCGCACTTCGACAACGAGTTCGCTTACCGAGGTTGGGGCGGCGGACAGTTTCCGGTCCCGCCAGCGCAGGAAACTTTCCGCATCGTTCAAATCGAACTGATTGATCATTCAATCCCCGCCAGAGGAGGCACGCCGACGCGGTTTTTTCGGTTCCTCTTCGTTTAAACCGCGCAGTGTCTTTTCCACCATTTTGACCGCTTCCGGCGCCTCGAAACTGATCATCGGGTCGATGATCCAGTTGGCGTCTTCCCCGGTCATGACCTCGCCGATGCAAAAGGCGAGGTAGCGGTAGAACCCGTAATCCGGGCCGTTTTCGTCGTAGCCGAAATCGGCATACTCGCCGGCGCGATGGTTGAGCAGGTCGATGAAGCGCTGTTTGCATTGTTTGAGGCCTTCGCCGAGCAGTCGGCTACGGTTCTCGGCGTAGGTCTCGCCCACGCGGTTCGCCAGGTTGCCGGTAAAAACTAGGCGGTCTTCTGCCGAAAGCTGGCGGTGGGCGATGCGGTCGGCGACCAGGATGAGGAACAGCAGGAATTCCGCGAGGAAATCGAGGTATTGCGGGCCGACCTCGATCTCGAATTTCGCTTTGCGCGTGTTCTTGAGCGCGTTATCGGCGATGCGCGAGACCGTGAACGACAGCGCATCCGAAATCTCTTGCGGAGAACGTTCGCGGCCTTCCTTGAACCAGTTGCTTTTGATGCGCAATGCTCAACCTTTGCGAACGTAGAACTCGTGCACACCGGCACCCGCTTCGATAGTCTCGAGCAAGGTCATGCCGGTGGCGGAGGCCCAGCCGCCGATGTCGGATTGCACGCCCGGACAATCGCTGATCAGTTTCAGAATCTCGCCGTTTTGCATGCCGTTCAGCAGTTTCTTGGCTTCGACGATGGGGCCGGGGCAGACGGCGCCGCGGATGTCCAGCGTGACGTTGGCGTTGAGCGCATGTCCCATGCCTTTCTGAATGTGGTAGCCGGTTCCGCCGCCGGGCATTTTCTCCGTCTTCAAAATCTGGTTGCCGGTTTGCTTTGCCCAGGCGAACAGGTCATCCGGCGTGCCGGGACAGTCAGACACCAGCAGCAGCACCTGTCCGGAGGAAAGTTCATCCATCATGCGTTTGGCGCCGATCAGCGGCCGCGGGCAAGAAAGTCCCTTCATGTCCAGAACAACGTTGACCATATCCATTTGTTTCTCCTTATAACCAGATAGTTGCTGGCATTTCTTGCTGATTTGCTCGAATGGCTGGTTTTGGCAGGATCGGGGGTTATGCCGAACTGTCAGCTCTCCGATCCTGATTTTTAGTAACCGCCCTTGCCGAGTGGTTGCGGCAATCCTGCGATCTTGGCAGCCTGTTTCGCAGGTCCGACCGGAAACAGATCGTACAACGCTTTGCTGTCCGCTTCAGGCCAAAATTCGTTGACGCCTTTCAGCATGTTGCGGAAATTCGGCGTATGGCCATTTTCCTTGTATTCCTCGCGCATGTAATTGATGACCTCCCAGTGCTTTGGGGTCAGCGTTATGCCTTCGGCTGCTGCGATCACGTTCACGACTTCTTCGCTGTAATCCGGCTCCAGCAGATAGCCTTCGTCATTGGTTTCCAGTTCGTTGCCTGCCACAGTGTATCCCATCGCTTTTCCTTTCCTTTTTAGTAAAAACGTCACTCCAGACTGGAGATGACCTTGTACGGCACAAAAATTCCGCAACCAAACTGCCTTTCACCGCCCAGACCCGCGTATTGGACGCGTAGCGAACCTTCCGGCAACAGGTCGTGCAACACCAGGCTGTAGCCCTTGATCGTACGTTGCCCATCCGTCAGCACGCGGCGCTGGCCGCAGATCAGGCTGGCTTTTACCTGCATTTCCGCCAGAGCCGATTCCACGTCGAGCACGAAAGCAACCTCTTCCTCGTCGCCAGTCACCAGTTGCGCATGCAGGGTAGGGTAATGCTGTATCGGCCGGGGCTTGCAAGAACCCAGCTGCAATTCGCTTCCCGCCACCTGCAACCGCTGCCGGGCCAGCCCGGAGACGACTTCGACCAGTTCCTGCGGCAGCCGCAGGGCCAATTTGGCCCGCCTTGGGAGCAGCATTCCTTCCTTGCTTTCCGCCATACGCAACGGAAGGACGCCGATGTTTTCGGCTTCTTCCAGTTGCGGGATGAGCCTGGTCAGTTCCGCCCACAAGCCGTATGGATAAGCCGAAGGCAGCGTTCCGCCGCTTATATCGAAAACCAGGTCGATCATTTCCGCGGCAGGGGTTGTCACTGTTCGCCCTGATTGTTGGCCCACCGTTGCATGGCGGCCGCCCATTGTCCGGCAGTGTCCGGATCGACATCGAATATGGTAAAGCGCTTGCCTTCCCTGATGCGAACGCGCAGCATGCTCATACCGCCTTCCGCGTGGTCGATCTGCTGCAATTCGATTTGCTGTCCTCCCAATGGGACATTAAACTTGCCCAGTTCGGTGATTTTCGCCATATCTGCCCTGATAAAGTATGATGAACCGGTTTGGCGCATCGACGAACCCAGTGAATGGGCTAAGTCTAGCGCCAATACCGCCCTGTTTGAATACTACTGGGGAAGGAAAAAGTACCACCCTTTAGGGTTACCGCGGATAGCCGCTACGGGTGATGGTTTGGCTTGCCCCGGCACCGTAACATGCATGACCATTAAGAAACCGGGACGGTAGCCCGTGCCAAAACCCGTAGGATACCGGAATTCCAGCCCCCGCCGGGCACCATAGCGCAACGCGACTGAAAGGAAGACATTATGGCGAAAAAGATGCATAACACCCCGAATCTGGACGAGCTCGAAAAGGGCAAGTGGCCGAGTTTTGTCACCGGCCTGAAACGTCTGGCCAAAGATAAGGACATCGCGGTCGACCTGCTGGGTCAGCTCGAGGCCTCTTACAAGACCCGCAAGGGCTACTGGAAGGGCGGCACGGTGGGCGTGTTCGGTTACGGCGGAGGCGTGATCCCGCGCTTCACCGAGCTGAAAAATCCCGACGGCACCCCCCAGTTCAAGGATGCGGCCGAATTCCACACGCTGCGCATCATGCCCCCGCCCGGCATGCACTACGATACCGACACCCTGCGCAAATTCTGCGACATCTGGGAAAAGCACGGTTCCGGCCTGATCGCTTTCCACGGCCAATCCGGCGACATCATGTTCCAGGGCTGCAACACCGAGAACGTGCAAAAGGCCTTCGACGAATTCAACGAGATGGGTTTCGACCTCGGCGGCGCCGGCCCCGCAGTGCGTACCTCCATGTCTTGCGTCGGCGCCGCCCGTTGCGAACAGTCCTGCTACAACGAAGCCCAGGCGCACCGTGCCGTGCTGAACACCTTCCTCGACGATCTGCACCGTCCTTCCCTGCCGTACAAGTTCAAGTTCAAGTTCTCGGGTTGCCCGAACGACTGCATGAACGCGATCCAGCGCGCCGACATGGCCGTGATCGGAACCTGGCGCGACAACATCCGCACCGACGAGGCATTGGCCCAGAAGTGGTTCGCCAAGCACGGCATGGATGAGCTGGTAAACGACATTGTGGCGCGTTGCCCGACCAAGACCTTCCAGGTCAAGGAACTCGGCAAGATCAAGAAGGGCGAGCACATCTCCAGCGTGGCGGTGAGCGCGACCCATGGCGTCGAGATCGACAACCAGGATTGCGTGCGCTGCATGCACTGCATCAACGTGATGACCGGCGCACTGGCTCCCGGCAAGGACAAGGGCGCAAGCGTGCTGATCGGCGGCAAGAGCCACCTGAAGATCGGCGGCCTGATGGGCACCGTGGTGATCCCGTTCATCAAGCTGGATACCGAAGAGGAAGTCGAAGTGCTGGTCGATTTCGCGCAACGCGCCATCGACTTCTTCGCCGAGAACGCGCTGGAGCACGAGCGTACCGGCGAGATGATCGAGCGTATCGGTCTGGCCAACTACCTCGAAGCGATGGAGATCGACGTGGATCCGGCGATGATCAGCTCGCCGCGCATGAACCCCTACGTCCGTACCGACGGTTGGGACGACGAAGTCGCCAAGATCAAAGCCAAGAAGCAAGCTGCTTAAGGAGATAGAAGATGAATGCACCCGTACAGATGCGCAAGCCGAAAGAGACTGGCGTACCGGACAACAAGAAATACATGCATCCCGTGTTGGCGAAGAACTTCGGCAACTGGAAATACCACGACCGTCCCCGTCCCGGCGTGCTGCACCATGTCTCCCATAGCGGCGACGAAGTGTGGTCCGTGCGTGCCGGTACCCAGCGCCAGATGGATCTCTACACCATCCGCACGCTGTGCGACATCGCCGACAACTTCGCCGAAGGCCGCGTGCGTTTCACCATCCGTTCCAACATCGAATTCATGGTGTCGGAAGAGAAGAAGGTCGCCCCGCTGATCGCCGAACTGGAGAAGCATGGCTTCCCCGTGGGCGGCACCGGCAACTCGGTGACCATGATCGCCCACACCCAGGGCTGGCTGCACTGCGACATCCCCGGCACCGACGCCTCCGGCGTGGTCAAGGCGCTGATGGACGAGCTGATCGACGAATTCAAGCGCGAAGAGATGCCCAACCGCGTGCACCTGTCCACCTCCTGCTGCGAAATCAACTGCGGCGGCCAGGCCGACCTCGCCATCATCGTGCAGCACACCAAGCCGCCGGTCATCAACCATGACCTGGTCGCCAACGTGTGCGAACGTCCGGCTGTGGTTGCCCGTTGCCCGGTCGCGGCGATCCGTCCCGCCATGGTCAACGGCAAGCCTTCGCTGGAAATCGACGAGACCAAGTGCATGTGCTGCGGCGCCTGCTACCCACCGTGCCCGCCGATGCAGATCAACGATCCGGAGAATTCCAAGCTGGCCATCTGGGTCGGCGGCAAGAATTCCAACGCGCGCGGCAAGCCCACCTTCATGAAGATGGTCGCTTCCGGTCTGCCCAACAATCCTCCGCGCTGGCCAGAAGTCGGTGCTGCCGTGAAGAACATCCTCACTGTCTACAAGGCGGATGCCCGTCCGTGGGAGCGCATTGCCGACTGGATCGACCGTATCGGCTGGCCGCGTTTCTTCGAGAAGACCGGTCTGCCGTTCACCAAGTACCTGATCGACGACTGGCGTGGTTCGCGTACCAACCTGAACGCTTCGACGCACATCCGTTTCTAAGCGAGGGCATGGAATGAAATTCGGAATCGTTGTCAACGAGGGGCCTTATCAGCATCAGGCCAGCGACTCGGCTTACCTGTTTGCCAAGGCCGCCATCGAAAAGGGCCACGAGGTATGGCGCGTGTTTTTCTACCACGACGGCGTCAACAATGCGTCCCGGCTCACCGAGCCGCCGCAGGATGACCGCCACATCGTGAACCGCTGGGCCAAGCTGGCGGAAGAGCACAAGGTCGACCTGGTGGTGTGCGTTGCCGCTGCGCTGCGTCGCGGCATCAAGGAAGAGAATCTGGCCCAGGGTTTCCGCATCTCCGGTCTCGGACAGTTGGTGGAATCGGGCATCAAGTGTGACCGTCTGGTCACCTTCGGCGATTAAGGAGAGACGGAATGAGTGATGCAAAAAAATTCATGTTCGTCAACCGCAAGGCGCCTTACGGCACGATCTATGCGCTTGAATCGCTGGAAGTGGTGTTGATCACTGCCGCGTTCGACCAGGACGTGTCGCTGGCCTTCCTGGATGACGGCGTTTACCAGTTGAAGAAGGGGCAGCAGACCAAGGGCATCGAGACCAAGAACTTCTCGCCCGCTTATCGCGCCCTGGAAGACTACGATGTCGAGAAGCTGTACGTCGAAAAGGAAGCCATGGATGCGCGCGGGCTGACCGAAGAAGACTTCATCGTGGACGTCACTGTGCTCAGCCGTGCCGAAATGGGCAAGTTGATGGATGAGCAAGACGTGGTCTTGAGTTTCTAAGGGGGAAGCATGTTACATATCATCAACCAATCGCCCCTGAACAGCAGCACGCTGGACACCTGCCTGAATACGGCGAGCGGCGGGGACATCCTGCTCATCGAAGACGCGGTCTATGCGGCAACCAAGGGCAATGCCGCCGAAGCCAAGCTGCGCGCGGCAAACGGCAAGTTCAAGGTACATGTGCTGATGCCCGATCTGGAAGCACGCGGTCTCGGCGACCGCATGATGGACGGCATATCGGCGGTGGACTACGGCGGTTTCGTCGAACTGGTCGCCAACAGCAAAAATTGCCAATCCTGGCTTTAATTCAGAATCTTTAATTGCAACACATAGAAGGAGAAACAGCATGCCGAACATCGAAGTCGCTGGTAAGAGCTACGAAACAGACGAAGAAGGTTACCTGGTCAACCTGGCCGACTGGAACACGGACGTCGCCAACTACATGGCGCAGACCGAGAACATCACCATGACCGACCAGCACTGGGAAGTCGTCAACTTCCTGCGCGAGTATTTCGAGGAATACCAGATCGCTCCGGCCGTGCGCGTGTTGACCAAGGCCATCGGCAAGAAGCTGGGCGCGGAGAAGGGCAACAGCGAATACCTGTATGGCCTGTTCCCGTACGGCCCCGGCAAGCAGGCGTGCAAGATCGCCGGTCTGCCCAAGCCCACCGGTTGTATTTAATTCAGGTCTAGCGATAGGGATTCACTCATGGCGAGCATCGTTTTTGCGATCCTGTTCTACCTCGCTACGCTGTTGTTCGTCGTAGGTTTGCTCTATCGCATCGGCACCTACGCCCGCACCCCGGCTCCGCTGAAGATACCGACCACACCCGCGCCGACCACCACGGGCGGCGTGGTGTTGCGCATGACGCGCGAGGTGGTGTTCTTCGAAAGCCTGTTCAAGTCCAACCTGTGGATTTGGGGGCTGGGCATGATGTTCCATGCCAGCCTGGCGCTGGTGGTGGTGCGCCATCTACGCTACTTCACCGAGCCGGTGTGGACCTGGGTCGCGATCGCCCAGCCGTTCGGCATGTACGCCGGCATCACCATGCTGCTTGGATTGCTCGGGTTGTGGGGACGCCGCTTGTTCGTCGAGCGCATCCGCTACATCTCGACGCCGTCCGATCACCTGATGCTGCTGTTGCTGATCGGCATTGCCGCTTCCGGGCTGATGATGAAATTCGTCGCGCATACCGATGTGATCGCGGTGAAGGGATATTTCCTCGGCCTGATGCATTTCAATGTGCAGGTGTTGCCGTCCGACCTGTTGTTGGTCGTGCATCTGTCAATGGTTGTAGCGCTCCTGGTCGTGTTCCCCTTCAGCAAACTGCTGCACGCGCCGGGGGTCTTTTTCTCACCCACGCGCAACCAGAAGGACAATCCGCGCGAGGCGCGTCATCTGAGTGCCTGGGCTGCCAAACTGGAATCGGAGAAGAACTGAAATGGCAGATATCGTAGCGCCAGCCTACCGCACCATCCCCATCATCCCCGCGCTGATACCCGGCGCCATGGAAGGGAAGGGGCCGTTCGTCGCCAGCGAGAAGATCAACGAAGCCATCGGCTTCCCCGGTCAACTGGTGGAAGACTGGCATGACAAGGCCATCGCCAAGATGGGCGAACTGCTGAACAAGTACCGTTCGTTCAGGGTGTTCATGGATGCCTGCGTGCATTGCGGCGCCTGCACCGACAAGTGCCACTATTTCATCGGCACGCAAGACCCGAAGAACATGCCGGTGGCGCGCCAGGACCTGATGCGCAGCGTGTACCGCCGCTACTTCACGATTCCCGGCAAGCTGTTCCCCAAACTGGTCGGCGCGCGCGACCTCACGCGCGAAGTGCTGGACGAGTGGTTCAACTATTACCACCAGTGCTCCGAGTGCCGCCGTTGCTCGGTGTTCTGCCCCTATGGCATCGACACCGCCGAGATCACCATGGCGGCGCGCGAGATCCTCGACTCCATCGGCTACGGCCAGAAATACTCGAACGAGATCATCGGCAAGGTGCACAAGATCGGCAACAACCTCGGCCTGCCCGGCCCGGCGCTGAACGACACGCTGGAAGGTCTGGAAGAGGACGTCAAGGATGCCACCGGTATCGACATCCGTTTCCCCATCGACGTGAAAGGCGCCGAAGTGCTGCTGGTTACGCCGTCGGCCGACTTCTTTGCCGAACCGCATATAGAGAGTTTGATCGGCTACGCCAAGGTGTTCCATGCCACCGGCACCAGTTGGACGCTGTCCTCATTGGCATCCGAAGCGGGCAACTTCGGCATGTTCATCGGCAACTACGACCAGTTGCGCAAGATCGCGCTGCGCATCCGCGAGGCGGCGCTGGAACTCGGCGTCAAGCGCATCGTGGTCGGCGAGTGCGGCCATGCCTGGCGCGTTGCCTACAGTTTCTGGAACACCCTCTCCGGCGTGGGCGGCGGTGCGGGCGAAGTGGATCGTTTTGCGCAGATGCTGCAGAAGCAACTCGACCATCGCTACAAGCAACCGACGCATATCTGCGAGTTCACCTGGGATATGATCGAGCGCAAGGCACTGACGTTCGACAAGTCGAAGAACGACAAGCACATCATCACCTTCCACGATTCGTGCAACGTGGCGCGCGGCTCGCGCATGGGCGACCTGCCCGGCGGACAGTTCGAGATCCCGCGCAATATCATCAAGGCGGTGGCCAACAATTTCGTCGAGATGGCGCCCAACACCACGCGCGAGCAGACCTTCTGCTGCGGCGGGGGAGGCGGTGTGCTGACCGACGACCTGCTTGAGTTGCGCGTCAAGGGAGCGTTGCCGCGCATGGAAGTACTGAAGCAATCGGTGGACGAGCACGGCGTCAATTTCATGGCGACCATCTGCGCGATCTGCAAGGCTCAATTTACCAAAGTCCTGCCCATCTACGGTTTCGACCGCAAGATGGTGGGCGGAGTACATCAACTGGTCAGCAATTCGATCGAGTTGGGTCAGAAATAACGAGGAGAAGCAAACATGTCAGCAGTCAGCGAAACCCCGCAAAAACTCACGTTCCGCCGTTACAAGGATGGCGACAACAAAGTCCGCCGCCTGAACGACAAGATTTTCCAGGCCGGCTGGTCGTACAAATGCCCGACCTATATCCAGTCGACGCCGCCCTGCCAGGGCAGCTGCCCGGCGGGTGAGGACATCCGCGGTTACCTCGGAATCGTGCGCGGTACCGAGAAGGTGCCGAACGGCGCCGACGGCAAGCCGGTCATGCCGTGGCAGGAATACGCCTGGCGCCGCCTGACCGAAGCCAACCCGTTCCCGGCCGTGATGGGCCGCGTGTGCCCGGCGCCGTGCGAAAGCGGCTGCAACCGCAACGAAGTGGAAGACCATGTCGGCATCAACTCGGTCGAGCACTTCCTCGGCGAATACGCCATTGCCAACAAACTCAAGTACGTCAAGCCGGACGTCAAGTCTTCCGGCAAGAAGGTCGCCATTCTCGGCGGCGGCCCTGCCGGCCTGTCCTGCGCCTACCAACTGGTGAAGCTGGGCCACGACGTCACCGTGTTCGACGAGCATGACCAGCTCGGCGGCATGATGCGTTACGGCATCCCCGGTTTCCGTACCCCGCGCGACGTGCTCGACGCGGAAATCCAGCGCATCCTCGACCTCGGCGTGAAGACCCGCCTGAAGACGCGCGTCGGCAGCGACATCACCATGGATCAGATCAACAAGGAATTCGACTCCGTGTTCCTCGGCATGGGCGCACAGGCCGGTCGTGCGCTGCCCATCGCCGACAGCGCCGCGCCCAACGTGGTGACCGCGACCGCCTTCCTGCAAGCCTTCAACGAAGGCCGTCTGCAGCACGTCGGCAAGCGCGTGGTCGTGGTCGGCGGCGGCGATACCTCCATCGACGTGGCGACCGTGGCGCGCCGTCTGGGTCACATCAAGCATGCCAATCCGTCCGATGCCGAACAAGCCATCGCCGGACGCATGGCGCACGACGTTGCCGAAATTTCCGCCAAGGAAGGCGCCGAAGTCGCGCTGACCTCGGTGTTCGACATCGACAAGATGCAGGCCAACAAGCACGAGATCGAGCAGGCGCTGGCCGAAGGCATCTACATCCTCGGCGGGCTGGCTCCGGTCGCCGTGGTCAAGGATGCCAATGGCCGCGCTACTGCGCTGCGCGTGGTCAAGTGCGAAGCCAAGTTCGTTTCCGGCCGTCTGGAAATCAAGAACATCGAAGGAACCGAATACAACATCGAAGCCGACCTGATCGTGTCCGCTATTGGCCAGGCTGTGGATTTCACCGGACTGGAAGCGTTCAACAACGGCAAGGGCGCGGTCTCGACCGACCGCAACTATGTGGTAAACGGCCAGAAGGGCGTGTTCGCCGGCGGCGACGTGATCCGTCCGCACCTGCTGACCACCGCAGTCGGCCACGGCTCCATCGCCGCCGACGGCATCCACAGCTTCCTGCAGGGCAAGGATCTGGAGAAGCGTCCCAAGATCGACGCGCACCAGTTCGACCTGATGCGCAAGCTGGCCGAGAAGGGGCTGGAGCCGAAACTGGCGGAAGAGCCGATGCGCGGAACCTGCAACTCCAACGTGGCGGTGCATAACTTCGACAACCGTTCCGACCGCTACATCATTCCGCACGACAAGCTGTTCCTCGGCCATTTCGGCTACACGCCGCGCAACATCCGCGGCGTGATCACGCTGGACAAGCAGAGCGCGCTGGGCAACTTCCAGGATCGCCTCGGCGTGCTGGGCGAGAAAGAGGCCGTTGCCGAAGCCAAGCGCTGCATGAGTTGCGGCATGTGCTTCGAGTGCGACAACTGCGTGGTGTACTGCCCGCAGACCGCCGTGTCGCGCGTGAAGAAGACCGAAGCGACGCTGGGCCGCTACGTGACGACCAACTACGACAAGTGTATCGGCTGCCACATCTGCGCCGACGTGTGTCCGACCGGTTACATTCAAATGGGTCTGGGTGAGTAATGAGACTGCTAGCCTCTTTGCTGTTGTGCCTGTGCATTCCCGCGGCCTGGGCGGCTGAAGCGAACGCGCCCAAGCTGGACATCGGCCTGGGCGGCCAATGCGTGAAAGACACGCAGTGGATGCGCAAGAATCACATGCACCTGCTCAAGCATCAGCGCGAAGAGACGGTGCGCAAAGGCATACGCGAGGAAAAAGATGCCCTGAAAAATTGCGTGGAATGTCACGCCAGTGCCGGCGATAACAGCGTGACGGCGCGCGAAGACAGTTTCTGCGTCGGTTGCCACCGTTATGCCGCGGTCAAGATCGACTGCTTCGAATGCCACGCCAGCAAACGCAAGGCAACGCTCGCCAAGAAGGATGAACAATGAGCGATATCAATACTCAACGCAGGCAGTTCCTGAAGACCTCGGCAGGCGCCGCAGCGGTCGCCATTGCGCCGGGGATGTTGCTGTACCAGGTTGCGCACGGCAACACGCAAGCGGCCAGTTCGAAAGTGCGCTGGGGCATGTTGATCGACACCACGCAGTGCAAGGAAGGCTGCAACGACTGCGTTGGCGCCTGCAACAAGGAGAACGGTCTGTCGGGCGGCACCAAGGCGACCGATCCGCAATGGATACGCAAGATCGAGCTCAAGGATATCGGCAGCGGACGCGTGACCTCGCTGCCGATGATGTGCCAGCATTGCGAGCATCCCCCCTGCGTAGACGTGTGCCCGACCCAGGCTTCGTTCAAGCGCGCCGACGGTATCGTGCTGGTGGATCGCCACCGCTGCATCGGCTGCCGCTATTGCATGATGGCCTGCCCGTACAAGGCGCGCTCGTTCGTGCATGAACCGCTGGAAAACCAAAACCCCGACGTGCCGCGCGGCAAGGGCACGGTGGAAGCCTGCTCGCTGTGCGTGCATCGCATCGACAAGGGCCAGATCCCGGCCTGCGCCGAAGCATGCGAGAACAAGGCCATCCTGTTCGGCGACCTCAACGATGCCAACAGCGAAATCCACAAGAAGGTGCGCAGCGTCGCATCCGTGCAGATACGTGCCGACCTGCAACTGAATACCGGCGTCCGTTACCAAGGGCTTTAAACCATGGCTGATCTTTCCGCACTGCGTTCCATGAATCGTCTGTTTTACGTGCTGCTGGCCCTGGGCGGGCTGGTTGCGCTGGGCGGCGCCTATGCCGTGTTCATGATGGAGCATCACGGCCACGTCATCTCCGGCATGAACAACCAGATCGTGTGGGGCATGCCGCACGTGTTTGCGATCTTCCTGATCGTCGCGGCTTCCGGCGTATTGAACGTTGCCTCGATCGGCTCGGTGTTCGGCAAGGCCATCTACAAGGCGCGCGCGCCGCTGGCCAGCCTGCTCTCCATCGCCATGCTGTCGGGCGGCCTGGCCGTGCTGATGCTGGACCTGGGCAGGCCCGACCGCATCATCGTCGCCGCCACCAACTACAACCTCACCTCGGTATTTGCCTGGAACGTGGTGCTGTATTCCGGCATGTTTTCGCTCGTCATCGTCTACCTGTGGACGATGATGGAACGCCGCATGAACATTTTCAACAAGGCCGCCGGCCTGGCCGTGTTCGCCTGGCGCTTTATCCTCACTACCGGTACCGGCCTGATTTTCGCCTTCCTCACCGCGCGTCAGGCCTACGGCTCGGCATTGCTGCCACCGATGTTCATCGTGCTGTCGTTTGCCTGGGGACTGGCGGTATTCCATGTGGTGCAGGCCGTGATCTACGCATGGAACGAGAAAACCCTCGATCCGGCGATTCTGCACCGCAAAAAGAACCTGCTCGGCGTGTTCGTCATCGGTTCGCTGTACATGGTCGCCGCTTACCATCTGACCAACCTGTATTTTGCGCACCAAACCGCGTTTGAGAATTTCATCCTGCGCGATGGCGGCATGTTCCCCAATCTGTTCTGGTGGGGCTATATCGTGATCGGCAACCTGATTCCATTGCTGCTGATCTATGCTCCCGGGCTGGGCAAAAACAAGTCCGTAATGGCGGCGTCCTTGCTGGTGGTGTTGGGTGCGTTTGCTTTGCTGTACGTATTCATCATCGGCGGACAGGCTTTTCCGCTCAGCATCTTCCCCGGCTATGAAGTCAGCAGCAGTTTCGCCGACGGACAGATCGCCAGCTACCAACCTTCGCTCTACGAATTCCTGCTGGGCTTCGGCGGACTGGCGATCGCCTTCATCATCACCACCGTCAGCGTGCGTGTGCTGAATTTCATGCCGCAGGACAAGCCGTACATCTCGGACTGAGTTCAGCCGGAAGTCTGCCATGAACCGCATGCTGATCTCGGCAGCACACAAATCCTCCGGAAAAACCATGGTAAGCATCGGTCTGTGCGCGGCGCTTGCCGCGCGCGGCCACGTGGTGCAGCCGTTCAAGAAAGGCCCCGACTACATCGACCCGATGTGGCTCAGCCAGGCCGCCGGGCGATCCTGCTTCAACCTCGACCTTTACCTGATGGAGCGCGACGACATCGTCGCCACCTTCGACCGCCACAGCGCCGAGGTGAATCTGGTCGAGGGCAACAAGGGTCTGTACGACGGACTCGCGCTGGACGGCAGCAACAGCAACGCCGCGCTGGCCAAGCTGCTCGACCTGCCGGTGGTGCTGGTGATCGACGCGCGCGGCATGACGCGCGGCATCGCGCCGCTGATCCTCGGCTACCAGGCCTTCGACCGCGACATCGACATTGCCGGCGTGATCCTCAACAACCTCGGCGGCCGTCGCCACGAATCCAAGCTGCGCGAAGTGATCGAGCATTACACCGACGTGCCGGTGATCGGCGCCATCCAGTATGACGAGCGCCTCTCCATCGAGGAGCGCCATCTCGGCCTGATGCCCAGCAACGAATCGCATGTCGCCGCCTCCAAGATCAAGCAGATCGGCGAGGCCATCGCCGAGCAGGTCGATCTGGACAAGCTGCTGGAACTGTCGCGGAAAGAGCCGCTGGCCGTCCCGCACAAGGCGGTAGTGAGCCCGCTGCCCTGCGGCGACAAGGTCAGGATCGCCATCGCGCGCGACCGCTCCTTCGGTTTCTATTACGCCGACGACCTCGAAGCGCTGGAGGCGGCGGGCGCGGAACTGGTGCCGTTCGACGCGCTGCGCGACGCGCAACTGCCGGAAGTGGACGGGCTGTACATCGGCGGCGGTTTTCCCGAGACCTGTGCCACCGAACTGGAAGCCAACGCCAGCCTGCGCGCCGGTATCAAGCAGGCCATCGAAAACGGCCTGCCGGCCTATGCCGAATGCGGCGGCCTGATGTACCTGTCGCGCGGCATAGAGTACGAAGGACGCAATTACGAAATGGTCGGCGCCATTCCCGGCGACGTGAAGATGCACGCCAAGCCCATCGGCCGCGGCTATGTGCACCTGAAGGAAGCGGAGGCGCACCCGTGGCCGCGCCCGGATACACCTGCCAAACAGATCAAGGCCCACGAGTTCCACTATTCCAGCCTGGAGAACCTTCCGTCGGACTCGCGCTTCGCTTACCATGTCGAGCGCGGTTACGGCATCGACGGCGACCGCGACGGGCTCATTCTGCATAACCTGCTGGCTTCCTATACCCACCTGCGCACCATCGGCAGTTGCTACTGGGCGACCCGCTTCGTCGCTTTCGTCCGGCGGTGCAAGGAGCAGCAGGGCAAACCAATTTCAACTATCGGGAAATCGCTATGACACAGCAACGCTATCTGGCAGCCATCGCTGCCTTCGACAAAGCCAACGCCGAAGATCCGAACAAGGAAACGGCCGACGGCAAGGAATATCCCAAGGAACTGCTCTACGCGCAGCGCATGACCGAGATGCAGGAGCGTTATGCGCCCGAGGCATCCGAAGCGGTGAAGCTGGCCTGCCGCGCCCAGCACATCCAGCGCTGGAAGACCCCGCGCAGCAACTATCCCATGGACCGCAACGGCTACCTGCAATGGCGCACCGGGCTGTACAAGTTCCACGCCGAGACCGCCGGTCGCATCATGAAAGAAGCCGGCTACGACGACGAGATGATCGAACGCGTCAAGTCCATCGTCGGCAAGAAGGCGCTCAAGGTGAATCCGGAAACGCAAATGATGGAAGACGTGGTGGACCTGGTGTTCATCGAACACTACATGCTGCATTTCGCCCAGCAGAAGCCGGACTACACCGAGGAGAAGTGGATCCCCATCATCAAGAAGACCTGGGACAAGATGTCCGACCGCGCGCATGACTTCGCGCTGGCGGGAAAGATCAAGCTGCCGGAAGCGCTGGTGCCGCTGATCCTGAAATCGATCAAGGGTTAACGTGGATTTTCTGCCGATCTTTGCCAAAGTAAAAGGCAAGCCCTGCCTGGTGGTGGGCGGGGGCGAGGTCGCCAAACGCAAGGCAGGCGTGCTGCTGGAGGCGGGCGCGCAGGTGCGCGTGGTGGCCCCCGAGATCGATGCCGAGTTGCAGGCTGAAAAAGGCGTCGAGGCCATCGCCGCGCGTTTTGAGGAAGGACACCTGGACGGCATGATGCTGGTCGTCGCTGCCACCAACAACCGCGAAGTGAACAAGCTGGTCTCCCTGCTGGCGCAGGCGCGCAACATCCCGGTGAACGTGGTCGACGATCCCGAGTTGTGCAGCTTCATCATGCCGGCCATCCTCGACCGTTCGCCGCTGATGATCGCGTTCTCCAGCGGCGGCGCTTCGCCGGTGCTGACGCGCATGATGCGCGGCAGGCTGGAGACGATGATCCCGCAGAATTACAGCCGCCTGGCCGCCTTTGCCGAGCGCTTCCGCGAACTGGTCAAGAGCCGCGTCACCAATCCGCCCAAGCGCCGCATCTTCTGGGAGAACGTGTTCGAAGGCGTGGTGGCCGAAAAGGTGCTGACCGGCGACGAGGCGAGCGCCGAAGCGATGCTGCAACAGATGCTGAAGAACGAGGACAACATCCGGCGCGGCGAGGTATACCTGGTCGGCGCCGGTCCCGGCGATCCCGACCTGCTCACGTTCCGCGCGCTGCGCCTGATGCAGAAAGCCGATGTGGTGGTATACGACAACCTGGTGTCCAAGCCCATCGTCGAGATGACGCGGCGCGATGCCGAGCGCATCTACGTCGGCAAAAAGCGCGACGACCACACGCTGCGCCAGGAAGAGATCAACGACCTGCTGGTGCGTCTGGCCAAGGAAGGCAAGCGCGTGCTGCGCCTCAAGGGCGGCGACCCGTTCATTTTCGGGCGCGGCGGCGAGGAGATCGAGACGCTGGCGGAGGAGGGCATCCCGTTCCAGGTGGTGCCGGGTATCACCGCCGCCTCGGGTGTTGCATCCTATGCCGGTATACCGCTGACGCACCGCGATTACGCGCAGTCCTGCATGTTCGTCACCGGCCATCTGAAAGACGGCACCATGAATCTGGACTGGGATGCGCTGGCGCGCCCGAAACAGACCGTGGTGGTGTACATGGGGCTGCACGGCCTCGACACCCTGTGCGCCAAGCTCATCGAGCACGGCCTGCCGGATTCCACGCCCATCGCCATCGTGCAGCAGGGCACCACGCAAAACCAGCGTGTCATCTCCGGCACGTTGAAGACCTTGCCGGGAATTGCAGAACGCGAGAAACCGCAAGCCCCCACGCTCATCATCGTCGGCGGCGTGGTCACGTTGCGCGAGAAACTGGCCTGGTTCCATCCGCAAAAATCTTGAAGAGTTGTTCCGTAGTTCAATATAACAATCAGGGAGAGAAACGATGGTACGAATGACGATCAAGAAAATGTTGCTGGCGGCGTTGTTTCTGTCGGTCGGTGCTGCGCAGGCCGACGATGTGAAACTCAAGCCTTTTGTGCTGGGCTCGAAAAGCGAGGGCACGGTAGCCGAGAAATCAGCCCAGGTGAAAACGGCGTTGACGACGGCCGGATTTACCGTGGTCGGCGAATATGCCCCCTACGCGGGCGCCGACATCATCATTGTCACCAATGACGAACTGAAAACGAATGCGGCTGCTTCCGATGCCGGTGGTTACGGGGCAGTGCAGCGCGTGTCGGTTACCGAGGCAGGCAAGGAAGTACAGGTGAGCTATACCAACCCGGTGTACATGTCGCATGTGTATCGCATGAGCGGAGACCTCGCCGGCGTGGCGGCAGCACTGGAGAAGGCGCTGGGCAGGGTGGAGGAGTTCGGCGCGCAAGGCATGACGGCAAAGCAGGCGCGCAAATACCATTACACCATCGGTATGGAGTATTTCGACGAGCCCAGCGAACTGGCCGAATATGCAAGCTACGAAGAGGCAGTACAAGCGGTTGATGCCAAACTGGCAAGCAACCAGAACGGCGTGACCAAGGTTTATCGCGTCGATATCCCGGGCAAGCAGGAAAGCGTGTTTGGCGTGGGCATGAAAGGCAGCGACGACAACAAGGCCATGGACGACAAGTTCATCATGAACGAGATCGATTTCCGCGACCTGAAGTCCACCGCGCACTTGCCGTATGAAGTGCTGGTTTCCGGCAACAAGGTGTATGCGCTGTATGCGCGTTTCCGCATCGCAATCAACTTTCCCGACCTCAGCATGATGGGCAAGAACAGCTTCATGAACATCATGAAGGCGCCGGAAGCGATCCGCAAAGCGCTGCAAAATACCGTTAAGAAATAGTTTTAATCGGAACTCGCATGGTCACGGAATTGATAAATTCAGTTAAGGCGGGGGAAATCTCCGCGGTGCACCGGATGTTGGCTGCCGGGGCGGACGTCAATTCGCGTGACGGCGAGGGAGCAACCTTGCTTATGCTGGCGGCACATGCGGGCGACATGGCGATGGTGAAGTCGCTGATCGAGGGCGGTGCGGACGTTAACGCCAGCGATGAGCGGGGCTGGACTGCCTTGTCCAAGGCGGTGTACAACACGGAGCTCAAGTGCGGATTTGCCGATGTGGTGAATACGCTGATCGGGGCGGGCGCAAGCATCGAGACGACCATTGGCTATGGCGTGCGGCCGTTAATGCTGGCAGCAGGGTATGGCGAAACCGATGTGGTCGAGGCGCTCCTGCGTGCCGGTGCGGATGTGCTGGCCCGCAACGAGGGGGGATATACCGCCCTGATGATGGTGAAACAGAAGCATTATGTAGATGTAATCAACCTGTTGCATGAAGCGGAGCAGTCGGCCGGAGTCGGGGAGGGCAGTTGCGCCAGCAAGAACGCTCCCGGTTCCAACGTCATCACGTTCATGAAGCGTCCCGGCGCGTAATCGCAGGAGGCAAGCATGCCCTACTATATTTACCGCGTGACCGAGTTTCCCATCCGCAAACTGGAAAAGCTGGAACAGCATGACGTTTACCGGGACGCATCGGCCCGGGTAAAGAAAATGCGCACCGAAATGACTGAAGGCTCACCCGCATTGCTGAAGATGATTCACGCCGAGTCCGAATTGCAGGCCGAGGATCTGCTCAACCAGGTGCGAGAACCAGCCCCTCAGCTCGGGGACGATTGAACCTCATGGATGAGGCTGCCTTCCGGCGGAAATTATCGGAAGCAATCGAACGCCCTTGCACGTTTGAAAAAGCAGTATTGGGAAATTGCGTCTCCTGCGCCTGTTCGCAACGGATTCAAATCGCCGAGCGCGAACTGGTGACCTGCCAGAATCCCGTCAGCCTTTCCCGATGTACCGAGTTACACGAATTGCTGCGGCATGGCTTTGCGTTTGCGCTGGGAAAAATCCATGGCGATTCGGTTTTATCCCATAGCCAGGAAATGCGGGTTCAATGCGGCGGCTTGGCGGGACTGCAGCAAGTCATGAATGACACCCCGCAAGTCGACAACGTGGACGCACTTCTGGTTGACGCCTTGCAGAAGTGGGGCGAATTGGCGGATATCCCGTATTCCGAAGTCGTGCATGCTGCGGCAAGCTGCTACAAGGGGCGGCATGGA
Source organism: Nitrosomonadales bacterium (assembly GCA_016235045.1). Classification (GTDB taxonomy): domain Bacteria; phylum Pseudomonadota; class Gammaproteobacteria; order Burkholderiales; family Gallionellaceae; genus Sideroxyarcus. The sequence goes on from JACRME010000016.1 coordinate 156,875, forward strand.
TAATATTATACGGTTTGACATAATATACATTATGCGCACATTCGGGATATTCAGGCAGGCAGCGCGGCCATCGTCGCGGCCGTCTATTGGTAGCCTTTCCGCAGTTGGTTCAATGCATTAGGCTTGTTTCAGAAACAATCGCATGAAATTACGGCTGGTTGCCAATCCGACTTCTTCCACCGGGATGTTGCGCAACCGCGCGATTTCTTCCGCCACATATTTTACGTAGGCTGGCTGGTTGGTTTTTCCGCGGTACGGCGTCGGCGCCAGGTAAGGCGAATCGGTTTCTATCAGGATTTTGTCCAGCGGGATGGTTTGGGCAACTTCCTTGACAAGGGTTGCATTCTTGAAAGTAACGATTCCGGAAAACGATATATGGAAGCCCAGATCGATGGCCGCTTTTGCAGTATCCAGGTTTTCGGTAAAGCAATGCATCACGCCGCCTGCGCTTCCCGCATTTTCCTCTGCCATGATGCGCAGGGTATCTTCCGCCGCCGACCGGGTATGAACGATAAGCGGCTTGCCGCATTCCCGTGCGGCGCGGATATGGGTGCGAAAACGTTCGCGCTGCCAATCGAGATTTCCGGTCAGGCGGTAATAATCCAGCCCCGTCTCACCGATGGCGATGACTTTGGGATGCCGGGCTAAATGCACCAATTCGGACTGGGTCGGTTCGACCTTCAGTTCGTAATCCGGGTGCACGCCTACCGAGGCATACAGGTTGTCGTGGCGCTCGGCCAGTTCAAGCACCTGCGGGAAGGTCGCCAGTTCGACGGAAATGCACAGCGCATGCGAAACCGCATTGGCCTTCATGTTGGTCAAAATGACATCGAGGTCCTTGGCCAAGTCCGGAAAATTCAGGTGGCAATGCGAATCGATAAACATGGGTTGGCTCAGGCTGCGAACAACTGGCGATACGCCAATAACAGGGATTCCAGGAACAGTTTGGGGTTGAGCGGATGGAAAGCGGCACGGCGTGCTTCCTGCAATTCTTTCTGGAACCGCATCAGCGCCGCGGTCGAGATGCCATTTGACAATTTGACGAGTTCGGCCGTCTGATCGGGGAAGTAACGCACCGATCCGGCCAGCTTGGCGCTGGCCAGATCGTGGCACCACTGTTGCAGGCAATGAATGACGAACACCGGCGCACTGCGTTGCAGACTGTCGGCCAGTGCCAAAGCGTCCATTTTTGCGGGGTGGCGGATGGCGCCCAGCAGGATGCCGCGCTCTTCCGCCCCCTCGCCCGACTCCGCCCAATCCAGCGCCTGCAGGGGGGCGAATCCGGTTTGCGCCAGCGCGTGTTCCGGGTTCTCGACTCCCTGTTGGGCAAGCCAGGCTGCGCCGGCCCCGCGTGTCGGGGTGTGCAGCGCGAAACTGAGACTGCGGCTGAGGATGGTCGGCAAGAGTTGTTGCGGTTTGTGGGTGACCAGCAGGAACAGCAATTTATCCGTCGGCTCTTCCAGCGTTTTGAGCAGGGAGTTGGCCGCATTGTTGTTCATGGCCTCGGTGGGATGGATCAGCACCACGCGGTAGCCGCCGCAATGGGCGGACAGGTTGGCAAAAGTCGACAAGTCGCGTATCTGGTCCACCGAGATTTCGCGCGATGGTTTTTTTCCGCCGGGCTTTTCCTCGCCGTCTTCAACGGAAAGCGCTTCGGGCTGGATGAGTCGGAAATCGGGATGGCTGTCCTGTTCAAACCAGTGACACGAGTTGCATTCCTGGCAGGGGATGCCATCGGCTCGCGGCCTCTCGCAAAGCATGGCTTGGGCAAAATTCAGCGCGAGGTCGAGCTTGCCTATCCCTTGCGCGCCTTTCAGTAACAGCGCGTGCGGCAGTCTGGCGCGCAGCCCTTGCAGGGCTTGCCAGGATTCCGTCTGCCAGGGATAGAGTGGTTTCATTTCAAAGCGATGCGACTATCTTTGCCAGGTCTTGCTTAACTTCCGGCATGGTCTTTTCGGCATGGATGACGGCAAAACGTTGCGGCGTTTTGGCTGCGCGGGCGAGGTAGGCCTGACGCACGCGCTCGAAAAATTCGCCGTGTTCCTGTTCGAAGCGATCCAGGCTCACATTGTTGGACAGACGCTGGCGCGCTATCTCGATCGGGATGTCGAACAGCAAAGTCAGGTTGGGCTGCAAGTCGCCATGAACCCATTGCTCCAGTTGCTCCAGTTTGGCCAGCGGCACTCCCCTGCCCCCGCCCTGGTAGGCGAAACTGGCGTCGCTGAAACGGTCTGAAATCACCCAGGTTCCGCGCTGCAAGGCAGGGCGGATGACCTGTTCCACATGCTCGCGGCGTGCCGCGAACATCAGCATGGCCTCGGTTTCCGCGTGCATCGGATGGTGCAGCAGTATATCGCGCAATTTTTCACCCAACGGCGTTCCGCCGGGTTCGCGCGTCACCAGCAGTTCAATGCCACGCTGGCGCAAAGTGTCGGCGAACCATTCCAGATGGCTGCTCTTCCCTGCCCCGTCCACGCCCTCGAATGTAATGAATTTGGCTTTGCTCATTTTGTTGGCTTTGCTTGTTTAAGCTGGTAGGTATTGACCGCATTATTGTGTTCGACCAGCGAACTGGAAAACTGCGAACTGCCGTCGCCGCGCGCCACGAAATAGAGCGCTTTGCTTGGCGCCGGATGCAACACCGCCTGGATGGCCGCCAATCCCGGCAAGGCAATCGGCGTTGGCGTCAGTCCGTCGCGGGTATAGGTGTTGTAGGGAGTATCGCGCAGCAAATCGCGTTTGCGCAAGTTGCCATCGAATTTGCTGCCCAGGCCGTAGATGACGGTCGGGTCGGTCTGCAAGCGCATGTGTTTGCGCAGCCGGTTGATGAATACCGAGGCAATCATGGGGCGGTCGGCGGGTGTCCCGGTCTCCTTTTCCACGATGGAGGCCAGGATCAGGGCTTCATAGGGCGTTTCGAACGGCAGGTTGGCATCGCGCTTTTTCCAGTTTTCCTGCAAATAGCGTTGCATCAATTGATAAGACCGCTTCAACACCATGATGTCGCTGCTGCCTTTGTCGAAGATATAAGTATCGGGGAAAAACAGGCCTTCTGCCGCGCGCTCGCTGGCGCCGATGCGCTTGAGTATTTCGGCGTCGGACAAGGCGGCGCTATCGTGACGCAACGTGGGTTCGGCATTCAATGCGGCACGCAACTGCTTGAATGTATTTCCCTCGATAATGGTCAGCGAGCTTTGTTCGACCTGGCCTTTGCTGATCATGTTCAGCAATTGCAGCGGCGTGACCTCGTGTTCCAACTGGTAGTTGCCCGGTTTGATCTGCGTTGCTTTGCGCATTCCCCGGCCCAGCAAAACGAATAGCCATTCGTTATTCAGTCCGCCGGCTTGCCGGATTTGGTGCGCCGCGCTTTTCAGGCTGCTTCCCGGTTTCAGGGTGAACACGAAGGGCACCCGTTCGAGCGGGATCGGCGTGCGCGCGTAGTAGGCAAACAGTCCTGCCACGACGACCAGGAAAAACAACAACCACAGCAGCGCTTCCTTAATGACGCTCATCGTTCAACCATTCCTGTATTTTCCACGCCATCGGATGCTGGGTGCGCCGGTAGCCGGCGAGTTCGCGTACCGGCCACAAGCCGAACACGCTGTTGACCAGGAATATCTCGTCGGCCTGAACCAGTTCTTCCAGGTGGAAATCGGCCGCTTTGCAGGTGACGCCATGCTGTTTGGCCCAATCCATCACCCGCTCTCGCTGCACGCCCGCCACGCCGCAACGGGACAAGTTCGGCGTGTACAGGATATTGCCGCGCAACATGAACAGGTTGCTGCGGGTTCCCGAAATGACATATCCGGAGACGTCGCACAGCAAACCTTCCGGCACATCCCTATCCTGCCATTCGCTGGCGGCAAGCACGTTTTCGAGGCGGTTGAGATGCTTGATTCCGGCCAGCAGGAGTTGATGCCCAAGGCGAATCTTGCACGCATGCATACGCACGCCGGCCCTGGCATAGTCGGCCGGATAAGCCGTGGCAGGGGCGATGCTGAGGATGCGGGTAGCCTCGGATTGCGCGGCAGGCGAGTAACCCCTGGAGGAAACGCCGCGCGTGACGATGATTTTGGCTACGCCATCGGCCAGGGTCTTGCCCAACTGCTGCAGTTCGCTGGAGAGTACCAGCGCAGACGGGCAAGGTATATTGAGCGAGCCGCAATCGCGTTGCAGCTTGGCGTATTGGCGTTCCCAGCAGACGGGACGGCCGGCTTGCATGCGCAGGGTGCGGAACACCCCGTCGCCATAGGCCAGGCCGCGATCTTCTGCATTGATGGTGTTGCCCGGCGCGCCGTTGATCAGCATCACGGCGCGGGATCAGACCTTGCGGAATACCAGAGAACCGTTGGTTCCGCCGAAGCCGAAATTGTTGTTCACCGCCACATCGATGTTCATCTTGCGTGCCGCATTGGCGCAGTAGTCCAGATCGCACTCGGGATCCTGCTCGAAGATGTTGATGGTGGGTGGTGATATCTGGTGATGGATCGCCAGCACGCAGAACAGGGATTCGATACCGCCCGCTCCGCCCAGCAGGTGACCGGTCATCGATTTGGTCGAGTTCACCACCAGCTTTTTGGCGTGGTCGCCGAAAGCCAGCTTGATCGCTTCGGTCTCGTTCTTGTCGCCCAGCGGGGTCGAAGTGCCGTGCGCGTTGACGTATTGCACTTGATCCGCATTCAGACCGGCATTGCGCAAGGCGTTGACCATGCTGCGTTTTGGTCCGTCGGTGCTGGGTGCCGTCATGTGGTAGGCATCGGCGCTCATGCCGTAGCCGGAGAGCTCGGCATAGATCTTTGCGCCACGCGCCTTGGCATGTTCGTATTCTTCCAGCACCAGCACGCCGGCGCCCTCGCCCATGACGAAACCGTCCCTGTCCTTGTCCCACGGACGGCTGGATGTGGCCGGGTCGTCGTTGCGGGTGGACAGCGCCTTGGCGGAAGAGAAGCCGCCGATCGCCAGAGGTGAGATGGTCGATTCGGCACCGCCGGCAATCATCACGTCGGCATCACCGTATTCGATGATGCGATAGGATTCGCCAATACTGTGCGTACCGGTGGTACAGGCGGTGACCACGGCGAAATTCGGGCCCTTCAGTCCGTACATGATGGACAGGTTGCCAGAGATCATGTTGATGATGGTGCCGGGAATGAAGAACGGCGAAATCTTGCGCGGACCTCCGGCGAGGAAATCGTTGTGCGTTTCTTCGATCATCGGCAGGCCGCCGATGCCGGAGCTGATGCACACGCCGATACGCTCGGCGTTCTGTTCCGTGACGACCAGACCGGAGTCCTTGAATGCTTCCATCCCGGCAACGAGGCCGAAATGAACGAAGCGATCCATGCGCCGGGCATCCTTGGGGGGAAGGTGTTGGTTTACGTCAAACCCATTGACCTCGCCCGCCACCTGGCAGGCGAAGGCACTGGGATCGAAGCGCGTGATGCGCCCGATACCGGATTTGCCTGCCACGATGTTTTGCCATGTTTCGGCAACCCCAAAACCGACGGGCGTAATTGCGCCCAATCCGGTCACTACCACTCTGCGCCTAGCCAAACTGGACTCCGCTACGGAAAGAAACGATTGGATTCAGAAAAAATTACTTGGAATGAGCGTTGACGTAGTCGAGCGCCTGTTGCACGGTGGTGATCTTCTCTGCATCTTCATCGGGAATCTCAACGCCGAATTCTTCTTCCAAGGCCATCACCAGTTCCACGGTATCCAGAGAGTCGGCGCCCAGGTCGTTCACAAAGGAAGACTCGTTCTTGACTTCGGACTCGTTCACACCCAGTTGCTCAGCTACGATTTTCTTGACGCGTTGTTCGTTAGACATCCCTGATTCTCCTACTCTGATTAAAGTTCAAAAAGCGCGAGCATTCTACCAAACTTGCGCCGATTTCCAAAACACCACATTACTTCATGCATCCAGCCGCCAATATGCTTGCTACTATGATCAAGATGCAACTTCCACCATCAAGACATGACCATGCCGCCATCGACGTTGATGACTTGGCCGGTCACGTAATCCGATTCTGCGCCGCATAAAAAGGCCACCGCATCGGCAACATTGTCGGCACTGCCAAAAGTACCGGCGGGAATGTTATCGACAAAATGCTGTTTCACGTCCGCCGGCAGCTTCTCGGTCATTTCCGTATTGATAAACCCGGGAGCAACCGCATTGACTTGAATGTTGCGCGCGGCAAATTCGCGCGCCAACGTCTTGGTCAGGCCGATCAGGCCGGCCTTGGACGCGGCATAGTTCGCCTGTCCGGCATTGCCCATCTGTCCAACCACCGAGGCGATATTCACGATCTTGCCCGCGCGTTGCTTGAACATCTGTTTGTTAACCGCTTTGCATACATTGAAAGCACCGGTCAAATTGACGGAAAGAACCATATCCCACTCTTCCGGCTTCATGCGCAGGAACAGGTTGTCTTTGGTAATACCCGCATTGTTGACAACCATATCGAGACTGCCGAACGTGGAAATCACGGTTTCGACGGCCTTTTCAACCGAGTCCAGCTTGGTGACATTGGCTTCCAGGCTGATGGATTTAACCCCAAGCGCCTCGATTTCTTTCACCGTGTCAGGAGCCAGGCCCATATCCAGAATCGCGACGTTGGCTCCCCGACGGGCCAGCTTGAGCGCAATCGCTTTGCCGATACCCCGGGCGCCGCCGGTAACAAGAGCTGTTTTTCCTTTTAGACTCATCATTTCCTCCTTAGCACGACCTGCGAAAACCACGAAATTATATGAGTATACCCAAAGCCGACTTCAATGCTGCGCCGTCGTTGATGGCCATGGCCTGCTGGCTGGCGTCGATGCGTTTATTCAAGCCTGCCAGCACCTTGCCCGGTGCGCATTCCACATTATGCGTAATGCCTTGTTTGCCGAATTCAATTACGGTTTCCACCCAGCGCACCGGCGAATACAACTGGCGCACCAGCGCATCCTTGATTTTGGCGGCATCGCTGTAAGCCGCAACGTCAGCGTTGTGCAGCACCGGTGTTGCGGGAGTTTGCACGGTGACATTGTCCAGATACGCGCGCAACTGCTCCGCCGCGCCTTTCAGCAGGCTGCAATGCGACGGCACGCTCATCGGCAGCATGATCGCGCGCTTCGCGCCCTTGGCCTTGGCCAGTTCCATGCCGCGCTCGACTGCGCCGCGATTACCCGCGATGACCACTTGCCCGGCAGAATTGAAGTTTACCGCTTCCAGCACCTCGCCCTGCGCCCCTTCGGCACAGACGGCGCGCACCGCATCGTCGTCCAGACCGAGGATGGCGGCAATGCCGCCCACGCCTTCGGGCACGGCCGTTTGCATGCATTGCGCGCGGTAGCGCACCAGCGGCAGGGCGTCGGCAAAGCTCAGCGCGCCCGCCGCGACCAGCGCGGTGTATTCGCCCAGACTGTGTCCGGCCATGAGGGTGGCTTTTGCGCCATTCTGCGATTGCCATGCGCGGTAAACGGCAACACCGGCAGCCAGCATAATGGGTTGCGTATTGACCGTGGAATTCAGATCGGCATCGCTGCCCTCGGCGACCAGTTGCCACAGATCCTGTTTCAGCACATCGGAAGCTTCGGTAAAGGTATCGCGCACGGCGGCGAATTCGGCGTAGCCGTTCATCATGCCGCGCGATTGCGAGCCTTGGCCGGGAAATACGAAAGCGAATTTGGTCATAATGAATAAGTCGTTAGTTATTGGTCGTTGTCCTTAGCTGGTGATCGAAGTTGGATTCAAACTGGCGACCAACTGCTAACGACTTCCAACTGTATCTACCATTTGATTAAGACTGCGCCCCAGGTGAATCCGCCACCGATGGCTTCCATGACAATGTTTTGTCCGGCCTTGATACGGCCGTCGCGCACCGCCGTGTCCAGAGCCAGGGGGATCGAAGCTGCCGAGGTGTTGCCGTGATTGGCAACGGTCACCACAACGTTGGCCATATCCAGGCCAAGTTTCTTGGTGGTGGCTTCGATGATGCGGATGTTGGCCTGGTGCGGCACCATCCAGTCAATGTCGGAACCGCTCATTTTCTGGTCTTCCAGCAACTCATCCACGACGCTGCTCAACACGTTGACGGCGAACTTGAATACCGCCTTGCCGTCCATGGCGATCTTCGGGTCGGCTTTCAATAAATCGCGATGCTGGCCGTCGGCATGCAGTTTGGCTGCCACGATGCCGGGCTCGCCGGAAGCGCGCAAGACAACCGCGCCCGCTCCGTCACCGAACAGCACGCAGGTGGTGCGGTCGTTCCAGTCCAGCAAGCGCGACAACACTTCGGCGCCGACCACCAGTACCGTCTTCGCCTGGCCACCGCGAATGTACAAGTCCGCCGTATTCAACGCATAAACGAAACCGCCGCATACTGCCTGCATGTCAAAGGCCGGGCCGCCGTTCTTGATTCCCAGCTTGTCCTGCAAGATACAGGCCGTGCTGGGAAACTCCATCTCAGGCGAAGTGGTTGCCACGATGATCATGTCGATCTCGTCGGCCTGGATTCCGGCCGCTTCGATCGCCTTGCGGCTGGCATGCAACGCCAGGTCGCTGGTCAACTCACCGTCCGCCGCAAAATGGCGCTCGACGATGCCGCTGCGAGTAAATATCCAGTCGTGCGAGGTATCGACCATCTTTTCGAGATCGTAATTGGTCAGCACCCTGGCTGGCAGATAACTGCCGGTGCCGATAATCCTGGAATAAATCAAAGCGCCTCTCCTGCGGTTTGTTGGCGTGCGTGATGCCATTTTTCGACGTGCTCGCTGATGTGATTCAGCATGCCGCCGCGCGCTTCTTCGGCGGCGCGCTCGATGGCACATATAAATGCGAATGCATCGGCGGAACCGTGGCTTTTTACCACGATGCCTTTGAGGCCGAGAAAACTGGCACCGTTGTAGCGGCGATGATCCAGCCTGTGCTTGAAGGCTTTGAGTACCGGCATGGACACCAGCGCCCCCAGTTTGGTGAACCAGTTCTGGCTGAAACCTTCTTTCAGGAAGCCGCCCATCATCTTGGCCACCCCTTCGGCGGTCTTGAGGGCGACATTGCCCACAAATCCGTCGCACACCACCACATCGGTGATGCCCTTGAAGATATCGTCCCCTTCCACGTTGCCGTAGAAATTGAGGTCGCTGGCCTGCAGCAGCTCGGCCGCCTGCTTGACGATCTCGTTACCCTTGATGTCTTCGCTGCCGATGTTCAACAGACCGATCGTGGGTTGTTCCTTGTGTTCCAGCGCGGACACCAGCGTGCTGCCCATCAGGGCAAACTGCAACAGGTGCTCGGCGGTGCAGTCCACGTTGGCGCCCAAGTCCAGCATACAGACCTGCCCTTTGACGGTGGGCAAAAAGGAAGCGATGGCGGGACGGTCGATGCCGGGCAGGGTTTTCAGCACGTAACGCGCTGTGGCCATCAAGGCCCCGGTGTTGCCCGCACTGACGCAAGCCGACGCTTCGCCGTTCTTGACCAGGTTGATGGAGACGCGCATGGAAGAATCTTTTTTGCCGCGCAAGGCGGCCTGCGGCGATTCATCCATGCCGACCACTTCGGTGGTCGCGTGAATGCGCAGACGGGTGCGGTCGGAAAAACCAAGTCTTCCCAACTCCGCTTCAATGGCCTCGGGCAGGCCGACCAGTACAACCGTATCGTCAGGATGTTTCTTCAGGTAAGCGACCGCCGCAGGCACGGTTACCCGTGTCCCGTGGTCGCCACCCATGGCATCAATAGCTATCGTGATATCCACTGGGCGATCCTCTTGGGCGAGAAATGGACAGAGTTCGGCTCTCGCAAAACGGAGAGCTTCGCAAAGGACCGAATGGGCTTATTCGCCCTTGGTCTTGACGACTTTCTTGCCGCGATAGTAGCCGCTGGGGCTGATGTGATGGCGCAGATGCGGTTCGCCCGTGGACGGCTCGATGGCCAGTGCCGGGTTGGTCAAGAAATCATGCGCGCGATGCATCCCGCGTTTGGACGGGGATTTTTTATTCTGCTGAACAGCCATTATCTACTCCTCACAAAAACCAGTATTACTTCTTTAATCCAGCCAGCACCGCGAACGGGCTTGCCTTCTGTTGTAAACCATTCGTTGCCGCTGCACATTTCCCCTCAGGATGCCTGGGGGCAAACGGCAAGCCCAACACCAACTCTTCTTCGATCAACGCCAGCACATCCAGCCTGGGGTCGGCCTCGATGGCATCCACCTCGTCGTCGTCTTCCACCTCACCCAGCCTGTCGGCCGGGAGCAACAGCAGGCGTGACGTCATATCCACCGGATATTCCAGCTCGCCCAGACAACGCTGGCACTTCAAGGTGCATGACCCTTGCAGTGAAATCCCCAACATGTCGCTGTCGCCTTCGCGGAAGCCACTTACTATATAAGTCAGTGAACCGCCGGAATTCGCCAACACATCGCCCAGTCTGGATAGCTCGGACACCGCTATCTCGCCGCGTATTTCCCTGCCGTTTCGGGCAAAGTCCACGCTGTCTATGAAAGGCCGTGCAAACATGAGGCGCGCATGATATATATTCCGACCTCCCCTGTCAAAGAAGCCTTTTAGGAATATCTTGAATTCTCAGCCTCTTGTCCTTGCCTCGACCTCCATATATAGAAGTCAGCTACTTTCCACCCTGCAAATCCCTTTCCAGACCGCCGCGCCCGATGTGGACGAAACGCCGCTTCCCGGGGAAAGCGCGGAGCAGACCTCCTGGCGCCTGTCGCGAACCAAGGCAGAAGTGGTGGCCAAGCGTTTTCCCGATGCGCTGATTATCGGCTCCGACCAGGTGGCCTTGCTGGACGGGCAACAAATCGGCAAACCGCTCAATCACGACAATGCCGTACTCCAGTTGAGCGCCATGCGCGGCAGGACAGTGGACTTCTATACCGCGCTGACGCTGCTGAATGCGGCCAGCGGCGCGATGCAGACCGATGTCGCCATCACCAAAGTCGGCTTTCGCAGCCTGAGCGACGAGCAGATCGAACGCTACCTGAAAAAGGAGCAGCCCTATCACTGCGCCGGGAGCGCCAAATCCGAAGGTCTGGGCATTGCCCTGATCAGCAGCATCAGGGGCGACGACCCGAATGCCCTGATCGGCCTGCCATTGATTTTATTGGTCAGCATGCTTGAAAAACAAGGGGTTAGGATTTTATAGCCCCCGTTAGCTGAAATTTCTTGTTGCGACTGGAATTCCTTTCTGGTATTAAAGCGCGCTTGAAAAATTTAGCAGCCCTTGGAGACGAATCAATGCCCGTACAAGCCAGCAAAACAACTGCCCCCTACAAGGCCAAAAAAGGCGAGGCGTACATGAACCCCAGCCAGCTAGAGCACTTTCGCGGCATTCTGAACGAGATCAAGCTGGGCCTGAGCCAGGACATCGACCGTACCGTGCATACCATGCAGGACGAAGCGACCGTGTTTGCCGACCCCAACGACCGTGCCAGCCAGGAATCGGACATGAGCCTCGAATTGCGCAATCGCGACCGCGAACGCAAGCTGATCAAGAACATCGACAAAATGCTGGCGCGGATCGACTCCGGCGACTATGGCTACTGCGACAAATGCGGCGTCGAGATCGGCCTGAGCCGTCTGGAAGCCCGTCCGACAGCCACTTTGTGCATCGACTGCAAGACACTGGACGAAATCAGGGAACGCCAAGTCGCTAAATAAGACTGCGGCGCGAGCAGCAAATAAAAATCCCTGCCAAGGCAGGGATTTTTTATGCCGCAAAGAAAATGTTGGAGGCGCGACCCAGAGTCGAACTGGGCTCATCGGATTTGCAATCCGGTGCATAACCGCTTTGCTATCGCGCCGTCAGGCTAATTGCATAGTAGCAAAAATTATGGGAAAGCCCGAAAGCTTTCCCAAGTTATCTGGAGCGGGAAACGAGACTCGAACTCGCGACCTATACCTTGGCAAGGTATCGCTCTACCAACTGAGCTATTCCCGCAAAAAACGAAGTCCGCATTATATGGATATCGAACTTCGTGTCAAGAAATTCAACGCAGTTATTTTGTTTTTGTTCGAGTCCGGCCCGCCTCTGTATAATGCGCCGCTCATGAATTCCGAGGCAACGCTTCGAAAACACGCATCGGCCCGAGTGGTGAAATTGGTAGACACAACGGACTTAAAATCCGTCGCAACCGTAAAAAGTGCGTACCGGTTCGATTCCGGTCTCGGGCACCAAACCGTCGCATGCCAATATCGGAATATTGGCATATCCTGAGAATTCAACCGCTTTTCGGGTTATTCGCGTCCCGGCGCGGGATTTTCGCGATTCCGGAAACAGCCCATCCGGACGATTTCATCGTGTACGCCGATCTCGCGGCGAGAATCCGGCCGGATTTTGGTCTGGAACAATTAACACTAATGAGTGCACATCCCTATTGCCAACTAATCATTTATACATAACAATTCGCGCCGGTACTTCAACCATAACCAACGGAGCTATCACATATGAACCGCAAAGAACTGATCGACGCACTGGCAGATAAAACTGGTAGCAGCAAGGCAGACGCTGACCGCAACATCGCTGCTCTGATCGATATCATCACCGCCACTCTGAAGAAGGGCGACAACGTAGCACTGGTTGGCTTCGGTACATTCGAAGTGCGTAAACGTGCAGCACGCAATGGCCGCAACCCCGCCACTGGCGCAGCGCTCAAAATCAAGGCTTCCAAGGCTCCCGCATTCAAGGCCGGCGCCGGCCTCAAAGCTGCTGTGAACGGCGGCAAAAAGTAATATTGCCCGTCACCGCATCAAATGCGCAGCCCCTCTTTGGAGGGGCTGTTTTTTTGCGCCGGGCTCTCGTGCGGGTGAATCGGATCGAGCCATGGCGCAACGATGCGCCGGGGAAAGTCAGCCTCAATAGGGTACAATCCGCGTCCGGAATTTGTTCCGCAAGCGACGCGCCGTCATTGGCAGGCCGGGGAATCAAAAATCGCAATTTGCAGAACACGACACGCGGCAACCTGCTGAAATTCAACATCGTGCTACAGGATTAATCCATCGAGACCAGAGCAATCACTGCCGGTCACGGACACATTATTGATGTCAAACAAGCTGAATCCCACCCAACGCGAAGCAATCAAGTATCTTGGTTCCCCCCTGCTGGTGCTGGCCGGAGCGGGCAGCGGCAAGACGCGCGTGATCACGCACAAGCTGGCCTACCTCATTGAAGAATGCGGCTACGCGCCGCGCAACATCGCCGCCATCACCTTCACCAACAAGGCCGCCAACGAGATGCGCGAGCGCGTCGGCAAGCTGCTGGGCGGGGGCGAAGCCAAGGGGCTGACCATCAGCACCTTCCACGCGCTGGGCATGCAGATTCTGCGCGAGGAAGCGCCGCTGCTCGGCTACAAAAAGCAATTCTCCATCTTCGATACGGCCGACACCGGCAAGATCGTGAGCGAGCTGCTGGGCAGTCCGGACAAACAGGAGATACGCACAGCGCAAAGCGTGATGTCGAACTGGAAGGCCGCCTTCCTTACGCCCGAACAGGCCGCCAGCCTGGCCGAAAACGAAGAACAGCAGCGCATCGCCCTGCTCTACGCGCGCTACCAGGAGACGCTGCGCGCTTATCAGGCGGTGGACTTCGACGACCTGATCCGCCTGCCGGTGGAGTTGTTCAAGACGCAGCAGGAAGCGGCCGAACGCTGGCAGCACCGCTTCCGCTACCTGCTGGTGGACGAATACCAGGACACCAACGACTGCCAGTACCAGATGATGAAGCTGCTGGCGGGCGACCGCGCCGCCATCACCGCCGTGGGCGACGACGACCAGGCCATCTATGCCTGGCGCGGCGCCAGCACCGCCAACCTCTCCAACCTGCAGAAGGACTACCCCAACCTGCGCGTCATCAAGCTGGAACAGAACTACCGTTCCTCGCAGCGCATCCTGCAAAGCGCCAACCACCTGATCAGGAACAACACCAAGCTGTTCGAGAAGAACCTGTGGAGCGAACATGGTCCCGGCGATCCGGTGCGCGTGTTCGCGGCCAAGGATGAAGAGAACGAGGCGGAATCGGTGGTGCTGCGCCTGCTGGCGCACAAGTTCGAGCACAACGCGCGCTTCGCCGATTACGCCATCCTGTATCGCAGCAACCACTTGTCGCGGGTGTTCGAGGAACAACTGCGCACGCACAAGGTGCCCTACACCGTCAGCGGCGGCACCTCCTTCTTCGACAATGCCGAAATCAAGGACCTCACCGCTTACCTGCGCCTGATCGCTAACCCGGACGACGATCCCGCCTTCATCCGCGCGATCACCACGCCCAAACGCGGCATCGGCAACAGCACGCTGGAAAAACTGGCCGGCTATGCCGCCACCCGCCACATCAGCCTGTTCGAAGCCGCCTTCGAACCCGCGATGGCGGAGGAATTGCAGGCACGCCAGCACGAGGATCTGGTCACCTTCTGCAATTTCATCAACCGCATGCAGGCCCGGGCCGAGAAAGAACCGTGCAACGAAGTATTGAACGACCTGATGAACGCCATCGACTACGAGGCCTGGCTGTTCGACAGTTTCGACCCGCGCCAGGCCGAGAGCAAGTGGAAGAACGTGCAGGACTTCGTCGGTTGGATGAACCGCAAGTCCGAGGCCGACGAGAAGACCATGATCGCGATGACACAACTGATCGCGCTGCTCAACCTGCTCGAATCGCGCGAGCAGGAGACCGATGCGGTGTCACTCTCCACCCTGCATGCCGCCAAAGGGCTGGAGTTCGGCCATGTGTTCCTGGTCGGCGTGGAGGAGAACATCCTGCCGCACGAGCGTAGCGAATCGCCGGAGCAGATAGAGGAAGAACGCCGCCTGATGTATGTGGGAATCACCCGCGCTCAACGATCATTGCAGATCAGCTATTGCACGCGGCGCAAACGCGGCAAGGAACACACGGGGTGCGATCCCAGCCGTTTCATCGCCGAACTGCCGCAGGCGGATATCGTTTACACAGGAGTGGTGACAGTGGGCAATGCCCCTGCGGTGAGCAAGGAAGAAGGGATGGACAAGCTGGCCAGACTGAAGGCGATGCTGAAATAGTCCTGGCTTCCCCAACTGTCCGCGGCCCGGTGCGACGGCATCTGCGGACGGCGACCCCGCTACTTGCCCGCCACCTCGTCGAACAGCGCTGCGGCCGTTTCAGCCAGTAATGCGACATCCAGCACGCCGATGCATTCCTCTGCGACTTCGATTCCGGTCAGCACGCTGGGACGCTCCGCTTCGGCGATCTCCCACACGCCGCTTTCATCGCCGCGTGCGCGCACGGCAAGCAGCGTGTTGATGGTGCTGTCCAGCAATTCGACGGCGTTGGGAATTTGGGTGTTCTTTTGCACCAGCGCGGAGCGGACGACGGAGATGGCCGCCGCAAGACGCCCGAAAGCGGTGACGCTGAAGCGTCCCTCGCATGCGGCTTGGTATGGCAGGTGCATATCCATTGCGTAGATGTCCTTAAGCCCTTGGGTAACGGGTACGCGCAACGGCGGTCGTTTCTTGGTCATGCTGTGCTGCCCTTTCCAGTTAATTGGTCTTTCTCTTCCGGCGCCGTTCTGGTGCCGCGAATATCGCGATTCAGTCCCAGAATCCTTTTTGCGCCACGAACCGTTGCCACGCCTTGCCGAACTCGGCTACGCGCTCGGCATAGTCATGTTCCATCCAGCCGCGTATGAGCGCGAGTGTATCGTGCCGCGCCGCGTTATCCAACTCGTTCAGCAGGCGATGCGCCACCGCGATGTCGTTCAGGATACCCAGAACGTCCTGCAACTCGGCCAACGCCGCCTCATAGTCTTTGGTCCGGGATTCATTGAACAGCGAACCGAACATTTCGGCACTGTAACGCAGCTTTTTGCAGGATATGCGCAAGGCATGTAGCTGCGCCGCATTTTCGCCGGACAATTCCTTGCCATGTTTAAGGACTTGCTTGCTGCGTTTCTCCAAAACCTCGCTGGCGAACCGGTCAAGCCCGGTTTCGACTGCGCCCCGTTGTTCTCCGTGCATCCAGGCACCGAAGCGCAGCAACATGCGCTGGAATTCCGGCGCAGCCAGGCTGTTTTCCATGCCGGCATGCTGTTTTTTTCGCGCCTGCTCGCTCACGTGCAATATCTCGCGGAGTCCGGCGTGTTCAGGCAGACGGGTGCAAATCGGCGCCAGCGTCTGGGTGACGAACACATCCCATTCGCGCGAACGCCCCAGATCCATGCACAGCTTTGCCACTTGCGCGCGCAGTACGGTCAATTCATCGCCGCCGACATGGCGCTGCGCAATGGAGAGCGCGACGCGCAAGCGGCGCAAGCCGACGCGCACTTGATGCAGGTACTCTTCGTCCACCCTTAATAATGCGCCCGGCACGTTGGACTGCACATGAGCCAGGCACGCGTCAATCAGGCTTTGCAGTGCGCCGGCAATGCTTTGCGATTTTTTCAGCGGGGGAAACCGGCCTTTGCTGACGGAAGGTTTGGCCGCAGAAAACAGCAGGTAGCCATATTCCGCCTTGCTGGTGTGTTCCACTTGCAGCGGCACGATGTCCAGCAAGGTCTGCGCGAGTTTGAAGAGTTGCCGCGGCTGGCCGGATTTGAGTTCGAGTTCCAGTTCCGAGATCGGACAACTGGATTGTCCGGCGCGTATTTCGCCGCTGTCCATGCACAGCTCGATCTGCGCACCTTCGTAGGCCAGCAACCTGACATTGCGGGTAAAGTCGGTGACGAATACCGGCTGCAAACGGTTGCGCACGCCGTTGGGCAGTTCGCCGCCGCAGGCCTTGAGCGCGGCGAAATCGAGTTGTTCTGCCGGTACGGCGGTCTCCCATTCGTTGCGCTGATGCAGCCCTGCACTCACCTGCCCGCCGCCTTTCAACGTCTGCAACCATTGCTTGCCGACCCGGCGCAAGCGCAAGGCCATGGCACGACGGCGCAACTCGAGATCGTTGGTGTCGTAGTAGATGCTGTAAAGCTTGAGTGTGCGGGCGCGCTGGGCGGAAAGCGAGCGGAAGATCGGGTGGCGCTTGAGCTTTTGCAGGTGCTCGGGCGAGATGTGCAGCTTGAGTTCGGTTTCGATGGCCACGATGGACTCAGATCAGGACGGGTTTATCCGGCAATTCGTTGATCTTGTCCGCGCCGCTGTGCGGGTAATGCCGCGCCAGATGTGAGCCCACCGTGCGCACCCCGGCGATGACGCCTTCTTCGAACCGGCCCTGGCGGAATGCGGCTTCCATTTCCTGACACACCGCTTCCCAGGTTGCCTGTCCCAACCTGGCATGCACACCGCGATCCGCGACGATTTCGACATCGCGATCCGCCAGCAACAAGTAGATCAGCACGCCGTTGTTCTGCTCGGTATCCCAGACACGCAGGTGCGCGAACACCTCGATGGCGCGTTCGCGCGCGGTCTGCCCGGCAAACAATGGCCCGATGTCGAGGGCGGATTCGACGGCAAACCGGATCTGTCCGGCATGGGTCAGTTCCACTTCGGCAATGGCCTGCTCGATTCTTTTCAGCGACGCGCGCGGAAACTTTCGGCGCATGGCGGCCTGGCTGGCAGAAAGATGTTTAAAGATGCGTTTGATGTTCATTACCAACCTCCCGATGCGCCACCGCCACCGAAGCCCCCGCCGCCGCCGCCGAATCCACCTCCGCCGAATCCACCCCCGCCTCCGGAACCGCCGCCCCATCCGGTTGGAAACGAAGAACCGCCGCCGCGACTCGATCCGAACAGCAGGGAAAGCAGGAAAGCGATGGCTGCCGCCAGTCCGGCCCAGAACAGCGAAACCACGGCAAACCAGACCAGTGCGCCGATCACCCCGCCCACGACCAACCCGCTCGGCAGCAACCCCAGCCATTGGCGCAACACGATGTTGCCAAAAAAGAAAACCAGGAAAACGAATTCAAACGTGTTTCCCAGATCGAAATCCGAACGGTTCTGGCGGGCTGGAACCGGCGGCGGCAATGCCTCGCCGTCGATCACTTTGACGATGGCGTCGAGTCCGGCATCGATGCCGGCATAGAACTCGCCCCCCTTGAAAAAAGGGGTGATGATTTCGGACACGATGCGTTTGGCCGTGGCATCGTTCAGCGCGCCTTCCAGGCCGTAACCGACCTCGATGCGCAGCATGCGGTCATCCTTGGCAATGAGCAGCAATGCCCCGTCGTCCACGCCCTTGCGTCCCAGCTTCCACGCCTCGGCCACACGCATGCCGAATTGCTCGATGGTTTCCGGCTGCGTGCTGGGCAACATGAGCACGGCGATCTGCGAGCCCTTGCCGGACTCGAATGCCGCCAATTTATTCTCCAGCAACTGCTTTTGCCCGGCATCGAGTGTGCCGGTCAGATCGGTGACGCGTTGCGAAAGTACGGGAACGGCAACCTCGGCTTGCGCTGTGCCGCACAGCAGCAGCGCAAGCAGAAGCAGTTGCGTCCAGAGACGTTTCATTTACCTGGCAGGTGCTGCCTTGGGTTCCGAGAAATCCAGCTTGGGCGCCTTGGAGATAGCCTTCTCGTCTTCCACGGTGAGCGAAGGCTTGACGCTGTAGCTGAACATCATGGCCGTCAGGTTGGTCGGGAATGAGCGCGCCAGCACGTTATAGTCCTGCACCGCCTTGATGTAGCGGTTGCGCGCCACAGTGATGCGGTTTTCCGTGCCTTCGTATTGCGCCTGCAGGTCGCGGAAACCGGCGATCGACTGGAGCTGCGGATATTTTTCAACTACCACCATCAGCCGCGACAGCGCCGAGGACAATTCGCCCTGCGCTGCGTTGAATTGCGCAAATGCCTTGGGGTCGTTGATCAGCTCGGGCGTGGCCTGAATGCTGCCGACCTTGGCGCGCGCCTCGGTGACGCGGACAAGAATCTCTTTCTCCTGGGCAGCGGCGCCCTTGACGATCTCGACCAGATTGGGAATCAGGTCGGCACGCCGCTGGTACTGGTTCAGCACTTCGGCCCAGTCGGCCTTGATCTGCTCGTCGTATTTCTGGAAATCGTTGTAGCCGCAACCGCTCAACAACGCCGTCATCAGTATCGCCAAAAATGCACGCATCATCGAATCTCCTTAGTTGAACCGGGACTGCACGGGAAAAATATAGCACTAAACCGCCTGCCCTGCCGCGTAGGCAGACGACCAGGCCCACTGAAAATTGTAACCGCCGAGCTGGCCGGTGACATCCAGCACTTCGCCGATGAAATACAAACCCGGCACTTCGTTGCATTCCATCGTCCTGGAAGACAGCGCGCACGTGTCCACGCCGCCGCAGGTTACTTCCGCCTTGCTGTAGCCGAGCGTGCCGGTCGGCGTGATCTGCCAGGCCTTCAGCCTGTCGGCCAATATGCGCAAGTCCTTATCCGCATACTGGTTGAGCGGCTTGTTCTGCAGCCATTGCGTGGCGACGATCTCGGCCAGGCGCTTGGGCAGATGCTGGGAGAGAAAGTTGCTCAGCAGCATTTTGCTGCCGCGTTGTTGCGCAAACATGTCGTGCGGATCGCGATCCGGCAGCAGGTCGATGGACAGCGGCTTGCCCGGTTCCCAGTAGGAGGAGATTTGCAGGATGGCCGGACCGCTCAGGCCGCGATGAGTGAACAGCAGGTTCTCGCGGAAGCGGTGCTTGCCGAAACCCACCACCGCCTCCAGCGAGGCGCCGGACAGTTCGGCGTAAGGCGCCCATTCCTGCGGATGGAAAGTGAGCGGAACCAGCCCCGGCTTGAGTTTGGTCATGGGTACGCCGAATTGTTCGGCCACCTTGTAACCGAATGGCGTGGCGCCGATCTTGGGGATGGAAAGGCCGCCTGTGGCGACGACCAGCGAGGTTGCGCGATATTTTCCGCGCGGGGTAGTTACAAAAAAATCTTCCCCTCTCCCCTGCCCCCTCTCCCTCTCCCCTGAGGGGCGAGGGGAAGAAATGTTGTCCACGCTGCACGGCATGCACCAGCGCACCCCAGCCGCATCGCATTCCGACTTCAGCATGGCGATGATAGCTTCCGATCCGTCGTCGCAAAACAGTTGGCCCAGCGTCTTTTCGTGATACTTGAGGCCATGCTTGTCCAGCATGGCAATGAAATGTTGCGGGGTAAAACGCGCCAGGGCCGAGCGGCAGAAATGCGGATTCTGCGAGAGATAATTTTCCGGCTTGGCATTGAGGTTGGTGAAGTTGCAGCGCCCGCCGCCGGAAATGCGGATCTTCTCGGCGAGTCTGGACGAGTGGTCGAGCAGCAGCACCGAACGTCCGCGCTGTGCGGCGGTCAGGGCGCACAGCATGCCCGCCGCGCCTGCGCCGACGATCAGGACATCGGTCTGGTTGACGTTCATCAATGCGGCACGGCGTAGCGCTGGACAAACTCGCTTACCGCAGCGCGGTATTCCAGCGGAGCAACCATGCCGCTGTTGCCGTGGTCGCCGCCTTCGATCAGTTTCAGGTATTTCGGCTGCGGCGCGCTTTCGAACAGCCGCTGGCTCATCTGGTAAGGCACGCGGCTGTCCCAGGTGCCGTGGATAAAGAGCATGGGCACCTTCATCCGGCTGATCTTGCCGATCGAATCGAAGCGCTGGTTCAACAGCAGGTCGACCGGCAGGTAGGCATACTTGCGTTCGGCCATGTCCATCATCGACGTAAAGGTGCTTTCGGCGATGACCCCGGCTGCATCCGGGTGATGCAGGGCCAGGTTGAGCGCGATCGCGCCGCCCAAAGAATGTCCGTAGATGAATGTGCGTTTTGGGCCAATGCTTCGTTGCCGGATCAGGTAGCGCCAGATCGATTCCGCATCTTCATACATCCCGGCCTCGGTGGGCTTGCCGCCGGTGCTTTTTCCATATCCGCGATAATCGACCATCAGCAGGTTGTATCCCATGCCGTGAAAGCGCGCCGCATTGCCCAGATCATGTGCGGCGCCAATGTTTCTTTCGGTGCCGTGCAGATAAAGCAGGGTCGGCGCATCGGTGCTTTCCGCCGGAATCCACCAGCCATACAGTTCTCCCTGGTCTGCCCCGCTGCCGGACGAAATATGCACCTCTTCGAATTTCATGCCCAGCCGATCCGGCGTGGTTTGCAACAGCAGCGCCGGTTCGTAAATGCGCTGCCGCTGTGTCGCCCACATATAGGCGCATACGCCGAGATAGCCCAGCACTGCCAGCATCAGCGCCCAGCGGATGCGCCTCGACCACTTCAGGATCACGCCTGTCCGTCCAGCCTCGTCCAAATGCATGCTCCCCTGCTTGATTTCTCTATGTCCTGCAATTGCGCCAAATGCAGCGCCAATTCCTCCTCGCTGGCAGGCAGGACGCGCACGCTCAGGCGGATCGGTTCGCCGCTTGCCGAGAATTGCGCGCCGTCGTCCTCTGCGCTTTCTTCGCCGAGCAGGCTTTCCTGCCCGCGCGTCATGCCCAGATACACTTCCGCCAGCAACTCGGTATCCAGCAATGCGCCGTGCAGGGTGCGGTGCGAATTGTCGATCTGGTAGCGGTCGCACAGGGCATTCAGGTTGTTCTTCTTGCCCGGGTGCAGTTCTTTGGCCACCTTCAGGGTGTCGGTCACCTGGTTATTCAGCGGCGGCAATCCGGCCAGCGCCAGTTCCGCGTTCAGGAAGCCGATATCGAACGGCGCGTTGTGGATGATGAGTTCCGCGCCGGCAATGAATTCCAGCAATGCCGGCGCCACCTCGGCAAACTTGGGTTCGTCCTGCAGGCGATCCAGCGTCAGCCCGTGCACCGCCGCCGCACCCTCGTCGATCTCGCGCTCCGGATTGAGGTAACGGTGAAAGGTGCGATTGGATACCTTGCGCCCGTCCATCTCGATGGCCGCGACTTCGATGATGCGGTGTCCCTGCTTGGGATCGAGACCGGTGGTTTCCGTGTCCAGCACAACCTTACGCATTGCCGCCTCCCTGCACCGACTCCACACCGCGATTGGCAAGCTGGTCGGCGCGCTCGTTGCCGTCATGCCCGGCGTGACCTTTGACCCAAACCCATTCGACGTGGTGCTGTTCCGCCAGCGCATCCAGCCTGCGCCACAAGTCTTCGTTCTTCACCGGCTTCTTGTCGGCCGTCTTCCAGCCGCGCAGCTTCCAGCCATGCACCCACTCGCTGATGCCCTGCTGCACGTATTTGGAGTCGGTATGCAGGCGCACATGGCAGTGGCGTTTTAATGCTTCCAATGCGGAAATCGCCGCCAGCAGTTCCATGCGGTTGTTGGTGGTGTGCGCTTCGCCGCCGAACAACTCGCGTTCCTTGCCCTTGGTCCGCAGCAGCGCCCCCCATCCGCCCACGCCGGGATTGCCCTTGCAGGCGCCGTCGGTGAAAATTTCAACCACATCCTGCATGCTGTTCATTTTTGTTCGTTCGTTTTCTGGGTGATTCTGTTGTTGTTCAGCTTGGGCGTCACCGGCAGCAGTTTGCTCACCAAGCCCTTGTTCCATTGCGGCTTGATCAGGCGCATGCCCGGTACGCGCTTGATCGCGTGCAGGAAATACACGCCGCCGCTCACCGCCCACCAGCGATCCCCCGCCTTTTCCATGAAGGCGAAACGATCCAGCCATTTTGTGTGATGCAGCGGCGGTGCATAGGCGGCAAAACGGCCGCCCGCGACCTCGAATCCGAGCAGTGCCAGCCAGTCCTTCAGGCGCGGTAGCCCGATAAAATGTCCGCGCCACGGGTAGCCTTGCTTTTTGCCGAGGACGCGACGCGCTCCCCACAGGCTGTACGGATTGAACCCACTGATGATCAGGCTGCCCTCCGGTCTCAGCACGCGTTCCACTTCGCGGATGATCCGGTGCGGGCTGTCGGCAAATTCCAGAACATGCGGCAGCAGCACCAGGTCCAGACTGTCGCAGGCAAACGGCAATTCATCGCAGCACAAACGCACGTCGTTGCCGACCTGGTTTCCCGCCGTGAAACGCAGCGGCATACGGCTGCTGCGCAGAAAGTCCTGCTCCGGCGAGCCCAATTGCAGGGCGTTGAAACCGAAAATATCGCTCACCGTGTGGTCGAAATAGTCCTGTTCGCGCGTGAGCACATAGCCGCCTTGCTCAGTGGCGAACCATTCGCTCAAAGTCTTCGCGCTTAACTTACAATTCGGCATCGGGTTCCTGTTTCCATCATGCTTAAGATCACCGCCATCCCGGCCCTGGAAGACAACTACATCTGGCTGCTCCAGGGCGAACGCCATGCCGCCATCGTCGATCCGGGCGAGGCCGCGCCCGTGCTGGACTTCCTGGATAAAAACGGCCTGCAACCGGATGCCATCCTGTGCACCCACCGCCACCACGACCATGTCGACGGCATCGAGGAGTTGCGCGAAGTATATAACGTGCCGGTGTACGGGCGAAGCCATCCGAAGAATCCCCATATTACCCATGACTTACGCGAAGGGGATCGACTCCGGCTGGACGGGTTGGACATCGAATTCGACATCATCGAAACCCCCGGCCACCTCGACGGCCATATTGCCTTCATCGCTCCGGGCATCCTGTTTTGCGGCGATGTGATGTTCGGCGCGGGTTGCGGCAGGAATTTCGAGGGGACGCTCGCGCAGTTGCACCATTCGCTGCAGCGCCTGGCTGCGCTTCCTGACGATACGCAGGTCTACTGCGCCCATGAATACACGGCCTACAACCTTCCTTTCGCACACGCCTGCGAGCCGGGCAACCCGGACATCCTTCGCCGCATCGCCGAAACCCGCCGCCTGCTCGCTGAAAATCGCCCCACCGTCCCTTTTACCATCGCGCTGGAAAAAGCCACCAACCCCTATCTGCGCTGCACGAAGCCGGAACTTGTCGGGACGCTGCAAGCACACGGCCTGGCGGACACCAGCGAACTTGCCGTATTTGCCGCCTTGCGCGACTGGCGCAGTCGTTTTTGATTGCGGGAACAGGCGTTCTAGTTTATCCTGCGCGCCCTTTCGGAGAGGTGGATGAGCGGTTTAAGTCGCACGCCTGGAAAGCGTGTGTGGGGTAATACCCCACCGCGGGTTCGAATCCCGCCCTCTCCGCCAAATTGAAACCGTCCCATGAGGACGGTTTTTTATTTCCAAAACCATCATCTCAGCAGGTTACCTCAGCCCGATTGCGACGGATATGGCAGTTTTGTCACGCCAATTACGTCAGTCGCTCTGCGGGCAATTTCCGTAACGTTTTGCGCAGCGTTCTCTATCCATTTGATAAGAATCGATATTGATCGTCGGAACATCAATGGCACAGTGATTGCTGTGTAGTACGTGTCGTACAACCGGTTTGTAACCTCCCTGATTGGACGCTCCCGTCCGTCAGTCTCAACCTGTGGCGCAGTGCGCCACAGGTTTTTTTTGATGTGGTTTATGGAAATTGATCATTGAAATGAAAGACGTTTCATCGCGAAACTTACGAGTCCTCAAAGTCCTGCTCGCGATTTTCGTGCTGGGGGCAGTCTACTGGTTCGGGCTTCGCTCCGACCCTAAAGTCGTGCAACTGAATCGGGCAATTCAAAACACGGGGAGTCCGGCTTTGCGCGACTACCCCTACTCATTCAGCGTAGTGCGCCTGGAAGGCGGCACCGCAGTAATGGGTACCCCGCGTTCACCCGAAGTACCGGTGTATCGCATGATAAGTGCGATCTATCCCTATTTGTCCGGAAAGTCGCCAGACAATCCCGATTTCATCGCGGCAGAAAAGGAATTGGCGCAAGTACAGTCCGAAGCACGCCAGATCATTCTCGGCCAGCCGGGCGTCACCAGCGTGAAATGGGAGCTTGACCGGAATTGGCTGATCGCCAACAGAATTCAACTCAATTGAACCAAGGAGTGCAACAGGAGGAACCAAGATGAAGATCGCCGTCAGTAGCCAAAATTTTAAAAGCGTGACCGGCCATGCCGGCAAAAGTCGCCGTTTCATCATTTTCGATGTCGGGACGCCCTGCGATATTCCGGAGGTGGTGTGGCTCGATCTGCCCATGGAAATGTCTTTCCATGAATTCTCCGGCGAAAAGCAT
This sequence comes from Nitrosomonadales bacterium, assembly GCA_016235045.1. Taxonomy (GTDB): domain Bacteria; phylum Pseudomonadota; class Gammaproteobacteria; order Burkholderiales; family Gallionellaceae; genus Sideroxyarcus. The sequence continues at coordinate 181,796 of JACRME010000016.1, forward strand.
CCGTTGGACGATATGGACGTGATCCTGACGGCGAGTGCGGGCCACGGATTCGTGAATAAACTTGCGCAGCGCGGCGTCAGGGTCATCACTTGCGGGGAAAGCGATCCGCACAAGGCGGTACGGGATTTTCTGACGGGGTCGGTCAAACCGGCCAACCCGCATGCTCACCTGATGCATGAACGGCACGAAAGTATGCACACGGGTTGTTGTTGCAATTAGTTTTACGCAGGCACAGGCTGCAATGAATCGAATTCAAGATTCATGCAGCAATAACATTTGAAATATTTCTATGGGGAGGTTTACAAAATGCTGAAAGTCATCGGCGGTTTTTTCGCGGGTATCGTTGTCGTTGCGCTGCTCGTTTACAACTATGCGGGCAACCTGATGTTCAGGGAGATTCCCAGCCCGTTCGGAGTGGAGGAGACGGTCGCCCGCATCCAGCAGAACATCCAGAACGCCGGAAACGGCTGGTCGTTGTCGGGCCTGCGCAACGCGGCCAAGCCTATCGAGGCGGACGGCGGCAACGTGCTGCCGGTGCTGATGATCGAGGCATGCAGCACCAAATATTCCGGGCCTATCCTCAAGGACGACTCGCTGCGTTTCCTCTCCAACCTGATGCCCTGCAAAATCTCGGTGTACAAGAAGAGTGACGGCAAAACCTACATCGGCATGATGAATGCGGAACTGATCGGCAGCCTGTTCGGCACCATGGTGGGGGGGATCATGAAGCACGTTGCGGCAGACCAGGCCAGGTTCGTCGTGTTCGATGCGAGCAAGCCTGCGCCTGCGATGATCAAGGGCACGCCCGGTGCGGCCAGTGGCGGTTCCGGCGCCGGTGCGGCGGGTGGTTGCTAAGGCAATCAACCGAGCAGCGACCATACCGTATCCACACCCAGTTCAACCAAGGTGACAACATGTTATCAAGACTCAAATTCATCCTGCCGTTAGCGGCAGCAAGCGCGCTGCTGGCAGTGCCCGCAGCATTCGCCGTACCCGCCAAGCCGGAGGCCATGATTGCGCCGCAAGCGCAGACAACGCCTCAAGTCCAGGCTGAAGCGGTTGGCAAACCGAAAGCCGCGTCCACCGGCGATCACAGCAAGTTCAAGGAACTGCAAAAGAACTTCAAGACCGGCCCGGAAGTCACGCAAGCATGCCTGACTTGCCACACCGAAGCCGCCAGGCAAGTGCAGCACACCAAGCACTGGACGTGGGAATCCACCGATCCCAAGACCGGACAGGTGCGCGGCAAGAAAAACATCATCAACAACTATTGCACCTCCCCCGTCTCGAACGAAAAAGACTGCATGGCCTGTCATGCGGGTTACGGCTGGAAGGACAACAGCTTCGACTTCAAAGTCGAGAAGAACGTGGACTGCCTGATCTGCCATGACACGACGGGTACCTATCGCAAGCTGCCGGGCGACGCCGGACATCCGGTGTACAAGCGCGTGGAATTTCCGAAGGGATCGGGCAAGTTCGTCGAGCCTGCCGACCTGAAGAAGGTGGCGCAGAGCATCGGCATGCCCAGCCGCAGCAACTGCGGTTCCTGCCACTTCTTTGGTGCAGGCGGCAACGGCGCCAAACACGGCGACCTCGATGCCTCGCTGCAGCATCCCGGTAAATACCTGGACGTGCACATGAACGAGAAGGGGTTGAATTTCTCCTGCGTCACCTGCCACGCCACCTCCAGCCATGAAGTCTCCGGCAGCCGTTACAACGTGGCGGCCGCAGTCGAAGGGCCGGCGCACATACGCGGCAAGAAAGACGAATCGCCCGCCGCCTGCCAGTCCTGCCACAGCGACAAGCCGCACCATGAGTCCAGGCTCAACCAGCATACCGACAAACTCGCCTGCCAGACCTGTCACATCCCGCTCTACGCACGCAACGAGATCGGTACCGAGGCAAGCTGGGACTGGTCGCAAGCCACCATCATGGGACCGGACGGCAAGCCGACGGCAAGCAAAGACAGCGCCGGGCGCCGCAAATTCGACACCAAGAAAGGTACCTGGGTGTGGGATTCCCACGTCATTCCCGAATACCGCTGGTATAACGGCGTTTCCACTTACAAGGTGATCGGCGACAAGATCGATCCCTCCAGGACCGTGCAGATCAACGAAGTAGGCGGCAGCCCGAACGATCCCGATTCGCGCATCTGGCCCACCAAGGTACACCGCGGCAAACAGCCTTACGACAAAGTGAACAACTATCTCACCGTGCAACATACTGCCGGCGAAGACGCCACCGCGCTATGGCACAACTTCGACTGGCAGAAAGCGATCGGTACCGGCATGAAAACCGCCGGTCTGAAATACAGCGGCGAATACGGCTTCGTCGATACCGAGATGACCTGGCCGATCACCCACATGGTCGCGCCCAAGCATGATGCCTTGTCCTGCGCCCAGTGCCACAGCAAGCACGGACGTCTGCAAGGAATCGAAGGCGTGTATCTGCCATCCCGAGATAACAACAAATGGCTCGACCTGGCTGGCTGGACGCTGGTCCTGCTGTCGCTGATCGGCGTGCTGATCCACGGCGGCCTGCGCATCTACACCGGCAAGAACAAAGGACAACACAAATGAACACAGTAAACCGCATTTACCTCTACAAACGCTATGAGCGTTTCTGGCACTGGTCGCAGGCCCTGCTGGTCATCTCCATGCTGATCACCGGCTTCGAGGTGCATGGCAGCTATCATCTGTTCGGTTTCGAAACAGCGGTAAGCCTGCATACCCTCTTCGCCTGGACATTGCTGACGCTCTGGGCGTTCACCATCTTCTGGCAGTTCACCACCGACGAATGGAAGCAATACATCCCGACGCTGAAGAAAGTGGATGCCATGGTGCGTTATTACACCTTCGGCATTTTCCGCGATGCGCCCAACCCGTTCCAGAAAACGGCGGACAAGAAACACAACCCGCTGCAGCGCCTGGCGTATCTGGCGCTGCTGTCGATGCTGTCGCCGGTCATCTGGGGTTCCGGACTGATTTACCTGTTCTACGCCTACTGGAAGAGTTGGGGCGTGGATGCCTGGCTGAATCTGGAAGCGGTGGCATTCATCCACACTGCCGGCGCCTTCATGATGCTGGTGTTCTTCATCGCCCACGTCTACCTGACCACCACCGGCCATACGCCGACCGCGCACATCAAGACGATGATCACGGGCTGGGAAGACGTGGATTGACCTGCTTGACGCTGCAAACAAAAAGCCGCTACTTGTAGCGGCTTTTTTATTCCTGCCGTCCCGGACTATTTGCCGGAACGTGCCGCCACATCGCGCAGCAGCGGCAAAAATTGCGGCCAGTGCATCACCGGGCCGTTATTGGCAAACACGACAACTCCATGCTTGTCCAGGATGTAAGTAGTGGGAAAGACGGCGGCGAGGTCGCGGTCGCGGATCTGGTTGCCGTCCGCCAGCCTCAGCCAGTCCATCGAACTGCTCGTCACGCCCGAATCGTGGAACGGCAACTGCAAATGCTGTTGCCGTGCCCACTTGCGCGACTGCGCGAAACCCTCCCGCACCTGCAGCAACACCAACCGGATATCCGGGTAGGCGTCCAATTGCCGATACAGCTTCTGCAATTCGGGCATTTCGCTGCGGCAAGGCGAACACCAGGAACCCCAGAAATGCAGCAATACCACTTTGCCGCGCAAATCGGCCAGCGTCATGGACTTCCCGGCAGCGCTCCTGAATGCCAGATTGTAAAAGCGCTCGCCGCGATTCAGTCCGGCATGCGCCCGATCAGCCTCCCTTCGACTCAGGTACGGCCCCCAAAGGCGGGACCACGCCCGGGCATCGAACACCACCCTGTCATCCACCGCGTACAAGACGCAGGCTTGACCGTTCTCCTCACCGCAAGCGCTCAACGTGCTTTGCTGTGCCGATTCTGCGGACGATTCGCCCCCTTTCCACGACCATGCGCCTCCGGGGGCAATGGCGAAGGCACGGTGTTTGTCGAAGGTGAGGAAGTCCCGATAGCCTTCCCGCCCCGCGCTGTCGAGATGGGGAACTGCTTCCACATCGTCCAGCGCAGCAGCCAGCGTTGTCGTGTGCGAAAAAACGAAGCATATTGCCGCCAGGAAACCCTGGCGCAACAAACCGGGCGAATCAGGCATTGGTCTCGTGGTGTGTAATCAGTTTGTCAATAAACTGGCGTAGAAAGCGATCCGGCTGCGAGCTGTGGAAACGGTCCAACTCCACTCCGCGGCTATAGGCAATGACGGTCGGAAACCCGCGGACTTTGTGTTTTCCAGCGATGCGCATATTCTCGTCCGCATCCACCTTGGCCAAAAGGAATTTCCCGTCATATTCTTTAACCAGCCTTTCCAGATGGGGGCCGAGCACCTTGCAGGGTGCGCACCAGTCGGCACCGATGTCGAGCAGGATGGGGGTTTCCTGCGAACGGGCGACCACGCGCTCGTCGAAATTTTCTTCTTCCACGTCGTATGTAAAAGGATGGGGGTCGTGCATGTGCATAAGTAATCTGTTCCTTTGGGTGCTGTTTATGAGGATTAGGGGTACACTACCCCAATACGTTTCGGGGATGTACTAACGGCAACGCTATGCTACCAGACAACGATATGCGTTTTAATGCTTCCGGGCAGGTATGGCTGGATAAACTGGTCGTACAGCACGCCAGCGATGCATCCAGGCTGCTGCAAATCCTGCTGCAAGTGCAAGAGCGCTTCGGATACATCCCGCATCAGGCCATTTCGAGACTGGCCGAAAAGCTGACCATCCCGCTCGCCCGCATCGAAAGCGTGGCTTCGTTTTACTCCTTCCTGCACCTGCAACCGCACGGCGAATACCGCGTCCTGTTCTCCGACAACATCACCGACCGCATGCTGGGCAGCCAGGCCTTGATGGATCAGATGTGCCAGTTGCTGTGGCTGCAGCCCGGCAGAGTTTCCGAAGACGGGTTGGTCAGCATTGGCCCTACTTCATGTACCGGCATGTGCGACCAGGGGCCGGCACTGCTGGTCAACGGGCGCGCCATCACGTGCCTGACCCACCAGCGCGTGCAGGAAATTGCCCAACTGATACGCAACCGCACGCCGTTGGCCGACTGGCCCGCCGATTTTTTCCGTGTCGAGGACAATATCCGCCGCGGCGGCCTGCTGCTCGACAACAAGCTGAGTCCCGGGGCGGTGCTGCATGCGGCCGTTGCGCTGGGGGGCGACGCCATTGTCGAGCAGGTCAAGGCATCCGGCTTGCGCGGTCGCGGCGGCGCAGGCTTCCCCACCGGCATGAAATGGGAAGCCTGCCGCAAGGCGGCTGGCAAAGAACGTTATGTGGTGTGCAACGCCGACGAAGGCGAACCGGGCACGTTCAAGGATCGGGTTCTGCTCACGCAGCAGGCGGATCTGGTATTCGAAGGCATGACGCTGTGCGCCCTGGCGGTCGGCGCCAGAAAAGGCTTCCTGTACCTGCGCGGCGAGTATCGTTACCTGCTCGAACCCCTGCAGGCGGTACTGCAGCGCCGCCGCAAGGACAACCTGCTGGGGAACAAAATCCTTGGCAAGAGCGGATTCGATTTCGACATCGACATCCACCTCGGTTCCGGCGCCTACATCTGCGGCGAAGAATCGGCGCTGATCGAATCGCTGGAAGGCAAACGCGGCGTACCGCGCAGCCGGCCGCCCTTTCCGGTCACGCACGGTTATATGCAGCAACCCACCGCCGTGGACAACGTCGAGACCTTCTGCCAGGCCGCGCTCGCACTGCATATGGGCGCGGACAAATACCGCGCCGTCGGTACGGAAAAATCCAGCGGCAGCAAACTCATTTCAGTCTCCGGCGATTGCCCGCGTCCCGGCATCTACGAATATCCGTTCGGCGTATCCGTGCGCGAAGTGCTGCAGGATTGCGGCGCCGTGAACACGCGCGCCGTCCAGATCAGCGGCCCGTCCGGCGTGTGCGTGCCGGAAAGCGAATTCGGACGCAAGCTGGGCTTCGAAGACCTGCCCACCGCCGGCGCATTCATGGTGTTCGACGACAGCCGCGACATGTTCGAAGTGGCGCGCAATTACGTGCATTTCTTTGCGCACGAGAGCTGCGGCTTCTGCACCCCTTGCCGCGTCGGCACCTCGATGCTGAAACAGACCATGGACAAGATCGCCGACGGACACGGCACGCAATACGACCTGAAAGAAATCGAGAACCTGGACCGCGTGTTGCAAACCAGCTCCCACTGCGGCCTCGGGCGCACCGCCTGCAACCCGGTGCTGCACACGCTCAAGCATTTCCGTCCCGCCTATGAAAACCGGCTCAAATCGCTGATGTTCTCGCCCGCCTTCGACCTCGACGGATCGCTGGCGCGCGCGCGGCAGATGACCGGACGCGACGATGCCGGTGCGCACCTGAAGGAGATGGAATGAGCGATACGTTTCAATTGGACGGTGCGACAGTTCCGTTCGAACCCGGCCAGACCGTGATGCAGGCCGCGCTGGCCGCCGGGCATTACATCCCGCACCTGTGCTACCACCCCGAATTCAAACCGCACGGCAGTTGCAAGCTGTGCACGGTCAAGGTCAACGGCCGCACCACCGCATCGTGCACCATGCCGGCCGAAGCCAACCTCAATGTCGAAAGCAACATCGAAGAGATGAACGCGCTGCGTCGCACGCTGGTGCAGATGCTGTTCGCCGAGGGCAACCATTTCTGCCCGTCGTGCGAGAAAAGCGGCAACTGCATGTTGCAGGCGCTGGGCTACGACCTCGAAGTCCATGCGACCGGTTTCCGCCATCTGTATCCTGACCGCCCGCTGGATGCTTCGCATCCGGACATCCTGCTCGACTTCAACCGCTGCATATTGTGCGAGCTGTGCGTGCGAGCATCCTCCGAGGTCGACGGCAAGAATGTGTTCGCGCTGGCAGGACGCGGCATTACCAAGCATCTCATCGTCAACGCCGAATCGGGCTTGCTCAAGGACACCAACATTGCGCTCAGCGACAAGGCCATGCAGGTGTGCCCGGTGGGCGTGATCCTGCCCAAGCGCGTCGGCTTCAGCCAGCCCGTCGGCGTGCGGCGCTACGACCAGCGCCCGATCAGCGCCCAGGCGCTGGACGATGCGCCGCGCCAGACGGACGCCAGCGGAAATTGCGAGGCTTGCGAGGGATCATCATGAGCAAGAAACTTCGCGTTGCCACCACCTCGCTGGCCGGCTGCTTCGGTTGCCACATGTCGTTCCTCGACATCGACGAACGGCTGCTGGCGCTGCTGGACCTGGTCGAGTTCGACCGTTCGCCCATCAACGACATCAAGCACTGCGGCCCGTGCGACATCGGCATCATCGAGGGCGGCGTATGCAATGCGGAAAACGTGCATGTGCTGCACGAATTCCGCAGAAGCTGCAAAATACTCATCGCCATCGGCGCCTGCGCCATCAACGGCGGACTGCCCGCGCAGCGCAACCATCTCGACCTCAGTTCTTGCCTCACCGAGGTGTACCTGACCGAGCCGGGACTGGCGCACGGCCACATCCCGAACGACCCGGAACTGCCGCTGCCGCTGGACAAGGTGCACCCGCTGCACGAAGTGGTGAAAATCGATTACTTCATCCCCGGCTGCCCGCCTTCCGGCGACGCGATCTGGAAATTCCTCACCGACCTCATCGCGGGCAAGACGCCCGAGCTTGGACATGGATTGATCAAGTATGACTGAAAACCAATTGGCCACAGAGGTCACAGAGGTCACAGAGCACACAGAGAAAAACAGCGAATCTCTCTGTGTACTCTGTGGCAAAGGATTTTGAATATGGGTAACAATCTCGAAACCGCCGCCCACCCCGAGAACCTGCGCCGCGTCGCCATCGATCCGGTGTCGCGCGTGGAAGGTCACGGCAAGGTCACCCTGCTGCTGGACGAGAACGACCATGTGCAACAGGTGCGGTTGCACATCGTCGAGTTCCGCGGCTTCGAAAAATTCGTGCAGGGACGTCCCTACTGGGAGGCGCCGGTGATGGTGCAGAGGCTGTGCGGCATCTGCCCGGTGAGCCATCATATCGCCGCATCCAAGGCGATGGACATGATCGTGGGCGCCACGATCACGCCGACCGCAGAGAAAGTACGGCGACTGATGCATTACGGCCAGATACTTCAATCGCATGCGCTGCATTTCTTCCACCTGTGTTCACCCGACCTGTTGTTCGGTTTCGATTCCGATGTGGCGAAACGCAACATCGTCGGCATCGTCGCCGCCTATCCCGACATCGCCAAACAAGGCGTGCTGCTGCGCAAATTCGGGCAGGAAGTGATCCGTGTCACCGCTGGCAAGCGTATCCACGGTACCGGCTCCATCCCCGGCGGCGTAAACAAGAACGTCAGCATCGAAGAACGCGACTATTTGCTCAAGGACGTCGAACAGATCGTGACCTGGAGCCGCGAATCCGTGGGCATCGCGCGCAAGCTGTTCGAGCAGAACCTCGACCTCTACAACAACTTCGGCCGCTTCGACGCGCACACGCTCAACATGGTGCGTGCCGACGGGGCGCTGGACCTGTACCATGGCGGCCTGCGCGCGCGTGACATGAGCGGCAAGACGCTGTTCGACCATTACGACTACGGCCATTACTGGGACGTGATTTTCGAGGACGTGAAACCCTGGTCGTACATGAAATTCCCCTTCCTGCGCAGCCTCGGCACCGAGAACGGCTGGTACCGCGTCGGCCCGCTGAGCCGCGTGACCCAATGCGATTTCATCCCCTCGCCGCTGGCCGAGGCGGAACGCAAAGCCTTCCTCGCCTTCGATGGCGGCAAGGCCGCGGGCGCGACGCTGGGCTTCCACTGGGCACGCATGATCGAAATGCTGCATGCCGCCGAGGTGATCCGCGACCTGTTGCACGATCCCGACCTGCAAGGCACCGATCTGGTCAGCACGGGCGAGCGGCAGGAACGCGGCGTCGGCGTGATCGAAGCGCCGCGCGGCACGCTCATCCACCACTACAAGGTCGACGAGAACGACCAGATCGTGCGCTGCAACCTCATCGTCTCCACCACCCACAACAACCAGGCGATGAACGAAGCCATCCGCCAGGTGGCAAGGCAATATCTCGACGGCAAGAAACTCACCGAAGGCCTGCTCAACCACATCGAAGTCGCCATCCGCGCCTTCGACCCCTGCCTCTCCTGCGCCACGCACGCGCTGGGCAAGATGCCGCTGGAAGTGGAGTTGCTGGATGCGGAAGGCGGACGGGTGGATAGGCTGACGCGATCGTCTAGTGGTGTGTTCGAATGACAGTCCAACCATAATTAAGAGTTGGTCATGCTCTGCGAGTTCTACCCCCACCCTAACCCTCCCCCTGCAAGGGGGAGGGAATTTTGCTCCTTCCCCCTTGCAGGGGGAAGGTTGGGATGGGGGTAGAAACTTCAATGCTCAGGCGCCCCAGCCCGACAGCAACCACAAGAGCCAGATCGTTGCGAAGCGGCATGACCGATGCCGAACACCTGCTCTGGCATGCACTGCGCTACAAACAACTCAACGGCCACCGCTTCCGCCGCCAATTCCCCATTGGGAAATTCATTGCCGACTTTGTTTGCATCGAGCTAAAGCTCGCGATCGAACTTGACGGCGGACAACATCAGGATCAAGTTGCGTATGATGAGCAGAGATCGATTTTCTTGCGGCAAAATGGCTGGCGGATTCTGCATTTCTGGAACAACGATGTGTTTGGCAATCTGGACGGAGTGCTATCGACAATTGCAGAACAATTAGAGAGTCTACCCCCACCCTAACCCTCCCCCTGCAAGGGGGAGGGAATACAACTCCTTCCCCCTTGCAGGGGGAAGTTTGGGATGGGGGTAGAATTTAAAACGCCAATAAAATTCCAAGATTATCTCCACCAATCTATGCCCACTCCCCTCCTCATCCTCGCCATCGGCAACGAATCCCGCGGCGACGATGCGCTCGCGCCCTTGCTGGTGCGCCAACTTCAAACCTCCGAATCCGCCGAGTTCATCGAAGACTTTCAACTTCAAGTCGAGCACGTAACCGACCTGGTCGGGCGGCAGGCGGTACTCTTTGTCGATGCGGATATGTCCTGCGCGGCCCCGTTCCATCTTTCCGAAATCGCTGCCGCCCATGACAACAGCTACACCAGCCATGCCATGACGCCATTTGCGCTGTTGCACACTTTCAAACAGGTATATGGAACTGGCGCGCCCCCCTGTTTCCTGCTACGGGTGCGCGGTTACGGGTTCGAACTGGGGGACAGTTTGAGCAGCGAGGCATCAATCAATCTGGCGCAGGCGACAGAACGAGCTCGCGTCTGGTTGTCCGAACAGACTGCAAGCGCGAAAAAAACCTAGGTTCGGTGCGACCGTAGTTCGCCCATGATATCCGTAGCGGTTTCGTGAAATTCGTCGGCGTCCATGCCGAGATGATTCATGGCATACGCATGAACAGGCGATTGTCCCATCATGCTCTCATCTTCAAATCCCAGAAAGACGCTGACCATATGCTCGGCCAGAATCAGCACGGCGATGAAATTGCGCACCTCGGTCGAGATTTGATGCGCAATGTCGGTGAAGATGCTCATATCGTGATGATGCAGGATGGTCTGGCAGATGTGTGCAGGCAGACCCCAATTGCGCGCCAACAGATGGCCCACGACTGCGTGGTTAGTGCCTAGCTTGGCTTCCTCGTCGCGATGGATATTCTCCCAATCGATATCGCGTATCGCATCCTCGAACGGGTGATCCGGGAAGCGCTGCATCAGGACCGGGATACCGCTATCGTGAAACAAGCCGATTGTATAAGCGTCTTCGATGGAAATCCCGGGCAACAGCCTGGCGAGCATCGAGGCCGCCTCGGCAGTGCAACTGGATTTATCCCAGAACTTCTCCAGGAACGCCTTGGCCGCCGGGTTCGTTGCCGAGACGCTATTGCGCAAAAACAGCGTGTTTACCGCCAACATGACTTTTTTCAGGCCCAGTACTGCCACGGCCTGCGAAATGGAACCGATGTTGTTGCTGCGTCTGAACGCCGGGGAATTGACCAGCTTGAGCACGGAAGCGGAAAGCCCCGCATCGTTGCCGACCAGGCTGGCGATCCGGTTGAAATCCGGCTCCTCCTTGCGCGCCTCCGACATGATCTCCATCACAACGGCCGGGCATGGCGGAAGCGAAACGCTCCCGAGTATCTTCTCGACGTGCTCAGCGGTTCCGGGCATACGTCATCTCCCCCTGTTTTTTGTTAGGGATGCCGAACAAGTCTGTTTTTCACCCTCTCACTATGGGAAAGAGGACTTAATCGGCGCTCCCTTGGATTTTTATAACCCGCCCAATGTATCAGGATTTCAGACAAAATTAAAACGCCCTGATCTTCAGGGCGTTTTAACAAGGGCACCTAGTCCATTCGACTGTTGAAGTCTGCGTTGTTTTAAACCGAACTGACCTCTTTGCTTTCCTCATCCGGGAAAGGCCAGACCGGCTCGGGCGGAGCCATTGCGGCTTTCTTGGCGGCGGCTTCCGCTTTCTTCAACGCAGAGGCAGCCTTGCGTGCTGCCGCTTCTTCCTGTTTGATCTGTTTGGCCTGCTCCGCTGCTGCCTTGCGTGCCTCAGCCTCGGCTTTCTTTGCAGCAGCCAGTTCCTGCGCGGCCAGTTTGGCCTGCTCTGCCGCCAGTTTTTTTGCAGCGGCAGCTTCTTGCGCGGCGATCCTGGTCGCTTCGGCCTCTGCCTTCCTGATCGCCGCCGCTTCCATGGCGGCCTGCTTTCTGGCTTCAGCTTCGGCTTTCTTCTCGGCGGCGAGTTGCTGGGCTGCGAGCTTGCGGACTTCGGCCTCGGCCTTTTTGGCAGCGGCTTCTTCCTTGGCAGCTTGTTTACGGGCTTCGGCTTCTGCTTTCTGCTGTGCGGCAGCTTGTTGGGCGGCGAGTTTGCGCGCTGCCGCCTCGGCCTTCAGCGCTTCGGCTTGTGCCTTCTTCTGTGCGGCGGCCTCTGCTGCTGCCTGTTTAGTAGCCTCAGCCTCGGCTTTCTTCGCGGCGACTGCTTGTTGCGCGGCTAATTTCCTGGCCTCCGCTTCGGCTTGTTTCTGAGCAGCGGCTTCTGCTGCAGCCTGTTTCTTTGCTTCCGCCTCGGCCTTCTTGGCTACGGCAGCCTGTTGTGCGGCGAGCTTCTTCGCCTCGGCTTCGGCTTTCTTCAGGGCAGCGGCCTCCTCGGCGGCTTTCTTCTTTGCTTCAGCTTCGGCCTTCTTCGCTGCCGCCGCTTGTTCAGCGGCCAGCTTGCGTGCTTCGGCTTCCGCTTTCTTCTGCGCTGCCGCTTCTTCTGCCGCGAGCTTCTTCGCTTCGACTTCTGCCTTCTTCAACGCGGCGGCTTCGTCCGCTGCCTGTTTCTTCGCTTCCGTTGCGGCCTGCTTGGCCTCGGCGGCTTGTTGTGCGGCCAGTTTCTTCGCCTCGGCTTCGGCTTTCTTCAAGGCTGCGGCCTCTTCGGCTGCTTTCTTCTTGGCATCGGCCACGGCCTTCTTGTACGCAGCCGCTTCTTCATCTGCTTTCTTCTTCGCCTCGGCTTGGGCCAGCTTCAAAGCCGCGGCTTCCTCTGCGGCGCGTTGCTTCGCTTCAGCGGCTGCCTGTTTGGCTGCGGCTGCTTCCAGTGCACGCTGCCTGGCCTGTTCCTGCGCCAGCGCCTTGGCGGCTGCGGCTTCCTGCGCTGCCTGTATCTTGGCGATGCGGGCCGCTTCGGCATCCGCACGCATCTGCTCGCCCGCTTCCATCGCGGCGCGCATCTCCTGCTCGGCTTGTGTCTTGCTGGCGACCGCCGCCTCGTAAGCGACACGCGCCTGATTCGCGGCGGCTTCTTTTTGATCGGCGATGATCTGTTTGGCTTCCAGTATCTGTCTGGCTTCTGCCGCCGCCTCATTGGCGGCGAGCATCATCTTGTTGGCGAGTGTCAGAGTCTTGTCTGCTGCGGCTGCGTTCTTTGCTGTGCGAACCTCATCGGGCGTCAATTTCACCTTCTTCACCTCTGACATCAAAATCTCCTTGATTGAATCTCTAAACAGGTTGAATATGCCGCGCGAAAGATACAGAACGAACGTTCTGGTGTCAATTGGGGCGACACGGATTGGTGTGACAAGATTCAAAACACCAAAGCGAAAGGAATATATCAGTCGCTTTCAGCAAGAAAAACCAATGCCTTTTCAATCGATTCCTGCCTTGTAGATAGATAACATATTTGTTAGCATTGAACCATGGCCTACACCATCACCTATTACAGCGAAGCGCTGCAAATGGAAATCATGTCGTTGCCAGACACGCTACAGGCTCGATATATCGGGCTGACCGCGAGGATGATAGAGCATGGTGCAAATCTCGGTGAGCCGCATACCAAAGCATTTGGTGATGGATTGTTCGAGCTGAGACTGAAGGGAGCAGAAGGCATCGCCCGCGTGTTTTATTGCACACTGGTTGGCCGCCAGATCGTCATGCTGCATTGCTTCATCAAGAAGTCGCAGAAGACACCGCTCAAAGAACACCGGATTGCCAAAAAACGAATGATGGAGGTAAAGCAATGAAAACCAAACCCGCAAAAACCAAAACCATGACCCACGAACAAATGGTCGCCAAGATGTTGAAGAAACCCTCCGTGCGCGCTGAACACGACCGGCTGAACCGCGAGGAATTCGCCATCCTGGACGAAATACTTGCCGCCCGCCGCGAAGCCGGATTAACGCAAGCGCAGATCGCCGAACTGATGGGAACCAAAGCCCCCGCCATCGCCCGCCTGGAAAGCGCACTGGCCACCGGCAAACACTCGCCCAGCCTGGCCACCTTGCGCAAATATGCCGCCGCATTGGGCAAGCGCGTGGAAGTGCATTTGGTGTAATTAAATCCGATGCTGGCCCGTTGCTTAGACGTTTAATTCCTCGCTAACCTGCCGACTTATTTCCCTATTAATTTTTCATCAGCCACCCTCTGAACACGTTCAACAATGGTGAGGCGTCGAGTAGTTTCTGCCATTGGGAATATGAGCTTGATTGCAGTTAATCTCTCAAATGTGCGCAAGATAAGAATTAAGTTCTGAATACTCCCCAATCCTGTGAGTTCAATCCGTTTGTAGGTTCGTAGTGGTATGCCTGACTTTTCAGCCATCAATGACTGCGAAAAACCTAGACGTTGCCTTTCTGCTCGAATCCGAGAGGCAATGTATGAACTAACACCCTCGTCGCTGATTGAAGTCAGATCCATATCTAATCGCTTGTGTAGTCTTATGATAATAAAAAGCTAATCCGCAGCAGTGCCAATTATGGCACTTAATGCGCGCATTATGTGGATAACTCGCCATATAGGTCATAATTCTTCTTGCCAATTCATGCAAACACACTAGAATTAGTCAAGTTTCAGGTGGTGACCACTAGATGTAGTGGTTTTAGGGAAATTCAGGATGAAAAAAATGACCCAGACGCGCCAACGTTTGAGTCATCTTTAGGCAAGCGGCACTTTAGCTTGGTGTTGGTACTTTGACCACCAACCACGATCGAGATGGTAGTCGTATTATTTTGAGCAGCACTCAAAATTTATCACTTAAACACTTGATAGTCCACATTCGTAAGCGTCAACAACGAATGGCTATGCCAGAAATGATTTCGATCATGAACAAAAAACAAACCAGTCCTAAGGTTGCGTCGCAAGCGTCATCTCAGTTGAAAAAACCGAGCACGCCTGCTGCACAAAAGAGCGTTGCAGCATCCGCTCTTGCGCAAGCTCGCAAGGGTAAGTAGTAAAAAGTGACAACCGAGACCTCCGGGTCTCGGCTTTTGAAGGTTGTTTAAGACAACATTTTGCAGGAGTAACCAGATGAGCAAATCATTAAGCAAGAGAATCACCCAAAGCCGTCTATTGCTGAGTAACCCATATGCATATTTAGATGATTTTGGGGGTTATAGCGCACTGCCGCAACATGTCGAACTTGCCAAACCTTCAAATGAAGAAATCACCAGAAGTCGCCGATTGATGCAGGATCCTTACGCGCATCTGGATGAATCAGGTGGCTTTAGTGCTATAAAGACTTGTTCTCTCTTGCACGTGGATGCCCGCGCTGATGTGAGACAGGAAATACCAGAGAGGAATCGCCGCACCCCCATCGAGTTAGAGCGGCAGGTTAGAAACTTACATCGGAGAATGTGGCAAAGCAAAAACAAAATTTGGTTCAATGCCATACCTTCCAACCCGATTGATATGCTAGATCCAATTGTAGCTCTAAAATTTATTGGATTTGATTGTGATCTTGTCGAGACACTTGGCCAATGTCATATCGGCGGGCAATTAACTGAAATTGCCGGGACTATTGATAAATCCTCGGCTAAGGTGCGTATCTCTCGGCAGTTTCAACATAATATTCGCAGCTTTACTGCAGCCCATGAGCTTGGCCACGCGATACTGCATCAGACGGATGGACTGCATCGTGATAGACCGTTAAATGGAGAAACGATATCGCGTAATGAGATTGAGATGGAAGCTGATAAATTCGCGACTTTCTTTTTGATGCCTCGTAAGCTGGTCAAGAATATTTTCGAGAAATATTTCCTCACTAACAAATTCGCTATCGACGAAGCTACCGCCTACGCACTTGGTCAGGGGGATTCTGTATCGCTAATGTCAAAATGTAAGACCCTACGTCAACTATCAAAGATGCTTGCTAACGCAGAGCAATACAATGGCCTACATTTCACTTCGCTTGCAAAACAGTTTCGAGTATCGACTGATGCCATGGCTATTCGCCTTGAGGAATTGGAATTGGTGGTACTCTAATAAGTGAGAAGATACCCAGACTAGCCGCAATTATCTCTCAATCCTTATGCGCGAGATCCTCGACACTTTCAAACAGCACATATCTGATGTGGATCGGCTCATGGCGTTCGACCGCGAGGTTATGCAAATCGCGGTTGCTACTGTGGAAGAATTGCACAACCGATTGGTCAAGCAGCAACGGATTGATAACGAGCAACTAAACGGTGCAAGGGCGTTGCATATACTCAGAAGTATAAGAGATAACGAAACACTCAAACCCAGGTTTTCACTTATTCTCAATCAGGCAATTGTGTTGCTTGTTTCATACTTCGGGTCGACCGTGGAAGATATCTTTCGTTACGCACTCAGCGCAAGTTTGCGCGGAAACTCTTCTTCATGCCTTATAAAGGAAGAGCTGAAGGTAACCATAGCAGAGCTACTAGATGCTATGGGCAATTCTGAAGGGGGTGTTGCATCACTTTTCATGGAGAAGAAAGACCTTTCATTTCAGGATATGCAGGCAATCCAAAGAGCATTTCGTGACTTCATTGGTGTGGAAATGGGTAAGGACTCCACAGTAAACAACATCATTCTAGCTCAAGCATGTAGGCATGTAATCGTACATGCTGGAGGTGAGGTTACTCCAAAATTACTAAGGCAAATCAGCAGCGCAGTACCACGCGACATAAAGAATGAAATGGCCGGGTACTCTATAGTCCAATTCTCTCAACAAGAAATCCAAGCCGTGGCTCAAAGCATGTTGCGGTATCTGATTACGCTAGTTGAGAAAACCGAAAGGATTCTGATCAGCCCTGTCTGATTTTATAAAAATCAGCAATAAGGGGCAGAATAATTTGTCGCTGATGGTGGGGATGAAAATAATTCTGTACGGAAAAAGGTACCAGAGCCGAATTAATCCAGAACACCGGATGCCGCAGCAGTAGAGACATTCTGCCCTCGATCAAACCACCTTCACCCGCACCAACTCCTCCCCATCCGGATCCGTCACATGCACCGCACAGGCGATGCACGGATCGAAGCTATGGATGGTGCGCAGCACTTCGATAGGTTGCTTGGCATCATGTAACTGGTGGCCTTTCAGCGCTGCTTCATACGGCCCCTGATTTCCCTGCGCATCGCGCGGTCCGGCGTTCCAGGTGCTGGGCACGATGGCCTGGTAGTTGTCTACCTTTTGATCCTTGATGACGATCCAGTGCGAGAGCGCGCCGCGCGGGGCTTCCATGATGCCGACGCCTTGCGCGTGGCTGGGCCAGGTCGATGGCTCCCACTTCGTTTCGTTGAAGGTCCTTACATCGCCGGCCTTGATGTTGGCGATGAGTTGGTCGTACCAGCCTTGCATGGCGTCGGCGACGATCTTGGTCTCCAGCGTGCGCGCGGCGGTGCGGCCCAGTGTGGAATACAGCGCCTGCACCGGCACGTCGAGTTTCTTCAGGGTCATGCCGACCAGCTCTTTGGTTTGTTCGTGGCCGGAGGCATACAGCATCAGCACGCGCGCCAGCGGGCCGACTTCGACGGCCTGGCCTTTCCAGCGCGGCGATTTCATCCAGGAATATTCCTTGTCCACATCCAGATGGTCGTACGGCGGCTTCGGGCCGGTGTAGTCGAGCTTGGTCTCTCCCTTGTAGGGATGCAAACCCTGCTCCTTGCCCACCGAGTAGTCGTACCACGCGTGGCTGACGAATTCCTGAATCTCGCCTTCGGCGTTCAGGTCGATGGGATGGATCTTGCTCAGGTCGCGATTCAATATCACGCCGGAGGGAATCATGTACGAAGAGGGATCGGACATGCCCTTGGCCGGAAAATCGCCGAAGGTGAGGAAGTTGCCCACGCCCTCGCCCTGCTTCGCCCAGTCCTTGTAGAAGCCCGCGATGGCAAGCGTGTCCGGCACATACACCTGATCGACGAAGCTGCGCATCTGGTTGATGGCGTTCTGCACGGTTTGCAGTCCGACCACGTTGACCGCCGTACCGGAATTGCCGCCCTGAAAGTGCGGCCCTTTGCCCTGCCCCGGATGGTTCGGGTCGATGCTGATCGCGCACGGCACACCGCCGACTACGAAGTTGGGGTGCGGATTCTTGCCGCCAAACACGGCATGCAGCTTCACCACGTCGCGTTGCCATTCCAATGCATCGAGATAATGCGCCACCGCCATCAGGTTGGCTTCGGGCGGCAGCTTGTAGGCCGGATGTCCCCAGTAACCGTTGGCGAAGATGCCGAGTTGCCCGGCTTCGACAAAACCTTTGAGCTTGCGCTGCACGTCGCTGAAATAGCCGGGCGAGGACTTGGCGTAACCGGACAGGCTCTGCGCCAGTGCCGATGTCGCTTTTGGATCGGCCTTCAATGCCGACACCACATCCACCCAGTCCAGCGCATGCAGGTGGTAGAAGTGCATCACGTGGTCGTGGATGTATTGCGCGCCTATCATCAGATTGCGGATGAGTTCGGCGTTGTGCGGTATCTCAATCTTCAGCGCGTTCTCGACCGAGCGCACCGAGGCGATGCCGTGCACCAGCGTGCACACGCCGCAGATGCGCTGCGCCAGCGCCCAGGCTTCGCGCGGGTCGCGGCCGCGCATGATGATCTCGATGCCGCGCACCATGGTGCCGGCGGACGAGGCGCGGGTGATGCGGCCGGAGGCATCGGTCTCGGCCTCGATGCGAAGGTGGCCTTCGATGCGGGTGACGGGATCGACGACGACGCGGTTTGTAGTGGTCATTTTCAGTTTCCTCAAGCTTTCAGGAATTCGGCCAGGGTGCGGTATTGCGTCGCTGCCTCGGCGTTATCGGTACCGATACCGGTGGCGATACTCTCGCTTGTACGTGCCATGCGTGCGTGCATGGCCGCCTCCCAGGCCGGCTCGGTGCCGGCCGTCGCGGGTTTGAGACAGGCCAGGGCAGCCTCGGCGACGAAATGTCCGGCCTGGCTATGCCAGTCGCATTCCGTGCCGCATTGGGTGAAGCTGTCCACGCTGGCTTTCTTGGCCAGGTCGAATGCTGCGGCTAGCTCGTCTTCGGTGATGTCGGTGCGCATGGCCGTGGCGACGGCGTGCTTCACCCGCACATCCTTGCAAAGCGCCAGCACGCTCTCGGCAAAACGCGCGCCGACCTGACGCTGCCCGGCCTTGGTCAGTTTGGCGATGGCCGCTTTGAATTCACTGTCGTTGTTGATGGTCATCGCGTCATTCTCCTTCGACCAGATATTCGGCGAGCAGCTCGGTCAGGCCCAGCACTTCGACCTTCATGTGGTAATGCTCCAGGCCTTCCTCCATCACGATGCGGCAGTTGGCGCAGGCAGTGATCAGCGTGTGCACGCCGGTGCTTTCGATCTGCCGTTTCTTGACCTTGAACGCTTCCAGCCGCAACGGTTCGGCGCGCGAGTTGGCCGAGACGCCGCCCCCGCCGCCGCAGCACCAGTTCATCACGCCCGCATCCGGCATCTCGCGGAAGTCTTCCGCGACCTCGCCGAGCAGACGTCGCGGCTGTTCCACCACGCCGCCGCGGCGCGCGATCTGGCAGGGGTCGTGATAGGTCAGCGGACGTTTGTCCTTGCCTTTGGTCTTCAGCTTGCCCGCCGCGTGCAATTCGTCCAGCACTTCGAGGATGTGCTTCACCTCGAAGCCGAAGGGTTTGCCCATCAGGTTAGGACCTTCCCAGCGGATGGCGGTGAAGGCATTGCCGCATTCCGGGTTGATCACGCATTTCACTTTCAAGCGTTCTGCCGCCACCACAATGCGGCTGACGATCTC
>JACRME010000007.1 GCA_016235045.1 Nitrosomonadales bacterium
CGCGATGTCTCCGAGATCGGCTTCGAAGCCTACGGCCCCATGGCGCTGGCCGAAATGAAAAAACTGCGCGAAGAAGCTATCAGCCGGTTTGCGCTGCTGGATGCGCGCATCGTGCACCGCGTTACCACCGTCCATGCCGGCGACAACATCGTGTTCATCGCCGCCGCCGCCGAGCACCGCGCCGCGGCGCTGGAAGCCTGCCGCTGGATGATCGACGAACTGAAGGAACGCGTGCCGATCTGGAAGAAGGAAATCACGCCGCAGGGCGATTCATGGGTGACACCGCATCCATGAGTACCGTACCGAAAGTAGTCAGCATCGTCGGCCATTCCGGTTCCGGCAAAACCACGCTGGTGGAAAAACTCATCCGCGAACTGTGCGCGCGCGGCGTGAAGGTCGCCACCATCAAGCATGCCCACCACAAAGTCGAACTGGATACGCCGGGCAAGGACAGTTTTCGCTACAAGGATGCCGGGGCGGTGCTGAGCGTGTTGCTCACGCGCGATGCGCTGCAATTGGTGGCGGATGCAAAAACGGAACGTGAGCCGGAACAACTGGCGCAACGGTTTCTCGGCGAGGCGGATTTGGTGCTGGCTGAGGGATTCTCGCATGCGCCGGGGGCCAAGATCGAAGTACTGCGCCGTGCCTGCGACAAGCCGGCGCGCTGCGCCATCGAGGACGGGCTGATTGCCATCGTTACCGACATGGACGAGGTGTATCCGCAATTGCCCCATTTCGGGCTGGAGGACGTGAGCGGTATCGTCGACTTCATCCTGCAACGAGCCAGGCAATGATCGAAGACTGCACTGCGCTGATCCTCGCCGGCGGCGATTCGCGCCGCATGGGGCAGGACAAGGCGGGGCTGGTGCTGGACGGCAAGACCCTGCTGGATCGCGTCACCGCCACCATGCAGCAGGTGTTTCCCAAGGTGATTGTCAGCGTGCGCCACCTGCGTGCCGGGGTGGAGGTGCAGCAGGTCTGCGACGGGCAGGAAGCGGGCGGGCCGCTGGCCGGGCTGATCGCCGGGATGACGCAGGCGGATACGCCGTGGATGTTTGCGGTCGCGTGCGACATGCCGTTCGTGACGCAGGCCGTCGTTCTGCAACTGGCGGCACTCCGCGAAGTGCATCAGGCAGTCGTGCCGATCGTCGGCGGTTACCCGCAACCGCTGGCCGCGTTTTATGCGGCGAGCGCCCTGCCGGCCATGCGCGCAAGTCTGGCGTCAGGCGACAGGAGCTTGCGCGGCACGCTGGACAAACTGGACGTGCGTTATGTGAGCGACGCGGAGTTGCGCGAGTGCGACCCGCAACTGAGCAGTTTCTTCGATCTGGATACGCCGCAGGATTTTCAGGCGGCGCAGAATTCAAACAAGTAGGGTGGACGTTTCGGTGCCCGCGGGCCTTCCGTCCGGCGCATGCGCGACGCCCGGGCTGCCCGCAATTTGGAGCTGGTTCTAGGCGCAAGGCAAAATTAGGCGCAAACTCGAACCCGCATCCCCGTTGAATGGAAAAGTTCGAGTTCGGGAGGAGGGAATATGCCGGAACGGGTCTTCATGCGCTGTGCCCGCAATACGCTCGCGATCCGGGATCGCCGGTCTTTCCGGTAACAGAGCATGGCAAAGCGCCTGCCTCGCGACGATGCAAAAGCGAACGCGCGCCTCGCCGGCGTGCTGCGCCGGATTCTGGCCGCGGCGGCAGTCCCCGAAACGTCGGGCGCATTGGCTGGCGAAATTCTGCGTTTCACGGCCGCGCGCTTGGTAGTGCTGGTGCAAACGGATGCAGACGCGCCGACTCCGGCTGTCGCACCGGACAACCGCCGCATTTTGCTGGATCATCCGGTGATGGCCGCGCTCCTGCGCGAAGCCGGCGCAATTGAAACTTCCAGATTCTATGCTTCGGAAACGGCCATTCCCGGGTTGGCAGCCATTCAGTCCGAGGAAGGCCGGACCAACTGCCTTGCGGTACCGCTGAACTCCGGCGAGCTCCGGGTTGGCATTCTTCTGATCTTCGGGCTCACCGAGGGCGAGGCGCTTGACACAGTGACCGGCAACGCAGAAATGCTGGCGCCTGTGCTGGCCACGGTTTTGCACAATGCGATGTTGCGCCGCCAGGATTATCGTACTCACCTGGAAAATCTGGTCGACGAACGCACCCGCGAAGTCCGCATCCGCCAGGAGCGCCTGGTCGTCGCGCTGGAATCCACCAACACCGGCCTGTGGGAGTGGAACCCGATAACGCGCGCAATCTATTTCAGTCCGACTTATTTCACCATGCTGGGATGGGCGCCGGATGAATTTCCTGCGGATCAGGAAACCTGGACGAGCATGGTTCATCCGGACGACTTGCCGACCACGTATGCTTTTTTCCACGGCATCGCCAATTCGCCGGACGATATCGCTTTCAGCCACGAATACCGGCTGCGCAGCAAGCCCGGTGCGTGGCGCTGGTTCATGGTGCGCGGCAAAATTGTCGGGCGCAATGAACAGGGGCTGGTCAATCGTGTGGTTGGTGTCTATATCGACATCACCGAGCGCAAGTCCGAGGATAAACGCCTGCGCATGGCGATGCAGGCGCTGGATACCACGCGCGAATGCGTGTACTGGATCGACCAGGACGGACGCATGCTTTACGTCAATCCGGCGACGGAACAGGAACTCGGCTATTCGTCCGCGGAATTGCTGCAGATGACGATTCCAGACATCGATCCCAGTACGCCGCCTGAGATGTGGGGACCGGAGGGCGAATTGACGCGACGCCTGAATGACGAGGGGCTGCGGAAATTTGTCACCCAACATCGCCACCGCGATGGCCATCTGATTCCGGTGGAGGTGGACTCGGACGCCTTTTATTATGGCGGACAAACCTATTTTATCGCGATCGCCCGCGACATCAGCAGGCGTCTGGAGGCGGAAGAGGCGCTGCGCAAATCAGAGGCGAAATTCGCGTTGCTGTTCAACCTGACGCCGGAACCGATGGCGTTGACGCGCCTCAGGGACGGAGTGGTACTCGAAGTCAGTCGCAGCTATGCCGGATTTTTTGGCTATCTGCCCGAAGAGATTATCGGACGCTCCACACTTCCCGGCGATCTCGGTATCTGGGTCGACGCCGAGCAGCGACGCCAATGGAAGGAAAGAATCGAGCGCGACGGCGAGGTGCTCAGTTTTGAAACGCCGGTGCGGCGCAAGGACGGATCGATTGGCGTGGTGCTGCTTTCCGGCAAGGCGCTGGAAATCGGGGGCGAGCAATGCGTGATCCTAGATTTCCACGATATTACGAAGCAGAAGCAGCAGGCGGAATACCTGGAGCAGATCGCCCATCACGACCCGCTGACCGGGCTGCCGAACCGACTTTTGCTCGGTGACCGATTGAGCCAGGCCATCGCCCGCAACCAGCGCAGCGACACCCTCATTGCAGTGTGTTACCTCGACCTGGACGGATTCAAGGAAATCAATGATCGCTTCGGACACCAGGCCGGGGATGAGCTGCTGGTCGAAGTTGCCAACCGGCTCATTGCCTGTGTGCGCGGCGGCGATACCGTGGTCCGCCTGGGCGGCGATGAATTCGTCGTTCTGCTCTCGGGGCTGTCCAGCGAGGAGGAGTGCCGGGTGGCTCTCGATCGCCTGTTGCAGACCGTTGCTGCCCCCTACGCGATCGGCAACACCAGCCATTCCGGGGTCTCTGCAAGTATCGGCGTGACCCTGTTCCCGAACGACCAGGTCGATCCCGACACGCTGGTGCGCCATGCCGACCATGCCATGTATGTCGCCAAGCAGGCGGGCAAGAATCGCTACCAGATGTTCGATACACGCCTGGAGCAACGTATCGAAGCACGCCTCGCTACCCTCGGCTTGCTTGCAGAGGCGCAAAGATCCGGACAGTTCCGACTCTATTACCAGCCCAAGGTGGATTGCCGGCAGGGCCGGGTCGTTGGCGTCGAAGCGCTGATACGCTGGCAGCATCCGACCTTGGGACTATTGTCGCCTGCAGAATTTCTCCCGCTGATCGAAGATACCGATCTTGCTCCGTCGATCGGCGATTGGGTGATAAAAGAGGCCATGAACCGGATGGCGCAGTGGCGTCGCGAAGGAATTGACCTGTGCATCAGCGTCAATGCCTTTGTTCGCCACTTGCTGCACCCGGGATTTGTCAACACGCTGGTGGCAATTCTGAGCCAGTATCCGCAAGTAAAACCGGGCAGCCTGGTGATCGAGATTGTCGAGACTGCCGCCTTGAAGGAACTGGATGCCATTCGCCAGGTGATCGAGGAATGCCGCAGTCTCGGCGTGACTTTCTCCCTTGACGATTTCGGCACCGGTTATTCGACTCTGGCGCACCTCCGCCATTTGCCGGCTACGGAGATCAAGATCGACCACTCCTTCGTGCGTCACATGCTGGAGCGTACGGAAGACTTTGCCATTGTCGAAGCCGTGATCGGAATGGCCCGTGCCTTTGGCCGTTCCATCGTCGCCGAGGGCGCCGAGACCCCGGCCCATATCATCCGCCTGCTGGATATGGGTTGCGACGTGATGCAGGGCTACGCGTTGGCGCGACCAATGGCAGCGGCGGATATTACGTCCTGGGTGCGCAAATTTCGACCCGACCCGTTCTGGTACAGACCTGTCGGCGGCAACGGCAAAGCCTGAACATCAGGCTCTGCGATAAGGAGAATATTATGACCAATTCCGAACCGATCCAGTGGAGCGACGCACTGCTGACGGGCGTCGCCGAGATCGACCGGCAGCATCGCATTCTGGTGGACACGCTGAATGAGGCGCAGGTCAAGTTGACCAGTGAAGCCGACGACCCGCTGTTCGAGCAGATCACCCGCGATCTGCTGGCCTATGCCATCTACCACTTCAACACCGAAGAACAGCTCATGCAGCAACACGGTTACGCTACCGCTTCCGCAGAAGAGGCCAGAGTGCACCTGGCCGCGCACCGGAGCTTTTCGGAACAAGTGGTTGCGCTTCGCGACAAAGCGCGCGCGGGCAAGCCGGGATCGCGCGAGGAACTGCTCCGTTTTTTGAAGAATTGGCTGACCAACCATATCATGACCACCGACAAACGCCTGGGGCAGTTCATCAGCGTACACGCCAAACAACATGCATCCGGCAAGTGATATGAAGGAACGGTTTCGATTACGCCGCAGGCCGATTGAGTTGCGCTTCCTTAAGCGATGATTAAGATTGCCTCCTTGTCTTGCCATCGGCAATTGGGTAATAAGCCCCGCGACTCCAACTCAATGGCTTAAGCCTTCTTAAGGGCCACATCGCGCAACTGTCGAAATGCGGCAAAACTCTCCCGGCGGGATGGTTGAAGTGGGCGCAAACGCGCCCGTCCTTTTCCAACTTCGCAGAAATCCAGGCGATAAAACCGGATACAATTCCCGGCTGATTCCACCGATCAAGCCAATAGTAAGGAGAGTATTTTGGTAAACATTCGCGCAGGTCTGGCAGTTATTCTTTTCTCGATTTGTGTGCCGGCGCTCGCCGAGGGCACGAACGACCCGTTCCAGGAAGTCGCCGCAAAATACCTCGCCGCCAAACCCAAACCGCAACTGAGCGAAGAAGCGCGCAAGTTCAAGGTGCAAGCCGAATTCATGGTGCAGGAAAAGCAGAACGACAAGGCAATCGAGTTGTACGGCAAGGCGCTCGAAATCGCCCCCTGGTGGCCGGAGGGCCGCTTCAAGCTGGCGCTGTTGCTGGGCGAAGGGAAAAAATACCGCGAGGCGACGGTCGAAATGAAGCGCTATCTGCTGCTGGAGCCGGCAGGCGCCGATGCGCGTGCGGCGCAGGACAAGCTGTACCAGTGGGAACTGGTGGCCTTGCCGGTTGCGGGCAAGGAATTCAAGGACTGCCCCGAGTGCCCCGAGATGGTAGAACTGCCCGCAGGCAGCTTCGACATGGGTTCCGATAACGGCGAACAGAATGAGAAACCCAAGCATCGCGTCACCATTGCCAAGCCTTTTGCCATCGGCAAGACCGAAGTCACCCAGGCGCAATGGAAGGCCGTGATGCAAACCAACCCGAGCAATTTCGACACCTGCGGCGACGACTGCCCGGTGGAGCAGGTGAGCTGGGATGACGTGCAGAACTATATCCAGAAGCTCAACGCCAAAACCGGCAGGCAATTCCGCCTGCCGACCGAAGCCGAATGGGAATACGCCTGCCGTGCCGGAACCGAACTCGAGTTTTGCGGCAGCAACAATGCGGACGCGGTGGCCTGGAACAGTTTCAACAGCGGCAGCTACTTCTTCAATACCCCCCATCCGGTCGCGACCAAACAAGCCAACGCCTTCGGCCTCCACGACATGAGCGGCAACGTGTGGGAATGGACCCAGGACACCTTCCACGAGAATTACGTCGGCGCGCCAACCGACGGCAGCGCCTGGGACGGCGGCTCGATGCGCGTGCTGCGCGGCGGCTCCTGGGGCAAAGACCAGAAGTACGGCCGCGCTGCCGTGCGCCACAAGTTCGGCACGAATTACCGGGATTTCAGTTTCGGGTTCAGGCTGGCGATGACGTTGCAGTAATGCGGGGAGGGGTAAGAAAGAAGTTGAGTTGTAGGGTGCGCAAGCGCACCCTACCTTGAACCCGCCAGATTATGTTTGATATGGTAGAACGAAATGTCCGACTGCTGCTCTCCCGCCAACTCCGCCACTGCCCACCCGAAAAAACATCGCTGCCCAAAAAACGGGATCGAATACCACGAGGTCTCGGCCCGCACCATCCTCCACCACATCAAGCAGTCGTGGCTGTGGCAGGATCGGGGGCGACGCTATTTTTTTTGCGACGATCCGGATTGCGAGGTCGTTTATTTCGCGGATGACGACACCGTCATTCTCAAGTCCCAACTCAGAACCGGGGTGGGCGTGAAGGAAACCGGCGGCGACGCGTTGTTGTGCTATTGCTTCGGCATCACCAAGGCGGACGCGGCGGGCAATCCGGGTGTCAGGGATTTTGTGGTTGAAAAGACCAGGCTCGGCTTGTGTTCGTGCGAAACCAGCAATCCTTCGGGCCGTTGTTGCCTGAAGGATTTTCCCCGAAGCTGATTCTCCCGTAGTACTTCCGCCCCGGCAACGCGTTGCGGGCGGCTGTTCAAATACTTGATTAATCCGCTATGTAAATTACAATAATCGCAGCATTGCGTTGTCGTATTGTTTGCCGACCGGCCCCGGGAGAGTGGTACGGGTCAATTCTCAAACTACTGGAACGAAAGCCCATCATGACATTTCGATATCCAAAATGGTTGTCATACACGCGGTTCGCCCTGGCCGTGGTAATGCTGGTTGCCTTGTACATCGGCACGAATCCGAAGTTCTGGGGGTGGCTGTTGTTTTTGCCGCTCTTTCTCACCATTCTTTATGAAGGTCTGCGCACCCACAGCTATGCACTGACGGTCAACGACGGACGCATTGTCGTTGCCGGTTTCAAGCGCGACGAATACCGGATATCCGACATCGCGGGAATCAATGTGTGGTTTGCCAAAGGCGGAAGAATCGGCGTGGTGACCTTTGCCGACCGCACCAAACTCAGTTTCCCCAGCAACCTGGTCGATTTCGACAAGCTGGTCGAGCTATTGCGCGCAAAGGCCAATCTGCCAGCGCCGGTCGCGGAATCCTGACTTCCGGTTGCGGCACCGGCGTCCGCCGCCATCCTGAATATAATGCCGCGACCTGCATAGCCAGCGGAAGGCCGAACCATGTTCAAGTTGTTTGAAGGCAAGCCGGATCATCCCCTGTTCGACCTGGACGAAACCAGGCGGCTGCTGGACGAGTTGCCGCAGGACGATCCCGGCAAGGCGCTGGAAGACATCGCTTTCTGGCTGGATTCGATCAAGTCCGCACCAGGTTTTCATCCCGAGCTTCGCGCCGCGATCATTCTGCTGCTGGACGAAACCGCGCTGCCGCTGCATTCCGGAATCCTGCATCAATACCTGAGTGCACCGCATCTGCAGGATTTCAAGGGCGTGCATCAGTGGCAGATCGTCCATGCCTATGCCAAGGCGCTGGCGGAAGCGTATGCGGCCGGCGTCGAAGAATACCGGAAGACCGGGAAGCGGACGTTCGAGCTCAGGCAGCAAATGCCCTTGTTCTGCGTGCGCTGGGCGCGCGCCATCGGCGAGCAGATGAAGCTGGAGCTGATGCGCTATCTCGACATCGAGCCCGCGCTGTGGCGGCAGATCGGCGATTGCCAGCACTTCGTCGAAACCGAGCAGATCGCCGAGAGCATGGTGCTGGCCTATCCCGGCAACGTCATCCACATCAGCCCGCAACGCGAATTGTTGTGCGCGCTGATGCTGTACATCGCAGCACCGGACGAATTGGCGCCTGACCAGATCGAGGTGAGTTACCGCATCGCCGGGCGCCTGTGCAGCTTCTTCGATCTCAAACCCGCGGCGGATGCCGATTGTCCCTACCGCTTCGACCTGTCCGCCGGCGTTGCCCCGCATGGCATGGACGGGGCGGGCACGCCGGATACGCGCTATTTCGGCGCGGTGCGCGCGGTGCCCGCCGTGGAGAAAATCGAGAAGCAGAACGAGGACGATCCGGTGTGGCAGGAGCGCCGCTTCGGCAGCGAATTCACCCCGTCCGGCAAACTCACCGTGCTCAAGCACCTGATGGCCTGGTGGGCGCCGCACCCGCCGTTGCGCCACCAGGATCATCGCGGCATCGATACCAAAATCGACGTGATCCACGGTTTCAAATTGATCAGCCAGATGGCGACGCGCATCGAACTGGCCACCGCCGACGAAACGGCGCGCGGGATCGGGCTGGCGGCGGAAGAGGAGATCGACTACAGCGCGGAGATCTGGACGGTGACCGACATCGGCGTCGACGAGATCGGCGTCAGGCTGGCAAAGAGCGAAGGCGCGTGGGTCAAGGTCGGCGACCTGTGCGGCATCAAGACGCGGAACAATCCGCTGTGGTGGGTGGGCGCGATCCGCCGCATCCACACCGACGCGGAAGACGGCGTGCATCTCGTGATCGCCATCATCGCCAAGAAACCGCTGTCCATCTGGCTGCGCGCGCTGGGCAAAGGGGCGGAGAAGGCGTCCAACTGGGAGACCAGTTCCGGCTCGTTCCAATACACCTATGTGCCGGTCATCCTGTTGCCGGACGCGCACAACAGCTATCTCGACGCCACCCTGCTCATGGAATCCGGCGCATTCGTGCCGGGCAACGAATATCAGGCGCTGATGGGGGAAAAAAGCCGCGAGATCAAACTGGTGCGGCTGCTGGACGAGGGCGAGGACTATGAGCACGTCGGCCTGGAGTGGGTGGGCGAACCGGCAAGTTAGGCTGGAAGCAAACGGAAAAGGCGGCTAACATTCGTCCCGGCGATCAGCCTTTGCTGCGCCTGTCCGAATCGCCAAAAACCATGACAGCGACTTTGCAACCTTTCACTTTCGACTCTTTCCCCCATGCGCATCCTGCTCAGTAACGACGACGGCTATTTCGCGCCGGGTTTGGCCTGTCTGGCCCAACATCTTTCCGCCATCGCCGAAGTGACGGTGGTGGCGCCGGAGCGCGACCGCAGCGGCGCCAGCAACTCGCTCACCCTGAACCGCCCGCTCAACCTGCGCCAGGCGCCCAGCGGCTTCTATTATGTCGACGGCACCCCCACCGATTGCGTGCACCTGGCGGTGACGGGCATGGTGGACACGCAGCCGGACATCGTGGTGTCTGGCATCAACTCCGGCGCCAACATGGGCGACGACACGATTTATTCCGGCACGGTGGCGGCGGCCACCGAAGGCTTCCTGCTCGGCATTCCCGCCATTGCCATCTCGATGGCCAAGCACGGCCCGGTGCATTACGAAACCGGGGCCAGAGTGGCGGTGGAACTGGTGCAGCGTTTCATGCGCGAGGCGAATCCGCATCCCTGGCTGCTCAACGTGAACGTGCCGGATGTGCCGTATGAAGAATTGCAAGGCATGGAAGTCACGCGCCTGGGCAAACGCCACAAGGCCGAACCGGTGATCAAGAGCAGCAACCCGCACGGCGAACCGGTGTACTGGGTCGGCGCGGCGGGCAAGGCGCAGGACGCGGGCGAGGGCACGGATTTCTTCGTCACTTCGCAGCGCCGTGTTTCCATCACGCCGCTTCAGATCGACCTCACGCAATACAGCCAGCTTGACGCGGTACGTTCATGGATGGCTGCGGAAGGGTCGCTGCGGAGCAGCGGGGTACCCGCCGGCGTACCCCTTGCGGGTGGGAAGCAGCAGTGAACCTGCGCCACGCCGGCATCGGCATGACCTCGGCGCGCACGCGCGGCAGGCTGATCGAGCGCCTGCGCGCGGAGGGCATCAAGGACGAAACCGTGCTGGCGGCGATGTACGAAGTGCCGCGCCATATCTTCATCGACGAGGCGCTGGCAACGCGCGCTTACGACGATGTGTCGCTGCCCATCGGGCACGGGCAGACCATTTCGCAGCCCTATGTCGTGGCGCGCATGACCGAAGTGCTGCGCAACGGCAAACAGCTCAACCGCGTGCTGGAGATCGGCACCGGCTGCGGCTATCAGGCGGCGGTGCTGTCCAAGGTGGCGAAGGAAGTTTATTCGGTCGAACGCATCCAGCCGCTGTACGAGCGCGCCAGGAAAACGCTGCGCGAACTGAAAATATTCAACGTCACCCTGCGCCATGTGGACGGCACGGTGGGCTTGCCGGATGTGGCGCCGTTCGACGGCATCATCATGACCTGTGCCGCGCCCGCGCTGTCCGCCGCGCTGCGGGAGCAGTTGGCGGTCGGTGGTAGAATGGTATTGCCGATGGGAACCCAGGAACAACACTTGTATCTGATCGAGCGCGATGAGAACGGCTTTAGCGAAAAGCGCCTGGATGCCGTGAAGTTCGTACCGTTGGTGATGGGGAAAGCATGAAGATGAAGAATTCGCAGTGGGTAACATGGGCCCTGGCCGCACTCGTGCTGGCGGGCTGTGCTTCCCCTGAGGCCGGTGGTCGCCGCGCCCCCGTCATGGGATACGGTGCGGACAGGAAGCCGGTGCCGGTGGCGCAGCCAACCCCCGCGAAAAAGCCCGTGATGGATTCGGAATACGAAACGGTCACGCGAATCTATATCGTGCAGAAGGGCGATACGCTCTACAGCATCGCGTTCCTGAACGGCGTGGATTACCGCGACGTGGCCGACTGGAACAACCTGGACAATCCGGCGGCGATCCAGATCGGCCAGCAATTGCAATTGCATATTCCGGGGGCCGGCACGGGACCCAGAGACGAACCCAGGCCGGTGATGGCGCAGGCAGCGCCGGAGCCCAGTCCAACCAAGAGCTATCCCAAGGTGGGCAAGCTGGCTTATACCGCGCAGGCGCTGGCGCAGGCGGAACGCTTGCAGAACGAACCGGCCCACGCGGCGGGTGCGCCCCCGGTGGCGGTGGCCGCGGCACCGAAGAAACCGCCCAAGGTTGCGCCACGCCCGGTGGATGACGAAGCGCCGCTGGAGTGGGGCATGCCCACCAGCGGCAGGCTGATTGCCGGATTCTCGGAAAGCGACAACCGCAAAGGCGTGGATATCGTCGGCCAGCGCGGGCAGGCCGTGGTGGCGAGCGCATCGGGCAAGGTGGTGTACAGCGGCAGCGGTCTGCGCGGTTACGGCAAGCTCATCATCATCAAACACAACAAGACCTACCTCAGCGCCTACGCGCACAACGACCGGATACTGGTGAAAGAAGGCCAGAACGTGAGCAAGGGCCAGAAGATCGCCGAGATGGGCAGCACCGATGCCAGCCAGGTCGCATTGCATTTCGAGATCCGCAAGTTCGGCAAGCCGGTGGATCCGGCGCAGTATCTGCCGCTGGTGAAATCCTGAGGCTACCGTTAAAGATTTCGTCATTCCGGCGAAGGCCGGAATCCAGCGTTTAATCAACTGGACACCGGCCTGCACCCGCAAGGGGTACGCCGTGGTTGTAAAGGGCTTAAGCCCCAACAACACACGCAGCGCCAGTGTGACGAATTATTTGAGTTGATGGGTGCTAATCCGTGACTGATGAACCTTCCCAGTTGAACACCGCCGACCACAGCCGCGACAGCGCTGGACTGCGCTATGTCTATCCGGTCGTGTCGCGCCGTGCGGGCGGGGTCTCCATCGGCATCAACCTCAACACCAACAACGCCTGCAACTGGCGCTGCATCTACTGCCAGGTGCCCGATCTCACCCGCGGCACCGCACCGCCGGTCGATTTGCCGTTGCTGGAAAAAGAACTGGGCGGTTTCCTGCAGGAGTTGCAGCACGGCGATTTCATGCAGCGCGTGCCGCCCGAAGCGCGCCGCATCAACGACATCGCCATTTCCGGCAACGGCGAGCCGACCAGTGCGCAGGAATTCGCCGAAGTCATCGAAATCATCGCCAGACTCAAACCCGCCGATCTCAAGCTGGTGCTCATCACCAACGGCAGCCTCACGCAGCGCGACAACGTGCAACTGGGACTGCGCCGCATGGCGCAATTCAACGGCGAAGTCTGGTTCAAGCTGGATCGCGCCAGCGAGGCCGGCATGGCGCTCGTCAACGACACCAAGACGACGATGGACAAGGTGCAGCAGAACCTCGCCGCCGCCATCGCCTGCTGCCCCAACACCTGGCTGCAAACCTGCTGGTTCGCGCTGGATGGCAAGGCACCGGGTGCGCAGGACGAGGACGACTACGTGGATTTTCTCAAAGTCATGATGCGCGGCGGCATCAATCCGCAGGGGGTACTGCTCTACGGCCTGGCACGTCTTTCCATGCAGAAGGAAGGGTCGCGCTTATCCGCGCTATCGCACGAACAGATGGAAAGTTTCGCGGCTCGCATCCGCATGCTGGGGATGGATGTGAGGCTGTCTGTCTAGCCATGCAGTTGGAGTGATTGAGGTGTTGTCACTCTGGACTGAAGTCGAAAGCATCGGCCAGTCAGAGTGATGAGCCTGAAGTCGGCTTCTCGGCCTGAGGGGTCGTCGGTGCGATTCACAAACCAAGGTTGTTTCCAGTCCCGATGCGGTCGTTGATGTCAGCCAAAATTAATTGCGAAGCTGAACCCCGAAAATCTGAGAGACGCTACGAACAGTACAGAAGCAATCGAAAATGAAATGAAACAACAAACGGAGACACCAAACAAGATTTACGCGGTAACTTCCCATTACAAAAAGGCAGGGGCTGTTGTGTTGGATAGATTTAGTACTCAACCTGAAGCACTAGCCTTTGCCAGGGATGCTACCGACTCCATCGAACCGGAAGCAGGTGATTCGCTAGTCACTGTCACCGTAACCAATCAAGCCACCAAGAAAATCTTGAGTACCTTCTATCCAGATTTCTATGAAGCTGAATGCCTGGATGACGATGATGACGGCTAATCGGCCTAAGCGGAAATTCAGGATAGAGGTGCGCTGCTTCCGCTGTGTGCCAGAAGCGGTCAGTTTGTCGCACTCCGAAGCTGACACTCGATGGACTGCTTCCCATTTAAACCTGATAGGCGGCTTGAATACTTACTGATACAAGAGACAATATGCGCACACGCCGTGTTTAGCCTATGAAGTGTCGTAAGTCCCCTAATCGCCGGCACGGGCGTTCTCTGCGGTAGCCCAGCGCGCCGCGTTAATGTATACGCGAGTAGGTGTCCTCTGATAGAACACGTTCGATCTGGCGCACATTTAAAGCCTTGATCATCAATGAAATCTTCTCGATGGGCATTCCCAACGCATTCAACCGGCGTATTTCTCGAACTTGGTCAACAGACAAACGTCCTTCGACTCCGCAAATGACCTTTTGTGCGTATTCCTCGTTCTTCCAAAGTTCGCTGATGAGCAAGTTTGGGATGCCGATGCGAGGGTTGAGTCGCTGATACTCGGAAATCGCTCGTTCGCGCTCTTCAAGCTTGATATTTTGTGCCGAGTTGAGCAACCTGTGCTCATGCAAGAATTTGATACCCTTGAAGCCACCGGGGATCATGTTGAGGGATTTCCCAAGCGCCATGTATTTGTCGACCATCTCTTCTTCCCAATCCATGATTTGTTCAAAGGAGTGATTGCCGATGACCAATTCCGACCCAAGTAATACATCGCGGCGGCCGATGTATTCGCGCCAGGCGCGATGGAAGGTTTTGTTTGAACCAGTTTGTATCTCACGGAAGTGTTCCGCCATGCGGATTAACCAGTTCCGTTTCGATACGCCGACATAGTAGTGTTGATCCATTTCACCCGTATTAGGGTCAGTCAACGTAATCGAATGAGCATATCCGATATGCTCGTTTTCGATTTTCGGCCACCCTTTCATCAGCATTTGTAGCGGAATAGAAATACTCCACTCGGTTCCGCTAACCTTATGCGAGTGAATATGCAGGACAATGCGCCGTTCGTTTTCAGGCCGACAATACTGCACGTGGTAGAAGTAGGCTTTGACTTCGGTTTCAACTCTCCCCGCGTCTTTATGTGATGTATGGACAATGTCGAAATCAAGTCCTCCATACATATCCCACGGCTTGAGTCCACCCCGATTCATATTGTGAGCGAGTAACTTGTCAATAACGCCTTTCAGCCTTTCGGATATTTCAGGTGGATCGCTTGGATAGCTGCCCTTGCTTGACCAATAGACAAGCCCTTCATAGTTGATGCCCTTCAACACGGTATCAAGCAGATGTGCGAATATTTTTGGATTGACCGGAGAATAACCACTTAAGAGGCGCATCACAGCGGCCTGATCGATATACTGGAGTTTACGAGACAGCATTTCCTTGACCAGCTCCGCCGTATTTTTCTTTGGCGGATTGGCAATGGAGACCTGCTTGCAAGCGAAGGGGGGCTTAGTCATGGATTCTACGTTTTCCCTTCCTATTTCAGGGTGATCCCCAGATAATCTATACTCATAGCGACGGGTACTCCACGCATCATGCCTCTGAAGCATCAAAAAATCCATGACTGCTTTGGGTCGATTGCATCATGTCGAGAGGGACCGCTATCTGGTACGCTGATTCACTGCGGCTCAAACGGCCGCTTCCTGGCGGGCTATATGGCAACATCACGAACCGCAGCGTGCCAGTAGGAGACATACGCGCCCGCCCGTACTATTATGCATATGCGGACAGACAAAATAGATGATGTTCCAATGAATCAATCAGTTGTTGAAAATATGCGCGCCTCATTATTGTTAATAGTAGTGACCGGTGCGTCCGTCTAATAACTGTTAGAGCGCGAGATGACCGATTCTTCACCTGCCAATGATTGGATGGAATTGCTGAAGCCGCCGGCACTGCCGTCCTCTGAAGATCGTCTGTTTACATCGCAGGAAGACTGGTGGAACAACGCTTGCGTTAACTGGTGTCACGATGGGTGGGGCCTTTACGCATCGGGGTACAAAGACGCTGCCGATCTTCTTGTTCAACACGTCGAACAACGAAGCTCGGGGCAAGATTCGCTGGTCTATCCGGTGCTCTTTTTCTACCGGCAGTACCTCGAACTCCAGATCAAGGATATCATCCGCCAAGGGCGTCGACTCAAAGACATCACAGGCGATTTCCCGAAGCACCACCACATAGGAAACCTATGGGAGGTGTGCCACAACCTACTCTCTGAAATATCTCCCGGTGATTCGGTGGTGGAACTGAAAGAGATCGCCCGCCTCATTTCAGAGTTTTCGGCAGTCGATCCAAGTTCGATGGCCTTTCGTTATCCGCAAGACAAAGACGGGAACCCTTCTTTGCCGGGTATCACTCATATCAATCTACGAAACGTCCAAGACGTCATCGGAAAAGTATCAGTCATCCTCATGGGCGCGAGTGCTCAACTCGGCGAATACCTATCCTTCAAACATGAAATGGAAGGGGAGTTTCGCGGTGAATGGTAATCGCGCTCTAACCCTTCGTTCCAGGGGACGCTCCGCCTCTCGGCGGTGCGCCCCTGAACTTCCACGTTGGGCATCGTGAACATTACAAAGGCGCTTTGTTTAGTCTCTTTGGCATCCTCCATTTCAGGATGCGGGTCACTCTACTGGCGCCTCCACATGAGCGCCCCTATCCGCGCCACAGTCGTCGACGCTAAAACACAACAACCCGTATCGGGGGCGCAGACGTCGGTCGTTTGGGAGATAGAGCGCCCGAGATTCTTTCACGGCCATGATTTGGAGTACTTTGAACAGAAGACAGTAACAGCCACCGATGGGTCCTTTAGCGTTCCCGGCTGGGGTCCGAAACTGATTAACGGTCACGTCAGCGCTAACTATCCCCAAGTCACCATAATTAGAGAAGGCAATGTCCAGACAACTCACATAAATGCCTGGTCTGGTTTTGGCGGAGGGACTGTATGCAACGGCCAGTTCACCACCAATACAACAGAGTGGTGGCACAGCTCCGTCGTCATTAACGTTACGTGGAACGGCTGCAACTTGGCGGCATATTCTGACGAGGCTACTCTTGCCGCTGCAAAACGGATCGAGCGCATCAAATACTTTGCAGCCTTTGCCGAAGCGACCTCGTCTAGTGCCAAAGGCCATTACCTTTGGTTGTTCGGCGATTTTATTTCGGCCAAGAGCATTGCGCAGTCGCCTTCCGAAATAACGGTCGTTCAAGAGGCATTCTGCAAGCGCTTGATCGATACTCACGACACATTAACGGATGCTGAGAAAGTGGATCTTCGTGCTACGAAAGCAGGCTACCCACCAGCGCCTGTCGACCATGACACATACGTTTTGCCTTATTGCACAACGCCGCAATGAGAAGCACCTGATGTCCAACCCGACAGTCAAGCGGGACGCGCTAAAGCGGGCCCCTTAATTTAACGTTGAATGACCGGTTTCTGGAAGTTGCGATGACCGCTTCGGGTCGAAGGCGGACTTAATCGACGTCGTTCGCCACCGGCCGTTCAGGCCGAGAACCGGCCCTTCGAGTTGCCTTGACTGAGTGCCGTTCGTAGTTATGTGACCTTGGGCAGCCGCAATCCGGCTGCCTTTTCGTTTTCCGGAACGCTGCTAAAATAGCCGCCATTGTTGAACTTGCGGGATGTTCCTATGCTGATCTGGTTCGTTGTGCTTTATCTGCTGTTTTCTGTGGGTGTCGGCGTGTACGCTTCCAGGCGGGTGCACAATTCCCGCGACTTTGTGGTGGCGGGACGCCATCTTCCCCTTCCTATCGTCACGGCGACGGTGTTCGCCACCTGGTTCGGCGCGGAAACCGTGCTGGGCATCTCGGCCACGTTCGTGAAAGAGGGCATGAGCGGGGTGGTTGCCGACCCGTTTGGCGCCAGCATGTGCCTGATCATTGCGGGTCTGTTCTTCGCGCCGCTGCTGTATCGCATGAACTTGCTCACCATCGGCGACTATTACCGGGCGCGTTACAGTCGCGAGGTCGAGCTGATCATGACGATCTGCATCATGATTTCCTATCTGGGCTGGGTCTCGGCGCAGGTAACGGCGCTGGGACTGGTGTTCAATTTGGTCAGCGGCGGCGCGATCGAGCAAACGACGGGGATGTATATCGGGACGGCCATTGTGCTGGGCTACACCATGTTCGGCGGCATGTGGTCGGTGGCGCTGCTGGATTTTGTGCAGATGACGGTGATCATGGCCGGCATGCTGCTGATCGCGGTGCTGATCAGCGGCGAGGTGGGCGGCGTGGGTAATGTGGTGGACCATGCGCAGGCGGCCGGCAAGCTGCGCTTTTTTCCGGAGGGCGGCTATGAATCGTGGCTGCCGTTTATCGGCGCGGGCATCACCATGATGCTGGGTTCGATTCCGCAACAGGACGTATTCCAGCGCATGACTTCGGCGAAGGACGAGAAGACGGCCGTGCGCGGGTCGGTCTCGGGCGGCGTGCTGTATTTCGCCTTCGCGTTCGTGCCGATGTTCCTGGCCTATTCCGCCACGCTGATCGACCCGGCGGTGTTCGGCGCCATGATCGAAAGCGACTCGCAGATGGTGCTGCCCAACCTGATCCTGAATCACACACCGCTGGTGGCGCAGGTGTTCTTCTTCGGCGCCTTGCTGTCCGCCATCATGAGCACGGCTTCGGCCACGTTGCTGGCACCCTCGGTCATGTTCACCGAGAACATCCTCAAGCACTTCGCGCTCAAGCACATGAGCGACCAGCAGATGCTGCGCACCATGCGCATTATCGTGCTGACCTTCGGCGCGGTGGTGCTGTGGTTCGCGCTGAATTCGTCGTCCAGCATCTTCGAAATGGTGGAGAACGCCTACAAGGTGACGCTGGTTGCCGCGTTTGTGCCGCTGGCTTTCGGCTTGTACTGGAAGCGCGCCAATACGCAGGGCGCGCTGGTTTCCATTGTGCTGGGGCTGATTTCCTGGATCACCATGGAAAAGCTGCAATTGAGCGAGATTTGGCCGCCGCAACTGGTCGGCCTGTTGTTCAGCGTGTTCGGCATGCTGCTGGGGTCGCTGTTGCCGGACAAGGTCGGCAGGCACGGGCCGGCGCACACGCATCATCATCCGCCGCACCTTGGCGAACATTAGGGTTGCCTGTCATGTTACTGTCATAATTCTTTCATATCATCGCCAGCCATGAGAAACGAGATATGGAGAAGATGATGTCGACAGCGAACATCCTGCTGGTGGAAGACGAACCGGCGATTCAGGAATTACTGGCCTTCAACGTGGCGCAATGCGGCTTCCGTGCCATCCAGGCCTTCGATGTGCCCAGCGCACTGGCCGAGATCAACCGCGCCTTGCCCGACCTCATCCTGCTCGACTGGATGCTGCCGGGCGCATCCGGCGTGGAAATGGCGCGGCGCTTGCGCGCCGACTCGCGCACGCGCGATATCCCCATCATCATGCTCACCGCGCGCACCGACGAGCGCGACAAGATACTCGGGCTGGAATCCGGCGCCGACGATTACATCACCAAGCCCTTCTCGCCGCGCGAACTGATGGCGCGCATCCGTGCCGTGCTGCGGCGCCGCGCGCCGCAGATGAGCGACGAGACGGTGCGCGTGGAAGGCGTGGAACTGTCGCCGACCACGCACCGCGTCAGCGCCAACGGCGAAAATATCGAGCTTGGCCCCACGGAATTCCGACTCCTGCACTTCTTCATGACCCATGTCGAGCGCGTGTATAGCCGCGCCCAGTTGCTGGATCAGGTATGGGGCGACCACGTGTTCGTGGAAGAGCGCACCGTGGACGTGCATATCCGCCGCCTGCGCCAGGCGCTGGAGCCGTCCGGCCTGGACAATCTGGTGCAGACCGTGCGCGGCAGCGGCTACCGCTTTTCGAGGGATTAGCATTATTCGGCGAACCCGCGGCCGGCATCCCCACGTATAATGCCGCCAGTCAATTTATAAGGCTTCACCGTGAGCGATTTCTGGCAGCGCGCTTTCGTTTTTCCACTCTTCCTGCTTGTGCTCTCCCTTCTCGTCTGGCCGATCGCCGGGGCGTTTCCTGCTGCGCTGGTGTTCGGTCTGGGCATGTCGCTGCGGCTGCTCAGCCATTTGCGCAACCTCGCGGCGTTCGAGCGCTGGCTGTCCAATCCCGATACGCAGCAAGTGCCGGATGGCTCAGGCCTGTGGGAGGATGCCTTCTCGCAACTCAACAAATTGACCCAGCAGCGTCGCAAGGATCGCGAGCAGCATGCCGCCGCTTTGCACCAGATGGAGCAGGCAACCTCGGCGCTGCCCGAAGGCGTGGTGATCCTGGACGAGGCCGACCGCATCGAATGGTGCAATCCGCTGGCCGAGCACCATTTCGGCCTGGACAGCACGCGCGACATCGGCCAGCAAATCACCTATCTCACGCGCCAGCCGGAATTCGTGCAATACCTCGTGAAAAAGAATTTCAGCGAGCCGCTGGTGTTGCGCGGCACGCGCCATGGCGATCTTGTGCTTTCCATCAAGCTCATCGCTTACGGCGGCAGCAAGCACCTGCTGATCAGCCGCGACATCACCCTGCTGGAGCGCATCGAAACCATGCGCCGCGATTTCGTCGCCAACGTCTCGCATGAACTGCGCACACCGCTGACGGTGGTCAACGGTTTTGTCGAAACGATGCAGGACATGCCGATGCTGGAGAACGACATGGCGCGCCGGGCGCTGCACCTGATGGGCGACCAGACCAGGCGCATGGAAAGCCTGGTGAACGACTTGCTCACCCTGTCGCGCCTGGAAAACGAGCAGAACGTGCTGCACGAAGAAAGGGTCGACGTGCCGGCGTTGATGCGTACCCTGTACGAGGAAGGCCGCTCGCTGAGCAACGGGCAGCATCGGCTCAAGCTGGAGCTCAATTGCGAAACGCGGCTCAGCGGAAACACGGGCGAATTGCACAGCGCGTTCGGCAACCTCGTTACCAATGCCATCCGCTATACCCCGCCGGGCGGCGAGGTCGTGCTGCGCTGGCACGAGCACTCAGACGGGCACACGGTGTTCAGCGTCAAGGACAGCGGCATCGGCATCGCGCCGCAGCATATTTCGCGGCTTACCGAACGTTTCTACCGCGTGGACCGCAGCCGCTCGCGCGAAACCGGCGGCACGGGTCTGGGGCTGGCCATCGTCAAGCACATCGCCATCCGGCATCAGGCGCAACTCGAGATTGCGAGCGAAGAAGGCAAGGGCAGTACCTTCAGCATCGTTTTCCCGGCGAAGCGGCGCTTGCAGGAAGCCGACGCTTCATCCTGGAGCTAATGCAGCGTTTCGCTCCTGGCGATACCCGAGTGCAAACCATCGCCCTGCCGTAGGAGCGCAACTTGTTGCACGATAGGGTTTATGCGGAAACTCGCCCGGCAAGCCGGGTTCCTACAGAAACCACTTCATGAAATATCCGGGCTAGTTGGCCGGCAGATAGCTCACGCGCTCGAAGTCGTGCCCTTTTTCCACGCTGATGCCCAGCGAGATTTCCAGCTTCGGAACTTCCTTGGTGGAGAGTTCGAGCCGGCGCCCGGTGCCGAACCAGTCGCGCGGGATAACAATGCTGGGCGGGATGCGCATGCTGGCGATCTCCGGCAGGATGAGCGCCGGGGCTGCACCGGAAAGCAGATTGCCGCTCGGGGTGCCGCGCACGATTGCCGTCCGGGGCTGGCCGGGCAGGTAGCGCACCCCGATGTAGAGTTGTCCGGTGCGGGTGACGCTGGTCACGGTCACCACCCCCAGTTTGTAGATGATCCCTTCCGGCTTGTGCACGCAAACGATCTGGTTCATGCCGAGACGCTCGCCGGAATTCAACTTGCGCAGCAGCCGCGCATGCAGCAAGCCATCTTCTTCAACCAGCCACTCCTCGGCCAGAAAGCCGAGTTGCGCCAGGTTGTGGCGGTCGGTCTGGTCCAGCACGCGGCCGAAGGTCTCGATCTGCTTTTGCTCTTCCTTGTCGGCGATGCTGGAAGGGGTCGGCTGCTTGAACGGCTTGCCCGCTATGTGGGCGTAGATGTATTCCACGCTGCTGCATAACTTGACTTCGGGCGCGCTGCGCGGTTCGTCCGCCATCGATTCCGCGCGTTTCTCGCACCAGCAGGCATGCAGCCGGTTGAGCAGGTTGATGCAGTCCTGGCTGTTCATGTCTTCGCCGAGATCCAGATGCTGCGGCAATTGGCCCTGCTGCAGCAAAATGGTTTTCACGCGGATCAGTTTGGACAGCGGAACCATGGCCAGGAAACGCATGCCGGCGGCCGAGGTGGCCTGATAGATCGGGATGAGCCCGCCCGATCCGGCCAGGTCGACCGCCAGCGGCGGCGCATCTTCATGGCTCATGCTGCAACTCGTCTCGAAGGTGAAAGTTTCTCCCCAACTGTCCAGCCAGCGGTTCAATGTGGGCCACTGGTTGCGCCGCATGCCAAGCAATCGCGCGCGATGCAGCAACAGCGTCTTGGCGTAGAGGGTGCGGCTGCAGACGCGGCTGGTGTGATTCAGGCTGTCGGTGACGGGCTCCTGCTGCAGTCCATTCGCCTCGATATGGGCATAGGTGGAGTGGAAACGCTGCCAGGATTTTCCGTCCGGCACATGCCCCGCGCGCAGGAATTCGCCGATCTGCAGGCCGCTGTAGAGCAGGCAGCGCTGGCAGATCAGCGCGGTTTCGGCAGCGAGGGAAGAGTCTCCCGCATCGAGCGACTCCAGGCAGCGCAGATAGCCGTTGTACATGCTTATCCACAAATTGGACAACGAAATAAGCGAGGTGAATTCGTCGTCGGAAAGCGGGAGTTTCTTGCCGACCAGTTTCTTGGCGAAATCGGCCTGCACGATGCCCACCATTTCGCGCAGCGTTTCCAGCGTGCGCAAACGCTCTTTGCCGCGCATCGGCAGCAGGTTGAACAGGTCGATCTGGGTGCGCAGCGTGCCATGCGCCAGATTCAGGTTGGTCAACTGCAACTGGCTTAACCACTTTGCACACGTGGTCGCATCCTTGAAGACTGGCTTGACTCGATTGTCGGTCGGTTCGAGAGTTAGCACGATAGAAATCTACAGCAGGACGCGCTCGATGCCGCCTGAATTCGCCTTGGCGACATAATCGTTCAGCCAGTCGCGGCCCAGCAGTTGCGTTGCCATTTCCACGACGACATACCCGGCATCGGCATTCACGTCGTTGCGGTAGCGCGACAATCCCTGCTGGCAAGCGGGACAGGAGGTCAGAATCTTCACCCGGTCGGCATTGCCGCCGGCGCGCAGCGCGGCAGCGGCCTTGCGCAACTCCTCTTCCTTGCGAGAGCGCACCTGGGTGGCGATGTCC
This sequence comes from Nitrosomonadales bacterium, assembly GCA_016235045.1. GTDB lineage: Bacteria > Pseudomonadota > Gammaproteobacteria > Burkholderiales > Gallionellaceae > Sideroxyarcus. The sequence continues at coordinate 22,636 of JACRME010000007.1, forward strand.
GGTCGCGACATGGCGAAAGTCCCTGCTTCGCCGCAACAGCGATCATTCAACGGGACATGCATGCCCATCAACTGGTTCACCACCTTGATCGGCTGCTGGGTCTTCATCGGCGAGTGGCAGGGGTCGTGGAAGATATATTTTGTGCCCGGCACGCCATTCAGCTTCACGCCTTTCTCCAGCAGGTATTCATGGATATCGAGCAGGCGGCAACCGGGGAATATCTTGTCGAACTGGTATTCCAGCAACTGATCCATGCAGGTGCCGCACGACACCACCACCGTCTTGATATCCAGATAATTCAATGTATTCGCCACGCGGTGGAACAGCACGCGGTTGTCCATGGTGATCTGGCTGCCCTTGTCCTCGAATCCGGCAGAGGTCTGCGGGTAGCCGCAGCACAGGTATCCCGGCGGCAACACCGTGGTGGCGCCGGTCTCGAACAGCATCGCCTGCGTCGCCAGGCTGATTTCGCTGAACAGGCGTTCCGAACCGCAGCCGGGGAAATAGAACACCGCCTCGCTGTCCTCGCCCGCCTTGCGCGGATTGCGTATCACCGGAACGATGGTGTCGTCCTCGATATCGAGCAGCGCGCGAGCAGTCTTGCTCGGCACCTTGGCCGGCAGCGGCTTGTTCACGAAGTGGATCACTTTCGCGACGACGGGCGGCTTGCCCACGGTGGCAGGAGGGTGCGCAATCTGCGCCCGGACCGGGCTGAAATTGCGGGCCAGGCGGTACGCGATACGCTGCGCGCCATAACTCCACCGTATCATCACCGTGCGCAGCATCTTGATGGTGGCCGGCTTGGTGCTGTTGAGATACAGCATGGACAACGCGGTGACCGGGTTGAATTTCTTCTTGCCCAGCTTGCGCAGGAAATTGCGCATCGCCACCGACACGTCGCCGAAATCGATATCCACCGGGCACGGGCTCTTGCACTTGTGGCACACCGTGCAATGGTCGGCCACATCGCCGAACTCGGCAAAGTGCTGGATGGAGACGCCGCGCCGCGTCTGCTCTTCGTACAGGAAAGCCTCGATCAGCAGCGACGTGGCGAGAATCTTGTTGCGCGGCGAGTAGAGCAGGTTGGCGCGCGGCACATGCGTGTTGCAGGCCGGCTTGCACTTGCCGCAGCGCAGACAGTCCTTGATCGAATCGGAGATTTCACCCAGCTCGCTTTTTTCCAGGATCAGGCTTTCCAGTTCCATCAGGTTGAAGCTGGGCGTGTAAGCGCGGTCCAGGTTGCTGCCCTTGAGCAGCTTGCCCTTGTTGAAGCGGCCGTCGGGATCGATCTTCTGTTTGTAGGCGATGAAAGGCGCGATCTCCTGCTCTTCGAGGAAGTCGAACTTGGTGATGCCGATGCCGTGCTCGCCCGAGATCACGCCGCCCAGGTCTCTCGCCAGCTTCATGATGCGCTCCACCGCGCCGTAGGCCTGTTGCAGCATGGCGTAGTCGTCGGAGTTGACCGGAATGTTGGTGTGCACGTTGCCGTCGCCCGCGTGCATGTGCAGCGCCACGAACACGCGGCTCTTCAGCACGCGCTGGTGGATGGCGGTGCATTGTTCGAGGATGGGCAGGTAAGTGCTGCCGCTGAAAATCTGGCGCAGGGGATCGCGCACTTCGCGTTTCCACGAGGCGCGCACGCTGCGATCCTGCAGAACAGCGAAAGCAGTTTTACTCCCCTCTCCCGCAGGCGGGAGAGGGGTTGGGGGAGAGGGGTGTTCCGAATACGGTGCATCGAGGTTATCCAGCAGCCACTGCCACTGCTTGCTGACTTCTTCCAGCAGGTCGCGCGCCTGTTGCCGGCGGTTGCCGAGCAGTTCGTCGTCGCCCAACTGGGCATCGTCCTGGTAGTACAGCGGCAGTTCGCCCGCGAAGAATTCCTCCAGCGCTTTCACCAGCCTGATCTTGTTGCCGAGCGACAACTCGATGTTGATGCGCTCGATGCCGTCGCAATAGTCGCCCATGCGCTTGAGCGGAATGACCACGTCTTCGTTGATCTTGAACGCGTTGGTGTGCTTGGCGATGGCGGCCGTGCGCGCGCGGTCCAGCCAGAACTTCTTGCGCGCTTCGGCCGAGACGGCAATGAAACCCTCGCCGTGGCGCAGGTTGGCCATGCGCACGATTTCGGAGGCGGCCTCGCCCGCGGCGCGCTCGTCGTCGCTCACCACATCCGCGATCAGCACCATTTTCGGACGCCCGTTGCGCTTGGCCTTGGTGGCGTAACCCACCGCCTTGAGGTAACGCTCGTCCAGGTGCTCCAGGCCGGCCAGCAACGCGGGCGAATTGCCGTTGCGCGAATGGAAATAATCCACGATCTCGACGATGGAGGGCACCGCCTCCCGCACCTGGCCGAAGAACTCCAGGCACACGGTGCGCGTGAACTGGTGTTCGCGGTGCAGGATGAAGCGCGCCGAGGTGATGATGCCGTCGCAGCCTTCCTTCTGGATGCCGGGCAGGCCGGACAGGAATTTGTCGGTGACATCCTTGCCCAGGCCGACTTTGCGGAAGGTGCTGCCGTCAACAGTCAGTATTTCCGGCTGGCCGTGCGGCGTCCTGCCGTCCGCTTCGAAACGCGAGATGCGGAAACGCACGGTCGGCGCGTCGTGGATCTTGCCGAGGTTATGGTCCAGCCGTTCGGCGAACAGCCACAGCCCGTCCGGCGTAACCATCCGCCATGAAGCCAGGTTGTCCAGCGCCGTGCCCCACAGCACGGCCTTTTTGCCGCCCGCGTTCATGGACACGTTGCCGCCGATGCAGGAAGCGTCCGCCGAAGTGGGATCGACCGCAAACACCAGCTTGTTGGCTTCTGCGGCTTCCATCACGCGCCGCGTCACCACGCCCGCGCCGCACTGGATGGTGGCGTAGGGTTCGCTCAGGCCGGGCAAGGTCAGATGTTCGACCGGCGAAAGCGTATCCAGCTTCTCGGTGTTGATGACGGCGGAGTATTTGGTGAGCGGGATGGCGCCGCCGGTATAGCCGGTGCCGCCGCCGCGCGGAATGATGGTGAGGCCGAGCTCGATGCAAACGCGCACCAGCGGCGCGACTTCCTCTTCGCTGTCCGGATGCAGCACCACGAACGGGTACTCCACGCGCCAGTCGGTGGCATCGGTCACGTGCGAGACGCGCGCCAGGCCGTCGAACTGGATGTTGTCGCGGCGGGTGATGCGGCTGAGGGCGCGCAGGGCGCGCTTGCGCAGGCGCAAGGTGTTCTCGAATTCGTCGGCAAAATGATCGACCGCCGAGCCGGCCAGATCGAGCAGCCGCCTGACCTTGGGATTGAGATCGTGCTGCGCGTGGGGCGTGCTTTCGGCGGCGACGCGGCGCATCTCGATGCCGTACAGGCGATGATGCAGCGCGCCGATCAGCGCTTCGCGCCGCTTGGGGTTGGCCAGCAGGTCGTCTTCGAGGTAGGGGTTGCGGGAAAGCACCCAGATGTCGCCCAGCACTTCGTACAGCATTTGCGCCGAGCGTCCGGTGCGGCGTTCCTCGCGCAGGGTGTTGATGATGTCCCAAGCCTCGCTGCCGAGGATGCGCAGCACGATCTCGCGGTCGGAGAAAGAGGTGTAGTTGTAAGGGATTTCGCGTAAGCGTGCGGTCATAATTTTTGCCGTCCAACAAGGCGCGCATTCTACAGTATCCCGCGGCTTTGCTCGACCCTGACGGAACCAATGGCGGCCTGTTATGCTGAAAACCATGAAAGCTATCCGGAAAGAGCCGTCGCGGCGCCTGTTCTTTGCCCTGTGGCCGGGTGCCGCCGGGCGGGCCGCCTTGTCCGCCTGGCAACCGCCGCTGCGCGAGTTGTGCGGCGGCAGCGCGATGCGGGCGGATACCTTGCACGCCACGCTGGTATTCCTGGGCGAGGTGGCCGAACATCGCCTGGAATCCCTGCAATTGGCGGCGCAGGAAACGGAATTTCGCCGCTTCGAGCTGAAACTGGCGGCGGCGCATTACTGGGGGCATAACCGCATCGTCTACGCCGCGCCGGAAATGACGCCGCCGCCGCTGGCCGAACTGGTGCGCGATCTGGGGCGCAACCTGCGCCGGCACCGCTTCCGTTTCGAGGATCGTCCTTACAAGCCGCATGTCACCCTGTTGCGCCACGCCAAATGGAGCGATGCGCCGTTGCCGCCCATGCCTGCCGTGCGCTGGCCGGTCGGGAATTTCGTGCTGGTGCAATCCTTGGGCGGCGATCAGGCCGCGCGTTACGAAGTGTTGGCGCGTTTCGGCGCATCCGAATTAGAATGAGGCACATTGAACGGGGGAGCCATGCTGCATGCATTCACGCTGAAGAACGGACGCCTCAACCGCATCACTGCCGAAGTCGGTGCCGACCTGCGTATCGAACAACCGGTGTGGCTGGACCTGGTCACCGCCACGCAGGCGGAAGTGGAGTGGGTGGAAGGCAGCTTCGACCTGCATTTGCCCAAGCCCGAGCATCTGCGCGACATCGAAGCCAGCGCGCGATTCTTCGAGCACGAGGGGAATCTGCACCTGCGCTCCGATTTCCTCTCCGGCACCGAGCGCCATTCGCACAGCGTGGCCGTGGCGTTCGTGCTGTCCGGCGAGACGCTCATCAGCGTGCACGAGGAAGACCTGCCGATCTTCCGCCTGCTGCGCATGCGGCTGCATGCCGAATCGGGCGACATCGCGGATGCGCGCGACGTGCTGGTCGACCTGTACGAAATGGACGTCGAATTCTCCGCCGATGCGCTGGAAGAGGTGTATGCCGACCTGGGGCGGGTGGGTCAAACCGTGCTGGGCACGCCGCTGAGCGACCGCCAGGCGGGAATGGCGCTGGCCGAAATCGCCAACGCAGAGTATGTCAACGGCCGCATCCGCCGCAACGTGATGGATACGCAGCGCGGGCTTTCTTTCCTGATCCGCAGCAGAAAACTCAATGCGACGCAGATCGAAGAAGTGCACCAGATCCAGCAGGACATCGAATCGCTGGACGGACACACCGCCTTCCTGTTCGACAAGATCAACTTCCTGATGGCGACCACGGTCGGCTTCATCAACATCAACCAGAACCGCATCGTGCGCCTGTTCTCGGTGGTGTCGGTGGCCTTGCTGCCGCCCACCTTGATCGCGTCCATCTACGGCATGAACTTCCAGGCCATGCCGGAACTGGGCTGGCAACTGGGTTACCCGTTCGCGCTGCTGTTGATGTCGCTCACGGTGGCGCTCCCGTTCTGGTATTTCTGGCGCAGGGGCTGGTTGAAGTAAAAGCCCCGCTTCGTGGTGAGCCCAATTCCTGCCGTAGGAGCGCAACTTGTTGCGCGATAGGGTTTATGCGGGGAATCGCCCGGCAAGCCGGGCTCCTACAATGCTGGTTAGTCACTTTCCAATAGTTGTTTCAGCACCGCCCCCGCCAGCATCAGCCCGAGCAGCGGCGGCATATAACTGATGGTGCCGTTCACCGCGCGCGCCCGCCCGCGGTCGGTGGGTTGCGGCGGCAATGTGTCGCTTGGCTGCTCGTCCGAGAACACCGTCAGCACCCCCTTGTTGATCCCGTGGTGCTTGCGCAACCGCGTCCGCATCTGCGCCGCCAGCGCGCACATGTTCGTCTTGCTGATATCGGCGATCTTGATCCGCGTCGGATCGCGGCGGTTGCCCGCCCCCATGCTGGAGGCGACCTTCAACCCGCGCTTGAAGCTTTCCGCCACCAACGCTTCCTTGCAAGTCAGCGAGTCGATGCAGTCGATCACATAATCGCAATCGGCAGGCACCAGTTGATATCGGCGATGCGCGCGCCCATCAGTTCCGCCTTGGACTGCCCGACCGTGGAAAGCAGTGCGGACAACTGGCGGTTGATGTTGCTGGCCACCACCACATCGTGATCGAGCAGCGTCAGCCTGCCGATGCCGGCGCGCGCCAGCGCTTCCGTGCAATAAGAGCCGACGCCACCGAGGCCGGCGACGAAGATGTGTTTGCTCCGGAGTTTGGCGATGCCTTCATCGCCGAGCAGGATGTGGGTGCGGGTGAATTGGGGTGGGGTGGGGTTTTGCATAGCGCCGATTATATGCTGCTGTCATTCCGGCGCAGGCCGGAATCCAGTGAAAAAAGATTCTCTGCAATGCAGAGACACAATCCAAAAAGCACTTTGAATAAATCCACTGGATTCCGGCCTACGCCGAAATGACGAGTGATTTTAATTTTGGTAGCACTGCAAGCGCATTTTCCGTGGTCGCCTGCTTAACCTCCTCCAGCGACAGCCCTCGCAACTCCGCCAAAGTCTGCGCAATGCGCGGCAGATACTTCGGCTCGTTCGGCGCTCCTCTTTCCAAAAAGTCAGGGGGAATGTCCGGGGCATCGGTCTCCAGCACGATACTGTCGAGAGGTAGAGTGGCGGCGAGCTCACGCAGCCTGGTGGCGCGCGAGTAGGTCATTGCGCCGCCGAAACCGAGTTTGAATCCGAGTTTGATGAATTCGTCCGCCTGCTGGCGGCTGCCGTTGAAGGCGTGGGCGATGCCGCCGCGCACTTTGATCTGGCGCAAGTGTTTGAGGATGCTGTCCTGCGCGCGGCGGATGTGCAGCAGCACGGGCAGGTCGAAATCGCGCGCCAGTTTCAGTTGCTCGACAAAGAAGTGTTCCTGCCGGGCCTGGTCGTAGTGCGGGATGAAAAAATCCAGCCCGATCTCGCCGATGGCGGCGGCCGGGTGCTGTTTCAAATATTCGCGCAAGACTTCAATATCGTTCGGTGTGGCATCGTCGGTGTACATCGGATGGATGCCGTAAGCGGGCGCGCAGTTGGGGTATTGTTCGCACAATTTGCGCACGGCCTCGAAATTGTGGCAATCCACGGAAGGGACGACAAGGCGATCCACGCCGGCTGCGGCGGCATTGCGCACGACGTCGGCTTGCGCAATGCCGAATTCGGCGGCGTCCAGATGGCAGTGGGTGTCGATGAACACGTTAGCCCATCGTCAGCACGATCTTGCCGACCATGCCGCCCGCCTCGATCAGACGGTGCGCTTCGGCCGCCTGTTCCAGCGGCAGCCGGTGCGTGACCCGCACGTCCAGTTCGCCCGCATCCACCATTGCCGCAGCCAGTTCCAGCAGCTTGCGCTGGCGAATGCGTTCATCATGCAGGTGCATCACTTGCGGCGTAAGCATCAGTTCGTAGCACAGCGACAGGTTGCGCAGCCGCGTCAGTTGCGAGTCGGCCAGCGAAAGCGGGGTGGAGAGCAGGCTCACCACTTTGCCGTACACGCGCGCCGCAGCCAGCGAGCGCAGGAAGGTGTCGCCGCCAACGGTGTCGAACACCACATCCGTCCCCTTGCCCCCGGTCCAGTCCAACGTCTCCTGCACGAAGTCCTGCGTCTTGTAGTTGATGATCTTTTCCGCTCCCAGGCCGCGCGCGATCCCGGCCTTGTGTTCGTCGCTCACGGTCACCGCGACGCGCGCGCCGAGATGGCGCGCGATCTGCACCGCCATCTGTCCCACGCCGCCCGCAGCGGCATGGATGAGCACGGTCTGCCCGGCTTGCAGATGGGCGCGCTCGGCCAGCGCTTCCCAGGCGGTGATGAACACGAGCGGCAAGGCGGCGCAGTCCTGCGGGCTCATTTTGAGGGGCTTCTTCGCGCAGTAGTCTTCGTGCAGCGTGGAAAATTCGGCGTAACTTCCCGGTTCGTCGCCGAAACCGCCGTTGCAATAGAACACCTCGTCGCCGACCTTGAAGCGCGAGACCTTGGCGCCGACGGCTTCCACTACGCCCGCGCCGTCGCAGCCGAGGAGGGCGGGCAGCTTGTCGGGGTAATACACGGGCTTGGCGCGCAGCTTGGTGTCTATCGGGTTCACGCCTGCGGCGGCGAGTTTTACGCGGATATGGTGCGGCGACGCCAAGTCCGGTTTGGGGATGTCGCGCAGTTGCAGGACTTCGGTGCCGCCGGGGGCGGTGGCGAGGATGGCTTTCATTCTGGTGTCTCCGTACTCGTCATTCCGGCGAAGGCCGGAATCCAGCAGTTGTATTCAAAATGCTTTTCAGGTTTTGTCTCCGCTTTGCGGAGAAACATTTTGATTCGCTGGATTCCGGCCTGCACCGGAATGACGGGGTTAATCAAGATGGTGCCTATGTTAAACTTCATGCACTCTTTAAGCGAGACAACATCATGTCTGGAAACACGTTTGGCACTCTCTTCACCGTCACCTCCTTCGGCGAATCGCACGGCGCCGCCATCGGCTGCATTGTCGACGGCTGCCCGCCCGGAATGGAACTGAACGAAGCCTACATCCAGCATGAGCTCGACCGCCGCAAACCCGGCACTTCGCGCCATGTCACCCAGCGCCGCGAATCGGACACGGTTGAGATCCTGTCCGGCGTATTCGAAGGCAAGACCACCGGCACGCCCATCGCGCTGCTCATCCGCAACGAAGATCAGCGTAGCAAGGACTACGGCAACATCGCCGACACCTTCCGTCCCGGCCACGCCGACTACACCTACTGGCAAAAATACGGCATCCGCGACCATCGCGGCGGCGGTCGCGCCTCGGCGCGCGAAACGGCCGCGCGTGTCGCGGCGGGCGCCATCGCCAAGAAATGGCTGCACGAGACCTACGGCGTGGAGGTGCGCGGCTACCTGATGCAACTCGGCGAAATCGAGATTCCGTTCAAGAGCTGGGGAGACCTGCACGAAGACGGCAACAGCTTCTTCGTCGCCGACGCGAGCTACATCGCGCAACTGGAAGACTACATGGACGCCCTGCGCAAATCCGGCGACTCCATCGGCGCCAAACTCGCCGTGGTGGCGCACAACGTGCCGGTGGGTTTGGGAGAACCGGTGTTCGACCGCCTCGACGCCGACATCGCGCATGCGCTGATGGGTATCAACGCGGTGAAGGGTGTTGAGATCGGCGCGGGTTTCAACTGCGTGACGCAGAAGGGCAGCGAACACGGCGACGAACTCACGCCGCATGGATTTTTATCGAATAACGCGGGCGGCATTCTGGGTGGCATCTCCACCGGGCAGGACATCGTTGCGCATTACGCGATCAAACCGACTTCGAGTATTCGTATCGAACGCAACTCCATCAACAAGGCGGGGGAGGCGGTGAAGGTTTCTACTGAAGGTCGCCATGACCCCTGCGTGGGGATTCGCGCTACGCCGATTGCGGAGGCGATGGTGGCGTTGGTGTTGATGGATCATGCGTTGAGGAATCGGGGGCAGTGTGGGGATGTGGTTTGTGAGACGGTGAAGTTACGGTAGGCGAAACGATATCAATATGATGCAATTGCGCGTTTTAATTATTCTTGGAGCGGTGCTCGTTGTATTACTTACCTTCATGATAGGTATCGTATTTGGAGCAATTTACTCAGGCAATAAGTTTGGCGAGATATTGATGCCTTTCCTGTCTATGGCGGGAACTTGGGCCGCAGGCATTGGAACGCTTGCCGCCGTCATGGTTGCGCTATACATCGCGACTCAACAGGCTCGTGATGTGCGACTGCAGGGAAAGCTTCGATCTACACACTACGCAATGGTTCTCGTTGACGAGTTAATCTCAAGGGCTAAGTATCAGCAGCGAATGCTTAATGATGGAGGGCGTCCATTAGCCGCGTTGTATATAAATACTGAGGTGATAATGAGACGCTACGAAGGACTATTTCAATACGAGCTCTATGAATTTCTCCCGGGAATGATTCTGGACTCACTCAAGACGCTGTCGGCTAGATTTTTTGGCCTGTCGGTCATGGATGAGGTGCTCAAAAGCGGACTAAACATTTCCAAGCACGATCCACTTCCCGCGAACATGGAATCAGCCAAGCCGATTTGCGATGAGCTAGGTCACCTGATTGATGATCTTGAATTGCTGAGCAAGAAACTCTATGAATTTAGATTTACCTTTCCTGAAAATTGGCACATTTAGCAAGCGTAGGATGGGTTGAGCGTAGCGATACCCATCAATCAAACCCAACACCGTCGGGGGTAGCCCGACAACCCGCGTAAGGCGCACACCGTAGGGCGTCAATAAGCGAAGCGCATTGCGCCGCATGAATACGTAGCACCCCACCATCCGGCGCAATGCCCGTTGGTTATTGCGCCCTACGAATCCGCGTAAGGCTTACCGTGGTATGTCAATCTTTGTATCCCAGCACATCTTCATCGCCACCCGCCCAATCTGCCGGATAAATCCCCTGTTCAACCAGCCGATGAAAAGTCGAATGCGGCCAATCCGCCAGCCGTGTGACCAATCCATACTTGAATGGATTGATATGGACATAATCCATATGGGCGCGAAAATCCGCCTCGTCCCGGATCAGGTGTTCCCAGTAACGGCGCTGCCAAATGCCCCGTTCATTGCGTGCCACGCGAACCCGTGAACGACGTTCGGTCTTCGGCAATGCCTTGGAAAACGCAATCTTGATCAGTCGCCATCGCGTTGCGAAGTCGGCATCATTGGGTGGAAGTTCGATAACGCAATGCATGTGTTCCGGCAATACCACCCATCCATGAATGATGAAGGGATGCCGGTGTCGCACCGATACCACTGCCTCGCGCAACAAATCCACATGCCGCGTCAGCAGGTCATTACCCTGCCGTTGCAGCAGATTGACGGTAAAGAAGTAAGTGCCGCCCGGATGCCAGGCACGACGGTAATCGGGCATGGCGACAGTATGGGGGAATTTTCATACGGCGCAATGCGCTGCGCTTATTGACGCCCTACATCTGTTGAATGGGGATATTTTCGCGTGGCACAAAAAACATGCCCGCCAAAAACTACTCCTTCACCCTCCGATACAACCTGAACCTCTCCTTCGTATCCCCCTTGCGCCCGCCCTCCCACATCTTCTCCCACCCGATCTCGTCCTCGATCGGCTTGGCGATGCGGTCGCCCTGCACCAGCAGCAGGTCGCACACGCGCGATGCGTTGCGCTTGGGGTTGAGGTCGCCGAAGTATTGCAGCATGGCGCGCTGACTGTCGCCGATGCGCACGCCGGCGATGCATTTGTATTGCTGGGGCAGGTTCGCCTTCAAATCGTCGACCATGTGGCGGTAGCTTTTGCCGGTGTCGAGCCAGGGTAGCCAGATGGTCATCAGCAGTATCCACAGCAGGGTGACGCTGGCGGCCCAGTTGATGAGGGAGCGGCGCACGGAGCGGCCGACGCGCCACACCAGTAGTATCCACACCACGGTGGTGGTGATGGCGATCCAGAACGGGGTGGCGTAGAAATCGGGTTCGAAGCCGGGCTGGAAGTCTTTGAGCCAGTGCGTGATCTTGGCGTTGTTGTCGAATAGCAAACCCGCCCAGCCCCACCACAGTGCGATGGCGAGCAGGGCGAAGGTCATGATGCCGAACCAGTCGAGCGCGTTGGCGGCGCCGCGGCGCAGCGTGGAAAGCGAGGCGGTGGCGAGCAGCACGATCGGCAACAGCATGGGCAGGGCGAACACTTCCTTGATGTCCGGCACGATGCTCAGGGTGACGAGCATGACGAGGAAGCTGACTACCAATAGCTGGAATTCGGCCTGCTGCCAGACTTTCTTGCGCGCTTCCCACACCGCCCATGCGGCGAGCGGCAGGGCGGGCCAGGCGAGCCATGGCAAGATCTTCACGTAGTAAAAGACGTCGCTGTAGTCGCCGCCCTTGACGAAGCCGAACCAGCGGCCGATGTTGAGCGTCCACATCCATTCGACGAACAGTTGCGGCGAGCGCTGGAACAGCAGCCAGGGCCATATCGTGAGCAGCGGCAGCGCGCAGACGGTGGCGATGCCGACGGTGGCGAGGAAAGCGCGCGTGCGCCATTCGCGGAAGCTCAGCAGCGCGATGCTGATGAACAGGAACAGGATGGGTGCGATGAAGCCCTTGCTGAGGAAGCCGATGCCGATGCCGATGCCCATCAGCACGCCCGCGATTTTTGGGCGGCGCAGGCTGAGGGCGTAGGCGTAGATCATCATGGCGCAGCCGGCGAGCAGCGCGTTGTCGGTGATGATCTCGTGCGCGCGCACCACCATGCCCAGGCAACCGATCAGTGCGACGGCTGCGGGCCAGCCGCGGTTCTCGCCGAACAGTTCGCGTCCGGAAAGGCCGACGAACAGCAAAGTCAGTGCGGTATAAAAACCGCTCGCCAATCGCGCGCCGTCATGCAGCGGCAGGATGGGGGCGAAGAACTTGGCGAAGACCGCTGCCGTCCAGTAGAACAGCGGCGGCTTGTCCATGTAGGGCTCGCCCGCCAGCGTGGGCACGATCCAGTCGTGGTTCTGGATGATGTGGTAGATCAGGCCGAAGCTGTAGGCCTCGTCCGGCTTCCACGGGTCGTGCCCGACGAGTCCGGTGAACAGCCACACCGCGCACAGCAGGAACAGGAAGCCGGCCTTGACCGGGGTGATCTCGGGTTCTTTCAGTTTCGTGTAGTAGGCGTACATCCGTTTTTTTATTCGATGATTTTCAGGATTTGTCTCGTAGCCGGTTCGCCTTGCGGATATTGCGCGTTGATCAGGCGCAGGTAACTTTCCGCATTCTTACCCAACGGCGAGCGTTGCGCCAGTTTTGCGTAGCTTTCGCCTTTTTGCGCGGTGATGAGCTTGATGGTCAGCGGCTTGATCGCTTTCTTCTCGTCGTCGGTCAGCACGTGGAAGCTGCGTATCGTTTCCTTCATCGTGTTGCGTTGCGCCTCCAGCGTTGCGGGCGTCTTGGCGTTGCCCACGATGTGGAATGCCTTGCGGTCGAAATAGACGACGCCGAGCACGGCTTTGCCGGTGGTGCCGATGGCGGCATGCAGTTTTTCGATTTCCAGTGTCTCGATGTCGGCATCCTTGCCGAGCACGCGGCGGGTATATTCGGTAACGTTGCCGCTGGGCTTGTCGTCGATCTTGAGCTGGATTGCGGCATCGACCTGGGGGCTGAGGGCGAAGAGCTGCGTGGTCGAGTTCTTGATGTTCCAGCCCGGCGGGAAGGTGAGCGCGATGCCAAGGTCTTTATGCAGGAAGCGGTTGTCGCGCACGATGCCTTCCTCGACGCTGTCGCCGAATACCAGCCCCTCGGTCTGCTTCATGAATTCGCTTTTGCCTTCGGTGGGATTGGCGACCGTCAATCCGCTGGCCTCGCCGACCACCTGTTGCAAGCGCGTGTCGTTGTCCGGGTGGGTGGCAAAGGTGCCGTGATAGCGGCGCGGCTCGCGCCCTTCCTGTTTGGCGATCTCGGCATCGAACAACTCCTGGTTTTTCAGCACGCCGACCACGCGGATCATTGCCTGCGGGTCGTATGCGGTGCGCGCCAGGTACTGGGCGCCGAGGCGGTCGGATTCCAGTTCATGCTCGCGCCCGTAACCGGAGAGCAGGGCGCCGCCGAGCAGGTTGGAAAGGTCATGCCCGGCCTGGGTGTTGAGCTCGGGCACCAGGATGGAGGCGATGGAAATGCCGATGTTGGCGGCCTGCGCCGCGCTTTGCTGGCGCACGCCGTGGCGTGCGGTAACGTGGCCGACCTCGTGTCCCAGCACCGCCGCCATCTCGGCTTCCGAATTCAGGTAGGCCAGGATGCCGCGCGTGATGTAGACGTAACCGCCGGGCAGGGCAAAGGCGTTGATCTCGGGCGAATCGAGCACGGTGAAGGTGTAGCGGATGTTGGTGCGGTGGCTGTGCGTGGCGACTTTCTGCCCGACCCGGCTGACGTAACTTTGCAGGGCGGGGTTGGCATAGACCTTGTATTGCTTGCGCACTTCGACATCGGAAGCGCGGCCCAGCGCAATCTCCTGCTGCTCGGACATCATCACGAAATCCTGCTTGCCGCTGACGGGGTTGACCGCGCACCCGCCCAAAGCCAGGGCGGCGACGGCGATCAGGAAGGTGAAAAGGTTTCGCACGATATTGGTCCCGAAAAGAAAAAGGCAGCCTACGCTGCCTTTTGATCCCTGCGCCTAACGAAGTTCCATCAAGCGGCGGTCTTGGCGCCGGTGCTGTACTTGCTGCGGAATTTCTCGATGCGGCCCGCGGTGTCGACGATCTTCTGGGTGCCGGTGTAGAACGGGTGGCACTCGGAGCACACTTCGACGTGCAGTTCCGGTTTGCTCATGGTGGAGCGGGTGTTGAACTTGTTGCCGCAGCTGCATGTCACTGCGATCTCTTTGTATTCAGGGTGAATGGCGGCTTTCATTTTGTCTTCCTTGCTAAAGTTAGGCGCGGCTTTTGTACGCGCACGGATACCGATTAAGGGCGCGCATTATCCATAAAAAGAGGGGGTTGGGCAAATTGTTCTTAGTGGCGGCTAGCGCACCTGCCCGCGCTCGATGCTGATCCCGACCTGCTTACAGTTGCGGATGGCCTGCAGCTTGGCCACGCTGACCTTGACCCAGGGGGCGTTGAAGTCCTTGAGGATGATCTGGGCGATGTGTTCGGCCAGGGTTTCCAGCAGCGAAAAATGCCCGTCGCTGAGGACGGTCTGGATATGTTGCGCGACCTGGGCATAGTCCAGCGCGTCCTTGATGTCGTCGCTCTGGCAGGCGCGGCTGTTGGGCAGGGCGATGTCGAGGTCGAGCTGCAGCGTTTGCGGGACGCGCTTTTCCCACTCATAGATGCCGATGAGGGTGACGACCTTGAGTTCGCGCAGAAAGATGATGTCCATATAAGGTGTAGGGCTGGTCGTTTGGAGGCATGGGCGCATTCGAGTAAAATCCGCCGCTTCGCATTTTAAGGTATTACCCGATGACCACCCTGATTTTTGTTGTGTGCGCCTACCTGATTGGCTCGGTCTCTTTTGCGGTGCTGATGAGCAAGGCGTTCGGTCTCGCCGACCCGCGTTCCTACGGTTCCGGCAATCCCGGTGCGACCAATGTGTTGCGCAGCGGCAAGAAAGCGGCGGCGGCGCTGACGCTGCTCGGCGATGCGGCGAAAGGCTGGCTGGCGGTGTTTCTGGCGATCCGTTTCGCGCCGCACGATGAACAGGGGGCGCTGATCGTGGCCTTGGTCGCTTTGGCGGTTTTCCTCGGCCATGTGTTCCCGGTCTTCCTGAAGTTCAAGGGCGGCAAGGGCGTGGCGACGGCGCTGGGGGTGTTGCTGGCATTGAACGTCTGGATGGGCCTGTTCGTGCTGTTTGCCTGGCTGGTGATGGCGGTGGTGTTTCGCTACTCTTCGCTGGCCGCGCTGGTCGCCTCAGTCGTCGCCCCGATATTTGCCATGCTGATTCATCTGCGTCCGGAATTGGTCTTGGCGACGGCAGCCATGTCCTTGCTGCTGTTCTGGCGGCACAAGGGCAATATCCAGAATTTGTTGACGGGCAAAGAGAGCAAGATCGGCGGCAAAAAGGCCGAATCTCAATCGGCGTAATTCAATTCGCGTAAATCCCAGCGCGGTTTCACGTTAAAACGATAGTCGTGCCGCCCGGCTTGTTGCTGCAGCCGCATCGCGCCGGCGAAGGCGATCATCGCGCCGTTGTCGGTGCAGAACTCCAGGTCGGGATAGAACACCTTGCCGCCGCGTTTGCCGATGGCTTCGTTGAGGCGACTGCGCAGTAGCTGGTTTGCCCCGACCCCCCCCGCGATGACCAATTGATCCAGCCCGGTTTGTCCGAGCGCGGACAATGACTTGCTGACCAGCACATCCACGATGGCTTCTTGTGCGGCGTGCGCGATATCGGCGCGAGTCTGCTCATCCGTTTCATTCTGTTGTGTAAGTGTGAGCACCGCTGTCTTCAAGCCGCTGAAACTGAAATCCAGGTCGCCGCTGTTCAACATCGGGCGCGGTAATTTGAAGCGTCCCGGGGTGCCGCTCTTAGCCAGCTTGGCCAACAAAGCGCCTCCCGGATAATCCAGTCCCAGCAGTTTTGCGCTCTTGTCGAAAGCTTCGCCCGCGGCGTCATCCACGGATTCGCCCAGCAAGGTGTAACGGCCCACGCCATCCACGCGCATCAATTGCGTATGTCCGCCGGAGACGAGCAGCGCCACGAACGGAAACTCCGGTGCGGGGTCGGACAGTAGCGGCGAGAGCAAGTGTCCTTCGAGATGGTGCACGCCGATGGTAGGGACGTTCAATGTATAAGCCAGCGCACAGGCAACGCTGGAGCCCACCAGCAAGGCACCGGAAAGTCCGGGGCCTTGCGTATAGGCAATCGCATCGACATCACCGAGAGTGCAACCGGCATTTTGCATGACGCTGCGAATCAGCGGCAAAACATAGCGCACATGATCGCGCGAAGCGAGTTCGGGTACGACGCCGCCATACTCGTTGTGCAGCGCGACCTGCGAATGCAGCGTATGCGCCAGCAGCCCGCGCCCAGTGTGATACAGCGCGATGCCGGTTTCGTCGCAGGAGGATTCAATGCCCAATATCAATTGCATGATGCGTTTTCACGGCAGCTTTTTCGAGAGGCGCATTGTACGTTTCCCCCGCATCGCAGAGCGAGCGCACGTTTATGTGTATATTTCTTTACAAAACGCTTGACGGGAAGTTCGCCGTCTATATAATGCGCACCTCTTCGCCGCTGAGGCAGCGAAAAAAAGCAGTGCCAAGCTCTTTAAAAGATTGAAGAAACAACCGATTAGTGTGGGTGCTTGTGTTTGGGCAAACGAGATCACTCAGGTGATGGAGTCGAACTCAAGACATATAGAAGTACCCTCACGAAATCGAAGATACGATAAAAAGTAAATTCGCTTTGAGTGAGATCTGCGGGTTCGAAAGAACTTGCAAAAAATTAGCTAGATTGAAC
>JACRME010000008.1 GCA_016235045.1 Nitrosomonadales bacterium
GGCTAGTAGTTCCATCAGGGTTGGGGAGAGGGTGAGAGTTGTGCCGGTACGCCAGGGCGATCACGCGCAGCCCCTGCTCGGTCATCCGATCCTGCGTGGCCAGCAGTTGCCCGCGCCCGGCCTCGTCCAGCGGTACGATCCTGCCTTGCAACAGCATCTCGCTGCACAGCGGCAGCACCATCTCCGGCGCCCCCTTGCAGTACAGCATGTCGCCCTGCGGCGTGGCGCAGACGACCGACATGCGCCTGCGCTCGGCATCGAACGGCATCTCGTCCACACGCGGGAACACCGGCCCCTCCGGCGCGCCTTGCAGCAGCGCGACTTCCATCGGATCGCCCTGCCACACGGCTTCGCCGTTGTGATCGACGCGGCGCAGGTCGTGGCAGTGGCGCATGATGGTGTAGAGGGGTTCGGCATCATTCAGAAAATCCGTTCGCCCTGAGTCTGTCGAAGGGTGAATGTCTTCAGAGTGGTGCGCCGTTCCTTCCTTCGACAGGCTCAGGACGAACGGAATCGGGGTATGGCTCTTCCCGCTCGGAGTTGGTGAATCGCCCGCCCCCACTTCCACCAACGCCCCCGAAAAATATACCTGCCTGATGCTCATCCTGTTCTGCGTCAACGTGCCGGTCTTGTCGCTGCAAATCACGGTGGCCGCGCCCAGCGTTTCCACGGCGGGCAAGTGACGCACCAGCGCGTTCTTCTTCGCCATGCGCTGCGTGGCCATCGCCAGCGACAGGGTGACGGTGGGCAGCAGGCCTTCGGGCACGTTGGCGACGATGATGCCGATGGCGAACACCAGGTTGGCCCAGAACGACAGGCCGACCCATTGCCCGATGAAGAAGAACACCACGCCAAGCAGTGTGGCGAACAGTGCCACCAGCCGCGACAGACGCGCGATCTCTTTTTGCAGCGGCGACAGCGGTTCGCGCGCCAGCTGGGTGAGGCGCGCGATGTTGCCGAATTCGGTGTGCATGCCGGTGGCGTACACCATGGCTTTCGCTTCGCCCGAGATCAGCGAGGTGCCCGCATGCAGGATGTCGCGCCGCAACGCGACCTGCTCTTCGCTGGTCTTTGTCGTGTCGCGCGATTTGGGGCGCGATTCGCCGGTGAGGTTGGCGGTGTTGACGCGCACGCCGAAGGCTTCGATGAGGCGGCAATCGGCGGGCACGTCGTCGCCCGCATTGAGCAGCACCACGTCGCCCGGCACCAGCTCCGCCACCGGCAGTTGCACGGCGCGGCCGTCGCGCAATGCCGTGGTATGGCGCGGCAGCAGATCGCGCAGCGCAGCCAGCGCTTTCTCGGCACGGTATTCCTGCCAGAACGAGAACAAGCCGTTGACGACGATGACGCCGAGCACGGCCCAGCCAAGCGTGGCCATGCCCTGCCCCGGCTGGCGGTATTCGGCGAAGAAGGCCAGCCCGGCGGCCAGCCACAGGATCAGCGCGAAGAAGTGGGTGAATTCCCTGAGCAGTTTGCCGAACAGCGATTGTCCGGCGATATCCGCAAGTTCGTTGGCGCCGGACTTTGCCAGCCGCTGCGCCGCTTCTGCCTGCGACAAACCCTGCGCGCTGCTGTGCAGATGCGCGTAGAGCTGTTCGATGTCATGCTGGTGCGGGTTCATGATGGGTGGTCAGAAACAGGTTCCTGTCGTTCAACAGCGGTAGGGTGCGCCTGCGCACCATCGCGAATTGGTGCGCAAGCGCACCCTACCTGAGCTGATTGTCCGCCTGATCTAGCGGGCAGGCGGCCCGTTGTATTCCGGCTTGTCGATCCGACTCGCTTCCCCGGCAAGCTTGGCGCGATACGCTTCGAGTTTGCCGTGAAAATCCTCCGCCTCGCCATAGGCCAGGAAATGTTCGTAGCGCGAATGCGCGCCGAGTATCCGTTCGGCATGTTTGATCGGACAGAAGTACTGCTCGGTGCGCGCGACGACTTCGCTGGCGAAACCCAGCAGACCGACGGCATAGGAGCAATACAGGCAGTGTGCCTTTTCGATGATGTTGAGATAGGCCAGGTGCTGGTGATCCATCACGAAGTAGCTGCCGCGCTTCACCCGCGCGATGCCGTAGACCGGGAAACAGGTCCACTGGTAGAGATTGACGCAGAGGTCGAACAGGAGCATCGGTAGCGCCATTCCGTAGATGACGGGCATGGTGATGTAGTTCTGCGGGCGCACGGTGAGGAACCAGCGGAACACGCCCAGTTTGACGCGCCGGTGCGTTTCCTTGATGGCTTGCTCGAACACGACGCGGCGGCCTTCGATCTGGTAGCGCAGGCGACCGCTCTGTTCCTTGAGTGCTTCGTTCAGTTCGTCTTCGAGGGCGGTGATCTGCAGCAGTAACTGGCGTATGCGGTTGTTCATGGCAGACCTTTCCATAAGGTGCATCCGCGATGCACGGATGCAGTATGCGCTTTCAATGCAGCAGCAGGTAGATGCCCAGCCCCACCATGACCAGCCCGCTGACCAGCTTGAGCCAGCGCCCTTCCTTTTCCTGCAGACGATGCTGGCTGAGCGTGACGATGCCGATGGTCAGGATCACCAGGTCGTCGAACATGTAGGCAAGGTCGTACAGCAGCAGGTAGGCGTAATAGCCTATGGCATCCGGTCGATGCAGCGTGAGGATGCGCGTGTACAGCGCCGGGAAGCCGGAGGTGCACAGCAGTTCGATGATCTGCACCAGCACACCCAGCAGCACGGTGCCGATCAGCGCGGCGGTGAGATTGTCGGCATGCAGCACGCGGCGCATGCGCGCGTAGATGCCGGGCTTGGCGCTGGCGGGAATGGACAGCGAGATGCCGCGGCCGAGTCCGCGAAAGTCCTTGAGGTTGAGCGCGCCCGCGAGCAGCGCCAGCACGGCGATGGCGATTTCGGAGAGGCGCGACAGGCCGATCAGCAGGAACAGATTGAGCCAGGCCGCCATGAACAGGAAATAGGCGACGCCCTGCACCGCGATGAAGGTGCCCGCGACGGCGAACATGCGCGCCCTGTTGTTGAGTGGCGCGAGCAGCGAGATCATCAGGATCAGCACCCACATCGAACAGGGATTGAAACCGTCCAGCAGCCCCATCGCGAGCGTGAACAGCGGCAGGCCGACCTGGTCGAGCGAGAGCGTGCTACCGAGAAACTCGACCGTGAATGTCTCGGGCGGGGGCTGCGCCGTATCGGGACCGCAGGTGTAAGTTTCTTCTGCCTCACAACTCGCCGCCGCTGTCGCGGACTTGCGGTCCGGCGGCTGTGCCCGCGCCAGGCTGTCGCGGATGAGCTTGCCGGTGGAGGCTTCCTCGGAATAGCCGACGATGAGTTGGCCGCCGACCGCGAACGCGGGCACGCGCACTTGTACATTGCCATGGCTTTCGGCGATGCGCTGCAGGCGCTCCAGCGCGGCAGGCTCGCGGCTCACATCGCGGATCTCGATGCGCAGGCGGGGTTGCTGTTGCTGTAGCTGTGCCAGAAATATTTCGGCCTCGGCGCAATGCGGACAGCCTTCGCGCACGAAGACTTCGATATCGGCCGCCGGAACCGATGCCGGTGCTGCCGCAGCCCAGCCCGGAGCCAGAACCAGCAACAAGAGCGGAATGTATTTGGTGACAAATCGCATGGCCATGCAGCCTCCGGACATTGAACGATCCCAGTTACGCTACTTATTATATAGGGCGGCGAATGCCCCGCTGCCCCATTCGCCGGGTGCATTGACTCGATGCGCGGGGAAGCACAGTATCCTGTTTCCCGCTGAAATGTTGCAGCGTTTCGCTTTTTGCACAGAGGCCCGGCATGCGTGCAATGATTCTGGAATCCCCCGGCACTCCCCTGCGCCTCGCAGAATTGCCGCTGCCCGCATGCGGCCCCGACCAGGTGTTGCTCAAGGTCGGTGCCTGCGGCGTGTGCCGCACCGACCTGCACATCCTCGACGGCGAACTCACGCAACCGACACTGCCGCTGATCCCCAGCCATGAGATCGTCGGCACCGTGGTCGCCAGAGGCGAACGGGCCGGGCGCTTCGCCCTCGGACAGCGCGTCGGCGTGCCGTGGCTGGGCCACACCTGCGGGCATTGCCGCTATTGCACGAGCGGGCGCGAGAACCTGTGCGACGACGCGCGTTTCACCGGCTACACGCTGAACGGCGGTTATGCCGAATATGCGGCGGCCGACCAGAACTTTTGCTTCCCGATTCCCGAAGGTTATACCGACGAACAGGCCGCACCGCTGCTGTGCGCCGGGCTGATCGGCTACCGCGCGCTGGTTGCCGCGGGCGATGCCGAACGCATCGGCATTTACGGTTTCGGCGCGGCGGCACACATCATCGCGCAGGTGGCGCGCTGGCAATGGCGCAAGGTGTATGCCTTCACCCGGCCGGGCGATGCGGAGGGTCAGCGCTTCGCGCTGGAACTGGGGGCGGATTGGGCGGGCGATTCCACCGCCGCGCCGCCGGAACAGATGGATGCCGCCATCCTGTTCGCGCCGGTCGGCGCGCTGGTGCCGCAGGCGCTGCGCCACACCGCCAAGGGCGGCGTCGTGGTGTGCGCGGGCATCCACATGAGCGATGTGCCCGCATTCCCGTACTCGATATTGTGGGGCGAGCGCAGCGTCCGCTCCATCGCCAACCTTACGCGCCGCGACGGCGAGGAATTCTTCGAGATCGCACCCAGGGCCGGCATTCGTACCGAGGTTGAGACTTTCAGGCTGGAGCAGGCCAACGAGGCGCTGGAGCGGCTGCGCAACGGCAAAGTGCGGGGCGCGGCGGTGCTGGCGATGAACTATTGAGGTTTCCAAAATGGCGACAACTCCGTTATTCCGGCGAAGGCCGGAATCCAGGTAATTGACAAAACCCCACGCAGTGGGGCATCACCAAGACGATGGTCTTGCCCGCTGCGCGGAGTTATACGCTGATCTGGATTCCGGCCTTCGCCGGATGACGGCTGCTGAAGAGGTGTGTAATGAATTACGGAAAGAGCAACAGAACAATCCTTGCTTCACCGGACGCATGCTGCATCCGTCTGCTTGTCGAGAAAATCCCCCAGCACCCCGACCCAGTCCTCGCGCATGAAGATGAAGCCGTCGTTATGGCCGCCGGCCAGTTCGAGGAATTGTTTGGGCGGATTGGCCGCGGCGAACAGCGCCTGCCCGTGCGCATAGGGAATGATCTCGTCTTGCGGACTGTGCGCGATCAGCACCGGTGCACTCACCTTCCGCAGGTATTCCTTCGTATCGTAGCGGATGCGCGCGAGCCACTTTACCGGCAGATAGGGATAGATGTGCTGCGCCAGATCGGGCACGGAAGTGAATCCGGAAGCGATCACCAGTGCGGCCGGCTTTTGGCGGGAGGCCAGTTGCGCGGCGATGGCGCCGCCCATGGATTCGCCGAACACGACGATGCGGCAGGCGGGGAGTTGCCGTTGTCCGGTCAGGAAAAGCCATGCCGCATCGGCATCCAGGTAGGTGCCCTGTTCGGTGGGCGTGCCGCCGCTGTTGCCATAGCCGCGATAATCGAAAATCAGCGTGTTGTAGCCCAGACGGTTAAACATCCGCACCGAATCGAGACGGTGCGAGATGTTCCCCGCATTGCCGTGCAGGAACAGCACCGTGCCGCGCGGCCGGGCGGCCGGAACGAACCAGCCATACAGGCCGACGCCGTCGGACGTTGTCAGCCGGATTTCTTCATAGGGCAGACCGATCCGTTCCGGCGTGGCGATGATCCCGCGCCCGGTTTCCGGGTAATAGACCAGCCGCGACTGGGAAAAATACAGCAGCAGCGCAAATCCGCAATACGCCGCCGCCAGGATGCCCAGCACGTGCCACATCATGCGCATCCCGCCACCGCCGGTTGTCGGTTGTTCAATTCTGGTTCGCTCCGGTGAGCGGGACGAAGCGCACCGGCTCGATATTGTGGCGGTGGAATCCGCCTTCCTTGTCCTTGGCGATCAGCAGCAAATTCTGGACGTCGAAGCGGCCGCCCACCGGGATCACCAGTCGCCCGCCCGGCTTGAGCTGGTCCAGCAGCGGCTGCGGGATGTGTTCTGCCGCGGCGGTGACGATGATGCCGTCGTAGGGCGCGTGTTCCGGCCAGCCCGCGGAACCGTCGCCGGCTTTCACTTCCACGTTGGCATAGCCCAGTTCGCCCAGCACTTTTGCCGCCTGTGCGGCAAGCGGGGCGACGATCTCGATGCTGTATACCTCGCCCGCCAGTTCGGACAGCACCGCGGCCTGATAGCCCGAGCCGGTGCCGACCTCCAGCACGCTGTGCTGCTTGCCCACGGCCAGCAGATCCGTCATCAGCGCCACGATGTAAGGCTGTGAAATCGTCTGTCCGTGCCCGATGGGCAACGGGCTGTTGTAATAGGCGCTGTACAGTTCGTCTTCCGGAACGAAACGGTGGCGCGGCACGCGCGACATGATGGCGAGCACTTTTTCGGAAATCGGGGCCGGTTGATATTCGCTCGCAATGCCGGACATCGCGCGGATGTCTTCGATCATCCTGTGCCGTGCCTGGACATAGCGATCGTCGTCAGCGGTTTTCCTGTCGGTGCCTTGCGGTTTCGAACTATCCATGATCGACCCCAATACTATGCGGATTCAGAATCATTCCCGGCGCTTGAGGGCGATGCCGACCACCTCGACCAGCACGCCGAGAAAGAGCACCACCGTTCCCATCCAGGTTTCGAGCGCGAGAAATATCATGATCGCCCCCAGCAGCATGAGCGAAGCGGCGAGCGAATGACGTACATGCGGTTTCCTGATCATGATTCAGCCTTTCTGCCAACGGTTGCTCTTCATTTTGCGGGAGATAGATCGGTTCAGTCCGTCTTCTTCTTCGCGGCGCGCTTCTTTGCCGGTGGTCGCGCGAGTGTTTTCCTGATCTCGGTCAGCTCGTGCAGCCGCTCGGCAACCTTGCGGTTGATACTGCCCGCCGGATAGAGGCCCTTGGCATTCGCTTCCCCCGCGGGCAGGCCAGTCAGCAGCGCAATGGCCTGATCCACACTCTCCACGGCGTAGATGTGGAACCTTCCGGCTTCGGCGGCGGCCACCACATCATGGCGCAGCATCAGGTGCTTGATGTTGGCTGCAGGAATCAACACGCCCTGTTCGCCGGTCAATCCGCGCGCCGCACAGATGTCGAAAAAGCCTTCGATCTTCTCGTTGACCCCGCCGATAGCCTGCGCATGGCCAAACTGGTTGACCGATCCGGTGATCGCCAGCGACTGCCTGATCGGTGCGTTGGCGAGATTGGACAGCAGCACGCACAGTTCGGCCAAAGACGCGCTGTCGCCGTCGACCATGCCATACGATTGCTCGAACACAAGGCTGGCGGAGAACGCCAACGGCTGGTTCTTCGCATAACGCGAAGCGACGAAGGAGGACAGGATCAGCACGCCCTTGGAATGGATGGCGCCGGAGAGTTTCACTTCGCGCTCGATATTGACCATCTCGCCGTCGCCCAGCCGCGTTGTTGCGGTGATGCGGGTCGGCTGCCCGAACGCGAAGTCTCCCAGCGACAGCACCGAGAGTCCATTGATCTGCCCGACGACATCGCCCTGCGTGGCGATCATCAGCGTATCGCGCAGGATCGCCTCGTGCAGCCGTTCGCGCAACCTGCTCTGGCGCCGGATCTGCGCGTCGATGGCGCACTGCACGTTGTCCGCATCCACCACGCCATGCCCCGCTTCGCGCGAACAGTAATCGGCCTCGCGCAGCAAATCCGCAATACTGCGCATGTGCGTGGTCAACCGTTCCGCGTCCTCGACCAGGCGCGCGCCATGCTCGATCACCCGCGCCACTGCGCTGCGGTCGAACGGCAACAGGCCTTCACGGCGCGACAGCGTGGCGATCAGGCGCGCATAGAGCATGTGCGTGTCGGCATTGCGATCAATGCGCTCCTCGAAGTCGGCCGCCACCTTGAACAGCTCGCCGAACTCGGCGTCGTATTCCTGCAGCAGGTAATAGAACATGCGGTCGCCGAACAGGATGACCTTGGTATCCAGCGGAATGGGCTGCGGTTCCAGCGACACGGTGCTGACCAGGCTGTACATCTGCCCCAGCGATTCGATGCGTATCTCGCGCGTATGCAGCGCCCGTTTCAGGCCTTCCCACGCGAACGGCTGCGACAGCACCTTGCGGATATCCAGCAGCAGGTAGCCGCCGTTCGCTCGGTGCAGGGCGCCCGGCTTGATCAGGGTGAAATCCGTGACCAGCGCGCCAAACTGGGAAATGTGCTCCACCCGCCCGACCAGATTGCTGTAAGTCGGGTTGTCTTCGCTGATAATGGGCGCACCCGCCTGCTTGCCGTTGGACACCAGCACATTCACCTTGTACTGGTTGAAGGTCTGGTGCGTGACCACCGTCATGCCGCCGACCGTCGCTGTTTCCTCCTGCTTGCGGAAATCGTCCGCATTGTCGACCATCACCTGCCTGACCTGATCGAGGTAGTTCAGCACCTGCGGCAGGTCGGCATAGGATTCCTTGATCTCGTTGACCAGGTGGTCGACCACGGACAGCGTGGTCTCGCGGTCGAGCTGCTTGACGCGCTCGTGGCGCTCTTTCCGCCATTGCGGCATCTGGCGCATGATCTTCTCCAAGCGACCCTGCAGTTCGACGATGGCCGCTTCCACGCGCTTCTTGTCGTCGTCGGAGAGCTTCTCGTATTCGTCGGGCGGGATCACCTCGCCATCGCGCAGCGGCGCAAAGGCAAATCCTTCCGGCGTGCGCAGCAATGCGATCTGTTGCTTGCCCGCTTCTTCGCCCAGTTCGCTGAACGCTTCCTCCTGCCTGCTGCCGAATTCCTCCTGGATTGCCCCGGCCTTGGCGCGATACTCATCGCCTTCGAACAGCGCCGGGATCGCGCTGCGCAAATATTCGACCAACTGCTCCATGCGTGAATGCAGCGCTTTCCCCCTGCCGGAGGGCAGCCTGAGAACCTGGGGTTGGTGGTGCTGCGCGAAGTTGTTGACGTAGCACCAGTCGTCGGGTTTGGTCTCGTCGCCCGCCTTTTGCTCGAGGAAACGCCGCACCATGCTGTTCTTGCCTACACCCGATGGGCCCAGCACAAAAAGATTGTAGCCGTCGTGGCGGATGCCGGTACCGAAACGGATGGCATCCATTGCGCGCATCTGGCCGATGATCTCGGTCAGGTCTTCCAGCTCGGCCGTGGTGCGAAATGCAAGTTGTTCGTGGTCGCAGGATTGGTAGAGTTGTTGCGGAAGCAGCGGGAGAGGGATATTTGTTTTTCTTTGCATGACTGATCCCCTTCGGTTGATAACAGACACACTGGAAACATTCTACTGCTTTTTTTGGACAATCATTCAAGTTGATTGTTGCTCACCTCAATTTGATCTCGGTCCAGATGCGCGACAGCACGCGGCGCCGGTTGCGATCCAGGTCGCGCAGCATCTCCAGCCGCGCCTGCTGCGCACGGCCGGGAAACACGGCGGTGTTGTGCGCGATCTCCGGCTGGATGAATGGCCGCGCCGCGAGGTTCGGGTTGCCGGAGCCGATCAGGTTGGTGAGTTCGGATGAGTTCCTTCCATCCAGCATGAAATCGATGAAGCGGTGCGCGAGATCGGGACGCGGGCCGGATTTGTGCAACACCATCGAATCCAGCGCCAGTACCGCCCCTTCCTTCGGCAGGCTGGCGAGAATGCGGAAACCGCGCGCCGCGTTCTGTGCATCCAGGTCGGCCTGGAAAATATCGTTGGAGTAGCCGTGCACCAGCCAGATGTTGCCTACGGTGAGTTCCTTGATGTAGCTGGAGGCATTGAACGCTGCCCAGTACGGCTTGGCGCGGATGATGAGGTCGCGTGCCTGCTTCCAGTGCGTCTCGTCGTCATCGTTGGCGGAGTAACCGAGGTACTTAAGCGCCGCCGCCAGCAACTCGCGCTGGCTGTCGAGCACGGTGACATGGCCTTTGAGTTTTTCCAGATAGCGCGGCTCGAACACCACCGCCCAACTGTCGAGCGGCAGGTCCATGCCGCGCAGCTTCTCGCTGTTGTAGCCGATCAGCGTGATGGTGTAGGCGTACGGCACCGAATATTGGTTGCCGGGATCGAACCAGGTATCGAGGTAGGCCGGATCGATGTTCTTCAGGTTGGGCAGCAGGCGCTTGTCGAGCGGGCGCAGGGCCTGCTGGCGAATCAGCGCTTCCACCGCGTTGCCGGTCGGCACGATGAGGTCGTAGCCGGTGGCGCCCGCCGCCAGTTTGGCCAGCATCTCTTCGTTGTCGGAGTAGTAGTCCTGCACTACGCGGCAGGCGCATTGTTTTTCGAAGCGTTCGATGGTGGTGTCGGAGATGTAGTTGTTCCAGTTGTAGAGGTGCAGCACGTCTTCGGCGTGGGCGGAAGCAAACGATAAACCAAACCATATGCCACAGAGAACACAGAGTACACAGAGAATCGGTTTAGGCAGGGATGGGCAGCTTCTTGCCCAACTCGCAAAACCGCTGCTCTTTCCATGTCCGCTGCATTCGCTGTGATCTCTGTGTTCTCTGTGGCTATTTGTTTTTGATTTTTTGTTACTCACGTCTTCCCCTTCAACACATCCGGTGCAAACCGCGAAGCCAGCACAATCATGCACAGCGTGAGCAGCATCAGCAGCGTCGACACCGCATTCACTTCCGGCGTCACCGCGATCTTGATCATCGAGTAGATGCGCAGCGGCAGCGTCTGCACGCCGACCCCGGCAGTGAAGAAGGTGACCACGAAATCGTCGATGGAGAGCGTGAACGCCATCAGTCCGCCCGCGATCACAGCCGGCAGGATCAGCGGAAAGGTGACATAGCGGAAGGTCTCCCAAGGCGAAGCGCCGAGGTCGCGCGCCGCCTCGAACAGGCTTTCGTCGATGCTGGTCAGTTGCGCGCGCACGATCACCGCGACGAAACCGATGGAGAAGGTGATGTGGGCGAGCACGATGGACAGCATGCCCAGTGTGAGGTTGAGCACCTGGATGAAGAACAGCAGCAGCGACACGCCCAGCAATATCTCCGGCATGGCCACCGGCGCCAGCACCATGAAGTTGAGCAGCTTGAGGTCGTAGCGATGGATGGCGAGCCCGGCCATGGTGCCCAACAGCGTGGCGGACAGGCTGGCCACGCTCGCGATGAGCAGCGAGTTGCCGGCGGCGATCAGCATATCCTCGTCGTGAAACAGGTCGTGATACCAGTGCCAGGTAAAGCCCACCCATTCCGCGTTCAGACGCGAGTCGTTGAACGAGTAGATGACAACAATCGTGAGCGGCAGGTACAAAAAAGCATAGGCCGCCAGCGCAGCCGTCCATAGCCACGGGCCCCTACGCATAACGCCCTCCGCGTGCTGAAAGTCTGGCGACGATCCACACCACCAGCAACACCGCCAGCGTCAGCAGGATCGCCAGCGTGGAGCCGAACGGCCAGTCGCGCGTGCCGAGGAATTGCTCCTTGATCAGGTTGCCGATCATGATGTCGCCGGTGCCGCCGAGCAGCTCCGGCACGGCGAACATGCCGATGGCCGGGATGAACACCAGCGCGGAACCGGCGAAGATGCCGGGTTGCGACAGCGGGAAGGTCACGCGCCAGAAACGCTGCCACGCATTCGCGCCCAGGTCCTGCGCCGCATCGAGCAGTACCGGGTCGTGTTTTTCCAGGTTGGTGTACAGCGGCAGCACCATGAACGGCAGGTACACATACACCATGGCGATCATCACCGCGACCGGCGAGAACAGCAATTGCACAGGTGCGATGCCGAACACGCCGAGCAGCACGTTGATGGTCTGGTTGAGTGCCGCCTGCGGTCCGAGGATGATCATCCAGGCATAAATGCCGATCAGGAAATTGCTGGTGAACGGCAGGATCACCAGCAGCATCATCAGGTTGCGGATCTGCTTGGAGCTGCGCGCAATCAGCAGCGCCAGCGGATAAGCCATGACCAGGCAGATGAGCGTGGTGGCGAGTGCCATGACGAAGGATTTGATGAACACCTCGGCATAAATGAAATCGCCGAAGAAGAAGCGGTAGGTCTCGATGGTGAGGCCGTGCAGGGTTTGCGGGTCGGCGGCAACCAGCGGCGCCAGCCCGCCGAATTCGCCGGGATAGCGGAACGAAGCGAACACCATGATTACGCCGGGTATCGCGACCAGCAGCAACAGGAACAACAACGGCGGCCCGCTCACCAGCCAGCGGGTGATGCGCGCGGAGGGTGATTCTTTGTCATGCCGCTCACTCATGCAGAAACACTCCCGCATCATGGCGCCAGCCAACCCTGATCTCAGCGCCCACCTTGAACAGTTCCGCTCGCCCCGGTGCCGAATTCGGCAGCAGCGCTTCAATCATGGTTCCGTTGGTAAGCCCGACCCGGTACACGCTGACGTCGCCCTGGTAGAGCAAACTGAGCACCTCTCCGGAAAAGTGGTTCTTCAATTCGGCCAGTTCCGCCTGCACGCCGATGCGCACCTGCTCGGGACGGATGGCGAACACGCCCCTGTCTCCTGCCGCCACGCCTTGCTGCAGCGGCGTCACGATCTCGCCCAACCCATCCACCTTCAGGTGCAGGTGGCCGTGGCCGACTTGCTCCACCTGCGCCGGAATCATGGTGATCTGTCCGATGAAATCGGCGACGAAACGGTTGCGCGGAAAACCGTACAGCCGGGCCGGTTCGTCCACCTGCTCCACCTTGCCCCGGTTTATCACGGCGATGCGGTGCGACAGCGCCAGCGCTTCCGCCTGCGCGTGCGTCACGAACACGAAGGTGATGCCGACTTCGCGCTGCAGGTTGATCAGTTCGACCTGCATCTCCTCGCGCAGCTTGGCATCCAGCGCCGCCAGCGATTCGTCGAGCAGCAACAGGCGCGGCCGGTTGACCAGCGCGCGCGCCAATGCCACGCGCTGTTTCTCTCCGCCAGAGAGCTCGTGCGGAAACTTGCCGGCCTTGGCGTCCAGGTGCACCTGCTCCAGCGCATCCTTCAAGTGCTGCCGGATATCCGCCGGTTCGCGATGTGCCATGCGCAACGGAAAGGAAATGTTCTCCGCCACCGTCAAGTGCGGAAACAGCGCATAGCTCTGGAATACGGTATGGATGGGACGTTTCTCGGCGGGAATATCGGCAAGGTCTTTGCCGTCCAGCAGCACCTGCCCGGCATCGGGAAATTCGAAACCGGCGATCATGCGCAGGATGGTGGTCTTGCCGCTGCCGGAGGGACCCAGCAGGGTAAAGAACTCGCCCGCCTCGATGCTGAGGCTGACATCGTCCACGGCGGCAAAATCACCGAAGCGGCGGGTAACGTTCCTGAGTTCAAGTAACGCCATGCTTTGCCCCCATGGTTGTCTGTACGGATATTACTGCAATGGTCGACAATTTACGCCGCCCGCATTTTTCCTCCTGCCGCCGCCCATCGCCCCAGGTCCTCGATTCAGCATAAGAATCAGGCTGGTGCGAACGCCAGGTCAAACCATTATGTCGACATAATCAAACTTTATTGCACTTTTTCGCCTTTTTGGTGCTAGCATATCCTGCGATTGTCGACAATCTGGATATTATGAAGCCCATCACTGTTCCTGAACAAAGCACCCTGGCCGACGTTGCGGCGCATCGTCTGGCACAAAGCATCGTCACCGGCGAACTGGCCCAGGGCCAGAAATTGAACGAGGCGGAACTCGCCGAACGCTTCGGCATGGGGCGCGGCCCGTTGCGCGAAGCATTGCGCCAACTGGAAGGCATGCGTCTGGTCAAGCGCATCCCCAACGCCGGTGCGCGCGTGGTGGTGCTGGATCGCAAGACGCTGTCCGATCTCTACGCGGTGCGCGAGACGCTGGAAGGCATGGCCTGCCGCCTTGCCGCAACCCTGATGTCCGACGACGAGATCGCGCAATTGGACGCCCTGCTCGACCAACACGAAGAACAGATCAAGAAACAGGGCGGCAAGGTCTATGCGCAAAGCGAAGGCGACCTCGATTTCCACTACCAGATCGTGCGCGGCAGCCGCAACCAGATGCTGATGGACCTGCTCGGCAGCGAGCAATACCAGTTGCTGCGCATGTGCCGCTACCGCACCAGCCGCAACGCGCAACGTACCAAACCCGCCTTGCAACAACACCGCCAGATCGTGGCAGCGCTGGCACAACGCGACGGCGAACTGGCCGAGATGCTGATGCGCCGCCATATCCAGGGGGCGTGGCAGAGCATTGGGGAGATGATGGATAAGGAGGAAGCGGCATGACCTCAACAATATTCAGCGAGCCATCCCCTCCCCCATGCAGGGGGAGGGTTAGGGTGGGGGTAGAGCTTGCAGAGTTGCTATTACTCCACGTTTCTACCCCCATCCTAGCCTTCCCCCTGCATGGGGGAAGGAACGGGATTGCTGCAACGATTCATGTTTGTTTGGAATAAGGAAATTGAAAATGAAACAAACAACTCCCGGCCAGAAACTCCGCCGCGCCGTCGCGGACAACCATCCGCTGCAAGTCGTCGGCGCCGTCACCGCCTATTGCGCCATCCTCGCGCAGAAGAGCGGACACAAGGCGCTGTACCTCTCAGGCGGCGGCGTGGCGGCCTCCTCGCTCGGCATCCCCGATCTCGGCATCACCACCCTGCACGACGTGTGCGAAGACGCGCGCCGCATCACTGCTACCAGCGACCTGCCGCTGCTGGTGGACATCGACACCGGCTGGGGCGGTGCTTTCAACATCGCGCGTGCCACGCGCGAGATCGCGCAGGCCGGTGCGGCCGGGTTCCACATCGAGGACCAGGTGATGCAGAAACGCTGCGGCCACCGCCCTAACAAGGCCATCGTGCCGCTGGGCGAGATGGTGGACCGCGTGAAGGCCGCTGTGGATGCGCGCACCGACGACAGCTTCGTCATCATGGCGCGCACCGATGCGCTGGCGGTGGAAGGCATGCAGTCGGCCATAGACCGCGCGCAGGCCTGCGTCGAGGCGGGCGCCGACATGATCTTCCCCGAAGCGATGACCACGCTGGAGCAATACGCCGAGTTCACCCGCGCCGTGAAGGTGCCGGTGCTGGCCAACATCACCGAATTCGGCGCGACGCCGCTGTTCACCACCGAACAACTGACCTGCGTCGGCATCAGGCTGGTGCTGTACCCGCTCTCAGCTTTCCGCGCGATGAGCAAGGCGGCGCTGGACGTTTACCGGCACATCCTGGCCGACGGCACGCAGCAACAGGTGATTCCGGCGATGCAGACGCGCGCGGAGCTTTACGACTATCTCGGCTATCACGCTTACGAGCAACAACTGGATCGGCTGTTTGCAGAGAAGGGAATTGAATAAAACATGAAAATAATTTGCCACAGAGGACACAGAGATCACAGAGAGTGCAGCAACGCATTCAACATGCGGCGCTCTGAACTCAAGCCGTGCTTCTCTGTGATCTCTGTGTTCTCTGTGGCAAAAAAGGTTTTTGACTGAATCGCATTCAAGGAGCAAAACATGGCAGAAGAAACCACCACCGCATTCAAACCGAAAAAATCCGTCGCGCTCTCCGGCACGGTCGCCGGCAACACGGCGGTGTGCACCGTGGGGCGCACGGGCAACGATCTGCATTATCGCGGTTACGACATCCTCGATTTCGCCGAGCAGGCGGAGTTCGAGGAGATCGCGCATCTGCTGATCCACGGTAGCCTGCCGGACGCGGCACAGCTCAAGGCCTACAAGGTCAAGCTCAAGGCACTGCGCGGGCTGCCGCAGGCGGTGAAGTGGGCGCTGGAGGCGATCCCCGCCAATGCGCACCCGATGGACGTGATGCGCACCGGCTGCTCGATACTCGGCATCTGCGAACACGAGCCGGAGATCCACAGCGAGGGCATCACGCGCGAATTGCTGGATCGCTTGATGGCCACTTTCGGTTCGATGCTGCTGTACTGGTATCACTTCAGCACCAACGGCCACCGCATCAACGTGGAGACGGACGACGATTCCATCGGCGGGCATTTCCTGCACCTGCTGCACGGCACGCCGCCGAAAGCCTCGTGGGTGCGCGCCATGCACACTTCGCTGATCCTGTACGCCGAACACGAGTTCAACGCCTCCACCTTCACCGCGCGCGTGATCGCGGGCACCAACTCCGACCTGTATTCGTGCATCACCGGCGCGATCGGCGCGCTGCGTGGCCCCAAGCACGGCGGCGCCAACGAAGAGGCGTTCCGCATCCAGAGCCATTACGAGAGCGCGGATGCAGCGGAGGCCGACATCCGCGAACGCATCGCCAACAAGGAGATCGTCATCGGCTTCGGCCACCCGGTCTACACCATCTCCGATCCGCGCAACGAGGTGATCAAGCGCCTGGCGAAACAACTGGCGCAGGAAGCCGGCGAGATGCGCCTGTTCGAGATCGCCGAGCGCATCGAGAGCGTGATGTGGGAGACCAAGAAGATGTTCCCCAACCTCGACTGGTTCTCCGCCGTGTCGTACCACATGATGGGCGTGCCGACCGACATGTTCACCCCGCTGTTCGTGATCTCGCGCATCACCGGCTGGGGCGCGCACGTGATGGAACAGCGCGCCGACGGCAAGATCATCCGCCCGAGCGCGAACTACGTCGGGCCGGAGAACTTGAAATGGGTGCCGATTGAGAAACGATAAACCCTAAAACAATTTAGCCACAGAGAACACAGAGATCACAAAGAAAGCCAGTTCCAACAATCAGAGCGCCGCATTGAAAGCGTTTGCCTTACCTCTCTGTGTACTCTGTGTTCTCTGTGGCTAAAAATATTTAGACTTTGATTTTGATTTTAAGGAAACCAAAATGAGTGCAAACGTAGAGATGAACGACCGCCCCGCCCCCGACCAGGTGCTGGTGGATATCGCCAGGTATGTATGCGGCTTCGAGATCAAATCGAACGAGGCCTACGACACCGCGCGCAATTGCCTGATCGACACGCTGGGCTGCGGCCTGCTGGCGCTGCGCTTCCCGGAGTGCACCAAGCATCTGGGCTCCATCGTGCCCGGCACCACGGTGCGCAACGGCGCGCGCGTGCCCGGCACTTCGCACGAGCTCGATCCGGTGAAGGCCGCGTGGGACATCGGCGCGATGATCCGCTGGCTGGATTTCAACGACACCTGGCTGGCGGCGGAATGGGGCCATCCTTCCGACAACCTCGGCGGCATCCTCGCCGTGGCCGATTACCTGAGCCGTACTCGCATCGCTGAGGGCAAGGCGCCGCTGACCGTGCGCGACGTGCTGACCGCGATGATCAAGGCGCACGAAATCCAGGGTCTGCTGGCGCTCGAGAACAGCTTCAACCGCGTCGGGCTGGATCACGTGGTGCTGGTGAAGGTCGCCTCCGTTGCCGTGGTCACGCGCCTGCTGGGCGGCAGCGAGGCGCAGGTGATCGACGCGCTGTCGCAGGCCTTCGTCGACGGGCAGTCGCTGCGCACTTACCGCCACTCGCCAAATGCCGGTTCGCGCAAATCCTGGGCTGCTGGCGACGCCACATCGCGCGCGGTGCGCCTGGCGATGATCACGATGACCGGCGAGATGGGCATCCCCGGCGTGCTGACCGCGCCGCAGTGGGGCTTTTACGATGTGCTGTTTTCCAAGACCAACAAGGATCAGAAACTCAAGCCGGAAGGCCAGCGCAAGTTCTCGCTGCCGCAACCTTACGGCAGCTACGTGATGGAGAATGTCCTTTTCAAAATTTCCTTCCCCGCCGAGTTCCATTCGCAGACCGCCTGCGAGATCGCGGTGCGCCTGCATCCGCAAGTGAAGGACAGGCTGGGCGAGATCAGCCGGATCGTCATCCACACGCATGAGTCCGCCATCCGCATCATCTCCAAAGTCGGCCCGCTGGCCAACCCGGCCGACCGCGACCACTGCCTGCAATACATGGTGGCGGTGCCACTGGCGTTCGGCGACCTGGTGGCGGAACACTACGAGGACAGTTTCCATGCCGCCAACCCCATCATCGACCAGTTGCGCGAGAAGATGGAGATCGTGGAGGAGCCGCGTTACAGCCGCGAGTACATGGAAGCGGACAAGCGTTCGATCGCCAATGCCATGCAGATCTTCTTCAAGGACGGCAGCAGCACCGAGAAGATCGAAATCGAATATCCTATCGGCCACCGCCGCCGCCGTTCCGACGGCATCCCGGTGCTGGAGCGCAAGTTCATGGGCAACCTGCGCACGCGCTTCCCCGAAGCACGCTGCCAGCAGATCATGGCGTTGTGCCTGGACAGGAAGAAGCTGGAAGCGACGCCGGTGAACGAGTTTATGGAGATGTTTGTGATCAACTAAGTCAAAACCAATTTGCCACAGAGAACACAGAGATCACAGAGATGACAGCGTATGTTTTCAGCGTGGTGCTTTGAAAACGAAAGAGGTTTTCTCTGTGATCTCTGTGTTCTCTGTGGCTAAGTTTTCGGTTTTGAATTTCGCCCGACAGGGCGTGCAAACAGGGAGGGAATCGGAATGAGCTACCAATCAGAGTATGACCATTCGATGAATGATCCGGAGGGCTTCTGGCGCAAGCAGGCCGAGCAGCTTCCGTGGTACGAATTCCCGCAGCAGATCCTCACGCAGGATGCAGACGGCATCGGCCACTGGTTCGCCGACGGCGAGATGAACACGGCTTACATGGCGCTGGACCATCATGTGAAGAACGGACGCGGCGACCAGATCGCGCTCATCTACGACTCCCCGGTCACCGACTCCAAAAAGAAATACACCTATGCCGAACTGACCGATGCGGTGGCGCGCACCGCCGGGATGCTGGCCGACCTGGGCGTGGTCAAAGGCGACCGCGTCATCATCTACATGCCGATGATCCCGGAGGCCATCATCTCGATGCTGGCGGTGGCGCGACTGGGCGCGATCCACTCGGTGGTGTTCGGCGGTTTTGCGCCGCCCGAGCTGGCGCTGCGCATCGACGACGCCACGCCCAGGGTCATCCTCACCGCTTCCTGCGGACTCGAGGTCAAGCGCATCATCGAATACAAGCCGCTGGTGGACAAGGCCATCGAACTGGCGCAGCACAAGCCGCAAAGCTGCGTGATATTCCAGCGCGGGCAGGCGAACGCGAACATGGTCGCCGGACGCGACCACGACTGGACGACCTTGCTGGCGAAAGCAAAAGCGGTCGGCTGCACGCCGGTGAAAGGCAGCGACCCGCTGTATATCCTCTACACCTCCGGCACCACCGGCAAACCCAAGGGCGTGGTGCGCGAGAACGGCGGCCACGCGGTGGCGCTGAAATACAGCATGAAGGCGATCTACAACGTCGAGCCCGGCGATGTGTACTGGGCGGCGTCGGACGTGGGCTGGGTGGTCGGCCACTCCTACATCGTGTACGGCCCGCTGCTGCACGGCTGCACCACGATCGCCTACGAAGGCAAACCCATCATGACGCCGGATGCGGGCGCGCTGTGGCGCGTGATCTCGGAATACAAGGTGAAGTCGTTCTTCACCGCGCCGACCGCGTTCCGTGCCGTGAAAAAGGAAGACCCCGATGCCTTGCTGATGAAGCCTTACGACCTCTCCAGCTTGCAGGTCATCTTCTCGGCGGGCGAGCGGCTGGACCCGCCGACGCAGGAATGGCTCACCGAAAAAAGCGGCAAGACCGTGGTGGACCACTGGTGGCAGACCGAGACCGGCTGGGGCATCACCGCCAACCTGTGGGGCGTGGAACCCAAGCCGGTGAAGATGGGCTCCTCCACCCTGCCCACGCCCGGCTTCGACGTGCGCATCCTGGACGAGAACGGCAAAGAACTTGCCCGCAACGAACAGGGCTACATCGCCCTCAAACTGCCGCTGCCGCCGTCCTGCATGAACCGCATCTGGGGCGACGACAAAAAATTTATCGAGAGCTATCTGCAGTTCCTGCCCGGCTACTACACCACGGGCGACGGCGGCTACATCGACGAGGAAGGTTATGTGTTCGTAATGGGGCGCGTGGACGATGTGATCAACGTGGCCGGACACCGCCTCTCCACCGGCGAGATCGAGGAAGTGGTGGCAGGACATCCGATGGTGGCGGAATGCGCCGTGATCGCGCGCAACGACGATCTCAAGGGGCAGATACCGATGGGACTGGTGGTGCTGAAATCGGGCGCGAGCATAGCGGAAGAGGTGCTGCAAAAGGAACTGGTCGCGCGCATCCGCGACAACATCGGCGGCATCGCCTGCTACAAGGACACGGTGATACTCAAACGCCTGCCCAAGACGCGTTCCGGCAAGACCCTGCGCAAAACGCTGAACCGCATCGTCAACGGTCAGGAATACACGGTGCCGTCGACCATCGACGATCCGGGTGTGATCCAGGAGATCATCGAGACGTTACGCAGCAAGAAGATGATCGCGTAGAGGGCGGGGTTTGGGAGCGCCCTCATATTCATCAATCGATCCCGTCACCCACCTGCGCCACGGCATACCACGCGTTCAAATCGGCTGCGCTGCGCCCTTTGCTCCAAGCGGCGACATCCGCTTCGGCTATCGGTGCGTAAGGACCGTGTTTCACTTCGAAAATCACCGCCCCGACATCGTGCGACAGCACGGCATGCCAGCCGCCTGCGGGTATTTCGACCACGCTGCTGTCCTCGCCTAATACCGCACGCTCGATAACCCTGCCGGCATTGTCGAACACCAGCACCGTGAAGCACCCGCGCAAAGCAGTCAGGATTTCCCAGGTGTGCGGATGGCGATGCGGCAATATCAGCGTGTCCGGCTCCATGGCAATGGCGAGGCGCTGAATGGGATCGGCCAGGTCCCGGTGCAGGTTGGAGTTGGCGCGCAGGCGCGGCGATAGGCGGGCTTGCTGGCTCAGTTCGGTCAAGGCAGCGGCGGTGAGTTTTTTCAAGTCGGTTCTCCTGTGAGGGGGTGCATTCTACAGAAACCCGCTGCGCCTGCCCTCGCCTGCTTTTGCAAGCGGACGACTCCATATAGAATCGGCCCATGCGCTTTTCTTCCGATCTTCTTCGACTTTGCGTCGCCGTCGCCCTGTTCTGCTCCTGCACCGCGCCGGTGCAGGCCGAAACGGCCAATAGCGAAAAGATCGATGCCGAGGTGAAGCTGGCCGAGGGAGCAAGCCATTCCGAACTGGTGTTCGAGGCTTCGCCCTACTACACCAATATCGACTACAACGTACCGCTCGACAATAACCCCATCCCCATGATCACTTCCGACAGCGAGGCGGTGATCTACCGCGAACTCATCAAGGACTCGCTCATCCCGCGCTACATGGTGCTGGAGGCCAGCGTGTACCCGTTGCCCTGGTTGAGCTCATATATCAAGGCGCATTCTCCCTACCTTTACCGGCAGGGAGAGCTCGGCCACAGCGGGATCAACCTGTTCGAGTCTGCTACTGCGGGATTCCAGGAGCCGTGGGCGGTATCCGCCTTCTTCGGCAACGTCGCCAAGCTGAACCGTCCGCGCGAAAAGCGCCAGGGCAACAACTACGGTTATACCGGCTACCTGTTCAGCGCCGGCAACCGGCATATCAAGAACAACACGTTCGTCGCAGACGATTGGTACGAGTTCGAGTGGAAGATCAAGGGCAACATCGACTATCCGGATGAGAAGCTGTACTGGAGCTTCCGCGCCGGGGCGCGCTTCAACGAAAATCCGGGCGTCAACGACGTCACTTATATCAGCCTGCACCGCAGCAATCTCGACCTGCGCTATTCCTTCCTGGAATGGCTGGAAAACGCCAATTACCAATTGCGCATGCACTTCCTGCAGCACGGCGCGGAGATGGTGCGCCTGGAACTGATCGCGGGCAAGAAGGTGCCGCTGCCGGGGCATCGTTACGCGCCCACGCTGGATATCGGTTTCGTCTGGAGCAGCCCGAACGAGTACTCCGGCGCGCTGAGGGATTTGCGGGGCAACACCACGACGCTGGTGTTCCGGCCTTCGCTCGAGTTCTGACAGACAGGCTGGTGCAGCCGCACGCAGATACACGTTGGATACCGGGGAGAAATACATGAACATGAAGACCGATCTCATTGCGCAGGACGTCGCCGTCACGCTGGACGGCTTGTTCCACGAACGCGCGCGCCGCGCACCGGACCGGGTGGCTTACCGCTACTTCGACGACCACCGCTGCGAGTGGCAGGAACTGAGCTGGGGCGAGATGGAGCATGAGATCGCGCGCTGGCAGGCGGCAATGGAACGCGAAGGACTGCAACCCGGCGACCGCGTCGCCATCATGCTGAAGAATTCCCCGCAATGGGTGGTGTTCGACCAGGCCGCCCTGGGCCTGGGTCTGGTCACCGTGCCGCTGTACGTCACGGACCGGCCTGAAAATGTCGCGCATGTGCTGCAGGACTCCGGCGCCAGGGTCTTGCTGATCGACAACGCCACGCATTGGCACCCGCTGCACGAAGCCTGCACCGGCATCGACACGCTGACCCGCATCGTCACCCTGCGCACGCCGCCCGAAGGCGACAACGACGAACGCCTGCGCAGCGCGGACGAATGGGTGCCGGATACCCACGAGGGATTCCGCCATCGGGTGCGCGATCCCGGCACGCTCGCCACCATCGTCTACACCTCAGGCACCACCGGCAAATCCAAGGGCGTGATGCTGAGCCACCGCAACCTGCTCAGCAATGCGGAAGGTTCGCTGCAATGTTTTACCGTCTATCCCGGCGACATCTTCCTGTCGTTCCTGCCGATGTCGCATTGCCTGGAGCGCACGGCGGGCTACTACGTGCCGGTGATGGCCGGCGCCAGGGTCGCCTATGCGCGCTCGGTGCAGCAGTTGCAGGAAGACCTGGCGCTCATCCGCCCGACGGTGCTGATCGCGGTGCCGCGCATCTTCGAGCGCATCCAGTGCGGCATCCGCAACAAACTGGACAAGGGGCCCGCCTCGACGCGCCGCCTGTTCGAACTGGCCGTCAATGTCGGCAACCGGCATTTCGAACACCTGCAAGGACGTGCGCCCTGGCATCCCAAATTGCTGTTGTGGCCGCTGCTCAAAAAGCTGGTGGCGGACAAGCTGCTCGCGCGCCTGGGCGGCCGGTTGCGCCTCGCCATCACCGGCGGCGCGGCGCTTTCCGCCGACAATGCGCGCACCTTCATCGGTCTCGGCATGCACATTCTGCAGGGTTATGGTCTCTCCGAGACCAGTCCGGTAATCAGCGTCAACCGCCTCGACAACAACCTGCCCAGCAGCGTCGGCCCCAAAGTACCCAACCTCGAAATACGCCTGGGCGAACACAACGCGCTGGAAGTGCGCGGCCCCAGCGTGATGCTGGGCTACTGGAACAACGCGGCGGCGACGCAGGCGATAATAGGCGTCGACGGCTGGCTCAATACCGGCGATGTGGCCAGTATCGACGGCGACGGCCGCATTACCATCACCGGCCGCATCAAGGAAATCATCGTGCTGTCCAACGGTGAGAAAATCCCGCCCAACGACATGGAAGCCGCCATCCTCGCCGACCCGCTGTTCGAGCAGGTGATGGTGGTGGGCGAAGGCAAGGCCTACCTCGGCCTGCTCACCGTGGTGAACCGCGAGCGCTGGGTGGAAGCCATGCGCGAGCGCAACCTGCCCGCCGAATGGCCGGAAAGCCTGCACTCGTCGCAGACCAGGGCCTACGCGCTGCAGCGCGTGACGCAGCAACTGCACGCTTTCCCCGGCTATGCCCGCATCCGCAAGGTCGCGCTGCTGGCCGATCCGTGGACAACCGACAACGGCATGCTGACGCCCACACTCAAGATCAAGCGCGCCAAGGTGCTCGAACACCATCGGAAGGAGTATGCCGCACTCTACGAAGGCTACTGATGCGCGCGAATAACGTGGCATCCCGGTACGGCCGGTGGTAGGCTTTCGGCGAATTCATCGCACCATGCGGCTTTCGGCGCAGGCCTGAGCGCAAGCCGGAAAGGAGTGACACATGAAAGCCCGCATTATCTTTCGCGCCGTTCGCCCGTTCATCTCGGCCCTGGCCGTCATTGCCACTTCGACCGCACTCGTCTTCACGATCTATTTCACCGAACTGGGCCTGCAATGGGTCACGTTCCTGGGCGGCATCCTGGTTGCCGCAATCCTGTCCGAAGCCACCCGCGTGTCGCGCGTGGAATGGCTTGCGGCAAGACGCTCGGCGCAATTGTCGGTTTTCAAGGACAAGCTCGAACACGAGAAACAACTGCGCAAATGGGCCGAAGATGCGCTTGCCGCCGGCAAGCCGCGGCTGCGCCTGATCGACGAGGTGCTGCCGGTCATGGTTGCCTTCTTCGATACCGAGGGGCTGTGCCGCTATCACAACCGCGCGCTTGTGGATTGGCTGCATTTGCGGCCAGACCAGATCGACGGCCAGCACATCCGGAAAATATTGGGCTCCCATGTCTACCAGGAAACGGCGACTTCGGTGCGCCAAGCCCTGGATGGGCAGCACGTGCATTACGAGCGCACGCAGGAAATGACGAATGGCGCAATCTACCGCTTGCTCGTCGAGCACATTCCGCAGTTGGGCGAAGACGGCAAGGTGGCCGGCTTCTTCATGCTGATGAACGACATTACCTCCCGCGGCGACCTGCACCAGCCAGGCATCGATGCCAAGACCGCCGCCCGCGCCAGCGACGAGGCCGCCTTGCATGCGCTGGTGCATAACGAAGTGTCGAATCAGGACACTTATGTCGAGTCTTTTTCCGAACAGGTTTCCGGACAGAAGGATGTCAACCTGATCAAGGCTGCCATCGAGAAGGGCGATTTCAGTTTGTACTGCCAGCTCATCTCCCCGGTGGCGCCGGATTCCACCGAGGCCGGGCATTACGAGGTGCTGGTCCGGCTGCTGGAAGAAGAGGAAGGCATGATGCCGCCCGGCGCTTTTTTCCCGCTGGCCGAAAAATACGGCCTCATGCCGCACCTGGATCGCTGGGTTGTGCAACACGTGACGGAATGGGCTTCCAACCAGAACGTTGCCGACGAAAAGCGCAAGGACTCCCTGTATTTCATCAATCTGTCGGGCGCCACGATAGGCGACCACAGCTTCCCGGAATTCCTGCAATTGACGCTCATGGAATACGGGCTGCCCGGGGCCGCGTTATGTTTCGAGATTGCGAATTCGGAGCTCACCGCGCGTCCTGCGGTGGTGGCCGAATTTGCGCAACGGATAAGGCAATGCGGCTGCCTCGTGGCGATCAGCGGTTTCGGCCACGACCGCATTTCGTTCGACCTGATCCGCGGCTTCCGCGTGGAGTTCCTGAAAATCGACGGCAGCATCATCTTCAACATCCTGCGCAACCCGGTGGAGCTCGCCAAGATCACGGCCGTCAACCGCGTGGCAAAAATGATCGGCGTCAAGACCATTGCCGAACTGGTCGAGAGCGAGGAAACCATCGCCAAGTTGCGCGAAGTCGGCATCGATTACGCGCAGGGTTTCGGCATATCGCGGCCGCGGCCGCTGGCCGGGTGAAACTTACTCCGGCGCAAGCAACCGCTCAGCAATCAGCAGGGCGTCGATCCCATCCAGCAACCCGTTAATCCGCGCCAGCGCATCCGGCCGCCCGCTCCCGGAAACAACCTGCAACACCTCCTCCACCTGCCTCTGAAATTCCGGCGGGCGTTTCGGGCATTTTGCCAGCACGTAAGCCACCAGCCGCTTTTCCCCCGGATGCGGCAGGCGGTTCACGGCAAACAGGATATCGAAGCAGCTCGCCAGCAATGCCGCCATGCGGTGATTGACGCTCACGCGATCGCCGCGCTCCAGCGCCAGCATGATCTGGTGCGTGTAAGACGACAGCGTGCGGCGCAGGATGGGATGATTCCTGGCTACGATGGCCTGCCGCAACGGCTCAGGATAGGGTTGCGCCGCCCTGGCCCGCAGCGCGGCAAACCAGCCGTCGCGGTCGAACAACGTCCGGGAGTGCAGAACGTTGTGCACGAAACAGGTGCTGTAGCCGACGCTGGCCTGATGCCGCAGCAGCACGCGGTCGAGTTGCTCCTCTATCCAGGCGGGCGTGCGATAC
This sequence comes from Nitrosomonadales bacterium, assembly GCA_016235045.1. Classification (GTDB taxonomy): domain Bacteria; phylum Pseudomonadota; class Gammaproteobacteria; order Burkholderiales; family Gallionellaceae; genus Sideroxyarcus. Next base: position 25,876 of record JACRME010000008.1, read on the forward strand.
ATGATGTCCACGACGCTACCCGCCTCGCGCGCGACCCACTCGTCGCCGGGCTCCCAGAAATTGTTGCCTATGCTCAGACGCTCACCATACTTTCGTCCCAGTTCGACACGCCAGGCCAGGGGCGGCTCGTGCGCCGCATAGACACACAAATCGATATCCGAACGCGCATCGTTAAGTTCGCCCCCCCTCGATCCGGCAAGCACCACCGCCGCCACGCCTGGCAGCACGGCAAATTCGGCGGCAATCCCGTCAAGCAGTCCCTGTGTGCCGGATTCTGACATCGCGTCCTCCTGTTGGAAAAAGGTGATTCGGGCAACGTCGCCCGCAGGGACAAGTATCGCAGACTGACCGCGTCGATAACAGCGCCCGCCGGGCTGGAAAAAACGAAGGCCCCGCGACAGCGCGGGGCCTTGTTTTATTGGTGGGGCGTGAGTGGATCGAACACTCGACAAACGGATTAAGAGTCCGCTGCTCTACCAGCTGAGCTAACGCCCCGGAAGAGGCGCGCATTTTATTGGAGCGGGCCAAATTGTCAAGGAATTTATCCCCCGGAATGCCGCTGCAACGCCCATGCGACGTGCTCGCGCACCAACAGCGACGGGTGTTGCGCGCGCGACTGCAATGCCGGAAGAATATCCGGCGCAGCGGGCGCGTTGCCCAGTGCGACTGCGATATTCCGCAGCCATTGCTCGTAACCGATACGATAAATGGCGCTGCCCGCGAGCCGGGTGCGGAAAGTTGTCTCGTCCCAGGCAAACAGCTCAGTGAGGGCGGCATCGTCGAGGCCGTTGCGCACGGCAAAATCCGGCTCGACGGTTTTTTGCGCAAAGCGGTTCCACGGGCAGACCAACTGGCAATCGTCGCAGCCGTAGATGCGGTTGCCGATGAACGGGCGCAGCTCGACCGGGATGCTTTCCCTGAGTTCGATGGTGAGGTAGGAGATGCAGCGCCGCGCATCCAGTTGGTAGGGAGCAACGATGGCACGGGTGGGACACACATCGATGCAGGCCTGGCAGGTGCCGCAGTGGTTTTCCGGCGGCGGCTCCACCGGCAGCGGCAGGTCGATGTAGATTTCGCCGAGAAAAAACCACGAGCCCTGTTCGCGCGACAGCAGCAGGGTGTGCTTGCCGCGCCAGCCGAGATGCGCTTTTTGCGCCAGTTCCACTTCCAGCACGGGCGCGCTGTCGGTGAACACGCGGCATTGGCAGGCTGCCTCGCTGCGGATCTGCTGCGCGAGTTTTTCCAGGCGGTTGCGCAGCACCTTGTGGTAATCGCGCCCCAGCGCATAGCGCGAGACAAAGGCGCGGCTGCCATCCGCCAGCACTGCCCGCGAGTCCAGAGCCTGTTCGGGATCGTAGTTCATGCGCACCGAAATCACGCGCAGCGTGCCGGGCACCAGTTCGTCCGGACGCGCGCGTTTGGCGCCATGTTTTGCCATATAATCCATCGCGCCGTGATGGCCTTCCGCCAGCCATTGCAGCAGATGCGTTTCGGCGGCTTCAAGGTGGGTATCGCCGATGCCCACCGCCTGAAATCCGAGCGCAGCGCCCCATGCCTTGATGCGCGCGGCAAGCGCGGCGTAATCCGACTGAGGTATTCCATTTTGCATGAACCGAATCATAGCCGAATAAACCTGCCCGATGAGGCCGCCACGACGGCCTTCGCGGCGCGTTTCGCGCGCGTCCTGCTGCCGGGGCTGGTGATTTATCTGCGCGGCAATCTGGGTGCAGGCAAAACCACGCTGGTGCGCGCGCTGCTGCAGGCGCTGGGCTACGCGGGACGCGTGAAAAGCCCCACCTATACATTGGTTGAGCGTTATGAAGCAGACGGGTTACACTTGCGCCACTTCGACCTGTATCGCTTCCGCGATGCCGAAGAATGGGAGGGGTCAGGGTTCCGTGACGAGTTCGATGGACGCAATATCTGCCTGGTGGAGTGGCCGGAACAGGCCGCGGGACTGTTGCCCCCTGCAGATATCAGCCTCACCTTCGAAATGCTCCAGGACGAGCGCGAGCTCATGCTTCATGCCTACACCGATGCGGGACAGAAATGCTTGAACGCGCTGCCCGCCTGACCCTGGTCGCATTCCTGTTTTGCCTTCCGCCCGCCTTCGCGGAGGTTGCCATCACCTCGACCCGCATCTGGCCGGCCCAGGAATACACGCGCCTTACGCTGGAATCGAAGCAGCCTATACACTACAACCTGTTCAAGCTCACCAACCCGGAACGGCTGGTGATCGACCTCGACGATGTGGAAATCAATCCGGCCCTGAATGCGCTGGCGGGCAAGATCGGCAGCGACGATCCTTACATCGCGAGCGTGCGCATCGGCCGCTTCAAGCCCGGCGTGGTTCGACTGGTGCTCGACCTCAAGGCGCAGGTGAAACCGCAGTTGTTCAACCTGAATCCGGTCGGCGAATACGGCCACCGGCTGGTGCTGGACGTGTACCCGCTGGTTGCCGTCGATCCGTTGATGGCGCTCGTGCAGCAGGGCGAGAACAATATCGCCGCGAGCGAGCCCGCCGACAGCGACACCCTCGCCGAACTGCCTGCCGCCGAAATCCCGCCCGGCACCGTCGAGTCCGCCCCGCCCGTGCCGCCGACGCGTACCGAAATCGGCAACCGCATCCTGCTCGTCGCCGTGGATGCCGGACACGGCGGCGAAGACCCGGGCGCACGCGGTCGCCGCGGCACACGCGAAAAGGATGTGACCCTCGCCATCGCGCGCAGGCTGAAAGCGCAGATCGACGACACGCCGGGCATGCGCGCCATCCTCATCCGCGACGGCGATTACTTCATCCCGCTGGGCGGGCGCGTGGAAAAGGCGGAGAAGGCGCATGCCGACCTGTTCGTCTCCATCCATGCCGACGCCTTCATTCGTTCCCATGCGCGCGGCTCGTCGGTGTTCGCCTTGTCGCAGCATGGCGCGACCAGTGCCATCGCAAGTGCGCTCGCCAAGAAAGAAAACGAAGCCGACCTGATCGGCGGCGTGAATATCGCGGTGAAGGACCCCTACCTCGCGCGCACCCTGGTCGACCTGTCGCAGACCGCCGCGATCAACGACAGCCTGAAACTGGCGCGGCATGTGCTCAAGGAAGTCGGCCAGATCAACACCCTGCACCGCGGCCGCGTGGAGCAGGCCGGATTCGCCGTGCTGAAATCGCCGGCGATCCCGTCGATCCTGGTGGAGACCGCCTTCATCAGCAACCCGAGCGAAGAACTGCGGCTGACGGACGATGCCTACCAGGACAAGATGGCCCGCGCCATGATGGGCGGCATCAAACGCTATTTCGCGCAGAACCCGGCGCTGGCAAAACCCCGGCTGGCTCAGGGAGATTAAGCGCACCTGCGGCAATTTGCCGCACCCCTGCCGCCCCGCCGCGCCATACAATCCTCGCGTCACTTCAGGGAGGATAATAAAAATGAACCATTCTCTTTTGCGCCTTGCCGCGATCTGCTTCGGCTTGCTTTCGTCTTTCGCTGCTTGCGCCGGTTGCGGCAGCACCGTCTGCCCGATCAACACCAATTGGGACGAGCACAGTGCCGGCAAGCCCGGCTTGAGCATCGACTTGCGCTACAGCAGCGCCAGACTGGATCAACTGCGCTCCGGCAGCAACAAGGTTGCTGCCGAAGACCCGACCGATCCGGCCATTGCCGGCGAGGAGGTGGAAAACCTGTACACCGAAAACCGCCTGCTCACCGCCACGCTGGATTACACGGTGGATGACAGGACGGGTTTCTCGGTGCAACTGCCGTACGTAATGCGCACCCACAAGCACACCATCGCCGACCCCGCGCAACCCACGGTGGAAACCTTCGACGCCAAGGCATTTGGCGATGTGAGGATGACGGGGCGCTACCGCATCGTTTCCGGCGACACGGGCGGGGCAGGCATCAAAGCGGGGCTGAAATTGGCAACCGGCCGCAAGAACGTTGCCAACGACCAGGGCGCGATTCCGGGCGAAGTGTCCCTGCAGCCCGGCAACGGCAGCACCGACCTCATTCTCGGCGCTTTCTGGCAACAAGGCGCGCATGGGGATGCACTGAGCTATTTTGCGCAGGCCCTGTTGCAAACCCCGATCAACCACCTCGCCGATTTCAAACCCGGCAATCAGGTCAACCTCGATGCCGGGCTGCGCTATGCAGTGGGAAGCAGCGCCAGCGCGTTGCTGCAGCTCAACTACCAAGTCAATGCTCAGGATGGCGGGAGCGCCGCGCCCGCCGATGCCACCGGCGTGCCGGGCACCTCGACCGGCGGCAGATTCCTCTACCTGACCCCGGGCGTGAGCGTCGCCCTCGTTGCCGGAACCAACCTGTATGCACTGGTGCAATTGCCGCTGTACCAATACGTAAACGGCGAGCAACTCACCGCGAGCAGACCGGTAACGATAGGCATCAATCGCCGCTTCTGAGCGGCAGCCCCGGGAAGAATGCGGCGCTGTGCGAAGCGCCGTTCCCTGCAATCACTTCGTTTCGTCAAACAGTATTTCCAGGCGCATGCTGAGCGCCGGGCTGGATCGAAAATCCCGGTCGCGCGGAAAATGCAGTTGCGGGCTGAGGTCGAAATACATCCATTGCCGGTGCAGGCGGTAGCGGTACGCCATGAGCAGGACGCAATCCATCACCTGCGCCTGAGGTCGGCTGACGCCGATCACGCTCGCCTGATACAGCAGGGCGGCGCGATCGTCCAGCTTGTGAAAGAGCGTCAAATCCTGGCGCATGTCGAAGTTCTGCTGGTCGTGCAGCCAGGTCGCACTGCTGGTGGCGCGCAGCAATAACGGTTCGCTGATGGGGCGTTCGAAATCCAACTGGGTGGATTCGCCCGCACCGGTGGAATTGAACCAGAACAGCGTCTCCGCCAGTTTCATCCGCCAGTCCCCGGCCGGCCGCGCCAGGCTGGCCCGGGTGCGCACGAAGGGGCTCGTGTTGAGGCCCTGGAATTTCAGCCCGGCGTCCGCACTGAAATGCCAACGCTCCGCTTCGGCCTTGGCGTAGCGCAGGGCTGCCGCATAACTCTTGGGAGTACCCGTTGGCCTGGGCTGGGTCAGCGGCTGGGTTTGCGCCTGCTTCGGGTCAACCGTTGCGTTCCTGTCCGGATCCGTTTCCAGCAACAGGTGCAGTCTTTCCTCGGCAATGGGCAAACTCACGTTGGCCCTGCCCGCCACCACGAATCTGCGCTCGCCGCCGTATCCCGTCACCCGCGTGATATCCACCTGGAACACGCTGCCGTTGGTTTCCTGGTAATGGCGGTCATCGGCAAAAAAACGATCGATACTGGCGACGAAGCCGACCAGTTTGTCCGACAGGTAGTCGCGCGGCGCATCGGCCACCCCCAAAACAGATTCCAGCGGTTCTTCCGCTGGCGGAGGCAATACGGGCGGAGAAGCCTTGACGGGTTTCGTGCGCTTCGATTTCTTTGGCGGCGATTCCTGCTGCTGGGATTGCTGCGGCAACGATTGCGGCTGCTCCGCTTGACTCCCGGCAGGTGGCGGCGGGTCTGCATCGTTCCCCATCGATATCCGCGGCAGAACCAGCACGGCGCACACCAACATGCGCGCTGCCAACCTGCAATGCCGGACAGTTTGAAACGCCATGCGCCTCAGGCGGGGAACACCCCGGTGGACAGGTAGCGGTCGCCGCGGTCGCACACGATGAAGACGATGGTGGCGTTCTGCACCTGCTGCGAGATGCGCAGTGCCACGCACAGGGCGCCGCCGGAGGAGATGCCGCAGAAAATGCCCTCTTCGCGCGCCAGACGCCGCGTCATTTCTTCCGCTTCTTTCTGGCCGACGTTCTCCAGCCTGTCCACGCCCTTCGGGTTGTATATCCTGGGCAGGTACGCTTCCGTCCACTTGCGGATGCCGGGGATCTGCGCGCCTTCCTCCGGTTGCGCACCGACGATCTGGATCGCCGGGTTTTTTTCCTTGAAGAAACGCGAACAGCCCATGATGGTGCCGGTGGTGCCCATGCTGCTCACGAAATGGGTGATCCTGCCCTGCGTGTCGCGCCAGATCTCGGGCGCAGTTCCCTCGTAGTGCGACAGCGGATTGTCGGGATTGGCGAACTGGTCGAGGATGTAGCCCTTGCCCGCATCGCGCATTTTTTCCGCCGTGTCGCGCGCCAGTTCCATGCTGCCTTCCTTCGGCGTGAGCACCAGCTCGGCACCGAACGCAGCCATGGTCTGGCGGCGTTCCATGCTCTGGTTCTCCGGCATCACCAGGATCATTTTGTAGCCGCGCATGGCCGCCGCCATCGCCAGCGCGATGCCGGTGTTGCCGCTGGTGGCTTCGATCAGGGTGTCGCCGGGTTTGATCGTGCCGCGCTCCTCGGCACGCCGGATCATGGAAAGCGCCGGCCTGTCCTTCACCGAACCGGCCGGGTTGTTCCCTTCCAGCTTCGCCAGAACGACATTGGAGTTGTTGCCCGGAATGCGTTTCAATCTGACCAGCGGCGTGTTGCCGACATAGTCGTCCAGAGTCTTGTACATGCCCAGTCCTGCAAAAAGTCACGCCAGCATGATAAAGGCTGGCGTTTACTTTTGCACTTCTAAATCTGCCTGGGCACATACAACGCGCCCGCGCTACCGTGCCGATTCAGATCGCGATGCCGGAGGGATCGAACAACCCCTCGAACAGGATGGAACTGAGATAGCGTTCCCCGGAATCCGGCAGGATCACCACGATGATCTTGCCCGCGTGCTCCGGCTTCTGCGCCAAACGCACCGCCACCGCCACCGCCGCGCCGCTGGAAATGCCGGAGATGATGCCCTCCTCGCGCGCCAGACGGCGCGCATAAAGCACCGCATCCTCGTTGCTCACCTGCTCGATGTCGTCCACCAGCGACAGATCGAGCGCGCCGGGCACGAAGCCGGCACCGATGCCCTGTATCTTGTGCGGGGCGGGTTTGAGTTCGAAGCCCGCGCGTTTCTGCGTCAGGATGGGACTGGCGGAAGGTTCCACCGCCACCGATTTGATCGCCTTGCCCCGGGTCTTCTTGATATAGCGCGACACGCCGGTGAGGGTGCCGCCGGTGCCGACGCCCGAGACGAAGATGTCGATCTTGCCGTCGGTGTCGTTCCATATCTCGGGCCCGGTCGTCGCTTCGTGGATGGCCGGGTTGGCCGGGTTCTCGAACTGTTGCAGCAGCACGTACTTGGCATCGGAGTCGGCGATTTCCTGCGCTTTCGCCACGGCCCCGCTCATGCCTTTCGCGCCTTCGGTCAGCACCAGTCTGGCGCCGTAGGCGACCAGCAGTTTGCGCCGCTCGATGCTCATGGTTTCGGGCATGGTCAGCGTGAGCGGAATGCCGCGCGCCGCCGCCACGAACGCCAGCGCGATGCCGGTATTGCCGCTGGTGGGTTCGACGATCTCCTTGCCCGGGCCGAGCAACCCTTTTTTCTCGGCATCGTCGATCATGGCCACGCCGATGCGATCCTTCACCGAATACGCCGGATTGCGGCCCTCGATCTTGGCCAGGATGGTGGCTTTCGCACCGTCGCCGATGCGGTTCAGTTTCACAAGCGGCGTGTTGCCGACGGAGAGCGAATTATCTGCAAACTGGTTAGCCATGATTTCCTGCCTGAAAAGAATTGACGATGGCGCAAGTCTAACCGGGCGCCGGTTGTTTATGAACTGATCAATAGTTATATCGATAGAACCGCAATCGCTGACGGCGGAACAGGTAAAGCTTCCACGGGGGCGGGTTATGCCTCCGGCCCGATGCGATAGTCGGGTACCGGAGTCGGCCAGCGAACGCCATCTCCGCTATCGTTTTTCCAGAAAACCGCCCGCGCGGAACGTCAGCACCAGCGTATCGCGATGACCGCCTTCCGCCGTGGGCTGGATGGGCGTGGATTCGTGGATGACCTTCTGGTCGTCCAGCAGCAACAGCGTCCATTTCTCGGTCAGGGTAAAACGCTGGCCGTGGCGCCCGTTGAATTCGAAGATGCGGCTTTCGCCGCCGCGGATATTCTCGCGTCCGGCAAACAGGATGGCGACAAAGTCGGTGCCGTCGCGATGCGCGCCTTCCGGCGTCGGGCGCCCGATACCGCCGCTGGTGTCGATGCGGAACTGGTGTGCCTCCACATACCAGGGTTGCGCGTCCTTGACCGTGGAGCAGACTTGCGCGACGGACTGCAGCAATTTCGCGACCACGGGTTGCGCCACCATTCCGGGTTTCATCGGCTCGAACAGGCGCAACATGCCGCCGTGCAGCGCGTTGTATTCCAGCGGCTGGTAATGCGCGCGATGCGCAACCTGCCGGATGTCCTTGCCGTCCACGATGAAACTGGAGTGCCTGCGGCGGCGGTATTGCCCGCTGTCCTTGAGGAAATTATCCGACGGCAGATCGTCCCAGTCCGCCTTCAGCGCGTCCAGCGCAGACAAGGGGAAATCGAGAAAAGTTGCCAGCCCGGACGGGCTCAACACGCCGAAACCCTGGGCTTTCACGGCGTCGGCAAGATGGAACGGATCGTTATAGGTAGGAGAGAGATGGGCGATAGTCATGGCAAATCAGTCGTGGAATCGATGCGCCAAGAGGGGCGCTGGCGCAAGCCGCTACTATAAAGCAACGCGCCCCCCAAGTGCTTGGCTTCTTTGGTTCGTTGCGCTGCAATAGCGAGGAGTATGGCATCGCCAGGCGACGGCATCTCACATGACAAGTTGGAAGGGGTTAGAATGTCCCGGCGGCATTCCATATATCTGGCCCAATGAAAACAACCGGATCGGGAGGCAACATGAACATCTTATCCATATCGCAAATCCGCCATAACCGCAGCAGGCACAGCGCATCGCGGGGTCTGGCGTTATTGCCGGTCTTGCTTCTCGGCCTCCTGTTCAACGCCTGCGCCATGGCGGCGACCCCGACATATACCTTCGCGGTTACGCCGCAATTCGAGCAGCGCAAACTCATCGCCATCTGGATGCCCATCGTGGCGGAAGTCGAGAAGCGAACCGGCCTGTCCCTCAAACTGACCTCCATGATGTCCATACCCGAATTCGAGAAGCAACTGGCGAAATCCACTTTCGATTTCGTCTATTGCAACCCCTACAACATCATCAAATCGGTTCCCGACCCCGGCTATATCCCGCTGGTGCGCGACGGTTCGCCCATGCGCGGGATAGTGCTGGTGCGCAAGGACAGTGCCTACAAAAAACTGTCCGATCTCGAACACAAGACGGTCGCCTTCCCCTCCCCCAACGCCATCGGCGCCAGCCTGCTGGTGCGCGCCGACCTGGCTCGGCTGCACCATGTGACCATTAACCCGATGTACGTGAAGACGCACAGTTCGGTCTATCTGCATGTAGTCAACGGCCTGGCCGATGCGGGCGGCGGCGTCGAAACGACATTGCAGGAGCAGGATGCGGCAATCAGGGATGCGCTGCGCATCCTCTATACCACGCGCGAATTCCCCTCGCTGCCGGTCGCCGCCAATCCGCGCGTACCGAAAGCGGACCGCGAGAAAGTGCGGCAGGCGCTGCTTGAGTTGAGCGCGACCCCGGAAGGCAAGGAGATGTTCGCCCGCGTACCGATGAAGCAGGTGGTGCCGACCTCGCCGGACGACTACGCGCCGATGCGCGCCTGGGGGCTGGAGTCTTTCTGGATCGACAAATACTGAGTCCATGTCCCTGCGCGCGAAACTGCTGCTGCCGCTTGCACTTATCGGCATCCTGATCGCCGGATACCTGTATGCCTTCTGGATCCCGCGCACGCTGGCCGCGGACGAAGTCGCGCACCTCAAGGGCGTGGACCAGCATCTGAACAGTGTGGCGGACACCCTCATCCCGCTCATGCTGGGCAACCAGCTCGACATCCTCTACGGCAACCTCAATTCGCTGAAGCACGACAATGCCAACTGGCTCGACATCCGGCTGGTCAACGCCGAGAACAAGCAGTTATATCCGCTGGCGACCGCGGCCCCGCAAGCACCGGCAACGCTTCCCGACGCGCGCAAGGTGGAAAGGCCCATCCGCTACCTGGGCGAACGTCTGGGCACGCTCATCATCCAGGTCGATCTGGCGCCTTCGCTGGCGAACACGCGCAAAGAGATCGGGGAACTGACGTTCCTCCTGCTCGGCATGCTGGCCGCACTCATGCTCACCATCGTGACCACTGCGGAAATCATGGTCGGCAGGCCGGTACGCCAACTGTCCAACGCCGCTTCGCGCCTGGCGCGGATGGAGTTCGACACCCCCTTGCCCAAGGCCGGGCAGGATGAGATCGGCGAGCTGGTCAAGAGCTTCTCTTCCATGCGCGACGACCTGCAAGGCAACCATGCGAGCCTGCTGCTCGAGATCGCCGAGCGCAAGGAAGCCGAAGAAGCGCTCCGGCAGTTGAACGAAACACTGGAGCAGCGCGTCAGGTCAGAAGTCGCGGCGAACCGCGACAAGGATCATCTGCTCATCCAGCAATCGCGCCTCGCCGCCATGGGCGAGATGGTGCACAACATCGCCCACCAGTGGCGGCAGCCGCTCAACTCGCTGAGCCTGCTCATCAGCAACATCGTGGACGATTTCCGCTTCAAGACCCTGACCGAGGAGACGCTGGTGCACGATGCGGCCAGCGCGCGGCGCCTGCTCGAAAAGATGTCCACCACCATCGACGACTTCCGCGATTTTTTCCGCCCCGACCGGGAAAAAACCAGTTTCGACGTCGCAGCGGCCGTGCGCGATGCCGTCTTCATTGTCGAAGCCGCACTCAAGAGCAACCGTATCGAAATCGCGCTGGATGCCCCGCCGGGCCTTACCGCGACCGGTTTCCCCAGCCAATACGGGCAGGCCGTGCTCAACCTGCTGGTCAACGCCAAGGAAGCGATCCAGGAGCACAGGAAGTCCGGCGGGAGCATCCGCGTCGCGCTGAAGAACGAAGCCGGCCATGCCGTGCTGAGCGTGGAAGACAATGGCGGCGGCATCCCCGAGGACATCCTGCCGCGCCTGTTCGACCCCTATTTCACCACCAAAGACCAGGGCAGCGGCATCGGCCTGTACATGGCTAAAATGATAATTGAGCGTAATATGGACGGCATGATCGCCGCGGCCAATATTGAAAACGGCGCCCGCTTCGTTTTGAGCATACCCATGGAAATACCCTCCTGACCGGGACGTTTGCAATGAATAACCCCAGTGAAAAAACGCAAATCGACCCCGATTTCCTGAAGACCCTGTCCGTACTCTATGTCGAGGACGACGAGGAAATCCGCGAGTTGCTGTCCCGTTTCCTGCACCGCCGGGTCGGCACGCTGCATACCGCCACCAACGGGCAGGAAGGCGCCCAAGCTTTCCTCGAACACCATCCCGATGTCGTGGTGACCGACATCAAGATGCCGGTGATGGACGGACTGGAAATGGCTGCCGTCATCAAGTCGTCGTCGCATGAAGTCCCCATCATCGTGATCACCGCCTACAGCGAACGGGATTATTTCATCCGCGCCATCGAGATCGGCGTGGACCAGTATGTGACCAAGCCGGTCAACACCGACACGCTGCTCCAGGCGATTTACAAAAGCGCGCGGCACCGCCTCCACCAGCTGGAAATGGAAAAGGCCGAGAAGCTCGTTGTCGACGCGCTGGAACAAACCATAGGGGTGCTGTCGCGTGCCATCGAACTGCGCGACCCTTACACCGACGGCCACCAGAAACGGGTTGCCCTGCTGGCAACGGCCATCGCCGAAGAAATGGGCATGCCTGCCGACACCGTCACCGGCATCCGGCTCGGCAGTCTGGTTCACGACGTGGGCAAGATCCGGGTACCGTCCGAGATACTGAGTTGCCCGAGGAAACTGACCGGCAACGAGATGAATTTCATCAGAACCCATCCCGATGCCGGTTACGAGATCGTCGATGGCGCCAGCTTCCCCTGGCCGGTGGCACGCATGGTGTTCGAACACCACGAGCGCATGGATGGCTCGGGTTACCCCAAGGGGCTCAAGGGCGACGAAATCTGCATGGAAGCACGCATCATCGCCGTGGCCGACGTGGTCGAAGCCATGAACTCCTTCCGTCCCTACCGCCCGGCATTGGGAATCGAGGCAGCGATGGCGGAAATCCGCCGGGGCCGCGGAACAATTTACGATCCCGACGTCGTCGACGGCTGCCTCCGCGCGCTGGAAAAGGCCGATTTCAAATTCTGGGACCGGGATTGATCGGTACGCCTCGCCCGATCGATGCGCACACCGCCCCTGCCTCTTTAAACCCGCTCAACCATGGCGCGCCGCAAGCACTACCACGTCTACGTGATCGAACTATCGAAAGACGTTCTCTGCGAAGGCCGTTTCAAACGCTGCAACCCGGATTACCTCCCCGGCAGGCCTTGCGTCTACGTCGGCATGACCGGGCTGGATCCCGACGTACGCTTCGACAAGCACAAGGCCGGCATCCAGTCCAACCGTTATGTGAAGGAATACGGATTAAGGTTGCTGCCCGACCTCTATGAGGGGTTCAACCCGATGTCCTATGACGACGCCTGCGCCAGGGAAGTGGAAGTGGGAATCGATCTGCGCGAGGCCGGGTTTGGGGTTTGGCAGGCCTGAACGGCTTTCGAATAGCCGAAGTATTTATGCGACTTTAAGCCGTACGTCGGAAAACGCGCGACCTTTCACTCCGCTCCGCCCGCCGCGGCTTGGTTGCGCGTACCTTCTTCATGACTGTTTGGCGACTAAGATAATGTTCCGTCACGCTTTCCTCTTTCCAACACGGTATCCGGGCATTGATTCCGCATAACCCGGGGAACTTTTCCGAACCGGCGGAACCATTGACAACCACCCCCATGACAAGGGTATTGTCGCAACCGCTCACGTCGCAAGCGGCAGAACAATTGTTGGTATGCAGAAACGACGAAACGCGAATGTGTGGGTGTAACTCGATCAATCTACTCGGAAAATTTATGAAACGAATTCTGGCCGTCCTTCTGTTCTATTTCATTGCCTCTCCCGCCCTTGCAACACCGCTTTATGCCGGCATCCAGATCGGTGACGACTCCGCAGGCGTATTGTTTGGTTTCCGCATCAATCAAACCTACGCGGTGGAAACGCATTACACCAAATCGAATGCCAGTTCTACCAATGCCGGTTTGACTGTCGACACGGCGTCAACCGGCGTGGGCGTGGTCGGCCTGGCGATGTTCCCGATGAAGCTGGGCGATGTCGCGCCATACGACTTGTTCGTCAAGGCCGGTTATCAACACACCAGCAGCACCGATACCTATTCCATCCCGACCTCGGTCACCCTCACGCAGCCCTACTCAGGCACCCTCAGCAGCCAGAAGAATCAATTGATCTTTGGCGCCGGCGCCGAGTTCGGCTTTGCAAAATACCTGACGGGCCGTGCCGGACTGGATTTCATCGGCAAGAAACGACACCTCAACCTGGGCTTCATTTTCAGATTCTGATCGGAGTGCAGGGCAACACATCATTAATGGGCTATTAAGGAAAAACATGGAAAAGATTCTGTTCGTCATATTGTTGTCGTTGGCCATTGCTGCTCCTTCCGGAACAGCGTCTGCAGCAACGACTCCATCCGCGAATGCTGCAAACGACTCGTCGCACTGGCTGTACTTGGGCGCGCAACTGGGCGACTCGGTAGTTGGAGCCCTGCTGGGCCTGCAATTCACCAAGGCCTATTCCCTGGAATTCCGCTACGACTATGTCGATACCGTCTATCAGCCAAACGGCAAAATCAATGCTTCCAGTACCGGCGCGGCCGTTGTCGGCATGTTCCCGGTGAAGTTTGGCGACCTGGATTCATTCTTCATATTCGCAAAAGGCGGATACGAACGCACCAGGGAAAAGACGACCATCAACGATCCGGGTATTCCCGGGCTGTTTCCGGCCACGACCACGATCAGCACCACCGTCAGGAAGCGCGTAACCGTGGGCGCGGGTGTGCAATACGACTTCACCCGGGACGTGAGCGGGCGCATGGGCATGAACGCCGTCGGCAGCGACCATTCGGTCTATCTGGCTGCAATCTACAAGTTCTGATTAATCTTATATGAGTCGAGCCAATATCATGCGAGCCTTCAATAGCCGAACCGGACTGCTCATCGGGCAAATCGCGCTCTTCACCGCCCTGCTCACTGCCTGCGGCGGCAGCGAAACGACCACCACCACGTCGTCAACTTCCGTGCATCCCACGCCAGTGGAAGCCTCGCGCCTCCTCACGCAAGCGACGTTTGGTCCGACAGCGGAGGATATAAACCGTCTGAGCGTGATCGGCACCGATGCCTGGTTCAGCGAGCAGTTCAACAAGCCGCAAAAGCTGCATTTCGTCTACATGAATGCGGCGCAAAACACGCTGCCAGCAGGGGACGAGCTCAACGAAGACCAATTCTTCGAATCGTTCTGGCAGCAGGCGATCAACGGCGACGATCAGTTGCGCCAACGCGTTGCTTTTGCCCTGTCGCAGATATTCGTCATCTCGTACCAGAACAGCACGCTGGCCTACAACGCCCGCGGCGTTGCAAACTATTACGATACGCTGGGCGCCTACGCCTTCCGCAATTTCCGCGAACTGCTGGAAGCGGTGACGTTGCACCCCATGATGGGGAATTACTTGAACGCGCTGGGCAACCAGAAGACGGCGGGGACGCGGGTGCCGAACGAGAATTATGCGCGCGAAATCATGCAGCTTTTCACCATCGGCCTCAGGCAGCTCAACCCGGACGGCAGCGACACCACCGCTCCCGCGACCGAGACGTACACCAGCGACGACATCAAGGGACTGGCCAAGGTGTTCACCGGCTGGAGCTGGGCCGGGCCGGACAAGAGCTCAGGCCGATTTTATGGTTGGGGAGTTGCCGACGAGAATCGCGACTGGCTGCCGATGCAGAATTATCCGGCCTACCATGAGACGTTGGAAAAAACATTCCTGGGCGCGACCATTCCGGCAAACACCTCGGGCGAAGCCAGCCTCAAGATCGCGCTGGACACGCTGTTCAATCATCCCAATGTCGGCCCCTTCATCGGCCGCGAGCTCATTCAACGCCTGGTCACCAGCAACCCCAGCCCGGCCTACGTGGGTCGCGTTGCGGCGGCATTCGCCAACAACGGCCAGGGCGTGCGCGGCGACATGAAGGCCGTGATCAAGGCGGTGTTGCTGGACGCCGAAGCAATTACGCCGCCGCTCGCAGACAACAACGCCGGAAAATTGCGCGAGCCGGTGCTGCGCCTGGCCAACTGGATGCGCGCATTTCATGCCTACTCCAGTTCGGGCCGCTTCCAGATGGGCTCGCACGACGATCCGCTGTGGGGACTGGCGCAAACGCCGATGCGCGCACCTTCCGTATTCAACTTTTACCGTCCCGAGTACAGGCCGCCGAATACGAACATCGCGGCAGCGAACAGGTTCTCGCCCGAGATGCAGATTACCGAAGAAATGTCGGTAGTCGGCTACCTGAACTTCATGCGCGATACCATCCAGAACGGCACCGGCATCTCGAACGACATCAAGGCCGATTACGCCGCCGAGCTCGCGCTGGCCCGCACGCCGGAACTGCTGGTGGATCGCGTCAACCTGCTGCTCATGCAGAACCAGATGTCGGCCACTTTGCGCAGCCAGATACTCGCTGCGATCAACTCGAACCCGACCAATTCCGATCTCAACCGGGTTTATCTTGCCGTCTTCCTGACCATGGCATCCCCGGAATATCTCGTGCAGAAATAGACAGAGGCCCCCATGACCAAACCCATCGATACATCGCGCCGCGAATTTTTGCGCAACGCTTCTGTGCTCTCCGTCGCCGGCTCGATCGGCGCGCCTTTCGCGCTGAACCTGTTCGCCATGAACGTGGCCGCCGCCTCGACGCTGACCTCGGACTACAAGGCACTGGTGTGCATTTACCTGGCAGGAGGTAACGACAGCGCCAATATGGTGATCGCGACCGATACGCCGTCGTGGACGACCTACCAGGCGGCGCGCGGCAATTCCATCGCACTGCCGCAAGCCAACCTGTTGCCCATCGTCCCGAACACGCCCAAGGTGGATGCCGTCGGCACGCGCTCTTTCGCCTTGCACCCCGGCATGGCGCCGCTGCAGACGCTGTTCGACGCCGGCCGCGCCGCCATCGTCGCCAATGTCGGCACCTTGATCGAGCCGATTGCCGATAAAGTGGCTTATCGCGACAGCGCCATTCAGAAGCCATTCAGCCTGTTCTCGCACAGCGACCAGACCAGCCAATGGCACTCGGCCGATCCGTCCAAACCGATTTACGGATGGGGAGGCCGCATGGGCGATATGCTCAAGTCGAGCAACACCATGCAAAACTTCAGCAGCATCTCCGTGACCGGGAATACCGTCTTCCTGGCGGGCGAAACCCTCAACCAATACCAGATCAACTCCAACGGCAGCGCAGTGGCAATCGGCGGAATGACGAACCTGTTCGGCATCAACAACAGCCCGCTCCGGACGATCATCACCACGCCCACCAGCGGCAATATTTTCGAGATGGACCACGCTGCCGTCGTGCAGCGCGCAATCGCGGCGCAAGCCGACCTCAACACCGTCATGCAGTCAACCGCCACCACCGTGCCCGCCCCCACCCAATACACGGCGTACTACAACTACCAGGCCAACAACCCTCTCGCCACCCAGTTGCAGACCGTGGCACGCATCATCGCAGGGCAGACGGCACTGGGTGCACATCGCCAGGTGTTTTACATCGGCTTGGGCGGATTCGATACGCACAACGGGCAATTGGCCGGGCACGGCGACTTGATGGCGCGGCTGGCGCATGCGCTGGCTTATTTCGATGGCGTGCTGGCAACCCTCCCGGTTGGCGACATGAGGAACAACGTGACCGTGTTTACCGCCTCCGACTTCGGGCGCACCTTTGCCAGCAACGGCAGCGGCACCGACCACGGCTGGGGCGGGCATCATTTCGTGGTGGGCGGCGCAGTCAGGGGCAGGGAAATCTATGGCGAATTCCCGCAGACCGCCGTCTCCAATACCGGCACGGGCATCGACAACCCGCGCGATATCGGCTCCGGCAGCCTGATTCCGGGCATCTCCGTCGATCAATATGCCGGTACGCTGGCCAGATGGTTCGGATTAAGCCCGGCCGAAATGACGGCCGTATTTCCAAACCTGGCCAATTTCCCGGTTCAGGATCTGGGCTTCATGGTCTGACGGGACAAGAAGAATAAAGACTGAGTTTTCACCCCACGGCTTTACTGACCCGATTCCGGAATGCTCAGATGCTATGAAAAAGCCCGTCCGGCTATGCACCGGACGGGCTTGTTGATGCAGGACTGACAAACTACTTCTTGGCCGTCTTTTCAGCAGGTTTGGCAGCGCTGCCCACCGTCACTTCGCCCTTCAGCTTGTCCACCGACTTGTCGCCGAAGCCCTTGATCTCGTTCAGGTCGTCGACCTTCTTGAACGGGCCATGTTGCTTGCGATAGTCGATAATGGCATCGGCTTTGGCGGGGCCGATACCCTTGACCGATTCCAACTCCTCCTTGGTTGCGGTGTTGAGGTCGACGGCTGCGTAGGCAATACCGGAGAATGCCAACGATACGAACAAGGACAGCAAGAATTTCTTCATCACGATTTCCCTTTCACAAAGTTAAGCGACAAAGTCGCGGATAGTAATATCCTCCCGGGTGACTGCTCCAGCTTGTGATACTGCAATCCTCCTGCGTTAACTTCTCCAGCTTGTGATAATGCAATCCTCCTACTTCGACTTCTCCAGCATGTAATTTACGTACCGCGTCGTGCCCTGCTCCACATTGAGCAGCGGTTCGACATAACCGATCTCGCGCAGGGCTCCGATATCGGCCTGGGTATAGCTTTGGTATTTGCCGCGCAAGGCATCCGGGAAAGGAATGTAACGGATGAGTTGTTGCTGGTGCATCTGCTCCAGCGTCAGCGTATTTTCGCCCTTGGCGGCGCGCAGGGCGTTGATGGTCGCCACGGCCACATCGTTGAAACTCTGCGCCTTGCCGGTGCCGAGATTGAAGATTCCTGATTTGCCGGGATGATCGAGAAAGTACATGTTGATCTTGGCCACGTCTTCCACCGAGACGAAATCGCGCAACTGTCCGCCGTTGGCGTAGCCGTCGCAGCCCTCGAACAGTTTCACGTAGCCGTCGGCGCGATACTGGTTGAAGAAATGGAAGGCTACCGAGGCCATGCGGCCCTTGTGCTGCTCGCGCTGTCCGTACACATTGAAATAGCGGAAGCCGACGATCTGCGAGGTACGGTTGGCCCAGCGGCGGCGTACCACCTGGTCGAACAGGAATTTGGAATAGGCATAGACGTTGAGCGGCGATTCGTACTCGCGGCTCTCCTTGAACACGCCGCCGCCGCCATACACCGAGGCCGACGAGGCATACAGGAACGGCACCTCCTCGTTCTGGCAATGGTTCAATATTTCCAGCGAGTAGCGGTAGTTGTTCTCCATCATGTAGTGGCCGTCGGTTTCCATGGTGTCGGAACACGCACCTTCGTGCAGCACCGCCGCCAGGATACCGTCGAAGGAACCGTCCTGCAGCAGCCCGACGAAGTCTTCCTTGTCGATGTAATCGGCGATGTCGCAATCGGTCAGATTCTTGAACTTGTCGGCGTTCGTCCTCAGATTATCGACCGCGATGATGTTGGTCTCGCCGCGCTCGTTCAGCGCCTTGACCAGGTTCGATCCGATAAAACCGGCGGCGCCGGTGACTACGTAATACATTTCAAGTCCTTTCGATTTGTCCGTTATGGAAGTGGAAGTAGATCGGCGCTGCGCACCTCAGTGGAAAGTGGGAACACCACTCTCTACTTCCCACTTCCCACTTCCTACTTACCAGCTCCTACTGCATATCCTCAAGTATCTCTTCTCGCGACACCACTGCCGTACCCAGCTTGCCCACAACGACGCCTGCCGCACGGTTGGCGATACGCACCGCATCGGCCATATCTGCACCGCTGGCCAGCATCACCGCCAGCGTGGCGATGACGGTATCGCCCGCGCCGCTCACGTCGAACACTTCTCGTGCCTGTGTCGGCTCGTGCAACACATCGTGCTCGCGAAACAGCGACATGCCTTCTTCGCTGCGCGTGACCAGCAAGGCATCCAGTTTCAATTCGGCGCGCAGCTTTTGCGCCTTGCTGTTCAATTCGGCCTCGCTCTTCCAGCCGCCTGCCACCTCGCGGAACTCGCTACGGTTCGGCGTGAGCAGGGTCGCCCCCTGGTAGCGCGCATACTCGTCGCCCTTTGGGTCGACCAGCACCGGCTTGCCGGCCGCACGTGCCGACTTGATCATCTCGGCGATATGCGCCAACCCGCCCTTGCCGTAATCGGACAACACCACCACATCGGCCAGTGGCAGCTTGGCGTGAAAATCCGCCAGCTTGGCGTTCAGCACTTCGTGGCTGGGCGGCGTTTCGAAATCGATGCGCAGCAATTGCTGGTGGCGCGCGATGGCGCGCAACTTGACGATGGTGGAAATACTGTCGTCGCGGTGCAGCATGGCATCCACGCCGCCCTGCTCGGTCAGCAACCGTTGCAGGCAAGTGCCCGCCTCGTCGACACCGACCACCGACAGCAAGGTGCAGTGCGCCCCCAGCGAAGCGATGTTGCGCGCCACGTTGGCTGCGCCGCCCGGGCGTTCTTCCACTTTATTGACCTTCAGCACTGGAACCGGCGCTTCCGGCGAGATGCGCGTCACGTCGCCGAACCAGTAGCGATCCAGCATCACGTCGCCGACGACCAGCACCCGCGCTTTATCGAACGATGGCAGCTTCATGCCATGTCTCCTGTCTCTGTCAAAATATCCTGCAATGCCTGCAACGGATCGGGCGCCTGTGTAATGGGACGCCCGATGACCAGGTAGCTGGAACCCGCATCCAGTGCCGCCCGCGGCGTCATGATGCGCGACTGATCGTCCGCTGCCGCGTTTGCCGGGCGGATGCCGGGTGTCACCAGGCAAAAATCCTTGCCGAACTGCCGGCGCAGGGCCGTCGCTTCCTGTGCCGAACACACCACGCCATCCAGGCCGCTGTCGTGAGCCAGACCGGCCAGCAGCGGCACCATCTGCGCCGGACTGGCGTTGATGCCGATGCCGTGCAAATCTTCCTGCGCCATGCTGGTCAGCACCGTGACGGCGATCAATTTGGGGCGACGCGCGACGTTGGCCAGCGCTTCGCGCGCCGCTTCCAGCATGCGCTTGCCGCCCAAGGCATGCACATTCACCATCCACACACCCAGCGCAGCCGCCGCCTTGCAGGCTTGCGCCGTGGTGTTGGGAATGTCGTGGAATTTGAGGTCGAGGAAAACCTCGAAGCCGCGCTGCTGCAACTGCTCGACCAATTGCGGGCCGGCCGCGGTGAACAATTCCTTGCCGACCTTGAGGCGGCATTTCGCGGAATCCAGCTTCTGCGCCAACGCCAGGGCCGGAACTGCCTGCGGAAAATCGAGCGCAACGATGATTTTCGGATCGGTCATATCGCGACCCCGTTCTCTTCGCTGCGCTTGGGCGAATAGCTCTCCCAACTGTGGCATGCCGGACAATGCCAGTAGAACTGGCGCGCTTTGAAGCCGCAGTGTTTGCAGCGGTACATCGCCAGGCCGCGCGTGCGGTTGTGGATCAGGTTCTTCACCAGTTCGAGGTCGCCGCGCTTTTCGCTGGTCGTTTCCAGCAACTGCGCTTCCAGCAGCTTGTCCAGCCCGAGCAGGGTGGGATTGCGCTTCAACTCGTTGCGCACCAATTGGTAGGCCGCTTCCGCCCCGTCGCGCTGCACCAGGGCGCCGAACAGCACATTCATCAGGTCGAGCGACGGATACTTTTGCAGCCAGGTCTGCAGCAGGGTGACGCCGGTCGCTTCATCGCCAATACGGCGATAGGCCTGCAGCAGCCGCTCCGCCACCAATGGCAAGTATTGCGCATCTTGCTGCTCGACACGTTTCCATATCTCAATGGCACGCGCCACACGTCCGGCCGCCAACTCGACATCGCCGAGCATGATGCTGGCGCGGACTGATTGCGGATTGACGTTGAGCGCCTGTTCCAGGTGCACTGCAGCAGCCTCGTTTTGCCTGATCGCCAGCTCGCTTGCTGCCAGTTCGCAAAAAAAGAAGGCGGCTTCATTGCCGTGCGACACGCCGGTCAATGCGGTGAGGCGCTGGCTGATATCGATCGCCTTGAGCCAGTCCTTTTCTTTCTGGAAAATCTCCAGCAAGAAGTCGAGCGACTCTTTTTCATAAGGGGTGCCGTGCAGTTCATGGAAGGCCGTTTCGGCCCGGTCCAGAATGCCCGCCTTGAGATAATCCTGCGCCAGTTCGAACAGCGCCTGCTGTTTCTTGCCTTCCTCAAGATCGGCGCGCTCGACCAGATTGAGGTGCATGCGAATGGCGCGATCCACTTCGCCGCGGCGGCGGAACAGGCTGCCCAGCGCAAAGTGCAGTTCGACCGTTTGCGGATCGACCTTGACCACTTCGATGAAGGCTTCGATGGCCTGATCCTGCTGTTCGTTGAGCAGGAAGTTCAGCCCCTGGAAATACGAGCGCGGCAGGGTGCTGGATTCGGAAAGCAATTCCTTGATGTCGATGCGCGCCGCCAGCCACCCCATGCCGAAAAAGAGCGGGAAGACCAGCAACATCCACGGTTCGAAATCCATTAATTCACTATCTCGGTAGGTTGAATGAGGTCACGCTGGGCATCGATCTCGGCCAGCTTGTTCTTCAATTGCAACTCGCGTTTGGCGGCAGAAAGTTCGCGTCGTTGGCGAAACAGCATGCCCAGCATGGACAGCAGGCCGATGGCGATGCCCAGCGCAAAGAAACACAGCAGCACGACGACCAGCGAAGTCTGCCATTCGTAACCGAAAAAATACCGCAGCGTGACGGGTTGGTCGTTCTTCAGCGCGAACCCCAGCAACAGCAGGAACAGGACGGCGCGCAGTGACCAGATCAGGTATCGCATGGTGGCTTATATCGCTTGTAAATCGGTGCGCAACGATAACATGAACAAGTAAGGATGCCTCAAAAATTCAAAGTTCTAAGCAAGACAAGGCGCGAACAAAAAATTGCGACGCAGCATATGCGGTCATGACACGGTGCGGCGGAGCCGTCTGGTGCGGGAATGACCGCTTGCGCCATCTCCCGCAAACGGCTGCTTCGCAGTAACGTGTCGATGGCGCATATTGTAAGGAGTAATTTTTTGCGAGCAACGCAGTATTGCGACGAAATTTGGATTTTTGAGGCATCCTTAAAAAATTGGCGGCACATCTTGCGACACGCCGCCAATCGGATTGCATCTAAACTGCATCAGGCTTGCGGATAATCAACCCGTTCGCGCAGCTCTTTGCCAGCTTTGAAGTGCGGCACGTATTTGGCCGGTACCTGAACCTTGTCGCCGGACTTGGGGTTGCGCCCCAGGCGCGGCGGACGGTAGTTCAGCGCAAAACTGCCAAAGCCGCGGATCTCGATACGCCCGCCGCGCGACAGTGTCGACGACATGCTATCCAGGATCACTTTTACAGCCAACTCTGCATCTTTGCCGAGCAGTTGCGTATAACGCTCCGCAAGCCTGGCGATAAGATCTGAACGGGTCATCGTCCCTCCTACTGGTTGTCAGCCTTGCTGGAATCCAGTTTCGCCTTGAGCAGCGCACCCAGATTGGTCGTACCGGCAGAGCTGGTATTTTCCGCAGCGAATTTCTGCATCGCCGCTGCCGTGTCGGCCTTGTCCAGCGCCTTGATCGACAGGTTGATGCCGCGGTTCTTGCGGTCCACGTTGATGATGACGGCCTTGACGCTGTCGCCTTCCTTCAGGTGGTTGCGGATGTCTTCCACGCGGTCGGCGGAAACTTCGGAGGCCTTCAGATAGGCTTCAACGTCGCCTTCCAGCATCACTACGGCACCCTTGGCATCCAGCGATTTCACGGTGCCGGTTACCACAGCGCCCTTGTCGTGGCCGGAAACGTAGCCGCCGAACGGATCACCTTCCAGTTGCTTCACGCCCAGCGAGATACGCTCGCGCTCAACGTCGATGGCCAGAACCAGCGCTTCCAGTTCGTCGCCCTTCTTGTAGTTGCGCACAGCCTCTTCGCCGGCAACAGACCAGGACAGGTCGGACAGATGCACCAGACCGTCGATGCCGCCTTCCAGACCGATGAACACGCCGAAGTCGGTGATGGACTTGATTGCGCCCTTAACTTTGTCGCCCTTCTTGTGGTTGAGCGCGAAGTCGTCCCAAGGATTGGACTTGCACTGCTTCATGCCCAGGGAGATACGGCGACGAGCTTCGTCGATCTCGAGGATCATGACTTCCACTTCGTCGCCCAGCGCTACAACCTTGGACGGATGCACGTTCTTGTTGGTCCAGTCCATTTCGGACACGTGTACCAGACCTTCGATACCTTGCTCGATTTCCACGAATGCACCGTAGTCGGTCAGGTTGGTCACCTTGCCGAACAGGCGTGTGCCTTGCGGGTAGCGACGTGCCAGACCATTCCACGGATCGTCGCCCATTTGCTTGATGCCGAGGGAAACGCGATTCTTTTCTTGATCGAACTTCAGGATCTTGGCTTCGACTTCGTCGCCAACGGTCAGAACTTCGGACGGATGCTTCACGCGACGCCATGCCAGGTCGGTGATGTGCAACAGGCCATCGATACCGCCCAGGTCAACGAATGCACCGTAGTCGGTGATGTTCTTGACGATACCCTTGACGATTGCGCCTTCCTTCAGATTTTCCAGCAGGGACTCGCGATCGGCACCTTGCGATGCTTCCAGCACAGCGCGGCGGGAAACCACCACGTTGTTGCGCTTGCGATCCAGCTTGATAACCTTCAGCTCCATAGTCTTGTTTTCGTATGGTGTGGTGTCCTTGACCGGACGTGTATCCACCAGCGAACCGGGCAAGAATGCACGGATGCCGTTCACCATGGCAGTCAGACCGCCCTTGACCTTGCCGCTGACATAACCTTCAACGATGCGGCCTTCTTCCATTGCTTGTTCCAGATCGATCCAGGCAGCCAGACGCTTGGCCTTCTCACGCGACAAGCGCGTTTCGCCGTAACCGTTTTCCAGGGATTCGATGGCGACGGTGACGAAATCACCGGCCTTGACTTCGATTGCGCCCGCTGCGTCTTTGAATTCTTCAACGGGAATAAAACTTTCGGACTTCAATCCGGCATTGACAACGACCACGTTCTGCTCGACGCGAACCACTTGGGCGGTGATCAATTCACCTGCGCGCATCTCTTTGCGATTCAGGCTTTCTTCAAACAGGGAAGCAAAACTTTCCATATCAGCTACTGCGTTCATATTAGGTATACCTTGAGGACAATCCCGTGTTAAGCGGGGGTTAGTTAGTCAACCCAGACAGAAAGGCTCTATCTGGACTCCAACACTCGGTAGCGATTTAGCACTTCCTGCACCGCCTGCTCGATGTTCAGAGGAGTCGTATCCAGCAAGCTCGCACCTTGCGCCTGTTGCAGAGGAGCCACGCTTCGTTGAGTATCCCGCTCGTCGCGCGCCTTGATATCCTGCAAAAGGGCGGCGATATTAGCACTCATCCCTTTTTCTATCAACTGCTTATATCGGCGTTCGGCGCGGGCCTCGGCGCTGGCGGTCAGGAATATCTTCAATTTCGAATCCGGGAAGACGACCGAGGCCATATCGCGCCCGTCCGCCACCAGCCCCGGGGCACGCCGGAAAGCCCGCTGTTTATCGAGCAAAGCCGCGCGCACCTTGGGCAATGCCGCGATTTTGGAGGCCGCCGAGCCCGCTTCTTCGGTGCGCAATTCGTCGCCCACTTTGGTGCCATCCAGCCAAATGTCCTCACCTTCGAATCGGATATCGACCTCTCCGGCCAAGTCCGCCAATTTGGCTTCCTCATCCAGGGCGATGCCGCGTCTTTGTGCGGCCAGCCCAAGCAAACGGTACAAGGCGCCACTGTCCAGATAGTGCATGCCCAGCGCGGTTGCCACGCGCTGCGCCACCGTGCCCTTGCCGGAAGCGGAAGGGCCGTCGATGGCAATGACGGGAACAGCCTGCGTTACTTGCTTGAACATATCGAAATAATCCGGGAAAGTTTTAGCGACGCACTTCGGGTCATTGATGCGCACGCCAGCCCCGCCGAATGCAGCCAACGAGAAGCACATCGCCATGCGGTGGTCGTCGTAGGTGTCGATAGCGACATGCCGCAACAAACTCCCCTCTCCCGCTTGCGGGAGAGGGGCTGGGGGAGAGGGTGGTGTAATGCTAATGAAGTCCGCGCCCTCCACTACAATTGCTCCCAGCTTGCGCAACTCGGTCGCCATTGCCGCAATGCGGTCGGTTTCTTTCACACGCCAACTGGCGATATTGCGTAGCGTGGTCGTACCCTCGGCAAACAAGGCTGCGACGGCCAGCGTCATTGCGGCGTCGGGGATGTGGTTGCAATCGAGGTCGATGGCTTTCAGCTTGCCGCTTTCCGGCTCACGCGCTTCTATCCAATTAATCCCCCAATTGATCCGAGCGCCCATCTTTTGCAGTTCTTCGGCAAAACGTTTGTCGCCCTGCACGCTATCTGTGCCAACTCCTTCCACACGCACCGGCCCACCACCAATCGCACCGGCGGCCAAGAAATATGAAGCGGAAGACGCATCGCCCTCAACGTAAATCGTGCCGGGTGATTGATAATGTCCCTCTTGAGCACTCACCCCGGAATCATAAAAATCTCCCAATACCCCCACACCAAATTGCGCCATCATCGAGAGCGTAATATCGACATAAGGCTGGGATATCAATTCGCCCTCCACCTCGACCTTCACCGAATGTTTCAGCAAGGGCAACGCCATCAGCAGCCCTGACAGGAACTGGCTCGATACGTCCCCGCGAATCTTGACGATGTCACCAGCCAGTTTCGCAGGAGAAATTTTCAGTGGGGGAAAGCCTTCATTACCTAAATAACGGATATCCGCGCCTAACTGGCGCAACGCATCCACCAGGTCACCAATGGGACGCTCATGCATACGCCCGCCCCGAGAACTGCTGGTTCCCCCAAACAATTCATAATTCCCGCCCGACAATGCCAAAACGGCAACCAAAGGACGAAATGCCGTACCAGCATTACCGAGGAATAACTCGGCTTGCTTGTTCTGGAAATTACCACCGCATCCGGTCACGCGATAGGCGTTATCGCCCAAAGACTCAACCTTCACCCCCAAGGTGCGCAACGCATCCAGCATGCGCTCGGTGTCGTCGGAATGCAGCAGGTCGCGCACTGTGGTTTCGCCATCAGCCAGCGCCGCCAGCAGCAGCACGCGGTTGGAAATACTTTTGGAACCGGGCAGGCGCACGGTGCCGTGCGCAGATACCAGGGGAGGCAGATCAAGGAATTCGGGCTGAGTCATGTAACACTTTCTAGATTCCGTCATTCCGGCGCAGGCCGGAATCCAGCTTTGAAAAAAATCTCCCGCAACGCGGGACAAATATCAACTGCACTTTTAATAAACCCACTGGATTCCGGCCTGCGCCGGAATGACGAAGTTATTGTTGAGTCCAGGCACTGCGCACTTCGCGCGCCAAGCTGAAAATCTCTTCCAGTTTGGCGGCATCGTTGTTCTGCAGCGCCTGATAAACGACGTACAGCTCATCCGCGTAGCGCTTCACTTCCACCAGCAGGGCTTCGCGATTGGCCAGACTGATGTCGCGCCACATTTCCGGGGAACTGGCGGCGATGCGGGTGAAGTCGCGGAAGCCGCTGGCGGCGAAGGACAGCAACTGGTCACGGTTTTCGCGCTGCGCCAGATCGTGCACCAGCGCAAACGACAGCAGGTGCGGCAGGTGGCTCACGGCGGCAAACACCGTATCGTGCTGGGCCGCAGTCAATTCGCTTACCACGGCTCCGCACAACTCCCACGCTTTGCGCACGCGCACCACAGACTCTTTCGAATTCTCGGGCAGCGGGGTGAGCACCACTTTCTTGCCCACATACAAATCAGGCAGCGCAGCAGCCGCACCGCTCTTCTCGGCACCCGCGATGGGATGAGCTGGAATGAACTGTGAGACCTTGTTGCCCAGATGCGCCCGCGCCGCCGCCACCACATCGCTCTTGGTACTGCCGCCGTCGGTAACCAGCGTATGGGCGCCAAGATGCGGTGCAATGCGGGTGAAGATGTCCGTCATTTGCGCCACGGGGGTAGCAAGCAGAACAATGTCGGCATCGCACACTTCTTGCACCACGTCGTGGCCGATGCGGTCGAGGATGCCGAGTTGCTTGGCCTGTTCCAGAGTTGCCGTGCTGCGCCCGAAACCGACCACTTCACCTAACGCACCCGCCTTGCGCAAGGCAAGCGAGAATGACCCGCCTATCAGGCCGACGCCGAAGATGACGACTTTATTGAAGTGTGGTTGCGTCATTACACCCCTCTCCCCTACCCCTCTCCCGCCAGCGGGCGAGGGGATTGTTCTTTAGTCGGATGGGTTAGCGAAGCGTCACCCACCAATCCCCTTACAGTGTCCGCCCGATAGCCTTCGCGATCGCCCCCAGCGAGCCCATGAGCTTCTTCAAATCTTCCGGGGTGAGCGCCTGGTCAGCATCGCACCACGCGTCGCATGGGCTCGGGTGCATCTCGACCAGCAGGCCGTCCGCGCCCGCCGCGATGGCGGCCTGCGACAGTGCAGGTACCATCCACGCCTTGCCGCCTGCATGCGAGGGATCGACGATCACCGGCAAGTGGGTCTCTTTCTTCAGCACGGCTATGGCGGTCACGTCCAGCACGTTGCGGTAGGCAGTCTCGAAGGTGCGGATGCCGCGTTCGCAGAAGATGATGTTGTGGTTGCCGCCGGCGGCGATGTATTCCGCCGACATCAGCCATTCGCTGATGGTGGCCGACATGCCGCGCTTGAGGATGACCGGCTTGTTGACCTTGCCCACGGCCTTGAGCAGGTCGAAGTTTTGCATGTTGCGCGTGCCGATCTGGATCGCGTCCACGTCGTATTCCATGAAGGCGTCCAATTGGCGCGCATCCATCAATTCGGTGACGATGGGGAGTTTGTATTTCTCTGCCGCTTTGCGGAACATCGCCAGACCTTCCACGCCGTGGCCCTGGAATGCATAGGGGCTGGTGCGTGGCTTGAACGCGCCGCCGCGCATCAAACGGCAACCCGCCTCATGTGTGAACTTCGCCGACAGGTCCATCTGCTCCTGCGTCTCCACCGAGCAGGGACCGGCGATGATCTGGATCTGGTTGCCGCCCAGCGGGATGCCGCCGATCTCGACGACGGTGTTTTGCTTGTGCGATTCGCGCGACACGATCTTGTACTGCTTGGCGATGTGCATTGCCGATTCCACGCCCGGCAGCGAGGTAAACATCTCCGCTTCCAGCTTGCGCTCGTCGCCGATGGCGCCGATGACGGTGCGCTCCACGCCGCGCGAAATGTTGGCCTTGAGTCCCGCCGCTTCGATCTTTTTCACCACCGTGTTGATTTGTGCGTCGGTGATTTCACTGCCCATTACGATGATCATTTGTTTTCTCCGTTAACTTGCTGGTTGATTGCTTTTTCCAGTGCTGCCAAAAATTTTGCATTCTCGCTTTCCAGACCGATGCTCACGCGCAACCAGTCCGGCATATCGTAATTGGCGATGGGGCGCACGATCACGCCCAGTTCGAGTAAGCGTCGGTACATCGCCGTCGCGTTGCCGATGCGGAACGCCACGAAGTTGCCAAACGAGGGAATGTATTCCAGACCCAGTCTGGTCAATCCGTCGGTGATCTGCTGCATACCGCGCCGGTTCAGATCGAAAGTCTTCTTCACAAAAGACACATCGCGCAAGGCCGCCACTGCTGCCGCCTGCGCCACGCTATTCACGTTGAACGGCTGGCGCACGCGGTTCATCATATCCGTCACCTGCTCATGCGCCAAGGCATATCCGACGCGCAAGCCCGCCAAGCCATAGGCCTTGGAGAAGGTGCGCGAGATGATCAGGTTGGGGAATTCCTTGAGCCAGGCCACCGAGTCGTAACGCTTGTCTTCGGGCAGGTACTCGTTGTACGCCTCGTCCAGCACCACCAGAATCTCGGGCGGCAAGCCGCGCAGGAACGCCAGCAAATCATCCGCACTCAGGAAGGTGCCGGTGGGATTGTTGGGATTGGCGATGAAGACGATCTTGGCCTTGTTATCGCGGGCAGCTTTCTGCATTGCCGGCAGATCATGGCCGTAACCCTTGTCGGCAGGCACGCTGATGCCCGTTGCGCCGACCGCCTGTGTCGCCAGCGCATACACCGCAAACGCATGTGCCGAGTACACCACCTTGTCGCCCACCGTCAGGAAAGCGCGTGCGGCGAATTCGAGCAGGTCGTTGCTGCCGTTACCCAGCGTGATGTTGGCATGCGACACGCCGTAACGCTTCACCAATGCATCTTTCAGTTCGAAACCGTTGCCATCGGGATACAGCGCGATGGTCTTGATCGCTTCCTGCATGGCGGCGACCGAAGCGGGGCTCGCGCCCAACGGATTCTCGTTGGAGGCCAGCTTGACGATGCCGGTGATGCCCAGCTCGCGCTCCAGCTCGGAGATCGGCTTGCCTGGCTGGTAAGGCGCGATAGCGCGAATATAGGATGGTGCTAAATCACAGTAATTCATTTGATACCTTGATTGAAATACTAAAAACTTTTTATCCGCAGATTACACAGATTCCACAGATTAAAAACAAATTCCATTGTCAAATTTTTTACTTATTCAGTAGATTTTTCCATCGCCAACTTCGCGTACAAGAATCTGCGAAATCTGTGTAATCTGCGGATTAAAGGGTTGGTTTTAGATTACACAGCCACCGGATAAGAACCCAGCACCTTGACGAAGGCCGCGAGCTGCTTGAGTTGCGCCAGAGCAGTGGCGACCTTGGCATCGGATTGATGACCTTCGATATCGACGTAGAACACGTATTCCCACAGACCGGCGCCGGACGGGCGCGATTCCAGCTTGGTCATGGAAACGCCGTTCTTGGCAAACGGTGTCAGCAGGTCGTGCATCGCACCGGGGCGGTTGGGTGCGGACATCGCCAGCGAAGTCTTGTCCTTGCCGGAAGGAGCCACATCCTGTTTGCCGACCACGAGGAAACGCGTGGTATTGCGCGCATCGTCCTCGATGTTGTGCGCCAGCACCTTCAGCTTGAAATGCTCCGCCGCCTGTTCCCCGGCGACTGCCGCCGCAAACGACTCTTCCGCCGCCAGGCGCGCCGCGTCGGCATTGCTGGAAGCGGTAACACGCTCGGCGTTCGGCAGATGCGCATGCAGCCAGCCCTGGCATTGCCCGAACGACTGCGGATGCGAGTAGACCTTGCGGATCATGGATAGGTCGTTTTCGTTCGACAGCACGCACTGATGCACTTGCAGCAGCACTTCGCCGCAAATACGGAGATTGCTGTTCAGCAGCAGATCGAGCGTGCGGCCGATGGCGCCTTCGGTAGAATTCTCCACCGGCACCAGGCCGTAGTTCGCCCCCCCGCTCTCCACGGCATTGAACACGCCGTCGATGGAATCGGCGGGAATGCCTTCGGTCGCCTGTCCGAAACGCTGGAATACCGCCGCCTCGCTGAAGGTGCCGTGCGGCCCCAGATAGGCCACGCGCAACGGCGCCTCCAGCGCACGGCATTGCGACATGATCTCGGTAAACAATTGCGATACGCCCTGATGGGACAGCGGGCCCATGTTTGCATCCGCCATGCGCTGAAGCACCTGCGCCTCGCGTTCGGGACGCAACACCGCGCCGTTGCCTTTGACGCGCCCGATCTGCTGGGCCAGCGCGGCACGTTGGTTGAACAGCTTGAGCAACTCGTCGTCGATACGGTCGATCTGCTCGCGGTATTTTTTCAAATCGTCACTCATACTTCCGCCTCCAGCGGCAAAGCCCGCACCATCAGCACACCGGGAATGGCGGCAATCTGTGCAATCAGTTTATCCGGCAGCGCTGAGTCGGTATCCACCAGGGTGTAAGCCATTTCGCCGCGCGATTTATTCATCATGTTATGGATGTTGATACCCGCCTGCGCCAGCGCGGTGGAAATCTGTCCCAGCATGTTCGGTACGTTGGCGTTGGCAATCGCAACCCGGTATGCCGACTCGCGCGGCATGCCGACATTGGGAAAATTCACCGTGTTGGCGATATTGCCGTGTTCCAGATAGTCGCGCAGTTGCCGGATCACCATCACCGCGCAGTTCTCTTCCGCCTCTTCGGTGGAGGCGCCCAGATGCGGCAAAGCAATGATCCTGTCGTTCGCCAGCAACTTGTTGCCCGGAAAATCGCACACATAGTAACGCAGATGATTGCCCGCCAAACCGGCGATCACGGCGTCTTCGTTCACGATGGCATCGCGCGCAAAATTCAGCAGCACGGCACCCGGCTTCATCGCGGCCACGCGTTTGGCGTCGATCAGATCGCGCGTCTCATCCAGCAGCGGCACATGCAAGGTGACGAAATCGCTCTGCTCGAGCAGGCTCTCGATAGTGGATGCCTTCTGCACTTGCGACGACAGGCTCCACGCCGCATCCACGGTAATATTCGGGTCGTAACCGATCACCTGCATGCCGAGCGCGATTGCCGCATCCGCCACCTGCCGCCCCACAGCTCCCAGCCCGACGATCCCCAGCGTTTTCCCGCGCAGTTCGGTTCCGGCGTAGGCTTTCTTGCCGTCCTCGACCAACTGGCGCATGGTCGCGTCGTCGCCCTTCAATCCCGCCGTAAAGCGCAATGCCGGCACAATATTGCGCGAAGCCAGCAGCAAGCCGGCGATCACCAGTTCTTTCACCGCATTGGCATTTGCCCCCGGCGCGAAGAATACCGGCACGCCGCGCGCACTCATCTTCTCTACCGGCACATTGTTCGTTCCCGCCCCGGCCCGCGCCACAGCCAACACGCTGTCGGGTACATCCATCTCCAGCATATTGTGCGAACGCACCAGAATCGCATCGGGTTGCCCGACGTCGTCGCCGACCTGATAGCGCCCGGCAGGCAAGTGCTTCAGGCCTGTCGGCGAAATCCTGTTCAGCGCAAGCACCTTGAAAGCCTTAGCCATTCCGTCTGGCGAAATCGTTCATGAAATCCACCAGTGCCTGCACGCCCGCCTTCGGCATGGCGTTGTAGATCGAAGCGCGCATGCCGCCGACGGAACGGTGGCCCTTCAATTGCAGCAAACCGTTGGCATCCGCCTGTTTCAGGAAATCGCCATCCAGATTGGCATCCTTCAGCGTGAACGGCACATTCATGCGCGAGCGGTCGGCCGTGTTCACCGGGCAATGGTAGAAGCCGTTGCTGGCATCGATGGCGTCGTAGAGCAACTTGGCCTTGGCGATATTCACCTGCTCCATCTTTGCGACGCCGCCGTTGCGTTTCAACCACTGGAACACCAGGCCCGCCATGTACATTCCGTAAGTGGGCGGGGTGTTGTACATCGAGTCGTTGTCGGCATGAATCTTGTAATCCATCATGGTCGGCAGACGCGGATCGGCATGGCCCACCAGGTCGTCGCGCACGATCACCAGCGTCAACCCGGCCGGGCCGATATTCTTCTGCGCACCGGCATAGATCAGGCCGAACCTCGACACATCATAAGGACGCGACAGGATATTGGACGACATATCGGCCACCAGCGGCACGGTACCCGTTCTGGGCACCCAGTTGAACTCCACTCCGCCGATGGTCTCGTTTGTGGTGTAGTGGACATAGGCTGCATCCTTGTCCAGCTTCCAGTGCTTGAAGTCTGGCGCGTAGGTCGCCTTCTTGTCGGCGTTGCTGGCAACCTCATTCACGAAGCAAAATTTCTTCGCCTCTGCCATGGCCTTCTTCGACCATTCGCCGGTGTTCACGTAGTCGGCAGAGAGCTTTCCGCGCAGCAGATTGAGCGGGATCATGGAAAATTGCAGGTGCGCGCCGCCTTGCAGGAACAGCACCTTGTAATTCTTCGGGATGCCCATCAACTCGCGCAGATCGGCTTCCGCCTGTGCGGCGATGCCCATGAATTCCTTGCCGCGGTGCGACATCTCCATCACCGACATGCCGGTGCCGTGCCAATCCAGCAACTCTTCGCGTGCCTGCTGCAGCACTTCATGCGGCAAAACAGCCGGGCCTGCGCTGAAATTGAATATGCTCATTGTTCGCCTTCCTCTTCGGTTTCGGCGATGCGGCTCAATCCGGCCAGTTTCTCGCCCTCGCCCAGATTCATCAGCGTCACGCCTTGCGTGGCGCGGCTCATCTCGCGTATTTCGTTGACACGGGTGCGGATCAAAACGCCGTTGGTGCCGATCAGCATGATTTCGTCTTCCGGTCTCACCAGCGTCGCTGCCACCACCTTGCCGTTGCGTTCGGAAGTCTGGATCGCGATCATGCCTTGCGTGCCGCGCCCGTGGCGGGTGTATTCGGCAATGGAAGTCCGTTTGCCGTAACCATTTTCGGTTGCAGTCAGCACGGACTGCTCTTCGTTCTCGGCCACCAGCAGCGCGATGACCTTGCCGCCCTTGGCCAGGTTCATGCCGCGCACGCCGCGCGCGGTACGGCCCATGCCGCGCACATCATCCTCGTCGAAACGCACTGCCCTGCCCTCGTCCGAGAACAGCATCACGTCGTGCTTGCCGTCGGTGATCGCCACGCCGATGAGGAAGTCGCCCTCGTCCAGGCTGATGGCGATGATGCCGGCCTTGCGCGGGTTGGCGAAGTCGGACAGCGGTGTCTTCTTCACCGTGCCTTCGCTGGTGGCGAAGAAGATGAACTGGTCCTCGGTGAACTGCTTCACCGGCAGGATGGCGTTGATCTTCTCGTCCGCTTCCAGCGGCAGCAGGTTGACGATGGGCTTGCCGCGGCTGATGCGCGTGCCCTGCGGCACGTCATACACCTTGAGCCAGTAGACGCGGCCGCGGTTGGAGAAGCACAGGATGTAGTCGTGGGTGTTGGCGATGAACAGGTTGTCGATGAAATCGTCTTCCTTGGTCGCCGTGGCCTGCTTGCCGCGGCCGCCGCGTTTCTGCGCGCGGTATTCGTCCAGCTTCTGCGCCTTCATGTAGCCGCTGTGCGACATGGTGACCACCACGTCTTCCGGCGCGATGAGGTCTTCCATGCTCATGTCTTGCGTGTGGGTGATGATCTCGCTGCGGCGCTTGTCGCCGAACTGCGAGCGGATCGTCACCAGTTCGTCGCCGATGATCTGCGTCACGCGGGCCGGCTTGGCCAGGATGTCGAGCAGGTCGGTAATTTTGTCCATCACCTCGCGGTATTCGCCGACGATCTTGTCCTGCTCCAGCCCGGTCAGGCGTTGCAGGCGCAGTTCCAGAATCGCCTGGGCCTGCGCATCGGAGAGGAAATAGCCGTTGCCCTTCACCAGACCGAACTCGGGAGCCAGCCCTTCCGGACGCGACGCCGCATCGACTCGGGATAACATATCTTCCACCAGCGAAGAGCGCCATGAGCGCGCCATCATCTCGCGCTTGGCATCCGGCGGCGTCGGTGCCGCCTTGATCAATGCAATGATCTCGTCCACGTTGGACAGCGCAACCGCCAGGCCTTCCAGGATATGGCCGCGCTCGCGCGCCTTGCGCAGTTCGAAGATGGTGCGGCGCGTAACGACTTCGCGGCGGTGGCGCAGGAACGCCTCGATGACCTGCTTGAGGTTGAGCAGCTTGGGCTGGCCGTCGACAATGGCGACCATGTTGATGCCGAAGCTGTCCTGCATCGGCGTGTCTTTGTACAGTTGGTTCAGGATCACGTCCGCGTTCTCGCCGCGCTTCAGCTCGATCACCGCGCGCATGCCGGACTTGTCGGACTCGTCGCGAATCTCGGAAATGCCTTCGAGGCGCTTCTCGCGCACCATCTCGCCGATCCGCATCAGCAGGTTGGCCTTGTTTACCTGATAGGGCAGTTCGTCGATGATGATGGCCTGGCGGTCGCCCTTGCCGATGTCCTCGAAGTGGGTGCGCGCGCGCATCACCACACGGCCGCGGCCGGTGCGGTAGCCTTCCTTCACACCGGCCAGACCGTAGATGAAACCGGCAGTCGGGAAATCGGGCGCCGGCACCAACTCGATCAGGCGCTCGATATCCATCTCGGGTTCGCGCAACAGTGCCAGGCAGGCATCCACCACCTCGGTCATGTTGTGCGGCGGAATGTTGGTCGCCATGCCCACCGCGATACCGGAGGAGCCGTTAACCAGCAAATTGGGAAAGCGCGCCGGGAACACCAGCGGCTCGTGCTCGGAACCGTCGTAGTTCGGTCCGAAATCGACCGTCTCTTTATCCAGATCGGCCAGCAGCTCGTGTGCGATCTTGGCCATGCGGATCTCGGTGTAACGCATCGCCGCCGCATTGTCGCCGTCCACCGAACCGAAGTTGCCCTGACCGTCCACCAGCGTGTAGCGCAACGAGAAATCCTGCGCCATGCGCACGATGGTGTCGTACACCGCGGTATCGCCGTGCGGGTGGTACTTACCGATCACATCGCCAACGATACGCGCCGATTTCTTGTAGGCCTTGTTCCAGTCGTTGGACAACTCGTGCATGGCGAACAACACTCGCCGGTGCACCGGCTTCAGACCATCGCGCACATCCGGCAACGCGCGTCCCACGATCACGCTCATCGCGTAATCCAGGTAGGACTTGCGCATCTCTTCTTCCAGGCTGACCGGCAGGGTTTCTTTGGCGAATTGTTGTTCCATGAGCGACCTATAAATGAACCCCGAAAGCGGGCTTGCGGGGCATTAAAACGAAGTCCGCATTCTAGCACAGCCCCCTCTCACGCCGACTACCTGCCGACCTCCTTGTTTGTTTGGCTATTGCCTGGGAGTTTTGTTAAAGTCGTCAACCTCTCAAACGAGGTTTATGCCATGTCCAACGCCGATCCCATCGAACTCGAAAAATTCTCGCAACTCGCCCACAAGTGGTGGGATCCGAACAGCGAATTCAAGCCCTTGCACGAGATCAACCCGTTGCGCCTCGACTATATCGATCGCATCGCCGCTCTCTCCGGCAAGGAGGTGCTGGATGTCGGCTGCGGCGGCGGCATCCTGACGGAGAGCATGGCGGACAGGGGCGCCAAAGTGACCGGCATCGACCTCGCCGACAAGTCGCTGCAAGTAGCCAAGCTGCATCTTCTGGAAAGCGGCAAACAGGTGGAGTATCGCAAGGTGGCGGTGGAAACGCTGGCTGCCGAACGGCCCGCCCACTACGACGTGGTGACCTGCATGGAAATGCTGGAGCATGTGCCCGATCCGGCCGCCGTGGTCGCCGCCTGCGCCAAGCTGGCGAAGCCGAACGGCCATGTGTTTTTCTCCACCCTCAACCGCAACCCGAAGTCGTACCTGTTTGCCATCCTCGGCGCGGAATATGTGCTCAATCTGCTGCCGCGCGGCACGCATGATTTCGCCAAGTTCATCAAGCCTTCCGAGCTTGCGCAGTGGTGCCGCGACGCGGAACTGAATGTCTCCGACATCACCGGCATGAGCTACAACCCGCTGAACCAGAGCTATTCGCTCGGGCGCGACACCGGCGTCAATTATCTGGTGGCCTGCCAACGTGGTTGAAGCCGTCCTCTTCGATCTCGACGGCACTTTTGCCGATACCGCGCCCGATCTGGGGGCGGCGCTCAACCACGTGCGCGCGTTACGCGACCTGCCGCCGCTGCCCCTGGAAACCATCCGGCCCCAGGCTTCGCACGGTTCGCGTGGATTGCTCAAGCTGGGCCTGAATATCGATCCCGACACGCCCAATTACGAGGAAGTGCGCGACGCATTTTTGCAGTATTACGAAAACCATATTTGCGACCAGACACGCCTGTTTCCCGGCATGTCGGCATTGGTCGCGGAACTTGAGCGGCACGAACTGCCCTGGGGCATTGTCACCAACAAGCCGCACCGCTATACCGTGCCGCTGATGGAAAAACTCGGCTATGCCAAACGCGCGGCCTGCCTCGTCAGCGGGGATACTTGCGCCCGCTCCAAGCCGCACCCGATGCCGTTGCTGCATGCTGCGGAATTGATGGGCGTTGCGCCCGACAATTGCATCTACCTGGGCGACGACCTGCGCGACATGGAAGCGGCGCAAGCGGCCAGCATGATCGGCATCGTCGCCGCCTACGGCTACATCGACCCAATAGCCGACCTTGCCGCTTGGCCTTGTGTCGGCAGAGTACCCACCCCATTTGCTTTACTGCGTTACATCCAGAGTTGAACGGCGTTATCATGCCCTCATAACAAAAAGGGCGGGCTTAGGAGTATGGAAGAAGGACGAAACGGGGACGATTCCCCTCTCAATCCGACACAAGACAGTATCCAGGAGATATTGCACAAGGTCATCATCGCCCACCAGCAGGCGCTGGCCTTGCTGCAACAGACAGAAACGGCTTATGGCCGCCTCGTTCCGCACCAGTTGCTCAATCTGCTGGAAGCCAAAAGTATCGTAGACGTGAAACTCGGCGACCAGGTCGAGCGCAAGATGACCATCATGTTCACGGACATTCGCGACTTCACCCCCTTGTCCGAATCGATGACGCCTGCCGAGAATTTCGAATTCATCAATTCGTATCTCAGCCAGATGGAGCCGGTCCTCAGCCGCCATCGCGGCATCATCGACAAATATATCGGCGATGCCATCATGGCGCTGTTCGAGCACGGCGCGGACGACGCGGTGAGCGGCGCAATCGCCATGCTGGAAAGGCTGAGCTACTACAACGCCGGACGCGTACGCGCAGGCTACTCACCCATCAGCATCGGCATCGGGCTGAACACCGGCATGGTCATGATCGGCACCGTGGGCGGCATCAACCGCATGGACAGCACGGTGATCGGCGATGCGGTCAACCTGACGGCACGCCTGGAGGAGGCCACCAAAACCTACCATGCCCCGCTCATCATCAGCCAGAACACGCTGTACGACCTTGACGACCCCGGCAAATACGACATCCGCTTCCTGGATCGAATCCGCGTAAAGGGAAAGTCGCAGCCGCTCTCCATCTACGAAGTCTTCGACAACAACGCCGAAGAACTGCGCAGCAGCAAACGGCAAAGCCTGGCGTCGTTTGAGAAAGCCGTCGCCTATTACCACCTGAAAGACATCGCCAAAGCCGTCCCGCTGTTCAAGCAGTGCATCGATATATCACCGGAAGACTTCCCGTCGCTCATCTATCTGGAGCGCTGCTACGAATACCAGGCCACCGGACAGCACCTGGGAACCGGCGAGTTGCAGACCGAACTGGCGTGGAAAGAAGAACAACATACCGGCCTGCCCGAAATCGACAAGGCGCACCGCAAACTGATGGAGCGCATCAACACGCTCACCGCACAAATCGACCAGGACGCATGCGGCAATTTCGCCGACATCTTCCCTTTCCTGTCCCAGCACAACCGGCAGCTTTTTCCCGTCGAAGAAGAGATGATGCGCGAGCACGACTATCCTTTTGCCGAAGGCCATGCTCAGGAGCACAAACGCTTCATCGAGAACCTCGCCGAACTGGAAATGAAGGCCAAAAACAGCACCGAAGACCCGCGCTACCTCGCCTACCGCACCGAATTGCTGCTGCTCGACTGGTTCGCCTCGCACGCCAACAAAGCCGACCGCCACTTCGCCCGCTCCCTGCAAAGCAACAAGCCAAGGCAAAACTGATATAATTCGCACAGCTAGTAGCAAACCGAACCGGGGGCGACCTGGCTTCGACGTGGGTTACAAAGCAGTGTAGGGCATACCGAGGACCCGCCACCTCGTAAATCAGCTGGAAAACCAATAGTCGCAAACGACGAAAAGTACGCTCTAGCCGCTTAACCGGTTAGACCTCACACCCTGGTGTCCGTGCAGGGGCTCGATACCGCAAGGTTGAGATGAGTGAGGTCATTTACACGGAATCGTGTCGTGCAGGGTCACTTTGCACGAAGCTAAAACCAAGGTGACTCGTCCTGTAGCAGCCTGTCGGTTGGCGTCTGCCGGATAAAATCAAATAACCAGACTAAGTATGTAGAACTGCCTGTAGAGGGCTCGCGGACGGGGGTTC
Source organism: Nitrosomonadales bacterium (assembly GCA_016235045.1). Classification (GTDB taxonomy): domain Bacteria; phylum Pseudomonadota; class Gammaproteobacteria; order Burkholderiales; family Gallionellaceae; genus Sideroxyarcus. Next base: position 64,802 of record JACRME010000008.1, read on the forward strand.
AATTCCCCCCGCCTCCACCAATAAAACATAAAGCTCATCTGTAAGGGTGGGCTTTTTTGTTTGGATCTCATCAACAAGACTTTCTGAGCCCTTTTTCAGGCTTTTTGCACAGAAAAACCGTATCGCTCAGCCACATAAAAAGCTGATAACATGAAACCCACTTCCTGGGAGTCGGACAAACGGGGGGCTTGGGGGACGACCATGAACTGCGCGTGGCAGTATCGTGTATTTCAGCCAACACGATATGAACTGAGCAGCCGAGTGGTTTAAGGGTATCGGCACACCATATATTTAGGAGGTATGTGTGATCATTTCTGCGCGCGGAAAAATTCTTCTGATCTTGTCTTTGCTGTGCGGTGGCGAATTCGCCGTGGCGGACGAGTTTCACTATAACAACATGTTGATCGGCGATCGTGCTGCCGGTATGGGAGGGGCTTACACTGCGATTTCCGATGATGCGACCGGCTTGTACTACAACCCGGCAGGTATAGTTTACGTGGGCGACAAGAATTTTTCTGCCAGCGTCAACGCTTATTATTCCCAATCGAAAAAGTACGAGAACGTTTTTGGAAATCAATCGTTCGAACGCAACTCTTCCGCGTTACTGGCGAATTATTTCGGAATCGTCAAACCATTTGGGAGATACAAAATTGGTTTTTCTTATGCCGTTCCGGATGCCGTAAGTGAAAATCAGAACCAGGTATTTACCAACATAACAAATTTAACGTCCCGATTTACCATTAACCTGAACAATCGAGATAGTACTTATAATTTTGGCCCCTCCATTGCGACAGAAATCAATGACGATCTCTCAGTCGGAATTACGCTCTACGCGCATCAACGTGATGCACAACTCATCCTCAATCAATTTGTTGAAAGCCTTGACCCGAATACAAGCGCGCCAAGCGCACGATGGGAAAACAATTACTTCAGGATAAACGAAACGGGAATCAAGCCAATTTTAGGCGTCTCCTGGTCTCCGGCAGAGAAGTTGTCGCTGGGACTCTCCTTATCCAAAACATTTGTGCTTAACTCAAGCACAAGCCAGCAAGTAACTTGCTACGACAATTCCATTTACGACCCAACCAACAATCAAGCAACATGCTTTAACGGTGCTACCGCGCCAACCTTGCAGGTTCCTACTCACTCGAATTCTGGAATAAAAAGAGATTACCCGGCACGTTTAGCTCTTGGTGCTGCATATTTTTCAAGCCGGGATCTTCTCGTTACTGCCGACTGGAGCTATCACACAGCGGTTAATGACCCCGTCTACGGTGACAAGGTGGCTACATACAATGTGGCGTTTGGCACCGAGTACTATTTGACACGTAAATGGGCAGTCAGAGCAGGTTTCTTCACTAATATGTCTAACGCGCAGGATATTCAGGAAGGTGTTACCAAAATCCCTGAACAGATCAATCTGTATGGAGCAAGCCTAAGCCTTTCCAATTTTTCCGGAACTTCGTCGGTAACGGTGGGGGGAAGTGTTAATTACGGCAAAGGCAAGTCACAAATTCTCAGTAACTATAGCGTCCAGAACGCCACCACACTCGGCTGGCTCTTTTTCTTGTCTTCTTCGTATTGATTTACTCTGAGCAAACCCGCATTCCTCCCTCTCCAAGGGAGAGGGAGCGCTCAGTGTTTGCCTAACGGCTTTCCTTCAACGCCTTCGTCGCTGCAGCAAAGCGCTTCTGGTTGTTTGCCGCGCTGCCGGTGTCGATACCGTTGGCCGCGATGGCCTCGTTGATTTGCGAAATCCTTGAGTTGATCGTCGGGTGCGTCTGGTCCGGATCGGGAGTTTTTTCCTTGATCGGACGGATCCGATCCAGATATCGCGCCAGACCCGTTGCATCGTAACCGCCTAGTCCGCAAATCATCGCGGCTGTCTTGTCGGCTTGCATCTCGTCCTCGCGCTTGTACCCGTCGGTGAAGATCATTTCGAACCCCTTGTCGACCGCTTGCGCGAACGCAGCGCGGGCCGATTCCGAGCTTCCGCCCACCAGTTGCGCCAAACCTGTCGTAATGGAGTCATCCACCCCTTTTATTTTCAACTCCTTGACCACATGCATTTCCGTCACGTGGCCAATTTCATGGGCCAGCACCCCGGCCAGTTCGGACTCGTCCTTCATCAGCCGCAACGCGCCTTCCGTCACAAACACATAGCCGCCCGGAGCGGCGTAGGCGTTCACGGTGTTCGTATCGAGAATCATGAAGTGATATTCCAGCTCCGGCCGGTTCGTGCTGCGCGCCAGCGAAAGTCCAACCAGATTGACGTACTTGATTAACTCGGGATCGTTATACGCCTTGTACCGCCCCAGTATCCGCGCGGATATTTCCCTGCCGAATGCAACCTCGGCATCCACATCCCCCGTCGTCATTTCTTCTTCTGCCGATGCACGTTCGCGCCAATTTGCCTCGGCCGCCCCCAGCGAGAAAGAAGCTGCGGCAAATGCGACCAGCATTGAAATCTTGATGAGATTATGCAGCTTCATGGTTTGCTCCCTTCCGCGAACTGGGTCACTTCATCGTCGCTGAACGACAAAGCTTCCATTCTGCCGAGTGCGGTGTAATCAACGCGCTCTTCGGTATCGGCGCGCATCCGGTCTTCCTTGGTCAGGCCGCGGGCCGCAGCGGCACTGGCAAATGCCGACGACCTGCGCCGCACCCCCATCTTGATCTCGGCATCGTTTGCCTTGATAAATCCCCGTTTCTGGAGCGGGGGATGCGTCGATACGAGCAGCGACGAGACATATCCCTCCTTGTTGCCGTTCGCCACCTTGATCCAGATGCCTTCCCGGCCCTTCATGTCGAGTTTCTGTCCCATCCCGACTTCCGCGACAACTTTCGACCTGAAGGAAGGCGCCGACAAAATCTTTGCCTTGACGCTCTGCACGTAATAAAACTGCTCCGCACACACCGCCGCCGCATAGAGCATGTTCGCCACCAACACTGCCAATAGCACAATATGCTTTTTCATGATTTCCTCCTGTTGCAAACAATACGACCGAATCATTCTACCCAATATTTCAACCCGCTACGCCTTCCCGGCGGTAGAGCCTGTCGTGAAGATATCCACAGCCTGCCCCCTGCCCTTGACCGTTACATTCCCGATGCGCCTGCAATCGATCTTGTCCTTGATCTTCTCGTGAGTGTATTCCGAAAAAATCAGCGGAACCTTCTGTTCCTTGGTGATGCTTTCCAGCCGCGAAGCAAGGTTCACCGTATCGCCCACCACGGTGTAGTTCTTCTTGATTTCGGAACCGATGTTTCCTATGGTGGCCTCGCCCGTGTTGATGCCGACGCCGATTGCGATCTCGTGCGCGAAACCGCGCTCCTTGAGTATGCGGTTGACTTCCTTGAGCCCCTCCAGCATTTCCTGCCCCGCCAGCACGGCCCGCTCCGCATGGTCGGTCGTTCTGACGGGCGCGCCCCAGAAAGCCATGATTGCATCGCCGATGTATTTGTCGATGGTGCCATTGTGCTTCAGGATGATGTCCGCCATCACCGTGAAGTGCACATTGAGCATTTCAACGATCTTCTCCGGCGTTTCGGTCTCGGACATGGTGGTGAATCCGCGGATGTCGGAGAACAGCACGGTAATCTCGACCTTCTGGCCCGCGCTTGATTTCGCATAATCCTTGTAGTTATGCATCACCTCGTCCAGCACGTCTTTGGAGACGTATTGGGTAAAGAGATGGGAGACCCTGCGTTTCTCGGCGCCTTCAGTGAAAGTCAGGAAACCGAAGGACAGGAAACCGGTGGAGAACGTTGAAAACAGGAACGGCACCATTTCGACTTGCGCGTTCGATTCGAACGAAATAAATGCGTAACCAAGGTAGAGCGCCAGCATGGACAGGGGAACCAGAATCCTGACTGCGAACCTCCTTGAAAACATCACTGCCCAGCATGTCAGGAACACGCCGACGAATATCGAGAAATAGGTCAGTCTCCGGTCGGGCGGGTTCATGAAATCGTTCTGCAAATAGTTGCTGGCCAGAAAGGCGTGCAACATCACTCCGGGCGCGCTGGCCCCCATGGGGATCGCCTTCAGGTCGGCCGTCCCGACGGCGCTGGTGCCGATGAACACGATACTGTCCCTGAACTCGTTCGGGTTCACCAGCACATCGCCCGCATCGCCCTTTCTGATCTGCTGCAGCGACGAGAATACGCCGCTGATGGAATAGGTATCCACCTTGTCCAGCGCGTACATGTTGATGATGCAATTGCCCTCGGCATCGACGGGGATGGTATGTCCGTTTAGCTTGATCGAGCCATCCTTAATCTCGAAGTGCGTCGTGTTGTCGATAAAGGGGGCCAGGCCGAGCACCGGGAAATAATTTCCCTGATATTCGCGCAAGGGCTTCGTGCGGCGGTGGCCGTTGTCGCTGTCGGGCGTAAATTCAACCACTGCCACCCCTTTGGAGGCTTCCGACAGTCCGTTGATGGGCAGGGAAAAGTTGTTGTTTTCCGCTCCATTTTTGACATGCAGCGCGCCGGAAACATTTTTCAGTGCGAAACGCTTCACAAAATCCGCCGGGAGCGGCTGCCCCAACTCCGCATGTTCCTTGGCGCCCAGATCGGCCTGTTCCCGTCCGATCATCATGCTGTGGTAGGCATTCTGAAAATCCCGGGTCGAGTTGCGCAATACGCCGTCGTTGGCCTGATCCTGCCTTTCCAGAAACAGGATATCGAAAAGCGCGGCTCTCGCCCCGCCCATTGAAAGGAAATCCAGCAAATCGGACCAGATCGCGCGCGGCCACGGCCACCTGCCGGCAATGTCGTTCATCGACTTCAGGGCCGCCTCGTCCACGAGAATGACCTTGATATTGCCGTCTACGGGCTTTTCCGAGCGCAACATCCTGGCCTGGACGTCGTAGGCAAAAAGCTCGGGTTTATTGAAGTAGCCAAACGTATATCCGGCTACGGAGACGGCGAACACCAGAAGCGCGATAAAAAGGGAAACGCCGACTTTATTGGTCATGTTTGATTGACGGTTTGGTGTTACTCATTGTTTTTTCAGTGAAGAAATTCTCACCAACCTGTTTATCCACCCAGCGCTGGCACCATATTACCAATCGCCGACCTCGGTCAAGTATATATATGTCTCCCGATTCAGCCATATAGTCCGATTTGCCTATACAATTTCCGCAAGTTTCGGTATAGGATTCGCCACTGCGAATCCTGTACTTATTGTCGAACCTAACAACGGAGGTGAATGTCGTGAAGAATTTTCAATTGACTCTGGTGCCAATGGGCATCGCATTGCTGGTGGCTGGTTGCGGCGGCGGCGGATCGACGAGCAGCAATACCGGCGGCGGAATACCTACAGCCGCGGTGCAGATCACTTCGTCCAATGCGACGACGGTTGCCAAGGGGGCGATGACTCCGTCACAGTCCACAGCGCAAACGGGCAGCGGAATGGCCGGAGTTGTTGGCGTTGTGGTTCAACCTGTGACCCGCTCCCGCAGCATTCGTGAAATTGCTCTTGCCGAATTTGCACGGGCACGCAGCATGAAATTCCCCCCTGCTACAGTCGTAGGGGCAACTCAAATGAGTGTCTCCAATTGCGCCACCTCCGGCACGATGACTCTCACGTTAAATGATGCCAACAATAGCCAGACTTTTGATGTCGGCGATTCTTACACCATAGCTTTCTCTAACTGCGTAGGAAATGGCTATACGGACAACGGCAGCATGACGTTCAGTATCAGCTCGTTGAGCGGAGGCACGGGCGTTGCGGGCAGCACAGGCACACCGCAGGCTCCGTTTGTGACGGCGTTCACGCTGACGTTTAACAATTACAGTTCCACATATCTGTCATCCACAGAATCGATCAATGGTGACATCAGCTTTAGCACCTCCGACGACGGCACCAACACCACTGCCACCATGTACGGAACATCCCTGACTGTGTCGAGTACGGCGGTAGGCACTTCCAGCATGACAAATTACTCGATCAGCTACACCGGAGCCAACACCCCGACCACTTCCACTCCATATAGCTTCTCGGTTCAAATGACCGTAGCCGACTCCACCATGGGCGGATCAGTCACCATTTCAACTCCGACTGCATTCACGGGGGTGGGCATCAGCAACCCCACAGCAGGACAGATGGTCATCACCGGCGCGAACAACAGTACGTTGACCCTTACGGCCAATTCCGACGGTCTGACTTTAACCATGGTTGTAGACGAGGATGGCGCCGCCGGCCCGATCGCTCCCGTCGCTCTGCCTGACACCACTTGGACAGCCATTTAATCTTCAATCCCTCCAACAAGAGCGCCAGTTGTATTGGCGCTCTTTTTTTCGTGGGACTGCTCGCCACTCCGGCCATGGGCAAAGGCACGTCGTCAGAGCCTGCCGCCCTCAAAGCCGGGATCGGCGTCTCCGCCATGCAGTTCAAATACGAAGAATTCAACGATGCGGGCGGCACGCTGGATAAGGAACAGGGAGGCATTCCCGGGTTATCCCTGAAGCTGGGCCTGCGCCGCGCCTCTTGGGAGTTGGAAGGCATCGCCAGCTATCACCGCGGACAGGTGCCTTACACGGGCCAGACCAATTTGGGCGTCCCCTACAACACCCGCACCGACGAGACGATCAACGATGTATCGATCCGCCTGGGGCATTGGTTCGGGGAAGGCCTTCCATTCATGCCGTTTGCCGGGATCGGTTACCGCCGCTGGGACAGGAACATCCTGCCGAACACGCTGGGGGGATTATTCGAGTCGTATCGTTGGGATTACCTCTGGGCCGGTTCGAAATTCCGGGTCTTGCAACGGAACTCGACGCAGATGATGCTGGACATCGGTCTGCTAAAACCGCTGCACCCTGAAATGCACGTCGATTTGAGAAGCGTTTACAACGTGGAACCGGTCGTGGAGCCGGTAAGCAAAACCGGCCTGCGCGTAATGTTGACGACAGACTTTTCAATTTCCGAAGGAACCGCGCTCACATTGGAGCCTTATTTCGAGTATTGGGAGCTGGGACGCAGCCCCACCGTCTTCGCGGGCAGTGTCAGCGTTTACGAACCCGCAAGCAAAACGCACAATTTCGGACTCAATCTGCGCTTTGCCTGGACGCGGTAGGCCCGATCCGGAATTGCCGTTCCGTGCGCTATAATCCGCGCGCAATATGCACGGTTGCCATCGAACCGGGCAAGTGTTCAGCCGGTAGATCAAGGATGCGGTAGCGGCGACCGATGCTATCTCGACCTCTTCAAACAATTAACGCGGTGCTTTCGCGGTACCGATGCGGAAACGGAACATGGCTGCCCAAGAAGCTCCGGAACATAAACTGAAACTGGCCGAAGTGCTGACCATGCTGCTCGCCGACGGTATGGTCGACAAAGACGTTGCCGACACGCTCGCCGCCGAGCACCGCCTCCGCCGGCACGATGCGCATCCGCTGGTCATCGTCGCTGAAAAAAGCTGGAAATCCAAGGCCGCGCCCTACCGCATCCTGACGCTGGATGTGCTGACGGAGTGGCTGGCGAAACGGGTCGGGATCGAATATTTCCACATCGACCCGTTGAAGATCGATTTCTCCAACCTGGTCGATCTCATGTCGATCGACTATGCCAACCGCTTCGCCATCATGCCGATCCGCATCGAGGGCAACGAACTGGTGGTTGCCACGGCCGAACCGTTCCTGCGCGATTGGGAAAACACGCTCAAGCACACTTCGCGCAAGAGCATCCGCCGCGTGGTTTCTTCGCCCACCGACATCAACCGTTACCTGGTCGAGTTCTATAATCTGGCGCGCTCGGTCAAGAGCGCAACCAAGGCGAAGATGGATTCCGGCAACATCGCCTCGTTCGAACAACTGGTCGAAATGGGCAAGACCGACAAGCAGTTCGACGCCAACGACCAGCACATCGTGCATATCGTCGATTGGCTGTGGCAATACGCCTTTGACCAGCGCGCGTCGGATATCCACATCGAGCCGCGCCGCGAACTGGGCATCGTGCGTTTCCGCATCGACGGCGTGTTGCATCAGGTGCATCAACTGCCGATGTCGGTGGTGACCGCGATGACCAGCCGCATCAAGCTGCTCGGCCGCATGGATCTCATGGAAAAGCGCCGCCCGCAGGATGGCCGTATCAAGACGCGCACCGAAGCCGGACAGGAGATCGAGCTGCGCCTCTCCACCCTGCCCACTGCTTTCGGCGAAAAGCTGGTGATGCGCATTTTCGACCCGGAAGTGCTGGTGCGCGATTTTTCCGAACTGGGCTTTTCCGAAGACGACCGCGCGCGCTGGGAAATGATGACCTCCAAGCCCAACGGCATCATTCTCGTCACCGGCCCCACCGGCTCAGGCAAGACCACCACGCTGTATTCCACGCTGAAGAGCCTGGCGACGCCGGAAGTGAACGTCTGCACGCTGGAAGACCCCATCGAAATGGTGGAGCCCGCATTCAACCAGATGCAGATACAAACCGGGCTCGACCTGACTTTTGCCGAAGGTGTGCGCGCTCTGATGCGGCAGGACCCGGACATCATCATGGTGGGCGAAATACGCGATCTGGAAACCGCAGAAATGGCGATCCAGGCCGCCCTCACCGGCCACCTGGTGCTCTCGACGCTGCACACCAACGACGCGCCTTCCGCCATCACCCGCCTGCTCGACCTGGGTGTGCCGTACTACATGATCAACGCCACGCTGCTCGGCATCATGGCACAGCGTCTGGTGCGTACGTTGTGCCCGCACTGCAAGAAACCCTACCCCATTCAGGAAGAAGACATCGAGCTGTGGAACGGACTGGTCGCGCCCTGGAAAGCGACGCGCCCGACGCAATTGCAGCGCCCGCAAGGCTGCCTGGAATGCCGCATGACCGGCTACTCGGGGCGGATCGGCATCTACGAAATTCTTCTCATGTCGCCGGAATTGCGCAAGATCATCAGTGCCGAAACCAACATCGCGGCCCTGCGCGAACAAGCCAACCGCGAAGGCATGAAGCCGCTACGCATCTCAGGTGCGCTGAAGGTGGCATCAGGGCAGACTACGCTGGATGAGGTGTTGAAAACCTCGCCGCCCGCCGAACAAAATTAGGGAATACGCCAACCAAATCCTCCGTTCGTGCTGCCCCAAAGCGCGGCCAGAGCGCCGGCTGATTCAAGATTTCCCGAACCATTTCTTTTTCGTTTCACAGGACTCGATATGACTCTGACCGAACTCAACCAGCGCTTTGCCATCGGCAATCACGTGCAATTCAAGGAGATCGCCGCAGGCATGATCATCGCCGAGGTCGCCAACCAGCACGCCCTTGCCAACATCGTTCTGCAAGGCGCGCACATCGCCACCTTCCAGCCGCGCGGCGAAGAACCGGTGATCTGGCTGTCGCCCTACGCCAAGTTCGCGCCGGGCAAGTCCATTCGCGGCGGCGTGCCGGTGTGCTGGCCCTGGTTCGGCGCGCACAAAAGCGACAGCAAACTGCCCGGCCACGGCTACGCACGTACCGTGCCGTGGGATGTGCTGGAAACCAATGCACTGCCGGATGGCACGACTTTCCTGCGCTTCGGCCTGATCGAGAGCGACAGCACCCGCGCGCAATGGCCGCACCCCTCTTCCGTGCAACTGGCCGTCACCGTGGGCAAGTCGCTGCGCGTGGAACTGGTCACCACCAATACGGGCAAGGAACCGTTCGAACTCAGCGAAGCCCTGCACACCTACTTCCAGATCAGCGACGTGGCGAAAATGACCATCCGCGGCCTGGAAAACTGTGCCTATCTGGACAAGGTGCAGGATTTCGCGCGCTGCACGCAGAAGGACGGCATCGTCATCGACAGCGAAGTGGATCGCGTATACGTCGATACCGCAGCGGATTGCGTGATCGAGGACAAAGGCCTGAAACGCGCCATCCGCATCTCCAAACAGGGCAGTTTATCCACCGTGGTGTGGAACCCGTGGACGGAAAAAGCCGACAAGATGGGCGACTTCGGCCAGGACGGCCATCGCGGCATGGTGTGCGTGGAAAGCGGCAATGCCATGGAAAACGTTGCCATGCTCGCCCCGGGCGAGACGCACAAGCTGGTGGCGGTGTACAGCGTGGAGAAGTTGTAACCGGGAGCCGACGAGACGTCGGCGCTCCCAAACAAAAGAGCCGCTTCGCAGCGGCTCTTTTTTATTGCATCGGCAAACCGGACTCAGTTCGCGCGTTTCTTGTACTCGTTGGTGCGGGTGTCGATTTCGATCTTGTCGCCGATTTCGATGAACGCCGCCACCGGCAACTCGAAACCGGAACCCTTCAGGCGCGCAGGCTTCATCACCTTGCCGGAAGTGTCGCCGCGCACGGCGGGCTCGGTGTACTCGATCTCGCGCACGATGGTGTTGGGCAACTCGACCGAAATCGCCTTGCCGTCGTAGAACACCACTTCGCAGATGTCTTCCATGCCGTCGGCCAGATAGTTCACCACGTCGCCGACGTTTTCCTTCTCGACTTCGTACTGGTTGTATTCAGTGTCCATGAACACATACATCGGGTCGGCGAAGTAAGTGTAGGTGCATTCCTTCTTGTCGAGGATGATCTGGTCGAACTTGTCGTCGGCCGCGTACACCGTCTCTTTGGCCGTTTCGGTCAACAGGTTCTTCATCTTCATCTTGACCACGGAACCGTTACGGCCGGAGCGGCTGTATTCGGCCTTCAGGATGACCATGGGATCGCCGCCAACATTGATCACGTTTCCGGCGCGGAGTTCTTGTGCTGTTTTCATGTTTGCTGCCCTTCAAAATTCAAGGCGCGGATTTTATTCAGTTTGGCGGTAAAAATCCAGCAAATTCAACGCAAGGTTATTGGATTCCAGCCGACGCGCCCATTCTGCACCATGCCGGGTCAACACCCCGCGCTGTGCAGCAAAGTGAGCCCATGCTCCGGCAATGTCCGGCCCGCCGTTCCAGGCCAGCCACAAATCCCGCACCGTTTGTGCGGTTTCTGGCGGCAAACCCGCCGTATAGCGCATCCGCAACGCCTCCAGCTTCGCCAGATGCACCCCGTCGTGCTGCGGATATATCTGCCAGATGAAGGGCTTGGCCGCCCATTGCGCCCGCACGCAGGAATCCTCGCCGCGCACGAAATTGACGTCGCAGGCCCACAACAGTTCGTCGTAGCGCTCCTGCTCGACAAAAGGGAGCACCTGTACGCGCAGATTGCCGCGCTGCCAGACATCGCCAGCTATCCCGGCCTGCAGCCCAAAATACCCCGCCACCTGCGGCAGCGAGCGCCCTTCCGGCAGCAGGCAGGTCACCAACTGGCCGCCCTGCTCCCAGCCGCGCAGCAAGCCTTCCATCGCCTCGTTTTCGTAGCTGAACAAGGACACGCGCACCTCGCCCGCCACACGCTCCGGAACACCCAAGTTGCGCCAGAACTCCCTCTCCCCGCGGGGGAGGGCTGGGGTGGGGGAGGTTTTCGCCGAGCCATCGCCCTGGAACGCATCGCGCCGCGCCAACAAATCGCGTTCCAGCAGCAAACCACCGGTCTTTTTGGTAAAGCCGGGGAAGAAGAAATACTTGGTCAGCGGCAAGCTCGGATGCGGCGAAGGCAGCTTGTGGCAGCCCTCAACCCAATCTTCGGCAGAAAGATATTCGAGGTTCAGCCAAACCGGCTTGGGTTCCCGCACCGCCATCGCCCCGACGTAAGACTGCGGCAAGCGGCAGGCAAACGCCTCGATCACCAGAGTTGAAGGTTCGACAACCGGGAAATCGGCATTCCAGCGTCGTACTTCCACTCCCCGGCACCGCTGCTCAGCCAGCCCCGCATCCAGCTCCGGGCACAACTTGCCGAAGCTGCGCAGATCGTCCACCCACAACCGCACTGCCAAGCCATGTTCGTTCGCCAACTGCCGCGCCAGACGCCAGCACACGCCGATGTCGCCGTAGTTGTCGACGACGTTGCAAAAGATGTCGCACGACTCACTCCGCATGCAGCGCCTCCACCGGGTCGAGTCGCGCCGCGCGCATGGCCGGGACCACGCCCGCCGCAAGACCGATCGTGATCGCCGTCAGTTCCGCCAGCACCGCATACAACCAGGGCGTATGCACGGGTAACGCCGGAAATAACAGATGCAGCCCCTGCGCGATGCCAACTCCCAGCAGCAGGCCCATCAGCCCGCCCAGTGCCGAGAGGAACATCGCCTCGCTCAGGAACAAGGTCAGCACCTGTTTTTCGCGCGCCCCCAACGCGCGCAGCAGGCCGATCTCGGCAGTGCGTTCGGTGACGGCCATGGTCATGATGGTGAGGATGCCGACCGCACCCACCAGCAACGAGATGCCGCCCAGCGCGCCGACCGCGAAGGTAAGGATGTTCAGCACCGAACTCAGGACTTCCAGCGCCTGCTCCTGCGAGATGATGGTGAAATCCTCGCGCCCGTGGCGTTCGGTCATGCGCCGCTTGATGAGGCGGATGACCGTGTCGGCGGGGACATCGGCACGGTAGCTGACGTTGACCTCCATCAGGCCGGGACGGTTGAGCAGTTCCATCGCGCGTGCCGCCGGAATGAACACGGCGTCGTCCATATCCATGCCGAGTATCTGTCCTTTCGATTCCATTACACCGATCACGCGATAGCGCTGTCCGCCGATGCGCAGGTAGCTGCCGAGCGGGTTACGGCCGTCGAACAGTTCCTGCTGGATCCTGGAACCGATCACCGCTTGCGCGCGCGCCTGATCGTCGTCCGCATCGGTCCAGAAACCTCCGCTCTGAACTTTCATGGTGAACGCCTTGCTGAAATCGCGTCCCTCGCCCAGCACCATGGTGCGCCGCGTGCGTCCCTCGAAGCGCACTTCGGCATTGCCCACCAGACTGGGGATGACGTATTCCACGTAGGAAAGGCGGCGCAGCGCGTCGGCATCTTCCAGCGTCACCGGTCGCACCGAGCCGAAGATGCCGACGTTGCCGCCCTGGGTCTGCGTCTTGCCCGGCTGCACGCTGATGATATTGGTGCCGAACTGCGAGAATTCGGCCAGCATGAACTGGTGCAGGCCCTCGCCGATGGAAGTGAGCAGAATCACTGCGGCGATGCCGATGGCGATGCCCAGCCCGGTGAGGAAGCTGCGCATCCGGTAGGTGAGGAAGCTGGAAGAGGTGAGCGAGATCAGGTCGCGGATGTACATGAAGACTTCACTCCGGCAAGAGCGCCATTGTCGTCAGGCCGCGCGTCGATCAGGCAATTTCATGTCCACCACGATCTCGTCGTAGGGTGCATAGACCAACCCGTTCTCGTCCTTCTCGACCGCCATCCACTCGATCAGGCGTTCGCAATCGTTGTGCACGTTCTTGTAGTCGCGTTTGAGTTGCCTTGCGAGTTCGGCAACAGTCATTGCCCCGCCTTCGCGCAGGGCGCCGATCAGTTCCCAGCGCTTGGGGGTAAAGACGGCAAACAGTTCGCCGACGTCGTCGAAGCCGACGCCGAAATATGGCTGTGCGGGTTTGCCTTTCCCGGCTGCCTTCATCGCAGTTGCTGCGCGGGCAAGGCTGGCGGACATCGGTTCGCCCACCGTCAGGTGCAGTACAGCGTTTCCAGTTTTCATTTTGTCGCCTCCATTACGTCTTGCCAGAAATCCTCGAGTAATCGGGTTTCGTCCACGAACAGGTAAGGCAGTTCGGTTTTGCCCAGATGCCGATGATCGCCCTTGCCGCGCTCGTTGTCATAACCGACCAGTCGCTTACCGTCGCGCACAAACACCAGCCGGTATTTAAAGGGATGCTGGGACGGAGGAACCGGCTCCGGCACCCGCCAAACCACCAGTTCGACGACGCCCCCGGCATAGGTACGTTTCTCGCGATAGAGCAAATCAGCGTTTGCGCTCATGGGAAGATTATGAACCTCGCCATTTTATGGTGTCAAGCACCATAACCCGTAAGGATGGGGCGCCTCACTTCCCTGCCAGCGCAGCCACCGGATCGAGCTTCGCCGCGCGCCGCGCCGGCCATACGCTGAACAGCACTCCGGTACCGAGTGCGGTCAGGGTCGCAGCCAGCACCGCCCACCAGGGCGGCGAAACCGGCAGCATCGGGTAGACCTTGCCGATGACGAAACTGCCGGTATAGCCCAGCAGCAGCCCGGCTACACTGCCGATGCCGGACAGCAGTGCCGCTTCGGCAAAGAACAGGTAGCGTATCTGTTTGCCCGGCGCACCCAGCGCCTTGAGCAGGCCGATCTCCTTGACGCGCTGCGCCACGGCGATGAGCATCACGTTCATGATGAGCACCCCCGCCACCGCCAGGCTGATGGCAGCGATGCCGCCAACGGCCATGGTGAGCGCGGTGAGGATGCGGTCGAAGGTGGCGAGCACGGCGTCCTGCGTGATGACGGTGACATCCTTCTCGCCGCTGTGACGCTGGGACATGATCTCCTCGGCGTCATGTTTGGTCTGCTCGATGAAATCGCGGTTCTTGGCTTCGATCAGGACGCGGAACAATCCGGTGGTGTTGAACAACTGATGCGAGGAGGCGACCGGGACGATGACGAGTTCGTCGGTGCGCATTCCCATGGACTCGCCTTGGGAAGCCAGCACGCCGATCACGCGAAAACGGCGGTCGCCCAGCCGCACCCACTGCCCCACCGCCTGTTCGTTGCCGAACAGTTCCTGCTTCATCTGGTTGCCGAGCACGCATACCGAAGCGCTTTCATGGATGTCGCCCGCAGGCAGGAATTTGCCGATGCCGATGCTCATGTGGCGCACTTCCAGCAAGTCCGAGGTGGAACCCAGCACCACCACTTCGCGGTTCAGCGCCCCGCGCGACAGCGAGGCCGAACCAATGGTCAATGGCGCGATGCGTTTGATGGCGCGGCTGCGCAACAGCGCCTGAGCGTCCTCCAGCGTGATGTCGCGCGGCGTCTGTCCGGACATCAGGCCGGGACCGATACCGGCGGTTTCGGTGCGTCCCGGCAGCACGATGACGAGATTGGTGCCGAGCGAGGAGAACTGATCGACCACGTAGCGGCGCGCGCCCTCGCCCAGCGCGGTGAGCACCACCACCGCCGCCACGCCGATGGACATCGCCAGCATCATCAGCAGCGTGCGCGTCGGACTGCCGCGCAGGCTGCCGGAGGCGAACTGGAGGATGTCGGCGAGTTTCATTTACCTCGTCATTCCGGCGCAGGCCGGAATCCAGCAAATTGGACAAGCCCAGCGCAGCAGGACAAAAACCAAATGCATATTAAATAACAGCACTGGATTCCGGCCTGCGCCGGAATGACGGGAAAGTGTTTTACTTTGGATCATTTTGAGTCGATTCGTCGGAAACGACGCGCCCGTCCAGCATATGGATCTGGCGCTGCGCGCGCGCACCGATCTCGCCGTCGTGGGTCACCACCACCAGCGTAATGCCCTGTTGCAGCAGGCCTTCCAGCAGCTTGAGCACTTCCCAGCCGGTGTTGCGGTCGAGGTTGCCGGTCGGTTCGTCGGCCAGCAGTACCGTGGGGTTCATCACCGTGGCGCGCGCAATGGCCACGCGCTGGCGCTGACCGCCGGACAACTGGTCGGGCTTGTGGTCGGCGCGGTCGGACAGGCCGTAATTCTGCATCAGCACGTTTACGCGCGCCTTGCGCTCTTCGCCCGGGATGCCGGCCAGGATCATCGGCAATTCGACGTTCTGCGCGGCGGTGAGGCGCGGCACCAGATGGAAGGACTGGAACACGAAGCCGATCTTCTCGCGGCGCACGCGCGCCTGCTGTTCGTCGTTGAGGTCGCTGACGTTGCCGCCATCCAGCAGGTAAGTGCCGGAGCTCGGCCGGTCGAGCAGGCCGAGCATGTTGAGCATGGTGGATTTGCCGGAACCGGACGGCCCCATGATGGAGATGTATTCGCCCGCATCGAGCCTGAGGTTGATGTCGCGCAACGCGGCGACTTGCTGGTCGCCGACGGTGAAGGTGCGGCAGACGTTTTGCAGTTCGATCATTGCGCTGGCTTGGCTTCTTCCGGTACCACGCGCACGCCCGCCTTCACCCCCGCGCGATCCAGCGACGACACGATGCGCTCGCCCTCGACCAGGCCCGAGGTCACCTCGGCATATTCCCAGTTGGACAGGCCGGTCGTCAGCTTGCGCTCTTCCAGCACGCCCTTGTTGCCGAACAGCAGCACGCGGTTGCCCTCCATCAGTGTCTGCGCCGGGACGCGCAGCACCTGCTTGCGCACGTCGTACACGATCTCGACATCCGCGCTGTAACCCACCAGCAGGTTGTCGTTCTGGGCGAGCTTGTCGAACTCGACCTCCACTTCGACCGTGCGCGCCTGCTTCTCCAGGTCGAGCACATACGGCGCGATGCGCCGCACCTTGCCGCTGAATGAACGCCCCTTGATCGCATCCAGCGTGATGCGGCTGAATTGGCCGACCTTGAGCTTGGCCGCATCCACTTCGTCGATGGGCGCGCTCACGTACAGGCAACTGTCGTCGATCAGGTCGATGGCGGGGATGGTCGCGATACCGGGCGGGGACGGCGTGGCGTACTCTCCCAGTTCGCCGCTGATGTCCGCCACCACACCGTCGAACGGTGCGCGCAGCACCATGCGGTCCAGACCGGCGCGGGCCAGCGCGATGCGGGATTTGCTCTGTTCGATGTCGCCCTTGGCCGACGCGCAGGCGGACTGGCGCGCCGAGGCATCGGTGAGCGCGCGGTCGAGTTGCTGCGCCGAAATGAAGCCCTTGTCGCGCAATTCCTGCGAGCGCTCCGCATCGCGCCGGGCGGCATCGGCCATGGTGCATACCTCTTCCACCCGCGTCAGCGCAACCTTGAGTTGTTCCTGCGCCAGGCTTTCCTGGGCATGCAGGTCGTTGTTCCACAGTTCCAGCAGCACTTCGCCTTTCTTTACGCGCTCGCCTTTTTTCACCCGCAGCTTGGAGATCTGGCCCCCGGCGGCGGGCGACATCTTGGCGCGGCGGCAGGCATTCACCGTCCCGGCGCGCGTGTTGCTCACCGACGCTTCCACGGTGCCGCGTTCCACGGCTTGCAGCACCACGGCGATGGGTTTGCTGCGCGCAAGGAAGCCGACCGCGATCACCGCCACGATGACAACGATGCCAAGAATGGCGAGTTTCCTGAATTTTGAAGGGAGCTTGCCGAGTTGCGGGAAAGTCATTACTGCTCCTGACTGTTCGCTGCGAAAGATGAGACTGGAAGGTGGTGCCGATGACCGGAATCGAACTGGTGACCTACGCGTTACGAGTGCGTTGCTCTACCGACTGAGCTACATCGGCCTTCCGGCGCGGATTATAAGCGGAGAGCGTGCACAGCGGCAACGCTTAACGCCAAAGATAAGGCGAAACATCAAACGGCTGCGGCTTGCCGTTCATGGTATTCAGCAGCACCTCGACGCTTGCGGGCGACATGGTCACGCCGTAACGGAAATGGCCGCTGTTGATGTACAGATTGGCCAGTTGCGGGTGGCGCCCGATGGTCGGGATATTGCCGGGCGAAGCCGGGCGCAGCCCGGCCCAGTGTTTGACGACCGGCATGTCGCGCAAGGCGGGCAGCAGCGCAATACCGCGTTGCAGCAGCATGGCGCGCACTTCGTCGGTAGTACTCTTGTCGAAACCCACATCTTCGCGCGTGCTGCCCAGCAGCAGATGCCCGTCGCGGCGCGGAATAAGGTAAACATCGCCCTGCAGCACGATGTGCGGCAGCGGCGGCGTATCGAACTTGAACAGCAGCATCTGTCCGCGTATCGGCTTGATGTCGGCCTTCAGGGCATGCTCGCCCAGCAAGACCTTGCTCCACGCGCCCGCGGTCACGATGTAGGCGTCGGCGCTGAATTCGCCCTGCGTGGTCGCCAGATGGCTGACCTTTCCCGCCTCGGCGACGATCTGTTTCACCTCGCACTGCTCGACAATGCGGCCGCCGAGCTTCTCGACCCGGGCGCGCAAAGCTTGCAGCAACCGCGGGTTGCGCGCCTGCGCCACGTCCGGCAGCAACAGACCGCCTTCGCGCTCCTCCGCCCGCACGCCATGTGCTGCACACCATTGCAGGGCGGCTTTTACGTCGACCGGCGGCAACACCAGCATGCCGCAACGCATGTACTCGGGATCGATACCGGTGGATTGAAGCAGCGTCCCGGCCAGGCCGCCGAACATGCTCATTCCGCGCAAGGCCAGGCGGTTCACTTCGTCCGGATAGTCCCACGGGCACAACGGCGAGAGGATGCCGCCGCCCGCCCAAGAGGACTCCCGGCCGAACCAACCCCGCTCCAGAATGGTCACTTCGTCACCTTGCCGCAACAGCGCCTCCGCCGTTGCCAACCCCAGTGCGCCAGCGCCAATTACCAGATTCGATGCCACTTCGTCATCCCTTCGCACATGAACACTTCAACACGCAGTTTGTCTCGCCGGCAAGTCTCAGCCTGCCAGCGCCTTCGGCAACGGAAACACGACATTCTCCCGAATACCTTCCGCTTCGCGCACCGTCACCACGCCCAGTTCCTTCAAACGCGCGATCACTTCCTGCACCAGCACCTCCGGGGCGGAGGCGCCGGCCGTGATGCCGACGCGCTGTTTGCCTTGCAGCCATTCCGGCTTGAGTTCGCCGGCATTATCGACCAGATAGGCCGGGACGTTGAGGTTCTTCGCGACTTCGCGCAGGCGGTTGGAATTGGAGCTGTTGGGCGAACCGACCACGATGACCAGGTCGCATTGTTTGGCCAGCATCTTCACCGAGTCCTGGCGGTTCTGCGTGGCATAGCAGATATCGTCCTTGCGCGGCCCGGAGATGAAGGGGAAGCGCGTCTTGAGCGCGGCGATGATCGCGCTGGCATCGTCCACGGACAGCGTGGTCTGCGTCACATACGCCAGGCTGTTCTCATCCTGCACTTGCAGCGTCTGCACGTCGGCGGGCGTTTCCACCAGGTACATGCCGCCGTTGCTCTGGCCCATGGTGCCCTCGACTTCGGGATGGCCCTTGTGGCCGATCATGACGATCTCCTTGCCCTGCTGGCGCATGCGCGACACTTCGATATGCACCTTGGTCACCAGCGGGCAGGTCGCGTCGAAAACCGTGAGATTGCGCGCTTCGGCTTCGCGCCGCACCGACTGCGGCACGCCGTGCGCGCTGAAAATAAGGATGCTGCCGGGAGGAACGTCTTTCAGGTCTTCGATGAAGACCGCGCCTTTCGCCTTCAGGCTGTCCACCACAAAGCGGTTATGCACGACTTCGTGGCGCACGTAGATGGGCGCGCCGTGCAGGGCTAGCGCACGCTCCACGATCTCGATGGCGCGGTCGACACCGGCGCAGAATCCGCGCGGATTAGCGAGCAGCAGTTCCATGTGTTTTGCCCTTGAAACTATCCAAGACCAACAGCGCCGCGCCGCAGGTGATGGCGGAGTCGGCCAGGTTGAAAGCGGCGAAGTGATAGCTGCCCCAGTAGAAATCGAGGAAGTCCACCACGTAGCCGTACGCAATGCGGTCGATCAGGTTGCCCAGTGCGCCGCCGAGGATGCACGCCAGCGCGAAGCTGAAGAGTTTTTCGGATTGGTGCCTGCGCAGCAGCCACACGATCCACACCGAGGCAACGATGGCGATGGCGGAAAACAACCAGCGCTGCATGCCGCCCGCATCGCTCAGGAAGCTGAACGCCGCGCCCGTGTTGTGCGCCAGCACCAGATTGAAGAAGGACGTCAAAGCAAGGCTTTCGCCATAGACAAAGTGGCTGCTGACCGCCGCCTTGCTCAACTGGTCGAGCACGATGACGCCGGCCGCAAGCAACAACCAGCGCTTAAGCATAACGGCGCGCCTCGCCGGAGCCGAACAGGTTGCTCACACAACGGCCGCACAGCGTCGGATGGGCGGCATCGCTGCCCACGTCGTCGCGATAGTGCCAGCAACGTTCGCATTTGGCGTGCGGGCTCGGCGTGACCTTGATCTCCAGTTCGCCTTCGCGCAGGTGCACGTTGGCGCGCGAGGTGATGAACACCAGGCGCAGGTCGTCGCCCAGGCGCGACAGCAATTCAAAAGTGGCTTTCGGCGCGTACACATCCACCTCGGCCTGCAAGGCGGAACCGATGGCATTGGCGGTACGCTGTTCTTCCAGCTTCTTGTTCACCTGTTCGCGCACGGCACGGATGTCGGACCAGGCACCTACCGCCTCGCCGGTCAATCCGGAATCCGGCAATTTGTACCAAACCTGTTCGAACACACTGACATCGTCTTTACCTGACAACGTTGCCCACACTTCTTCGCCGGTGAAGCTCAGGATCGGCGCAATCAAACGGGCCAGCGATTGGGTGATGTGATACAGCGCGTTCTGCGCCGAGCGGCGCGATTTTGAATTCTCGCCCGCGGTATACAGGCGGTCTTTCAGGATGTCGAGGTAAAAACCGCCCAGGTCTTCCGAACAGAAAGCCAGCAACTTCTGCACGGCAAAGTGGAACTCGTAACGCTCGTAGTCGCCGCACACTTCATCCTGCAATCCCTGCGACAGCGCCAGCGCATAGCGGTCGATCTCCAGCCACTGCCCAACCGGCAAGGCATCGCGTTTCACATCGAAATCGGCGATGTTCGCCAGCAGGAAGCGCAGCGTATTGCGAATGCGGCGATAACTTTCCACCACGCGTTTCAGGATTTCGTCCGAGATGGTCAGTTCGCCGGAATAATCGGTGGAAGCCGTCCACAAACGCAGAATATCCGCACCCAGGGTATCGAACAATTTCTGCGGCGCGATGACGTTGCCCCTGGACTTGGACATCTTGTGGCCGTTGCCGTCCACCACAAAACCGTGGGTAAGCAGCGCGTCGTAAGGGGCGCGGTCATTGATGGCGCAGCCGGTGAGCAGCGAGGACTGGAACCAGCCTCTATGCTGGTCGGAGCCTTCCAGATACAGATCGGCCGGCATGCGCAACCCCGCTCGCTTGGCCAGTACCGCATAGTGCGTGACGCCGGAATCGAACCACACATCCAGCGTGTCGGAAAGCTTGCGGTAATGCGCCGCGTCTTCGCCCAACAGGTCCACACTGTTCAGGCTGAACCAGGCTTCGATGCCGGATTTCTCGACCAGTTTGGCGACCTGCTCCAGCAACTCCGGCGTGCGCGGATGCAGGGCCATGGTTTCCCTGTGCACGAAGAACGGCATCGGCACCCCCCAGTTGCGCTGGCGCGACACGCACCAGTCGGGACGGTTCCTGATCATGGCTTCGATACGCGCACGGCCCCATGACGGGAAAAATGCGGTCTGGTCGACGGCCTTGTTCGCCAACACCCGCAGCGGTTTGCCATCGCCCTGCTCCATGCCGATGAACCACTGCGGCGTGGAACGGAAGATGATCGGCGTCTTGTGGCGCCAGCAGTGCGGATAGCTGTGCTTCACTTTTTCCTGATGCAACAGATGTCCGCTCGCTTCCAGCGCCTGTAGCACGATGTCGTTGGCTTTCCACACGAACACGCCGGCCAGCGGCACGCCGCCAATCGCAGGCGTGGTGGAGATGAACTTGCCGTCGTCGCCCACCGGATTGTCGTTCGGCAGGTTGTAGCGCTGGCCGACCGCGTAGTCGTCCACGCCGTGCGCCGGGGCGGTGTGCACCAGACCGGTACCCGCTTCCAGCGTGACATGCTCGCCGCAGATGACGGGCACGATGCGGTCGTAGAACGGATGCTGCAAAGGCAGACCTTCCAGCGCGCGGCCAAAGCAGGAGGCGGCGATGCCGTCGCCACGGTCGTTGCTGCCGCCAAGCTGGTAGCGCTTCAGGCAATCGGTCGCCAGGTCGATTGCCAGGATCAGGTACCCCTTGGGCGTGCTGATCAAATCGTATTCCAATGCCGGATGCACGCTCACCCCCTGGTTGGCAGGCAACGTCCACGGTGTGGTGGTCCAGATCACGGCATAAACTTTTGCGCTGCCCGGCAGCGACACGCCGAAGGCTTTTTCCACGGCATGCAGGTCTTTCACCTCGAAGCCGACGTCGATGGCCGCCGAGACCTTGTCCTCGTATTCCACCTCGGCCTCTGCCAAAGCCGACTGGCAATCCAGGCACCAGTTCACCGGCTTGCGGCCCTGGTACAGGTAGCCGCGCTCATGGATCTTGCCGAGTGCGCGGATGATGTCGGCCTCGGTCTGGTAATCCATGGTCAGGTAAGGCTTATCCCAGTCGCCCAGCACGCCAAGGCGGATGAAGTCTTTCTTCTGGCGCTCGATCTGCTCTTTCGCATAGGCCCGGCACAATTCGCGGAACTGCGCGGCGGGAATCGCCTTGCCGTGTTTCTTCTCCACCTGCAACTCGATGGGCAGGCCGTGGCAATCCCAGCCCGGCACGTAGGGAGCGTCGAAGCCGCTCAGGGTCTTGCTCTTGACGATGATGTCCTTCAACACCTTGTTCACCGCATGGCCGATGTGGATGTCGCCGTTGGCATAGGGCGGGCCGTCGTGCAGGATGAACTGCTTGCGGCCTTTGGCTGCGGCGCGGATGCGCTGGTAGCGCTGTTGCGCCTGCCATTGCGCCAGCATCAGCGGCTCACGCCTGGCCAGGTCGCCGCGCATGGGAAAGCTGGTATCAGGTAGATTCAACGGGTATTTCTTTTTGTCTTCGGCCATATATTTCTCGAAACCAATTTTACAAATATTAATTCAAAGTCCCGTCATTCCGGCCTGCGCCGGAATGACGGCAAAAATCACTCATGTTCGATAAACCATTTCCTTGCATTCTCGACATCCAACGCGATCTGCCGCGTCAGCGCTTCCAGTCCGTCAAATTTCCGTTCGTCGCGCAGTTTCTGCAAAAACTCCACGCGCAAATGCTTGCCGTATATCTGCTGCGCAAACTCGAACATGTGCACTTCCAGCACGTAGCGCGCTTCCTGTTTCAGCGTCGGGCGGATGCCCAGGCTCGCCACGCCCTGCAGCACACCCAATCCTTCGGCATGCACCAGCACCACATACACCCCCTTGAGCGGCGGCAGATTGTGCTTCATCTGCACGTTTGCGGTGGGAAAGCCCAGTTTGCGCCCCATGCCGTCGCCATGAAACACGCGCCCGCTGATGCTGTAGGGCCTGCCCATATATTCGCGCGCCATGCGTATCTTGCCGGTCGCCAATGCCTCGCGTATCGCGGTGCTGGAAATGCGCACCCCTTCATGCAGCACGCTGCGGATTGACCGCACCGCAAACCCGCGCTGGGCGCCGATCTTCTCGACCAGCGCAAAATCGCCGGCGCGCCCGCTGCCAAAGCGGAAGTCGTCGCCGATCAGCACGAACCTGGCATGCAGTTTTTCGTCCAGCGCCTGGATGAAGTCCACCGCCGTCTTCTGCGCAAACTGCGCATCGAAGCGGCACACGTGCACGCGATCCACGCCCATGGTGCTGAACAGTTCCAGCTTCTCGCGCAGGCTGGTGAGCCGCGCCGGCGCTTGTTGCGGCGAGAAAAATTCGCGCGGATGCGGTTCGAAGATGATGACTGCCGTTTGCAGGCCCCGCGTCTGTGCCGCTGCGCGCAACTCGCCGAGCATCGCCTGATGGCCAAGGTGCACTCCATCGAAATTACCGATGGTGACCGCAACAGGCAGGGTGTTTGTAGAATGAAGTCCGCGTAGAATCTGCATAGGGCGCGGATTATACCGTGAGATACCCCGTTGATGCCCGCCGAACCTGAGGAAAACCATGCTGGACTACCCGCAAGTCGCACTCGACTTCATGAACCGCGACCATGCCGAATTCGTCGCCATGCGCAGCCAACTGCTGGACTTGGTCTCGGCCCGGGCCCCGGAAAAAGACCTGGATACCCTGCTCGACGAACTGCTGCGCCACACGCGTCACCACTTTGCCGAGGAAGAGCGCCTGATGCAGGAGACCCGCTTCCCGCCTTACGCCATGCACAAAAGCGAGCACGACCACGTGCTGGCCGACATGTCTGCCCGGATAGCAAGCTGGAAGCGGGAACGCGATGCAACCGCATTGCGGGACTGGCTGGATAAAGCCGTCGGCAACTGGTTCGTCACCCATGTCGGCACCATGGACCTGGTAACGGCGGGATATATCGAAAAGAAGCTGCAAACGAACTGAATGCCCGCAGTTGGATAAACCCAAAAAACTTTCCCGTGCGTCATACCAACCGGATCGGTGAGTCGCCCGAAAGAATGTAACCCATTGTTGTCTTTCGTGCCTTCGTGGAGTAACCGAGTAAGGACCAAACCTCCGTCAGGCAGTTCCGCCCACGGTCAACCCATCGATGCGTACCGTCGGTTGCCCCACCCCAACCGGCACGCTCTGTCCTTCCTTGCCGCAGGTGCCGACGCCGGAGTCGAGCGCCATGTCGTTGCCGATCATGCTGACGCGGGTGAGCGCTTCGGGGCCGTTGCCGATGAGGGTGGCGCCCTTGACCGGATAGGTGATCCTGCCGTCCTCGATCATGTACGCCTCGGTGGTGGAGAACACGAATTTGCCGCTGGTGATGTCCACCTGGCCGCCGCCGAAATTGGCGGCATACAAACCGTATTTGACGGAAGCGATGATCTCGTCGCGCGTCTTGTCGCCGTTCAGCATCATGGTGTTGGTCATGCGCGGGATGGGCAGGTGGGCGAACGATTCGCGCCGTGCATTGCCGGTGACCGGCACGCCCATCAGCCGCGCGTTCATGCTGTCCTGCAGGTAGCCGCGCAAGATGCCGTCTTCGATCAGCACGGTGCGCTGCGTGGGGTTGCCCTCGTCGTCCATCTGCAACGAGCCGCGCCGGTCCTTGATGGTGCCGTCGTCCACCACCGTGACGCCCTTGGCGGCGACGCGCTGGCCGATGCGGCCGGAGAAGGCGGAACTGCCCTTGCGGTTGAAGTCGCCCTCCAGTCCGTGCCCGACTGCTTCGTGCAACAGGATGCCGGGCCAGCCGCTGCCCAGCACCACCGTCATGTTGCCTGCCGGCGCGGGACGCGCGTCGAGGTTGATGACGGCCTGTTGCACGGCTTCTTTGGCATAGCGCTGCAATATCTCGTCGCTGAAATAATCGTAGCCGAAACGCCCGCCGCCGCCAGCCGAACCCTGCTCGCGGCGTCCGTTGCCTTCGACGATCACCTGCAGCGACAGGCGCACCAGCGGGCGGATGTCGGCGTTCAGCAGACCGTCGTTGCGCGCCACCAGCACCACGTCGTATTCGCCGGACAGGTTGGCCATGACCTGGGTGACGCGCGGATCGAGCGCACGCGCCATGCGTTCCAGTTTTTCCAGCAGCGCGACTTTCTGTTCGGCCTTCAGGGTGGCGATGGGGTCGTGCGGCAGATACAGTTCGTGCGTCTTGCCCGCATGCAGGTGCGCCGGCTTCTGCTTGCCGCCCTGGCGCGCGATGGCGCGCGTCGCCAGGGCGGCATCTTCCAGCGCGTCCAGCGTGATGTCGTCGGAATAGGCGAACGCGGTCTTGTCGCCGCTGACCGCGCGCACGCCGACGCCCTGGTCGATATGGAAACTGCCGGACTTGACGATGCCTTCTTCCAGCGACCAGCTTTCGGCGCGGCTGTATTGAAAATAGAGGTCGGCATAATCGACGCGATGCGCCAGCATCTTGCCGAACACCTGTTCCAGATGGCGGGCTTCCAGTCCGTGCGCGGTGAGCAGCGCACGTTGCGCCAGTTGCAGGGGTGAACTCATGCGGAGCAGGACAGGGTGCGGTGCGACAGCGCGGGCAGGCTGTTGCGCAAGCTGGCCTGATAGCCCGGGTTCACTTCGGCAATGACCACGCCGGAGCCGCGCGGCAATTCATCCACGATGCGCCCCCAGGGATCGACCACCATGGTATGGCCATGCGTCTCGCGTCCGCTTACGTGGTAGCCGCCCTGCGCTGCGGCGATGACGTAGGACAGGTTCTCGATGGCGCGCGCGCGCACCAGCGGCTCCCAGTGCACCTTGCCGGTGGTCGCCGTGAAAGCGGAAGGCAGCACGATGATGTTCACGTCTTTCATGGCGCGGAATATCTCGGGGAAGCGCAGGTCGTAGCACACGGCCAGGCCGATGCGGCCGAACGGGCTGTCCACCACCACCACCTTGTCGCCCGCCTCGATGGTGCTGGCTTCGTTGTAATGCTCGTTGCCCAGCGTCAGGTTGAACAGATGAACCTTGTCGTAACGCGCGACTTGCGCACCGGTTTCGTCGAACACCAGGCAACTGTTGCGCACCTTGTCCGGCGTGCTCGCCGCCAGCGGCAACGAGCCGATCAGCCAGATCTTGTGCCTGCGCGCGGTCTCGCTCATGAATTGCTGGATCGGTCCTTGTCCGGGCTGTTCGCAAACCTTGACCTTGTCCTGCTCGTTCATGCCCATGATGGCGAAGAACTCGGGCAGCACCACCAGCCGTGCGCCCTGCTCGGCCGCCTTGGCGACCAGACGGCGCGCCTCGCTCAGGTTGCCTTCGACGTTGGGGCCGGACGCCATCTGGATGGCAGCGACCTTGAAGGCATTGAGTTGGGCGGCGATGCGGCTTTGCGTGTTATCGAGGGATGACATGGTTCAGGGCTTTCAAATTTTCGGTTATTCGGACGCTACACTGGCTGATGCAATTATTCCCCGGGGACGACTCCGCTCTGGGCCGATACTTGCTGACCAACCTTTTCCACCTTCGGGTCGGCCCAGCTTCCGCTGACATTGTATTCAATCGACACCAGCTTATCGAGCGGATCGCGCAAAATCTTGTTGGTCAGCAGCACTCCCACGCCGACCACCGGACCGGCGGCAAAAGACAGTAGCGACACGTTATCACCGATGGACGGCAGGATGCGCACTTTCAGTTCCTGCGTCTCGCGGCTCAAATCGACCTGGCCGGACAGGGTGACCTTGGCCGCCGCACCGGTCAGTTTCATGTCGCTGGTCAGCAGCAGGCCGTTCACCAGTTGCGCGTTGCCGGTGATGCTCTCGAACTGGAAGCCTTCGGCGAACACGTCGGTAAAGTCGAGCGAGACGCGCTGCAGACTCAGCACCCCGAGCAACTTCAGCGTATCCACCCCGGCCCCGCCCAATTTGAGGAAACGGCCTTTGCCGACCTTCAGGTTCAGCGTGCCGTTCAGTTTGGCGATATTGAATGTGTCCGGCGCGCCCGACCAGTACAGGTTGCTCTCCAGCGTACCGCTGCCGTCCTTGAGGCTGTCCGGATATCCGGAACGCGATAATATCTTGCCCGCATCGCTGATATCCACGCGCAGGTTAATTCTGGTCTGTTCGGGCACGGCCTGCCATTTGCCGCTGACGTTCAGCACGCCGTCGGGATTGGTGAGCAACAGCCGGTCCAGCAGAACATCGCCATCCTCTTCGCTCAACTCCAGCTCCAGTTTGCCCAGTTGGCGTCCCTTGTAGGTGAGTTTTTCCACCGCCATGTCCACATCGGGGAAAGCGGTGTTGTCGGGCGGCTTGACCTTGCCGGGAACCGGATGCACTTCCCGCACCGGTTCGCTTCGGCCTTCGCCCAACATCGCATTCTTGAAGCGCCCCAGCAGTTTTCCATTGCCCTGCGGTTGCCAGATCAAATCGCCGTTCAACTCCCTGGAGGCAAGCCGCAAACTGATCAGGCCGTTGCGGCCGCTGCCCTTGATTTCAAGGTCGTTTACCGTATTGCCGTAACCGGTCAATTTGTCCACGGAGACATCGATTCCCGCGATATTGGGAATTACGTCCTCACTCTCCGATGCCAGCCCCAAGCCGCTCCACCCTTCCAACGACAACAGCGGCAACTTGCCGACCATTCTTATCCCGTCCCTGGTAGCACGCTCGGCGGTACCGCCAAAGGCAATGCGTCCGCCGCGAACATTCCAGGCTCCGCCCGCGTCATGCTGGCGCAGCAACTTGGCATCGAGCAGCGTGCCGTAACTCAAATCCAGCGATTGCTGTCGCGGATTCAGTCCCTTTTGCTCGAAATGCAGCGCGATACGCTCGTCCGCAACCTTCGATAACGGTGCCGGCAGGTCCGACCCGATTCCCTGCAGGTCGGAATCCACGGTCACATCGACCAGCTTGTTCTGCACCCGCACGTCGGCATTCCAGTCGGCGGTGCCATGCACGCGATGCCAAAGGGGATGCGGTGCCAGCCTGTTCAGGTTATCCAGATCCAGCTTGCCGCGCGCTTTGGTAAGCATCACCCCTTTTTCGCTCTGCACCATCAGGTGCGCCGCACCGCCGAGTATCTGGGCATTGATGTCGCCCGCGTTCACCGACGATTCCGTGAACATCAACACGCCGTTGACTTGCCTCAGCAGCGGCACGCTCTCGCCGAGATCGACGTCATTGTTCACAAAACGGTAGTCGCCGCGCATCTTCACCGGCTCATCGCCATCCAGCGGGATGTCGAGTTGCAGATTCAGCCTGCCGTCGCCGCGTGCCTTGATCCCTTCGGTAAAGCCGTCGAGATAGCCGTTCACCGGGCTCTGGAGGATGTAATCCAGGCAGCGCTGGGTCGAATCTGCCGCTTCGCCGCGCACATGCAATATCGGGTTGTTGTCCAGCAAATCGGGAATGCTCACTTTGACATTCTGCAGATGCGCCCCCGTGGTCGTTGCCGTCGTGGCATTGATTTCCAGTTTTTTGCCTTCGATCAGCAACTGCGTCTGCGCGTCTTCCAGGCGCGGCCAGCCCTTGACGAACTCCATCTCCACACCCTTGGCGCGCGCCTCCAGACGGAATATGCCGCGCTCGTTCCCGACGAAGGGAAAGTCGCGCAGGTCGCCGCGCAGGCGCACGCGGAATTTGTCCGCCTGCCCGCCCTGCAAGGCCGCCTGCAGCCAATCGCGCGTTGCCTTGTTCACCGCCGGCACCGGGGTGTAGTGGCCGGTGCGGCGCACCGCCACGCGCGTCATGTCGACGGTGGCATCCACCGAGCCGGGGCCGTCCGGCTCGAACTGGTAATTGCCGTAAATCGTTCCGGCCAGATCGGCATTGGACAAATCGACGTTGCTCAGCTTGATCTCGAGTCCGCGCGAATTGCGCTGCCAACCCAGCCGTGCCGTGATCTTGTCGAATTCCACCGGTTCGGAAAACAGTTGCGGCGCGTCGAGCGAAAATTTGCGACTGTCCAGCGTCAGCGTGCCACCGCTGTCGGTCCCGTCCACTTTGCCGCTGAGTCCGGAAAATCCCGGCACAGCGCCGACGCGGCGCATCGACAATCCGTCGAAACGCGCCCTGATCTCGTAGCGGGCAATGTCGTCGTCGCTGCCTTGCCACTGCGCCAGCAGGTCGTTGACCTGACCGCGCGGCTCCGCTTCCACCCAGCGCTGCTTGATTTCCTCGTTCAGCGGCAGGTAGTTCATCAACCTGACGATGCCGCCCAGCCGCAAGGCGTTCGCCCGAATCTCGCCGGAGGGTTGTTGCCCATCCCCCTGCCCGGAGGCCAGACGCAAATAAAAATCGGTTGGCTTCAATTCGAAACCGTCGCGCATTTGCAACGCCAGCCGTTGCGTGGTCACCTCGAAGCCGCGCTCCAGCCGGTGCCAGCCGATGCGCCCGCGCAGTTCGCTCAAGTCAAGCAGCGGCAATTCCTCCGACAGCCTTGCCTGCACCTGGGCCAGGGCGACATCGGCATCCACACTACCCAACTGCCCTTTCTCGAAACCCAGCCACATGCGCAACGCACCCCTGCCGCGCCGGAAAACATCCGGCAGCTTCACCCACGGTTTCCACGCCAGTACATCGGCATAATCGAGCTGGGTGAAAAGCTCGCCGCGCCATTCGCTCATGTCGGCGAAACTGTCGCCGGAAAAATTGCCGCGCACATCCAGGCGCGAGGCCAGCCTTTCGGGTGCCGACGCGCGCAGCGCAAAACGGTGGCGGCCGTGCCGATTCTCGATGCTCAAATCGACCTGCTCCAGCACCAGGGCCGGCGCAGAACGCATCTCGTCCTGCCAGGCGATGCGCGCGTTGCGAATGACGACGCTGGACTGATGCAACAGCCAGTCCGCACCATCCTGTTGATCGGCCGAAGGTTCGCCCACTGCGATTCCCGCCACATACCAGTGTCCCTGCGCATCGCGCCGGACCGACAAGTCCGCACTGTCGATCAACAAGCTCTGGAAGCGCAACTCGGCCGTGGGCAAACTGGTCCACGCCACCGTGTTTTCCAGCCGCGGCAGGCTCAGCGCAACCTTTCCCTGCGAGTCCAGGATTTTCACATCGGAAAGCAGCAGTCGCGGGCGCAAACCGTTCCAGTCCGCCGCGATCCTGCCAACGATCAGCGGCTGTCCGATGGCGGCGCTCGCCGCTGCGGTGATCTGGTCGTGATAACGCTCGATGTCGGGCAGCACGCGATAGCGCAACACCAGCAGCACCACCACGCAGGCAATGGCCAGAAGCAACGAGATTTCCAGAGAAATACGCGTCAGTTTTCCCATGCCGCGCCAGGCCCGCAGAAAAGAATTTCTCAGCATCGTGCGGAAAGTTCGGCGAATTCGGTCAAGTAGGGAGGCAGTGCATGCATGGAGAACCTATAATGCAATGAAGAAACACAGTGAGCGCATTTTAACCCGAATCCTCGCCATGAATAACGCAAACCCTCGCTTGCCGCCCGATTTCGACCGACTGGCAAGACACGCCAGGCACTGCAGCCGCTATCTCTCCCGCCTGCTGGATATCGAACCGGAACTGCTGGACTGGCTGCACCAACACTACCTAACCCCTTGCGACCGCAAGGTCATTAAATCCTGGGCCGACACGCTGCCCGCAGACAACGAGCAACAGCTTTCCCGCGCGTTGCGCATCTTGCGCAAACGCGTGATGCTGCATGTCCTGACCCGCGACCTGAACGGGCTCTCCGATCTGGACGAAGTGATGCGCAGCATGACCGCATTGGCCGAAATCGCCGTGCGGAAATCGCAAGCGTTGGTCATGCAAAGCATGGTGGAACAATTCGGGCAACCCGTCGGGGCGGAAAGCGGCACGCGGCAGGAGTTGCTGGTGATCGGGATGGGCAAGCTGGGCGGCGGCGAGTTGAACGTCTCCTCCGACATCGACCTGATCTTTGTTTATCCGGAAGACGGCGACACCGACGGCACGCGTTCGCTGAGCAACCATGAGTTCTTCAACCGCATGGGACGCCGGCTGATCGCGCTGATCAACGATCTCACGGCCGACGGCTATGTGTTCCGCGTCGACATGCGCCTGCGCCCCTACGGCGACAGCGGGCCACTGACCATGAGTTTTGCCGCGCTGGAAGAATATCTGGTGGCGCAGGGCCGCGAATGGGAGCGTTATGCCTGGATCAAGGCACGCGTCATTGCGCCGGAAAACTGCACGCACACGACCGAACTGGAAAAACTCGCGCAGCCTTTCGTGTTCCGCAAATACCTGGACTTCGGTTCTTTCGATTCCATGCGCAAGCTGCATGCGCAGATCCGCTCCGAGGTTGCGCGCCGCGGGCTCCAGCAAAACATCAAGCTCGGCCCCGGCGGCATACGCGAAATCGAGTTCATCGCCCAGGTGTTCCAGTTGATACGCGGCGGGCGCGATGCCGGGTTGCGCATCCGGCCCACGCGGAAGGTGTTGCAGCAGTTGGCGCAAGACGGGGAATTGGGCGTTGAGGTGGTGGCGCGGCTGGATGACAGCTATGTTTTCCTGCGCAACCTCGAACACCGCCTGCAATATCTCGACGACCGGCAAACCCAGGAACTGCCGGAAAATCCGGAGCAACAGGCCCTCGTCGCCGAGGCGATGAACTTTGCCGACTATGGCGCGCTGCTTGCCGCGCTGGCCCCGCTGCGGGAATTCGTGAGCCGGCAATTCGAAACCGTGTTCGGCGAAAAACAGGAAAGCACCGGGCAATCATGGTGGCGCGAAGATGCAACGAAAGAAGAATTTTCCGGCGCGCTCGCCACGCTCGGCTTCCGGGACGACGGCAGCCTCGCCGAAAACCTGCTGCAATTCCGCACCGGCAGCCGCTATCGCCAATTGCCGGAAGCCAGTTGCCAGCGACTGGATCTGCTGCTGCCCCGCCTCGCCGAACTCTGCGCCGAAACGTCCAACCGCGAAGACGCGCTGCGCCGCACGCTCGCCATGCTCGATGCGATTGCCCGCCGCTCCTCCTATCTCGCCTTCCTGGCCGAATATCCGCAAGCGCTGCCGCGCCTGGTCCATCTGCTCGCCGCCAGCGCCTGGGCCGGCGACTACCTGACGCAGCATCCCATCCTGCTCGACGAGTTGCTGGATACGCGTGAACTGTACGTCGCGCCAGACTGGAAGGCGCTGGATATGCAACTCGCCACCCGGCTCGAAGCCCATGTCGGCGATACCGAACGCGAGATGGACTCCTTGCGCCAGTTCCAGCAGGCACAAACCTTCCAGCTTCTGGCCATCGACCTGCACGGCCAGTTGCCGCTGGAAAAGCTGAGCGATCACTTGAGCGATCTCGCCGATCTCGTCCTGCGTCACGTGTTACGCCTCTGCTGGCGCGATGCGCGCAAGAAACACCGCGAAGACCCGCAGTTTGCCGTCATCGCCTACGGCAAGCTGGGCGGGCGCGAGTTGGGCTACGCCTCCGACCTCGACCTGGTTTTTCTCTACGACGACGAGCATCCCGAAGCGGGCGAAATTTATGCGCGCCTGGCGCAGCGCATCAATACCATGCTCTCCAGCTACACCTCATCGGGCCGCCTGTACGAGGTCGACCTGCGCCTGCGCCCGAACGGCGACAGCGGGCTGCTGGTCAGTTCCATCGCCGCGTTCGAGGAGTACCAGCGCCAGCATGCCTGGGTATGGGAGCATCAGGCGCTGACGCGCGCCCGTTTCTGCGCCGGCAATGAAGCGGTCGGCGCGCAGTTCGCGCGCATCCGCGACGACGTGCTGCGCATGCCGCGCGACATCCCCAAACTCCGGCAGGACGTCATCGAAATGCGGCAGAAGATGCACGACGGCCATCCGGACAAAACCGGACTGTTCGACATCAAGCATGGCCGGGGCGGAATGGTGGATATCGAATTCATGGTGCAGTTCATCGTGCTTGCCCATGCCGCCACCCATCCGGAACTCACGGCGAACAGGGGCAATCTTGCCCTGCTGGATATTGCGTCGAAATTGAATTTGATCGATGGCGAAATCGCCGGCGAAGTGCGCGGGTTGTATCGCGAATTGCGCCGCATCCAGCATCAGATGCGCCTGAACAACCAGACCCCGTGCCTGATCGAACCGGGCATCCTCGACACCACAGCGGCACTAAGGCTGTGGCAATCCCTGTTTATGCCGGGCTAGGCCGAGGCCGGCGCGCTGCCGGCTGCCGGGAGTTGATATACGTTGTCGCTCGTGACGCGGTCGCCGGATTGACGCACCCGCCCGATCATCCGATACGACGTCATTTCACCCTTGCCCTTGACGTTCAGCACATTGGGCGGCTCGAACAGGAACTCGTGGCGCAAACGGTTATAGGTAAGCTTGTCGGTCAGGATGTTGCCTTCCTTCGCATCGTCGGTCAGGCGGCTGGCGATGTTTACCGTATCGCCCCACAGGTCGTAGATGAAACGCTTGGTGCCGATGACCCCCGCCACGACCGGGCCGGTGGCGATGCCGATGTGTATGCCCAGGCTGCGCTTGACCAGCGCCGGATGCCTGGAGACGAAATCCAGCATCTCGATCGCCATGTTCGCCATGTCTTCCACATACTCCGGACGTTCGCGCGACAGCCCCCCCACCACCATATAGGCATCGCCGATGGTCTTGATCTTCTCCAGACCGTATTTCTCGGACAAGTCGTCGAAGCCCGAGAATACCGTGTTAAGCAATCCCACCATCTGTTCAGGCGACATCTGCTCGGTCAACTGGGTGAAATTCACCAGGTCGGCGAACATCACGGTGACGTCGGCATAAACGTCGGCGATGAGCCCCTGGTTGTTTTTCAGGCGTTCGGCAATGTTGGACGGCAGCACATTGAACAACACGCGCTCGGATTTCTTTTGCTCTTCCGCCAGCAGGGCATGCTGCTGGTCGAGTTGGGTCTTGATCTTCTCGGTCTCGATGACGAAATAGCGCACCAGAAAATACAGAATGGAAGACATGGCCGCGAAGTTGAGCGCAAAGAACACGCCGATGGTGTTCATCGGAATGCCGGTGGCCGTACCGACGCTCAGGTAGTAATCGAAAAAGCCGGAAACGGCCGTCATCACGATGTAGGCGAAAAACCAGGGGATCGACTCTTTCCAGCCCGAAACGACCAGCGCGCCGATCGGCGCCAGCAACGCCCACAGCATCACGCCGCTGGAGGTCACCGAGCTGCCGATGCTCCACTGCATGATAAAGGGCGCAAAAAGAAACAGGTTGAGCTGCACGAAGCGAAGCACCACGAAGTTGCGGGTTCTCATGTAATAGATCAGCGAACCGACCGAGATCACCTGGTACCCGAGAGGCACATTGCTGGAGAACTTCAGGCCCATCATCCAGTAGATGGCCAGCCACAGCATGACCGCAAAAGTCATGAAGGCTGCCGCGAAGATGAGCAGACTCTTGCGCAGTTTGTCTTCCTGCGTGTCCATCATTTCCGGCCTGATTTCCTTCGAACTGATGTGCTGAACCATGCCCCCCCCAAAGAGATACTGCCGCCCAACGTTCCGATGATTACACGAACCGCCGACAAAGAAAATACGCCTAACGGCCAATATCTTGCCTGATTGTACTCCCTGCCCATTCCCAATCGCATGTTCGGGCGCTTCATAAAGCGCCCGTAAAGGGCTAGAATCGCCGCCTTCGCAATATTTTAACTTTGAGGAAACATTATCATGTCCATGTCCGACCGCGACGGCTTCATCTGGTACGACGGCAAGCTCGTACCCTGGCGCGAAGCTACCACCCACGTGCTCACCCATACCCTGCACTATGGCATGGGCGTGTTCGAGGGAGTGCGGGCGTACAAGACCACACAGGGAACAGCGATATTCCGCTTGCAGGAGCATACCGACCGCCTGTTCAACTCGGCCTACATCTTCAAGATGAAAATGCCTTACGACAAGGCCACGCTGATGGAAGCGCAGAAGGAAGTGGTGCGCACCAACAAGCTGGAATCCTGCTATATCCGTCCCATCGTGTTCTACGGCTCCGAAGCGATGGGCATTGCCGCCACCAACATCAGCGTGCACGTGGCCGTGGCCGCCTGGCCGTGGGGCGCCTATCTGGGCGAGGAAGGCATGGCCAAGGGTATCCGCGTGAAGACTTCCAGCTTCACCCGCCATCATGTGAATATCAACATGTGCCGCTCCAAATCGGTGGGCACCTACACCAATTCCATCCTGGCGCACCAGGAAGTGGCGCACGACGGCTACGACGAAGCCCTGCTGCTGGATGTGGACGGTTACGTGGCCGAAGGTGCGGGCGAAAACATCTTCGTCGTGAAGAAGGGCAAGCTCTACACCCCCGACCTGACCTCGTGCCTGGAGGGCATCACGCGCGATTCCATCGTCACGCTGGCCAAGGACATGGGGCTGGAATTGATCGAGAAGCGCATCACGCGCGATGAAGTGTATTGCGCCGACGAAGCCTTCTTCACCGGCACCGCCGCCGAAGTCACGCCGATCCGCGAACTCGACACCCGCACCATCGGCAGTGGCAGCCGCGGACCGGTCACCACCAAACTGCAGGCGGCGTTCTTCGACATTGTCGCGGGCAGGAACGCCAACTATGCCGGTTGGCTGGCGCACGTATAACGACTCGAACCTGGGGGAAGAGCATGTCCAACGAGAACACCAATTCACGCTATGTCGAAGTCAGTGTAGAGGCCTTGCCGCTGTTCTGCCCCACCCCGGCAGTCAGCCTGTGGAGCTCGCATCCGCGTGTCGCCATCCCTGTAGACAAGCTCGGCGAAGCCGTGTGCCCTTATTGCGGAACGCGCTACAAGTTCAAGGGCGAACTGCCGCACGGACACCATTAATCCGGCCACATTCTCCTTGATCAACAAAATCCTCGTCATCGCGCCAAGCTGGGTTGGCGACTGCATGCTGATGCAACCCATGTTGCATCGCCTGCATCAGCGCCATCCCGGGGTGCAGATCGACGTGCTGGCCCCGTCCTGGACGGCCAAGTTGCTGGTCCAGATACCCGAGATCAATGAAATCCTGATCAACCCGTTCCCGCACGGCAGCGTCAAATTGGCCGCCCGCCGCAACCTGGGCAGGCAGTTGCGCGAGGCGGGATACGATCAGGCCATCGTGCTGCCCAACTCATGGAAATCCGCGCTGATTCCCTATTTTGCCGACATCCCGTTGCGTACCGGATTCACCGGCGAAATGCGCTACGTTGTACTCAACGACGCGCGCAAGCTGGACAAGAACAAACTGCCCCTGATGGTGGAGCGCTTCGCACAACTCGCGGAAGCCCCGCGCGAAGATATCGTCCGTCCGCTGCCGCCTCCCGTGTTGCATGCCAGCGACGAACAGCGTTCGCAGGCACTCGCCAAATTCGATTTGATGCTCGACAAACCGGTCGCCGTTTTCTGTCCCGGCGCCGAATACGGCCCGGCAAAACGCTGGCCTGCGCACTACTACGCCGAATTGGCGCAACACCTGCGCGCGCAAGGCTATGCAGTCTGGCTGATCGGTTCGCCCAAGGACAAGGAAGTTGCCGACAAGATCGTCGCATTGGGCAACGAGCCTTGCCGCAACCTGTGCGGCATTACCGATTTGACCGATGCCATCGCATTAATGTCGTGCGCTGACCTGGTCGTCAGCAACGATTCCGGACTGATGCACATCGCCGCCGCGCTGGACAGGCCGATGCTGGCGATTTTCGGCTCCAGCAGCCCGCAATTCACGCCGCCGCTGTCGGACAAGGCGCAGGTACTCAAACTCGACCTGCCGTGCAGCCCCTGCTTCAAGCGCGAATGCCCGCTGGGGCATTTCAACTGCATGCTCAAACTTCCCCCCAGGGAAGTCGCAAAACACCTCCCCAACCTGCAACGGTGATTTCATGGCAAGCGTTCCCAAAGAGATATTCAAGGCGTATGACATACGCGGCATCGTCGGCAAGACACTGACCAACGAGATCGTGGAAGCGATCGGCCACGCCATCGGCTCGGAAGCGGTCGCGCGCAAGCAGCACAGCATCGCCATCGGCCGCGACGGCCGCCTGTCCGGCCCGGAGTTCGCCAAGGCGCTCGCGCGCGGCATCCAGAAGAGCGGCATCAACGTGGTCGACGTCGGCATGGTCGCCACGCCGATGACTTACTTCGCCGCTTTCCAGCTCAAGACCGATTGCGCGGTGATGATCACCGGCAGCCACAACCCGCCGGATTACAACGGCCTGAAAATGGTGCTGGCGGGCGAGACGCTGTCGGGCGAGACCATCCAGAAATTGCGCCAGCGCATCGAGCAGAACGACCTCGCGCACGGCAACGGCAGATATTCGCAATACGACATCGCGCCGGAATACCTGGCGCGCATCATCGGCGACATCAAGCTGGCACGCCCGCTGAACATCACCGTGGATTGCGGCAACGGCGTGGCCGGAGATTTCGCCGCCAAGCTGTATCGCGGCATCGGCTGCACCGTAACCGAGATGTTCTGCGAAGTGGACGGAAATTTTCCCAACCACCACCCCGATCCGTCCGACCCGCACAACCTGGAAGACCTGATCGCCGCGTTAAGCGGCAACGACAGCGAACTGGGCCTGGCGTTCGATGGCGACGGCGACCGCCTCGGCGTGGTCACCAAGGACGGCAAGATCATCTTTCCTGACCGCCAGTTGATGCTGTTCGCCGCCGACGTGCTGAGCCGCAACGCCGGCGCCGAGATCATTTTCGACGTGAAATCCACGCGCAACCTGTTCCCGTGGATACGCGAACACGGCGGCAAACCCACGCTATGGAAGACCGGACACTCGCTGGTGAAAGCCAAGATGAAAGAGACCGGCGCGCTGCTGGCGGGCGAGATGAGCGGGCATGTGTTCTTCAAGGAACGCTGGTACGGTTTCGACGACGGTCTTTATGCCGGTGCGCGACTGCTGGAAATTTTGAGCAAAGTGGCCGATTCCGGCGCGACGCTGAATGCATTGCCGGACGCGGTATGCACGCCGGAACTGCACATCCACACCGCAGAAGGCGTGAACCATACGCTGCTGGCACGCCTGCAAAAAGAAGCCCGTTTCACCGATGCCAAAGACATCATCACCATCGACGGACTGCGCGTGGAATACGCCGACGGCTTCGGTCTGATGCGCCCTTCCAACACCACGCCGGTGATCGTGTTGCGCTTCGAGGCGGACGATGCCGCCGCGTTGCAGCGTATCCAGGATGACTTCAGAAGAGTGTTGCTGGGCGCAGCACCGGAATTGACGCTGCCGTTTTAGGCCGCTCCAGCCTTAACGGGGGGTGGCGCGCCGATCGACAGCGGCGCTCGGGCGGGAATGATGCAGCCCCTTGCCGCTCAACCAGCCGAGATCGGCGAGTTCGCGCAGGAACTTGGTGAATTCGGCATGGTTGGCCGGCTTTTTGACAAAACTGTTCGCTCCCAACTGGTAGCTCAACACCACATCGGCCGGTTCGTGAATTTCCGAAAACACCACGATGGGCACATCCTCCAAGCGGGATTCCATGCGCAGGGTGCGCAGGACGGCGAGTCCGGCAAGTTTGGGAAGCTTCAGATCCAGCAGGATCATGCGCGGCATCGAATAGCCCCGCGCAACAGTGTCAGTCAGCCATTCCAACGCTTCGCCCGCATCGCTTGCCACCGCAAGATGCAGATCTTCCGGACAACTCGCCACCGCTTGTTGTATCAGGAGAACCTCGGCCTCACCGTCTTCTACCAACAGAATCGTATCGTTCGCTTGTCTGAGCATCGCCTGCCACACCTTAGAATTATTCAGGAAACGACTCGGATCATCCCTTGTTTGCAGACTCTCCTGCCCTCATTTCCATCCCCATGCGTACCCTACACTAGCGGTATGCTATTTGGCAACCAGCTAAAACAGCAAATAAACATGGATTTCCGACCTCTTCTGGTCAGAGCTTTGGCTTCACCCAATCTGGAACCGAGGCTAGCGCCTTCGCCAGATGCTCCGGTTGTGTACCGCCTGCTTGTGCCATGTCCGGGCGTCCGCCGCCTTTGCCGCCGACC
Source organism: Nitrosomonadales bacterium (assembly GCA_016235045.1). Classification (GTDB taxonomy): domain Bacteria; phylum Pseudomonadota; class Gammaproteobacteria; order Burkholderiales; family Gallionellaceae; genus Sideroxyarcus. Next base: position 103,746 of record JACRME010000008.1, read on the forward strand.
TGCTGGGCAACGAAGTTCACCAGTTCTCCCGCTTTCACCTTGGCCGTCGCATCGGCAGTTACGCCCGCGATCAGGCTCACCTTGCCGTCGCTGACTGCCGCCAACAGGATCACGGCGGACTTGAGCTTATCCTTCAACTTGTCCAGCGTCTCGCGCAAGGTCGCCGCATCAGCCCCGTCCAGTTTGGCGACGAGCACCTTCACGCCATTCATGTCCTGCGCCTGTGCGACTAGTTCGTCGCCCTGGGCAGAGGCTAGTTTCGATTTCAAGGCAGCCAATTCCTTTTCCAGCGCTTTCACGTTATCGAGGATTTGCGCGATACGCGCCGCGGCTTCCTGCGGTTGCGATTTCACTGCGTCGGCCACTTGCTGCAACTGCTGTTCCTGCGCCTGAATCAGTGCCAGCGCGCCCTCGCCAGTCACCGCCTCCACGCGGCGCACGCCCGCGGCCACGCCGCTCTCGGCCACAATCTTGAACAGGCCGATGTCGCCGGTGCGCTTCACATGTGTTCCGCCGCACAGCTCGATGGAGGAACCGATGTTCAGCACACGCACCACATCGCCGTACTTCTCGCCGAACAGCATCATCGCACCGGTCTTCTGCGCATCGTCGATCGCCATCACGCGCGACTGACAGTCCGCATTGGCCAATATCTCGGCATTCACGATGGCTTCCACCTTGCGGATCTCGATATCCGTCATTGGCTGCGTGTGCACAAAGTCGAAACGGGTCTTGTCGGGATCGACTTGGGAACCCTTCTGTTGCACATGCGTACCGAGCACTTCGCGCAAGGCTTTGTGCATCAGGTGCGTGGCCGAGTGATTGCGCATGGTGCGGCTGCGCGCCGCGACATCCACCTTGGCGGTGACGCCGTTGCCCACAGAAAGCTTGCCGGTCTTCACCACGCCGTGGTGACCAAACACCGTGGCCTGTATCTTCTGTGTGTCTTCCACCGCGAAGATGCCGTGCACGCTGCGCAGTTCGCCGCTGTCGCCCACCTGGCCGCCGGATTCGGCATAGAACGGGGTGTCGTCCAGCACCACCACGCCCAGGTCGCCTTCGACCAGTTCGTTCACTTCAGTGCCGTCCTTGTACAAGGCGAGGATGTTGCCCTTGTGTTCCAGCGTGTCGTAACCGTGGAAGGTCGTCGCCGGGCCGGAGTATTCCAGGTTCGCCGCCATCTTGAACTTGCCCGCCGCGCGCGCCTGTTCTTTTTGGCGCGCCATCGCCGCGTTGAAAGCAGCATCGTCCACCTTCACGTCGCGCTCGCGGCAGATGTCGGCAGTCAGGTCGAGCGGGAAGCCGTAGGTGTCGTGCAGTTTGAACGCCGTTTCGCCGTTGAATACCTTGTTGCCCGCCTTGTCCATCTCGGCCAATTCCGCTTCGAGGATCGCCATGCCGTGTTCGATGGTGGCGAAGAAGCGTTCCTCCTCCAGCTTGAGGATACCCTTCACGCGCGCGTGCTCGGCGACCAGTTCGGGATAAGCGCCGCCCATCTGCTCCACCAGGTCGGGCACCATCTTGTAGAAAAACGCCTCGCGTGCGCCCAGTTTGTAGCCGTGGCGGATGGCGCGGCGGATGATGCGGCGAAGCACATAGCCGCGGCCTTCGTTGCCGGGAATCACGCCATCGGCGATGAGGAAGGAGCAGGCACGGATGTGGTCGGCCAACACGCGCAACGAGGGCTGGTCGAGATTGCTTTGATTGGTCTCGCGCGCGGCAGCCTTGATCAGTGCCTGGAACAGGTCGATCTCGTAGTTGGCATGCACATGCTGCAGCACGGCCGAGATGCGCTCCAGCCCCATGCCGGTATCCACCGAAGGCTTGGGCAGCGGATGCATCACGCCCGCCTCGTCGCGGTTGAATTGCATGAACACGTTGTTCCAGATTTCGATGTAACGGTCGCCGTCTTCCTCGGGTGTGCCGGGCAGTCCGCCGGGAATATGCGCGCCGTGGTCGTAAAAAATTTCGGTGCAGGGACCGCAGGGACCGGTGTCGCCCATCATCCAGAAGTTGTCGGAGGCATAGCGCGCCCCCTTGTTGTCGCCGATGCGAATCACACGATCCGGCGTCAGACCCATCTCTTTCGTCCAGATGTCATAGGCCTCGTCGTCCTCGGCATACACGGTGACGTAGAGTTTGTCTTTCGGCAGCTTGAACACTTCGGTGAGCAACTCCCACGCGTATTTGATCGCGTCGCGCTTGAAGTAGTCGCCGAAGCTGAAGTTGCCCAGCATCTCGAAGAAGGTGTGGTGGCGCGCGGTGTAACCGACGTTCTCCAGGTCGTTATGCTTGCCACCGGCACGAACGCATTTCTGCGACGAGGCGGCACGGGTATAGGGACGCTTGTCGAAACCGAGGAACACGTCCTTGAACTGGTTCATGCCCGCGTTGGTGAACAACAGCGTCGGGTCTTCATGCGGCACCAGCGAACTGGAGGCGACTACGGCATGGCCTTTGGAGGCGAAATAATCGAGGAACTTCTGGCGGATTTCACTGCTTTTCATGATGCACCCTGAACTTTTTAATTCACGTCCCGGCCAAGCCGGACAAGGCGCGCATCATATCACGGGGAGGAATTTTACCGCTTGGGGAGAGCAATAGGATCAACCAGTCTCTGTAGGGTGCAATAACCAAAGGGCATTGCACCATTTGCTGAAAATATCCTGTGCAATGCACTACGCTTATTTCACCTGCGGGCTATTTGTTTGCAAACTCCTTCAGATAGTGTTTGCTCTCATAAACCTCCACCAATGTCACCAGCGCATCAAGTCTTTCTCCTTGAGGGGTATTTGGCTGAGCAGTCATCAGCTTTTCGATCTCCTTGAGCGCGGCAGCATAATCAACTGTTGTTTCTAGTGGCTTCATGTTCATGTCAATCTCAACCGTTCAAGCATTCGGCGCAATGCACTACGCTTATTGCACCCTACGCGCGCTGCTTCATAAAGCATCCAGTGCAATACACTACGCATATTGCACTCTACGCGAGCTCATACTTGCGGTGTCCCGGCGACCCAAAGTGATTCGTAAGTAGATTGCATAGCTGGAAATGCATCACTAATTTGAGTAAGCGTCGTAGGGGACTTTTTAGCTCCGTCTTTAAAGGATGCTCCTGACTGAAAACACATGGACTTATCAATGAAAACAAAACGATCATGAAGCGCCGTGGATGACCGTACTTCGATGGTGAGTCCGGTCTGTTGGCGTAGCAGGTGAACAGCGGGAAGAAGGGTTGACATTCGATCTCTGCCCAAAAGGCGCACGAAAACTCCTGACGTGATGTTTGGCAAGTACCGGGAAGCGAATTCCGCATCCAAGAAAGGGTCAACAAAGAGCAAGTCCAATTTGGCGCCTTCAATAACCTTGCGCAGCTCGTCAAAGTAGTCAAAAACCGCACCTTGTGAAACTGCAACCGATAATGGACCGACTGTGTTCAGACGAAGGCTGTGTCGGACTTGATGAAGCATGGTCATAATGCCGTTCACAGCTTGGCCAGCGTCGATAGCACGGGTTGCGTGAACTGTGCTAACTAACCCGTCGAAGGCAATTGCCTTTGCCGTGTTCCACTCTGAAACTAGCGCGGCTGCGCGGCCAAGCCAAGCATAGTTCTCAGGTATCTCGTGCCGAATCGTCGCTCGTGGTGGCATGGTTCGAAGGATATCTTCGACTTCGGCGAGTAACTGCTCATTTGTGAGTTTCGGCATGTTGGGATTAGTATATGAATAAGGGTTCGTACTATTGGGTCGAGTCATAAATGACCTCATGAAAATACTCAACGTTATTTAGACGGTTTTTTTTGAACAAAGCATTTTCTATAAACCCGCTGGATTCCGGCCTGCGCCGGAATGACGATGCGGAGAGTTCCCGTTATTCAATATCAAAATCGCTACGCAGCACCCTGAAGATCACATCCATCGAAAACCCGCGCGATTGCAGGAAACGGACTTGTTTGGCTTTTTCTTTTTGATCCTGCGGCTGTACACCGAACTTCCGCAGCCAGACTTCCCTGGCAGCATCCAGTTCTGTTTCCTTCAATTGCGGCATGGCATCGGCAATCAGATTCTCGGCGATGCCCTTCTGGCGGAGTTCGTGGGCGATGCGCTGGGTGCCGAAGCGGCTGCGCTTGCTGTCCACCAGCATGGTCGCGGCTCGGGCGTCGGAGAGCCAGTTCTTCTTCTCCAACTCGTCCAGCACGGCGTCCAGGTCTTCGCCTTCTTGCACATAAGGCGAGAGCTTGGCGTGCAATTCCGCCCGACTATGCTCGCGCCGCGCCAGATACCGCATGGCGCGGACGCGCAGGCTTAACTCAGGCTTCTTCTGCGACTTCACTGGTGCCCATGGCGGCAATGCCGAGCGCTGCACGCACTTTGTTCTCGATCTCGGCGGCGATCACCGGGTTGTTCTTGAGGAATTCGCGCGCGTTGTCCTTGCCCTGTCCGATCTTCTCGCCGTTGTAGGCATACCAGGCGCCCGACTTCTCGACCAGTTTGTGCAGTACGCCCAACTCGATGATCTCGCCTTCGCGCGAGATGCCCTCTCCGTACAGGATGTCGAAATTGGCTTCCTTGAACGGCGGCGCGACCTTGTTCTTGACCACCTTGACGCGGGTCTCGTTGCCGATGACTTCGTCGCCCTTCTTGATCGCGCCGGTGCGGCGGATGTCCATACGCACGGAGGCGTAGAACTTCAAGGCATTGCCGCCGGTGGTGGTCTCGGGATTGCCGAACATCACGCCGATCTTCATGCGGATCTGGTTGATGAAGATGACCATGGTGTTGGAGCGGTTGATATTCGCGGTGAGCTTGCGCAGGGCCTGCGACATGAGGCGCGCATGCAGGCCCATCTGCGCGTCGCCCATCTCGCCTTCGATCTCGGCCTTGGGCGTCAGCGCGGCAACGGAGTCGACCACCACCACATCCACCGAACCGGAACGCACCAGCATATCGACGATCTCCAGCGCCTGTTCGCCGTTGTCCGGCTGCGAGATCAACAGGTCTTCAACCTTCACGCCCAGTTTCTTGGCATAGCCCGGGTCGAGCGCATGCTCGGCGTCGATGAAGGCGGCGGTGCCGCCCAGTTTTTGCATCTCGGCGATGACTTGCAGGGTGAGGGTGGTTTTGCCGGAGGATTCCGGACCGTAGATCTCGATGACGCGACCGCGCGGCAGACCGCCGACGCCCAGCGCGATGTCCAGACCGAGCGAACCGGTCGAAACGACCTGGATGTCCTTGCCGACCTCGCTCTCGCCGAGGCGCATGATGGAGCCTTTGCCGAACTGTTTTTCGATCTGGCTCAGTGCCGCCGCGAGTGCCTTGCTCTTGTTGTCATCCATTTTGTTCCCCTTTCAAAAATTCGATGGGGCGGATTGTGGCACAACAATTCGGAGTTGTACAGAACGTTCGTTCTCTTTGTAGTTTATGCTATTTTTGCAATTCCATTCAACAAGTTGAGCACGCCTTGCAGGGCAATTTGCACCGATTTCGCACGCACGGCATCGCGGTCTCCGGAAATCTGATGGCAGGCCGCCTGCACGGTATCGTTGCTCGCCCATGCGAACCAGACCATGCCCACCGGCTTCTCCGGCGTACCGCCGGTGGGCCCGGCGACGCCGCTCACCGACAGCGCCACTTGGGCGCGGCTGTATTGCAGCGCGCCGTCGGCCATTTCGCGCACGGTCTGCTCGCTCACCGCCCCATGTTGCTCCAGCGTGTCCGGCGCGACGCCCAGCATCTCTTCCTTCGCGGTGTTGGAGTAGGTCACAAAACCGCGGTCGAACCAGGCCGAGCTGCCGGAAATCATGGTGACCGCCTGCGCCACACCGCCGCCGGTGCAGGATTCCGCCGTCACCAGCGTCATACCGTGTTCCTTGAGCGCATTTCCCACCTGTTGCGCGAGCAACCGCCCGGAATCCTGTCCGCTTGCCGCAGTCACAGTCGCTGTTGGACGTGCTTTTCTTTTTGCCCGCTTCATCTTCATAATCCCCTGGCCAGATCGTTTTGAATATCGATAAGCGCTTCCAGTCCCACCGCGATGCGGATCAGTCCGTCGCCGATGCCCGCCGCCGCACGCGCTTCAGGCGAAATGCGCGCATGGGTGGTGGTCGCGGGATGCGTAATTGTTGTCTTGGTATCGCCCAGATTGGCGGTGATGGACAGCAGTTTGGTGTTGTCGATCACCTTCCAGGCCGCCGCCTTGCCGCCCTTCACCTCGAAGGCCACGATACCGCCGCCGGTCTTCTGCTGCTTCGTCGCCAGCGCATGTTGCGGATGCGATTTCAATCCGGGATAGAACACGCGCGCCACGTTGGGCTGTTTTTCCAGCCATTGCGCCAGTTGCAGTGCGTTGGCGCTGTGCGCATCCATGCGCAGCTTGAGCGTCTCCAAACCTTTCAGGAACACCCAGGCGTTGAACGCGCTCATGGTCGGACCGGTGGTGCGCAGGAAGCCGTACACCGGCTCCATCAGTTTCTTGCTGCCCAAGACCGCCCCGCCCAGCACCCGGCCTTGCCCGTCGATGTATTTGGTGGCGGAATGGATCACGATGTCCGCGCCGAAATCGAACGGGCGTTGCAGAATGGGCGTGCAGAAACAGTTATCCACCGCCAGCAAGGCGCCACAACCCTTCGCCACGGCAGAGATGGCTGCAATGTCAGAGATTTCGGTGAGCGGGTTGGATGGCGTCTCCAGAAAGAACAGTTTGGTATTCTGGCGCACCGCCGCCTTCCATGCCGCTACATCGGTGGCGGAAACAAATGTCGTTTCCACGCCGAACTTCTTCAGCACGTTGTTGAACAAATTCACCGTCGAACCGAACAGGCTCTGCGACGAAACGACATGATCGCCCGCCTTGAGCAAGCCCATGCAGGTCGACAGGATGGCGGCCATACCGGATGACGTCGCCACGCATTGCTCGGCGCCTTCCAGCGCGGCCAGGCGTTCTTCGAACATGGTGACGGTGGGGTTGGTGAAGCGCGCATAGATGTTGCCCGGCTCTTCGCCGATGAAACGCCGGGCGGCCTGCTCGGCATTTTCGAAGGTAAAGCTGGACGTGAGGAACAAGGCCTCGCTGTGCTCGTGGAACTGGCTTTGCACATTGCCGGCGCGTACGGCCAGCGTTTCCGGCTGGTATGAATTTTTATCCGCCATGGTATCTCCTGAAAACAAAAAACCCGGAAAGCTTAGAGCCAAACCGGGTTTCCCTCGCTTTAGCTGCATTTATAACGCGCCCGCAAGCTGTTCCTCAAATCGGCGCAGGTGAAAAGTAGCACCACCCACCACAAGCCGTCAACTTACATCGAAGATGCGCTCATGACCAGATCAAGCTCCAACTGATCCTCATCCAGCGATTTGTTCGCCTTGCCGCCCGCGCGTGCCGCTTCGACACGATCCAGGTATTCGGCGGTAATGTCCCCGGTGATGTATTCGCCATCGAAACAGGAGCAGTCGAACTTCGCGATCTGCGGATTGCACTTTTGCAGCGCCGCCTTCAGGTCGTCGAGATCCTGATAGATCAAACGGTCGGCGCTGATTTCGCGGCAGATTTCTTCGTCCGTGCGTCCGGTGGCAATGAGTTCCTTGCGGCTGGGCATGTCGATGCCGTAGACGTTGGGGAATTTGACGGGAGGAGCAGCGGAGGCGAAATACACCTTGCGCGCACCGGCATCGCGCGCCATCTGCACGATCTCGCGGCTGGTGGTGCCGCGCACGATGGAGTCGTCCACCAGCAGCACGTTCTTGCCCTTGAATTCGACGCTGATGGCGTTAAGTTTCTGGCGCACAGATTTCTTGCGCATCGCCTGCCCCGGCATGATGAAGGTGCGGCCGATGTAGCGGTTCTTCACGAAGCCTTCGCGGAACGGGATACCGAGACGATTGGCCAGTTGCAGCGCGCTCGGACGGCTGGAATCGGGGATCGGGATCACCACGTCGATGTCGTGATCGGGCCATACGCGCATGAGTTTGTCCGCAAGAAATTCGCCCATCTTCAGGCGTGTCTCATACACCGAGATACCGTCGATCATCGAATCGGGACGCGCGAAATAGACGTATTCGAAGATGCACGGATTCAATTCCGGCTTCTCGGCGCACTGCTGGTTGTGGAAGTTGCCGTCGAGATCGATGAACACCGCTTCGCCCGGCGCGATGTCGCGCAGGAACTTGAAGCCCAGCGTATCCAGCGCCACGCTTTCGGACGCCACCAGATAGTCCACCCCTTTTTCCGTCTGGGCGCTGCCCACCACCAGCGGGCGGATGCCGTGCGTGTCGCGGAACGCCAGCAGGCCGTAGCCGGAGATCATCGCCACCACGGCATATGCCCCCTTGCAGCGGCGATGCACGGCGGAAACGGCGGCAAAGATGGATTGGGTATCGAGGCGGAAGTTCTTGGCATTGGCCTGCAGTTCGTGCGCCAGCACGTTGAGCAACACTTCCGAATCGGAGTTGGTGTTGACGTGGCGCATGTCTTCGAGGAACAACTCCTTTTGCAACTGGGAGGTATTGGTGAGGTTGCCGTTGTGCCCCAACACCAGGCCGAACGGCGAGTTCACATAGAACGGCTGCGCCTCGTTGTGGTCGACGGCGGAGCCGGCGGTCGGGTAGCGCACGTGCGCGATGCCCGCATTGCCGGTCAGCGCGCGCATGTTGCGGGTGCGGAACACGTCGTGCGCGAGACCGTTGCCCTTGTGCAAATGGAAAGTATTGCGTTCCAGCGTGGCGATGCCCGCCGCATCCTGCCCGCGATGTTGCAGCACCTGCAACCCGTCATACAGCAACTGGTTTACCGGGCTTTGCGCAACGACACCTAGAATCCCACACATATTTGCTTCTCGATTAAAGTTGACATGTCTACTTCTGAGCCACGTTTTCCGGCATGTAGTCCTTGGCGTACAACGCAACTTGCTGCAGCGGCTTGCTCGACAGCGCATTGCGCCAGAACGGCAACTGCGGCAAATCGGTCAGCCCGCCCAGCCACACCAGCGCGATCACAATCAGCCCGCCGCGCAGCATGCCGAATATCGCGCCGAACTTCCCATCCATCCCGGACAATCCGGCGAATTTCGCGAGGCGTGCCAGAAACCACGCAAACAACGCCCCCACGATCAGCGTCACGATGAACAGGGCGGCAAACGCCACTGCCGAACGGATGTTATCCGCTCCCACCGCCACCGGCACATGGGGCAACATCTGTGCCGAAAACGTGCGCGCCACGATATATGCCGCCAGCCAGCCGATCAGCGAAAACAACTCGTACATGAAGCCGCGCCACCAACCCACCAACGCCGACAGCACAATGATCGCAATGACCGCGTAATCAAAGGATGTCACTTACAAACCTTACTCAAGGTTGACCACGTTCGATTGCATTCCCTGCGTTTCCAGCTTGCTCTTGGTTTTCTCAGCCGCTTCCAGCGACGGGAAACTGCCCACGCGCACGCGCACGACGTCGCCCGCTTTCTCGGTGTAGGCACGATAGCCCTGCTGGCTCAGTTTGGCTTGCAGGCTCCTGGCAGTATCCGCATTGGCGAACGCCCCGACCTGCACCACCCAGCCGGATTTCGGCACGTCCTGCGTCTTGGCGACCGGTTTGCTTTCCACCTTGGGCTTCGCAGGCAGTGGTTTGGCCTCCGGCTTCGCTTTGCTCGCCGTCGGCGCTGTTGCGGCAGGCTTCTTCTCCGCCGGCATCGGCGTCATGGTCAGGCCGGTGGCGGGCGCGCTGGCAGCGACTGGCACATCCGCCGGCACAGCGGCAGCCACCCCGGAAGCCATCCTGTCCAGTTCCGGCAGGTTGATCTTGGGCTGGAACTCGGGCGCATTGTCCTTATCCGGAATACGCAGTTCGATATTGCCTCCGGGAACTGGCGCCGGCTCGCTGTCGAATATGACGGGCAGCAGGAACACCACCAGCAAGACCAGCGCAATCGCGCCGATCAGGCGGCGCCTCGCTTGACGCCGCAAATTGAATTCGTCTTCCGTTGTCTGTTTTGCCATCGCGCTTAATCCGGAAATTCAGCCGCCGCGCAAGCCGCGCACCCGCATCACTTCCGCTACCGTATAGAATGATCCGAAGGCGGCGATTCTATCATTTTCGCCCGCCCGATTGCTGGCCTCATGCAGGGCATCGGCGATGGATACGCAGGCTTTAACCTCACCGCGAACTCGTGCATTTTGCAGCACCTGCACCAGTTCCGCAGCCGTTGCCCCGCGCCGCGCATCGATCCCCGCAACCAGCCAGACATCGACCTGCGCATCCAGCGCCTTGGCCACGCCCACCATATCCTTGTCTTTGAGCATCGCGAACACGGCAAACGTCCGGGCGGGCGGCAGATCGGCCAGGTTCTGCGCCAGCGACCGCGCCGCATGCGGGTTGTGCGCCACATCCAGGATCAACCGGGGCTTGCCCGGTATGAACTGGAAACGTCCGGCAAGCTGCACCTCGACCAATCCACGCCGCACAGCCACCATGCTCACCGGCAGCTTATCCCTGAGCGCATCCAGCGCGGCCAGCACCGCGCTGGCGTTGTGCAACTGGAAGGCTCCGCGCAAGGCAGGGAATGGCAGAGCACTGCGCGTTCCCACTCTGCTGTAGAAATTCCACTGCCCGTTAGATAGCCCCTCTCCCGCAGGCGGGAGAGGGGTTGGGGAGAGGGACTTCACTATGGAAATAGGGTTGGCAGCAACTCTACCACCCTCTCCCCCAGCCCCTCCCCCCCCTGCGGGGGAGGGGAGTTGAAACTCGAACTCCCTGCCGATGCACCACAACTCCGCGCCTATCTCTTGCGCATGGTTTCGCAACGCCTGCGGCACATCGCTGTCCGCACAGATCGCCACGCGGCCCTGGCGGAAAATACCCGCCTTTTCGAACCCGATCTGCTCGCGAGAATCGCCCAGATAATCGACATGATCAATGTCGATACTGGCCACCACCGAACAATCGGAATCGAATACATTCACCGCATCCAGCCTGCCGCCCAGCCCGACTTCGAGGATGGCGACATCCACCTTGTGCTCGATAAAGCACTGCATCGCCGCCAGCGTGCCAAACTCGAAATAGGTCAGCGGAATATCACCGCGCTCCTGCTCGATCTGTGCAAACGAAGCGCACAGCTCCGCATCGCTCGCTTGCTGCTTGCCGATGCGCACCCGTTCGTTGTAATCCAGCAGATGCGGCGAGGTATAGCAGCCGACCTTGTATCCGGCGGCATGCAGAATGGCTTCCAGCATCGCGCACACCGACCCTTTGCCGTTGGTACCGCCGACGACGATGATGGGGAAATCAGGTTGCAGACCGAGGCGATGCTTGACTTGCGCTACGCGCTCCAGGCCGAGCGCGATGGTTTTGGGGTGCAGGGATTCTAGGTGGGTTAGCCAGTCGGCCAGGGTATTGGGCATATTTCAATATGGTTCACGTAGGGTGGGCACGCTTCTGTGCCCACGCGGTGCGGAAATCAGTGTGGGCAAAAAGACGAGCCCACCACCCTACTTGACTAATGCTCAAACCAAACTTCAATGCCTGCACCTTTTAGTTGTTCAAGTGTTGGCTTTAGATATTTGCGAAAACTTTCGGAATCTGGAACCGCAAGGATGACATGCTCGTTTTCTCGGTTTGAATTCTTGGCGCGAAGCTCTATACAAGTAAACACTCCTTTAGCCACTCGATTAAATACCTGCGAAGCAGAATAAGCACGGCCTGAACGAGCACTCCCATCTCTTGAACTTGTGCCACCTTTGGCTTCAACAAAGTACTTGTGCCCGCTAGCCAAGTGGTGCGCAATAACATCAATACCCTTTTGTTTGGTTGTAAGCTGCTGATCAATTTTGCAGCCCATAGCAACCAACCGAGCGCACACTGAAGTGACTACTTTGTTTTCATCCATATCTTGAGAGCTAGCTTAAGCCGCCTCCAACCTCGCCACCGCATCCTGCTTGGTCAGCAGCGTAATCAGCGTCGCCAGTTGATCGCGCATCTGGCGCCTGTCCACAATCATGTCGATGGCACCATGTTCGAGCAGAAACTCTGCCCGCTGGAAGCCATCCGGCAGGGTCTCGCGCACGGTCTGCTGGATCACGCGCGCACCGGCAAAACCGATCAGCGCACCCGGTTCGGCGATGACCACGTCGCCGAGGAAAGCATAGCTGGCGGAGACGCCGCCCATGGTGGGGTCGGTCAGCACGGAGATGAAGGGCAGCCTGGCTTCGCTCAATTGGGTAATCGCGGCACTGGTCTTGGCCATCTGCATCAGCGACAGCAGGCCTTCCTGCATGCGCGCACCGCCGCTGGCGGAAAAACAAACGTAGGGGCATTTCTGTTCCAGCGAAACTTGCACGCCGCGCACGAAACGTTCGCCCACCACCGACCCCATCGAGCCGCCCATGAAATCGAACTCGAATGCGGCCGCCACCACCGGCAACGCATGGATGCTGCCCTGCATCACGATCAGCGCGTCGTCCTCGCCGGTTTTCTTTTTCGCCTCGACCAGACGGTCGCTGTATTTTTTCTGGTCCTTGAATTTCAGGGTGTCGACCGACAACACTTCCGAACCGATCTCGAAACGGCCTTCGCTGTCCAGCAGCCAGTCGAGACGGGTGCGCGCAGTGATGCGGTGATGGTGGCTGCACTTGGGGCAGACGCTGAAGTTCTTCTCCAGGTCGGCGTGATAGAGCACGGCCTGGCAGGACGGGCATTTGTGCCACAAGCCATCCGGCACGCTCTTCTTGGTGTCGGCCTCTCCCCTGCGCTTGATCTTGGGGGGTAACAGTTTTTGGAACCAGCTCATAACGTCCTCCTCTTTATTGATCGATTGCTATTCGCAATTCTTTCACCAATTTGCCCACATTGGCGACTACATTTTTTTCGTCCGAATTCTCGATTTCCTGCACGATGCGGCTGCCTACCACCACGCCGTCGCACAATTTCGACACCGCCCTGGCCGTTGCCGCATCGCGGATGCCGAAGCCGACGCCGATGGGTAAGTGGATGTGCTTGCGCAGTTGCGGAATCTTCTCTTCGATGGCCGACAGGTCGAGATTGCCCGCGCCGGTCACGCCCTTGAGCGAGACGTAATACACATAACCGCGCGCCAGCTTGGCGACTTGTTCGATGCGCGCCTCGTTGGTGGTCGGCGCGAGCAGGAAGATGGGGGCGATGTTGTGGCGCTGCAGATGCTCGAATGCCTCATGGCTTTCTTCCGGCGGGAAGTCCACGGTGAGCACGCCGTCCACGCCGACCTCGGCACAGCGTTGCGCGAACGTCTCCCATCCCATGGCCTCGATCGGGTTGCCGTAGCCCATCAGCACCACCGGCGTGGTCGTATCCTGTTTGCGGAATTCCGCCACCATGCCCAGTACGCCGCGCAGCGACATGCCGTTCTTGAGCGCACGCTCGGAAGCGCGCTGGATCACCGGGCCGTCCGCCATCGGGTCGGAAAACGGCACTCCGAGCTCGATTACGTCCGCGCCCACCTTGACCAGTTCGTGCATCAACGGCACGGTGAGCAATTGCGACGGATCGCCTGCGGTAACGAACGGGATGAGCGCCTTGCGCTGTTGTTGTTTGAGCTTGCCGAAGGTCGTGTCGATGCGGCTCATAGCGTGATCCCCTTGATGCGCGCCACCGTGTTCATGTCCTTGTCGCCGCGGCCGGAGAGATTCACCAGCAGCACTTTGTCCTTGCCCATGCTCGGCGCGATCTTCATCGCATGCGCGAGCGCATGGCTGGATTCCAGCGCGGGGATGATGCCTTCGAAACGGCACAGCGCATCGAATGCGGCCAGCGCTTCATCGTCGTTGATGGCGACATACTGCGCGCGGCCCAAGTCCTTCAACAGGCAATGCTCGGGGCCGACGCCCGGATAATCCAGTCCGGCAGAGATGGAATGTGTCTCGATGATCTGGCCGTTCTCGTCCTGCATCAAATAGACTTTATTTCCGTGCAATACGCCGACCTTGGCATTGCCGGTCAGCGGTGCGGCATGTTTGCCGCTGGCGATACCGTGACCGCCCGCTTCCACGCCGATGATCTGCACGCTTTTCTCTTCGATGTAGGGATGGAACAAGCCAATCGCGTTGGAACCGCCGCCCACGCAAGCGATCACCGCATCCGGCTGGCGGCCTATCATTTCCGGCATCTGCTCCTTCGCTTCGTTGCCGATGACGCACTGGAAGTCGCGCACCATCATGGGGTACGGATGCGGGCCGGCCGCCGTGCCGAAGATGTAGAAGGTGCTCTCGACGTTGGTGACCCAGTCGCGGATGGCTTCGTTGCAGGCGTCCTTGAGCGTCTTCGAACCGCTCTCGACCGGCACCACGGTTGCGCCCAGCAACTTCATGCGGAACACGTTGGGTGCCTGGCGCTGGATGTCTTCCGCACCCATGTAGACAATGCATTCCATGCCGAAGCGCGCCGCCACGGTGGCCGTCGCCACGCCGTGCATGCCTGCGCCGGTCTCGGCGATGACGCGCTTCTTGCCCATGCGTTTGGCCAGCAGGGCCTGGCCGATGGCGTTGTTGATCTTGTGCGCGCCGGTGTGGTTGAGGTCTTCGCGCTTCAGGTATATCTGTGCACCCCCCAGACTCTCCGACAGGCGTTTGGCGTGATAGATCGGGCTGGGACGGCCGACGTAGTGTTTCAACTCGTAGGCGAATTCGGCCTTGAATTCGGGATCGTCGCGGAAGCGCAGGTACTGCTGGCGCAACTCTTCCACGGCCGGGATGAGCGTCTCGGCCATGTAAATGCCGCCATACTGTTCGAAGTGACCTTGCTGGTCGGGGTAGTTATAACTCAATGCTTTTGACCTCGTTGATGAATGCCGCGACCCTCGCCGCATCCTTGATTCCCTTGCTCGCCTCCACGCCGCTGGACACATCCACCGCGTAAGGCCTCACTCGCCTGATGGCCTCCGCCACATTGCCCGCATGCAGCCCGCCGGACAGGATCACCGGCAAGGGCAGGTTCTGCGGGATCAGCGCCCAGTCGAACGATTCTCCCGTGCCGCCCTGCGTGCCCTCGACGAAGGCATCGAGCAACAAGCCCTGGGCGTCCGCGTAGCGAGCCGCGCATTCTACCAAATCCACCCCTGCCTTGACCCGAATCGCCTTCAGGTAGGGCTTGCCGAATTGGCGGCAAAATTCGGGAGCTTCCTCGCCGTGGAACTGCAACACATCCAAAGGCACTTTTGCCAGCACTTCGCGCACGTAGTCGACAGTTGGGTTCACGAACAGCCCCACCACGGTCACAAAAGGCGGCACGGCATGCGCCAACTTCGCCGCTTGCGGCAGGGTGACGTGGCGCGGGCTTTTCTCGTAGAACACCAAGCCGAGCGCGTCCGCGCCGCTGCTCGCTGCAGCGCGCAGGTCTTGCTCTCGGGTGATGCCGCAAATCTTGATCCTGGTCATCGGGGCGATTCAGTTCAAAAATGAGGTGGCATTGTACCTTGCGGCAGGCGCCACTTCTTGTCGTAGGTGATGTGGCGCAGATACAGGCCATCCGGAGCGAAGGTCGGCGCCGCGAACTTGCGGTCGGCGCCTTCCAGCACCTCGCGCACCCAGTGTGGCGGATGCTTGCCCTTGCCCACGTACAGCAGGCAGCCGAGGATGTTGCGCACCATGTGGTGCAGGAAGGCATTGGCGGTCAGCTCGAAGATGAGGGTGTCGCCCTGTTGCCGGATATCGAGCTGCACCAGGTTTTTCACCGGAGTCTTGGCCTGGCATTGCGAAGAGCGGAATGCGCTGAAATCGTGCTCGCCCAGCAGATGTTGCGCCGCCTCCCGCATCGCCGCCACATCCAGCGGCAAGTGGAACCAGCCGACCTTGCCGTGATGCACGGCGCTGCGCGATGGGCGGTTGATCAGCACATACTGGTAACTGCGCGCCTGTGCCGAGAAACGCGCATGGAATTCGTCCGGGACCGGGTGCGCCCACAGCACCGCGATGTCTTTGGGCAATAGCGCGTTCACGCCGCGCACCCAGGCCCCGAGCGGTCGCTCGACTGCGGTATCGAAATGGATGACCTGCTCCAGCGCATGCACGCCGGTGTCGGTGCGTCCGGCGGCCAGGATGGCGATGCGAGTGCCCGCGATGCCGCTCAATGCCGCCTGCAAGGCGTCCTGCACGTTCGGCACGTCGGGCTGGCTCTGCCAGCCGTTGTAGGCACTGCCGTCGTATTCCACTCCCAGCGCGATCCTCATCACCACACTCCTGTCAGCACTGCTGCACTCGCCAGCAGCAACAAGGCATCGATGGTGCCGAGGGGCTGCAATGCCAATTCGATATGTTCCGCACCCGTTGCGGAAGGCTGCAGGGCTGCGCTTATGGTTGATCGCCAGTCCTTGGCTGTATCGCCCATGGCGGACTCGGCGTATTCGAGAGTCAAGGCCAGGCGCACTGCGATGCGTTCGCGCGACAACCCGAGCCAACGCAGGGGATACGCCAGGGAATACAAACCGCTGATAAGCTGCGTCTGCGGCAGCAATTCCAGCAAAATCGCCAGTCCGGACAGTACGCTTACCAGTCGCCCCAACTGCAGCATCCCGTCCAGCAGTCCTTCGCGGGTGGGGGATACAACGCCAAGCTGCGCCAGCAGCGCGACGCCCGGCGTCGTGTAGGCATAGATCAGCAACAGGGAAAATAATATCCAGCGCGTGCGCCGTAACAGGCTTAGCAGTTGCTTGCGGCACAGCCTCAATGCCAGGCCAAACAGAACGGCAGCAAAAACCAGCAAAGCAAGCGGCTGCAGACGTTGCGCCAGCAAGGCAAGCAACACCCAAAGGAGTATCTGAACCGCAGGATGTGGAATGAGTTTCATATCGCTCAAATGAAAACGGCAGCCGTACAGGCTGCCGCTCGGTTAGTTACAGCCAATTACAACTGTTGCATCAGGGCTTGCGCGCTGTCGCGCTGCTGGGCATCGCCGTCGCGCAACACTTCATCCAGAATCTCCTTGGCTCCGGCAATGTCGCCCATTTCCTGATATGCCTTGGCCAGATCCAGCTTGGTCGCGACTTCCTGCCAGCGCTCGTCCTTCACTTCGGCGCCGCCGGTCGCGGCTGACGACCCGGCTTTATCCAGATTCAGCGTGATTTCATCCAGCCCCAAGTCCCGTGCCGGTGCAACTTTTGGTTTTTCTTCCGTGGGGAAATCGAGCGAGAACGAAAACTCGTCGTCCTTGGCTGCTGCAACCGGTGCGGCTGGCGCAGCGGGTGCCGTCGGTACGCGGGGGTGAGTCGCCGTCACGTCGAATACCAGGTCATCCATATTCAGCGTCATCGTTTTTTCTTGATCGCCACCGCCGGCAAAATTGACCGCCGGCATTCCCGGATTGGTCCCGGTTATGTCGAAGTCCATGGTCGCGGTGGCGGAACTCAATGCCGTCGGCGACATGATGGTAGTGCTCTCTTGCGATGAGGGTGCTTCCAGAACTATCGTGCTCTGACTGCCGAATTCGGGTTTGGCCGCGGAGCCAAAACCCAGATCGAAGTCCACTGCCGGAGCCGCCGCCTCAGGCCTGGCTTCGGCAGCAGGTGCGGCACCGGCACCCCCATAGAGCGGATTGCCCGGATCCAGTTGACGACCCATCGCAACGGTTTGCTCCCAGGCATCCTTATCGCCCGATTCCTTGATTTCCTTGGCGTAGGTATAGAAAGAATTGGTGTCCTTGCGGGTGACGTAGATCGAAAGCAGCTTGAGTTTGACCGTTATGTTGTTCGGATTCTTCTTCAGCGCTTCTTTCAAAACTTCTTCGGCCTGCGCGTCGCGACCAAAGGTCAGGAACAAATCCGCTTCGCCGATGGGATCCACTTCTTCGGAAACTGCGCTGGGCGGCGGTGCCGGTTGTGCCACTGCATGAGTAAAGTCGCCCGTTTCAGGAGAGGGCGCGACCGGCGCGGCAATGCGGCCAGTACTGCTGCCGACATCTGCTTTCGACGCCGCTTTCTTCTTTCCGCCGGTCTTGCCGCGACGCGCAGCCACAAATCCAAAACCACCCAGCGCGAGCAGTAACGCTGCCGCACCTCCCAGATATATCGGATCACCCAGCAGTTGGTCTATCAGGGAAGGTTGTTCGATAACCTTGGGGGTTTCTGCTTTACGGGGTGCAGCCTTGGGCTTCGCTTCAGCCACGCCGCTTGCCGTCGCCGGCAGTGGCGCGGAAGCCGCTTGCAACGTGACCGGCGCAGTCGGGGCGGATGCGGGAGCAGTTTCCTTCTTCAACTCCGCCAGACGTTGCATGTCCTTGACGTTCTTTTCCAGAATCGCGGTACGTTCCTGAGCCTCCTTCAGCGCTTTGCTCTTGGCGATGGCCTCCTCTTCCTTGGCAATCGCCTTTTCCTGCGCTGTCGTCTTGCCACCGCCTACTGCCATATCGTTCGGCGCTTCGCCCTTGGACAGTTTCAGAACCTCTTTTGCCGGCTCCTTGCTGGAAGATGCCTTGTCGGTCACGGCAGTGCTGATCTTGCCGGACACTTCCTGCTTGTCTGCGTGCTCTGGTCGCGCAGTACCGGCCGCAGCCAGCTTCTGGCGATACACGTTCCAATCGGCGGCCTGCGCACGAATTTCTTCTTCCGCATCGGCCTGGGGCAACATCTCGGCCGCTGCGCTGGGCGGGATGTTCAGAATCTTCCCGGCCCTGATCCGGTTCATGTTATGTGCGTCGAACACAGCGGCGTTTTCGCGGTACAACGCGACCAGCATGCGCTCAAGGCTGACATTATCCGGCTTGATCTGCGCCGCAATCTTGGTCAGCGTATCTCCGCGCAGCACAGTGATACTTTCCCGAGTTTCTTCGGAAAGCGCTTCTTCCTTGCTCAACGCGT
Organism: Nitrosomonadales bacterium; assembly: GCA_016235045.1. Lineage (GTDB taxonomy): Bacteria > Pseudomonadota > Gammaproteobacteria > Burkholderiales > Gallionellaceae > Sideroxyarcus. Next base: position 122,548 of record JACRME010000008.1, read on the forward strand.
CTTGTGTAGCAGGCGCCTGCTCTTGCGTCAACGCTTGCTCCGTCAGCGCTTTTTCGGCAGGGGCTGTCTCGGCAACCGGCTCGGAAGCTGCCCCGCCCATCGCGATTGGCTCGGCGCTAACCTCGCTCTCGCCCACCGGCGCTGCAGCAACCGCGCTCTCGACGACAGGGGCGGCAGCGGGGGCTGTTTCCGCAGCAACAGCGGGTTCTGCCACGGGTTCGGCCGCAACCGGCTGGGCGGCCACAGGCTCGGAAGGCGCGGGTTCGGAAATGACCAACGGTGCCGGGATCGGTTCGACGACAGGCGCTGCCAACACCGGTTCGATGGGTTTTACTTCTTCCGCTTTGGGCTGTTCCGGCTTGTAATCAGCCGGATCGAGCAGGAAGGTATATTCGCGCAGCAGCCTGCCGGCGGACCAGCTCAAATCGACCATCAAAGTGACGAATGGCTCATTTACCGGCTGCTGGGTTGTCACCTTGATATAAGGTTCGCCATCGCTGCGTTCTTCAACCTGGAACTTGAGCTTGGGAATGGTATACGGGTAATCGATTCCCGCATTCTTGTAGGCCTCGGCGGAAGCCAATTTGGCTCTCAGACTGGATTTGTGGGCCCGGTCAACGGAGACGATTTCGATCTCCGCCTTCAGCGGTTGCCCGAGTGAAGACGTGACATTGATGCCGCCCAAACCGGCCGCATCGATGATGCCGGACCAGGCCAGACAGGCAATATATATTGACGTTTTTAGAATTGATTTCAGCACGTCGCCACCCTTTTATTTTCCCAGACGTTATTCAGATTAACATCATAGGGTTAGTGATGCAAGCTCAGTTTTACCTTAAGTTCATGCGTTAACCGCCAGTTAAAAACCGGAATTAATCCGCCGAACTACTTGTTCAGCAGGATGCGCAACATACGGCGCAACGGCTCTGCCGCCCCCCACAACAACTGGTCGCCACAGACGAAAGCAGTCACATACTCCGGCCCCAGTTCCATCTTGCGCACACGCCCTACCGCCACGTCCAGCTTGCCAGTCACGGCCACCGGGGTTAATTCGCGCACGGATATTTCGCGCTGGTTGGGCACGAACTTCACCCATGGATTGCCACCCTTGATGAGCGCCTCAATCTCGGCCAAAGGGATATCCTTTTTCAGTTTGAGCGTCAGCGCCAAGCTGTGGCAACGCATCGCCCCGATGCGCACGCACAGACCGTCCACCGGAATGCGTTGGCTCGTCCCCAGAATCTTGTTGACCTCGGCCTGCCCCTTCCACTCCTCCTTGGACTGGCCGTTTTCGAGTTGTTTGTCGATCCAGGGGATCAGGCTGCCCGCCAGGGATACGCCAAAATTCTCGGTCGGCATATCGGAAGAGCGCAGCTTTTCGGCAACGCGGCGATCGATCTCCAGAATTGCGGATTTCGGATCGGCCAGCAGGTCGGCCACCGAAGCATAAGCCACGCCCATCTGACTCAGCAATTCGCGCATGTTTTGCGCCCCTGCGCCGCTTGCCGCCTGATAGGTCATCGAAGAAACCCACTCCACCAACCCTGCATTGAATAAGCCGTTCAAGCCCATCAACAGGATGCTGTTGGTACAGTTTCCGCCGATGAAATTCCTGCCGCCGCTCGCCAGCGATTTCTTGATGAGATCGAGGTTGACCGGGTCTAGGATGATGACCGCGTCCTTTTCCATGCGCAGCGTGGACGCCGCATCGATCCAGTAACCCTGCCAACCGGCCGCGCGCAGTTTGGGGAACATCTCGGTGGTGTAGTCGCCGCCCTGGCAGGAGATGATGGCGTCCATCGCCTTCAGCTCGTTCAGATCGTGCGCATCTTTCAGCGGCACGCCTTTGCCTTCGGCCGGCGCTGCGCCGCCTGCATTGGACGTGGTGAAGAACACCGCATCGATGAGATCGAAATCCTTTTCTTCGCGCATGCGCTGCATGAGCACCGAACCCACCATACCGCGCCAACCGATCAAACCTACTTTCATTCCATCACCTCATCGTAGGGTGGGCTATCCGCTTGCGGCGCAACCCACCATTTCGCCCGGCGGGTTACGGCCTGCGGCCCAACCCACCCGACATTATCAAAGCGCTGCGACCACCGCGTCGCCCATCGCGGCACAACCAACCTTCTGCTTGCCGTCTTCGTAGATATCGCCCGTGCGCAGGCCTTGCTGCAACACCTTGCGCACCGCCGCCTCGATGCGTTGGGCGACATCCGCACGGCCGAAGGTGTATTGCATCATCATCGCCACGGACAGGATGGTCGCCAGCGGATTGGCGATGTCCTTGCCCGCAATATCCGGCGCCGAACCGTGGCAGGGTTCGTACAAGCCCTTGTTGTTCGAATCCAGCGAGGCCGAGGGCAGCATGCCGATGGAGCCAGTCAGCATCGATGCCTCATCCGACAGGATGTCGCCGAAAATGTTGCCGGTGAGGATCACATCGAACTGCTTGGGTGCGCGCACCAGTTGCATCGCCGCGTTATCCACATACATGTGCGAAGTCGCGACCTGCGGATACTCCTTCGCCACCTCGGTGACGATCTCGCGCCAGAACATGCTGGTGTCGAGCACGTTGGCCTTGTCCACCGAGCACAATTTCTTGTTGCGCTTCATGGCGATCTGGAAACCGACATGCGCCACGCGGCGGATCTCCGATTCGCTATAGTGCATGGTATCGAAACCCTGGCGTTCGCCATTCTCCAGCGTGCGGATGCCGCGCGGCTGGCCGAAATAGATGTCGCCGGTCAGTTCGCGCAGGATCATGATGTCCAGGCCGGACACGATATCCGAACGCAGCGTCGAGGCATTCACCAGTTCCGGATAAACCATCGCCGGACGCAGATTGGCGAACAAGCCCAAACCCTTGCGGATGCGCAGCAGACCTTGTTCGGGACGCATCGGTCGCGGCAAATTGTCATACTGGTAACCACCTACAGCACCGAGCAACACCGCGTCGGATTCTTTCGACAGCTTCAGTGTCGCCTCCGGCAGCGGGTCTTTCGCCGCGTCATAGCCGGCGCCGCCGATGTGCGCGTATTCCATCTCGATCTTGAGGCCGTCGCTGCGCAACGCCTCCAGCACCTTGGTCGCCTGCGCGACGATCTCCGGCCCAATGCCGTCACCCGGCAAAACTGCGATCTTCATGTATTTCTCACTCTAAAAAAATCAAACTTTTTCCGCAGATTACACAGGCAGATTATTGGCTGTTAATCTGTTTAATCTGCGAACGATTGTTTTTGAATCACGCAAACAGCCACGGCTGCGCCGCGCGATGCTTCGCCTCATAGGCCTTGATCTCGTCCACATGCTGCAGGGTCAGGCCGATATCGTCCAGCCCGTTCAGCAGGCAATGCTTGCGGAACGCATCCACTTCGAACTGGTACACCGTGCCGTCGGGCGCCGTGATGATTTGCTTTTCCAGGTCGACCTTCAGCTTATAGCCGACATTGGCCTCCACCGCCTTGAACAGTGTATCCACTTTGTCCGCAGCCAACTTGATCGGCAACAACCCATTTTTGAAACAGTTGTTGAAGAAGATGTCGGCATAACTCGGCGCGATGATGACGCGGAAGCCGTAGTCTTCCAGCGCCCAGGGCGCGTGTTCGCGCGACGAACCGCAGCCGAAGTTCTCGCGCGCCAACAGTATCTGCGCACCATGATAGCGCGGCTGGTTCAGCACGAAATCCTTGTTGAGCGGACGCTTGCTGTTATCCATGCCCGGCTCGCCGTGGTCGAGATAACGCCACTCGTCGAACGCATTGGGGCCGAAGCCGGAACGCTTGATCGACTTCAGGAACTGCTTGGGGATGATGGCGTCGGTGTCCACGTTGGCTCTGTCCAACGGCACCACCAACCCTTCCGGTAACGAAAACTTGCGCATCACTCACCCGCCTTTTCCAATTTCTCGCCGCTCTTTTTCAGTTTCTTGCCAACCCAGCTTTCGGCCTTCTTGACGCCCTTGACGGTAGCTTCCGCGCCCTTCTTGAGGCCATCGCCCACTACCTCTGCACCCTTTTCGATGCCGCGCCCGGCCGCTTCGCCGCCCTTGGCCACGCTGTCACCGATCTTCTTCGGCACGCTCTTTTCTTCTTCAGCCGGCACGCCCTGTGCCAGCGCCAGCAACGCCAGTGCGATAAGGATACGTTTCATGTTCACTCCTTGCTGACATCGACAAAATGCCCGGCGATCGCCGCCGCGGCTGCCATCTCCGGGCTCACCAGATGCGTGCGCCCGCCCTGTCCCTGCCGCCCCTCGAAGTTGCGGTTGGACGTTGCGGCGCATCGCTCGCCCGGCGCCAGGCGGTCGTCGTTCATTGCCAGGCACATCGAACACCCCGGGTCGCGCCATTCGAAGCCCGCCTCGACCAGAATCTTGTCCAGGCCTTCGCGCTCGGCCTGCTGTTTCACCAAACCGGAGCCGGGCACCACCATCGCCAATTTCACGTTGGCCGCAACCTTCCTGCCCTTGGCGACCGCCGCCGCCGCGCGCATATCCTCGATGCGGCCGTTGGTGCAGGAACCGATGAATACTTTGTCGATCCTGATCTCGGTAATGGGCATGCCGGCATCAAGGCCCATGTATTGCAAGGCGCGTTCCCAGTCGCCGCGTTTCACGGCATTTGGAGCCAGGGCCGGATCGGGCACGCGGCCATCCACCGCCACCACCATCTCTGGCGAAGTACCCCAGGTCACCTGCGGTTTGATCTGCGCCGCACCCAGTTCTACCGTCGCATCGAATTCCGCGCCGGCATCGCTGTGCAAGGTGCCCCAGTACGCCACTGCCTTGTCCCAGTCCGCGCCCTGCGGGGCGAACGGTCGGCCCTTCACGTAATCGATGGTCGTCTCGTCGGCCGCCACCATGCCGGCGCGCGCGCCCGCCTCGATCGCCATGTTGCACAAGGTCATGCGCCCTTCCATGCTCAGGGAACGAATTGCGCTGCCCCCAAACTCGATTGCATAACCGGTGCCGCCGGCAGTACCGATCTTGCCGATCACGGCCAGAGCAACATCCTTGGCGGTCACGCCCCTTCCCAGAGCGCCTTCCACCTTGACCAGCATCGCTTTGGATTTTTTTGCCACCAGACATTGCGTCGCCATCACATGCTCGACCTCGGACGTGCCGATGCCATGTGCCAGTGCAGCAAACGCGCCGTGGGTGCTGGTGTGCGAATCGCCGCACACCACCGTCATGCCGGGCAAGGTCGCGCCCTGCTCCGGGCCGATCACGTGAACGATGCCCTGGCGGACATCATTCATCTTGAATTCCGCAATGCCGAACTCGGCGCAGTTGGCGTCCAGCGTCTCCACCTGTAAACGCGAGATCGGATCGGCAATCCCCGCAGCGCGGTTGGTCGTCGGCACGTTATGATCCGGCACGGCCAGCATCGAGGCAGTGCGCCAAGGCTTGCGCTGCGCCAGTTTCAGCCCCTCGAAGGCTTGCGGGCTGGTGACTTCATGCACCAATTGACGGTCGATATAGATCAACGCAGTGCCGTCGGCATCCTGCCGCACCACGTGCGAATCCCAGAGTTTGTCGTAAAGAGTTTTTGCGCTCATTGCTGTTCCCGATATGAGCGGGCGATTATGCCACAGCCGCGCGGTTCTCCGCCATGTTGCGCAGCTTCCACCGCATCAATAACAGGCCGATCAGCGCTGCCCCCGCGCTGCAAGAATACAATGCCGCCGGCCCCCAGTGCTGCCAGATCGGGCCGCTCGCCAGGCCGCCCAGCATGCCGCCCGCGCCATAGGTCACGCTGCCGAACAAGGCCTGCCCCCTGGATTGGTGCCTCCCCTGAAAGAATTCATGCACCATGCCGATCGAAGCCGCATGAAACGAGCCGAAGGTCATTGCGTGCAGCATCTGCGCGAACAGCACCAGCACCACCCAATCCACCGCCCAGCCGATCAACAGGAAACGCAGCACCGCCGCTCCGAAGCTGGCCAGCAGGATGCGCACAAAGCCGAAACGCCGCACCAGCGCGGGCATCAGGAAGAACACGCCGATCTCGCAGATCACCCCCAGCGCCCACAATCCGCCCACCGCACTCTTGGCGTAGCCGTGTTCGACCAGGTAGATGGAATAGAAAGTGTAATAAGGGCCGTGTGCCACCGCCATCAGGAAACACCCCCCGAACAGGGCCAGCACGCGCGGCTGCAGCACGATCTGCCTGATCGGCTGATGGTCGGTGTGATGCGCCAGCACCTCGGTCTTCGGAATCTGCCGCGAAAAGACCAGGATGCCGACTTCGCACACCAGCCCCGCCCAAAGCAGCCAGGCGATGGCGATGTAGTCGAAGGCATAACCCAGCCCCACCACCGAGACGATGAAACTGATGGAGCCCCAGGAACGGATGCGCCCGTAATGCGCCGTGTTCTTGCCGAGGTAAGTCAATGTGGTCGCCTCCACCAGCGGCATCGAGGCGCTCCAGAAAAAACTCATCAGCATCAACACCAGGAACAGCCCCCAGAAACTGGTGGTGGCGAACACCCCCAGATAGAACAGCGCGCTCAGGCTGGCCGCCACCTGCACCACCAGCAATCTTTTCCCCGAATGATCGGCCAGCCAGCCCCAGATACTCGGCGCAACCATGCGCATCACCGGCTGGATCGACATCAGGATGGATATCTCGATGGCGCCGAAATGGATGGATTGCAGGTACAGGCTCCAGTAGGGCGAAAACATCCCCACGAAGGCGTAATAGAAAAAATAGAAACCGGCGATGCGCCAGTGGTAGTTCCGGGAATTGGACATAGCGAGAAGGCTTGCGAACGGCGCGCATTATCGCACGCCGGAAAAATTTCCATGTTGGCACTTGAAATACAAAACCATGCCCCCATTAGGCACAAGTCGAAAACAGGAGAGCAGCATGGAACAGAAAGAAAACACCCCGCAGATCGAGCAACAGGCCGCCACTGCCGGCACCGAAACCCCGGTTGAACAGCCCTCGGACAAGGTTCCCAGCCTGGAGGACATGCTGAAGGAAGCCGAGCGCAAGGCACAGGAACACTACGACGCCTGGATGTACGCCAAGGCCGAGAGCGAGAACATCCGCCGCCGCGCCGCCGAGGACGTGAGCAAGGCACAGAAATTTGCCGTGGAACGCTTCTCCAGCGAGATGCTGGCGGTGAAAGACAGCCTGGAAGCGGGCATGGCCGTGCAGACCGACAATATCGAGAGCTTCAAGAGCGGCATGGAACTGACGCTGAAGCAGCTTTCCGGCGTGTTCGAGAAGTTCAACATCAAGGAAATCAACCCGATGGGCGAGAAGCTGGATCCGCACAAGCATCAGGCCATCGGCATGCTCGACAGCGACCAGCCGGCCAATACCGTAGTCAATGTGATGCAGAAGGGGTATTCCCTGAATGACCGCATCTTGCGCCCGGCGCTGGTGATGGTGGCGAAGGGCAAGGAATAAGCACTTGAAATATCGAAGGCCGCCCTAACCTTGGGTGGCAAGGCAATAACAGTATTCAACACTGACGAATTCAACTGAAAGGAAAGCATCATGGGAAAAATCATCGGTATCGACCTGGGCACGACCAACTCTTGCGTGGCCATCATGGAGAACGGCAAGACCAAGGTGATCGAGAACGCCGAAGGCGCTCGCACCACCCCGTCCATCATCGCCTATATGGAAGACGGTGAGATTCTGGTCGGTGCGCCGGCCAAGCGCCAGGCCGTGACCAATCCCAAGAACACCCTGTACGGCGTGAAGCGCCTGATCGGCCGCCGCTTCGAAGAGAAGATGGTGCAAAAAGACATCGACATGGTTCCCTACACCATCGTCAAGGCCAAGAACGGCGATGCCTGGGTCAAGGTGCGCGACAAGGAAATCTCCGCGCCGGAAATCTCCGCGCAAGTGCTGGCCAAGATGAAAAAGACCGCCGAAGACTACTTGGGCGAGCCGGTCACCGAAGCGGTGATTACCGTTCCCGCGTACTTCAACGATAGCCAACGTCAAGCCACCAAGGACGCCGGCCGCATCGCCGGTCTGGACGTGAAGCGCATCATCAACGAACCGACCGCAGCTGCGCTGGCTTTCGGCCTGGACAAGCAGGAAGGCGACCGCAAGATCGCGGTGTATGACCTCGGCGGCGGCACGTTCGACATCTCCATCATCGACATCGCCGAAATCGACGGCGAGCACCAGTTCGAAGTGATGTCCACCAACGGCGACACCTTCCTCGGCGGCGAAGACTTCGACATGCGCGTAATCGAGTTCCTGGTGGAAGAGTTCAAGAAGGAAAGCGGCGTGGACCTGAAGAAGGACATGCTGGCATTGCAGCGCCTGAAAGACGCGGCGGAAAAAGCCAAGATCGAACTGTCTTCCACACAGCAGACCGAAGTGAACCTGCCGTACATCACGGCAGATGCCACCGGCCCGAAACACCTGGCCGTGAAGATCACTCGTGCGAAATTGGAAAGCCTGGTGGAAGACCTGGTCGCGCGCACCATCGAGCCGTGCAAGATCGCGATGAAGGATGCGGGCGTCTCCAACGCCGACATCGCCGACGTGATCCTGGTCGGCGGCCAGACCCGTATGCCGATGGTACAGGAGAAGGTCAAGGCTTTCTTCGGCAAGGAAGCGCGCAAGGACGTGAACCCGGACGAAGCTGTGGCGGTTGGCGCGGCGATCCAGGGCGGCGTGCTGCAAGGCGAGGTTAAAGATGTTCTCCTGCTGGACGTGACCCCGTTGTCTCTCGGTATCGAGACCATGGGCGGCGTGATGACCAAGCTCATCAAGAAGAACACCACCATCCCGACCAAGGCATCGCAGGTGTTTTCGACAGCCGACGACAACCAGTCCGCCGTGACCATCCATGTGCTGCAGGGCGAGCGCGACATGTCTTCCGGCAACAAGAGCCTGGGCCAGTTCAACCTGTCCGACATCCCGCCCGCACCGCGCGGCATGCCGCAGATCGAAGTGACCTTCAACATCGACGCCAACGGTATTTTGCACGTGTCTGCCAAGGACAAGGCCACCAACAAGGAAGCCAACATCACCATCAAGGCCAGTTCCGGCCTGAGCGAGGAAGAGATCAACCGCATGGTGGCCGATGCCGAAGCCCACGCCGACGAAGACAAGAAGGCGATGGAACTGGTGACCGCGCGCAACCAACTGGATGGCCTGATCCACTCCACCAACAAGTCGATGAAGGAATACGGCGAGCAACTGTCTGCGGATGAAAAATCTGCCATCGAAGTTGCGCTGAAGGATGCCGAAGGCGTGGTGAAGGGCGACGATAAGGACGCCATCGAAGCCAAGGCAGAAGCATTGGCCACGGCCGCGCAGAAACTGGGCGAGAAGATGTACGCCGCCGAGCAAGCCAAGACTCAAGGCGCACAAGGCGGTGCGCAACCGGAAGCCAAGGCGGACGACGCTGATGTGGTGGATGCCGAGTTCACCGAGGTGAAGGACAAGAAGTAATACGGTAAGTAGCAAGTAGGTAGTGGGGAGTGGGGAAACCCGCTTCCCACTTTCCACTTCCGACTCCCCACTTTCCACTCACTAGATCATGTCCAAAAAAGACTATTACGAAGTCCTCGGCGTCAACCGCGATGCATCCGAGGAAGAGATCAAGAAGGCTTATCGCAAACTGGCGATGAAGCACCACCCCGACCGCAACCCGGATAACCCGAAAGCGGAAGAACATTTCAAGGAAGCCAAGGAAGCCTACGAGACCCTGTCCGACGGGCAGAAGCGCGCTGCGTATGACCAGTACGGCCACGCCGCATTCGAGGCGGGCGGCATGGGCGGCGGCAACCCGTTCGGGGCCGGCGGCGCACAGGGCTTCGATTTCGGCGACATCTTCGGCGACATCTTCGGCGGCGGTCGCGGCGGCCGCAGCCAGGCGCATCGCGGCGCCGACTTGCGCTACAACATGGAAATCACACTGGAAGAAGCCGCGCGCGGCGCGGAAAAGCAGATACGCATTCCCGTCATGGACGAGTGCGAAACCTGTAGCGGTACCGGCGCCAAGCCCGGCACTTCGGCCACCACCTGCCAGACCTGCGGCGGCCACGGCCAGGTGCGCATGCAGCAGGGCTTCTTCTCCATCCAGCAGACCTGCCCGCGCTGCCACGGCAGCGGCAAGCAGATCAGCTCGCCGTGCAAGGATTGCCAAGGCACCGGCCGCGTGAAGAAGCAGAAGACGCTGGAGATCAAGATTCCCGCCGGCATCGACAGCGGCATGCGCCTGCGCCATAGCGGCCACGGCGAAGCCGGCAGCCACGGCGCGCCGCACGGCGACCTGTATGTGGAAATCCACATCAAGGCGCACAGCGTATTCGAGCGCGATGGCGACGACCTGCATTGCGAGATGCCGATCAGCTTCTCCACCGCGGCCCTGGGCGGCGAAATCGAGATTCCCACGCTGGACGGCTCGGCGCGCATCAAGATTCCGGCCGAGACGCAGAGCGGCAAAATCTTCCGTTTGCGCGGCAAGGGCATCAAGGGCATGCGCACTCACACCCACGGCGACCTGCATTGCCATGTCGTGGTGGAAACGCCCGCCAACCTGACCGAGCGCCAGAAGGAATTGCTGCGCGAATTCGAGACCATCAGCCAGCAGGACAGCGCCCGGCACAACCCGCGCGCCAAGTCGTGGATGGGCAAGGTGAAGGAATTCTTCGGCCAGTAGTCGGCATGTAATCTTGTGCAACGGCGCGGCAATTTGATTTATGATTCGCCGCGTCGTCCAACTTGCACAAGGAGCATTGCCATGGGCAGCACCCTCATCCTTCTCGGCGTCTGTGTCGTGGCACTGATCTACGGCGTCAGCCTGTACAACAATCTGGTCAGCCTCAAGCACGGCGTCTCCAAGGCGTGGGCAAACATCGACGTGCTGCTCAAACAGCGCCACGACGAACTGCCCAAGCTGGTCGAGGTGTGCAAGCAATACAAGCAGTTCGAGCAGGAGACGCTGCAGCGCGTCATCGCCGCGCGCTCGCAAGTGCAAACGGCGCGCGAAGGCCAGGACATCGAAGCGCTGGGCAAGGCGGAAGGCATGATGCGCGCCAGCCTCGGCGGCCTGTTCGCGGTGGCCGAAGCCTATCCGGAATTGAAGACCAACCAGAATTTCATGCAACTGCAGACCCGCATCACCGGCCTGGAGAACGGCATCGCCGACCGCCGCGAACTGTACAACGACTCGGTCAACATCTACAACGTCGGCATCGAGCAGTTCCCCGCCGTGCTGATCGCCAACATGTTTGCCTATGCCGAAAAGCCCCTGCTGGAATTCGCCGTCGCCGAAAAGGCCGATGTGGACATGAAAGCGCTGTTCGGTTGAGGAAACTTATTCGGACTGCGCGGCTCTCACCTTGCGCCTTTCGACAACCTGTTCGAAAGACAATATTTGCCTGACAACAACAAGAGGAAACATACAATGAAGAAACTGCTCGCACTATTCTGCACCTTGAGTCTCGCGCAACCCGCCCTGGCGGCAAACATCTCCACTTTGGGAAACCTTGGGCAGTCCGAATTCAGGACGCTCTCCGAAGACCTTGGCGCCGCACTCAGCTACAAACCCATCACCCCGGCAGAACCGCTGGGCACCACCGGTTTCGACATGGGCATCGAAGTCACCCAGACCGATACCTCCAGGAGCGCCCAGGCGTGGAGCAAAGCCACCAATAACGGCAGCACCGTCAGCAAGGTGTATGTGCCCAGGTTGCACATCGCCAAGGGCTTGCCATTCGGCATCGACATTGCCGCGTTCTATTCCAAAATCCCGAGCACCAACATCTCGCTGGTCGGCGGCGAATTGCGTTACGCCATCGTCGAGGGCGGCATTGCCACGCCGGCAATCGCGGTGCGCGGTTCCTACACCAAACTGGGCGGCGTCGATCAACTGGCGCTGGACACCAAAGGGCTGGACGTTTCCATTTCCAAGGGGTTTGCCATGCTCACCCCCTACGCCGGGGTGGGCCAGGTTTGGGTCACCAGCAAAGCCAACGTGACGCCCCTGACCCTGTCCGAAGAAAAATTCACCCAGAGCAAGGTGTTCGTCGGCGCCAACCTCAACCTCGGCCTCACCAATATTGCCGCGGAAGTGGACAAGACCGGCGGCATCCAGTCGGTCAGCCTGAAACTGGGTTTCCGTTTCTAGTTTCTAGCCTTCAGCACCTGCTGCGCGTAGCCCGACGAGGACGTCGATGCTGACCACCCTCCGCCGCGAATATGCGCAGTTCGTCACTTCCGGCGGGCAACTCATCCTGCTGTTGGTCGGCATCAAACTGGAATCGCGGATCGGCTGGCTGTGGTGCCTGGGCTGCATGTCCGCCGTCAGCCTGTTCGCCTGGTATTCGGCGCTGCATCGCCTGCGCGCGATCAGCGGCACGCCGACTTCGCGCATCGCTTCTGCCGCGCAAGGGTACGTCGAGTTGACCGGTCGCGGCCGACCCGGCCCCATCCCCCTTATCAGCAAGCTGCGCGTTCTGCCGTGCCTGTGGTATCGCTGGAAAGTGGAGCAGCGCAACTCGAAGAACCAGTGGAGCACCCTGGACAAGGGTGAGAGCAGCGACTATTTCGTGCTGCGCGACAACAGCGGCGAGTGCGTGGTCGACCCGGGACAGGCGGAGATCATCACCAAGCACCGCGACGAATGGTCGGACGGCAGCTACCGCTACACCGAATGGAAACTCATCCGGGACGACCTCCTCTACGTCATCGGCGAATTCAAGACAATTGGTGGCAGCGGCACCCCACTTACCCATGACGATTTCGTCAAGCAGGTTCTGGCCGAATGGAAGATGGACAACGCCGACCTGCTCAAGCGCTTCGATCTGGACAACAACGGCGAGCTGGACATGCGCGAATGGATGCTGGCGCGCTCAGCCGCAAAGCGCGAGGCGGAAAAGCGCCTGGATCAGGCGCGCTCCGAACCGGATACCAACTTCATGCTGAAGCCAAATGCAAGTCTGACCCGGGCCGCCCGGATTACATGGTCGCGTAACGCTTCTTCGCCGCCACCGCGTTCACGATATAGCCGCGGGTTTCGGCATAGGGCAATTTGGTGCGTAGCGCGTTGTACACGTCATCGGGGGCCATCGAGTTGATCCTGTCCAGCGCATCCTCCTGCCGCGCTTTTCCGCCCAACTTGCTGAAGGCGCGGAACACATTGCTCGGGCCGGTGTTGTAGGCGGCGATGGCGCAGTATTCGCGCGAGACGGCGTTGCGTATCTGGCTCAGCGGGGTGTCGTTGAGCAGCACGCCAAGGTAGGTCGCCCCCAGTTCGATATTGTTGCCGGCATCGAACAGATACTCCTTGCTCGGCATCATATCCTCGCCCTTGGCTTTGCGGTACGCCTCGCGCCCGCCGCTGCTGGGCACCAACTGCATCATGCCGTAGGCAGGCGCGCTGGAAACCGCAAACGGATTGAACGAGCTTTCGATCTTGATGATGGCGTAAATCAGGCTGCGGCTGACCTGCGTGTCTTCGGAATATTTGCGCACCGTCTCGGCATACTGCACCGCACGCTTGTCCAGATGCGCGTTCACCATGTTCATTTGCACGTAAAGCACGTTCTTGCTTGTGCCGTTGGCATCGATGGTGCGCGTCTGCAACTTGTTGGCGACCAGAAACCCGGTATAGCGGTCGATGTCCTCGCGCGTCTTGAGCACCACGTTATTCTCGTCCACAACGAGATCCTGCAGATACGGCGCGCCGCCCAGCGGAATTTCCCTGTCCGAGAACAGGTCGACCGCACCCGGATCGTCCGGCGTCAGCAGCGCAACCACCGCCGCATTGCGCAACTTCTCCTTTGCATTTTCCTCATCCAGGTGTTCGATCAGGATGGTGCCCGCATCGTAATCCACCACCACGCGATTCTTGTAATTCTCGGTGTATTTCACATAGCGCGTACGGCTGGCCAACACGCCCGATTCGCGCTTGCCCCACCTGGCGCCGCTCTCCTTCTGCACGTTGCCCATCAGGCGGTCGTATTCCGCCCTGACCCGCTTCAGGTCGGAAACGATCAGTTCCGGATTGTATTTGTATGCGTTCGCGCGGCGCTCGGCCATGCTCTTGAGCGCTTTTTCCGGGTCTTTCGACAATGCAACCTGCAGCATCTGCTGCGTGGTGCAGGCAGGCAAAACCATGGCGATGACCGCAATCGACATCCATCCTTCTTTGAACTTCATGCGCCCTCCCTCAACGGCCTTCCAGAATCTCCCAGCGCGCCATCAACTCCAGCAATTCATCCTCGATTTTGGCCGCGCGCTCCTGCAATTGTTTGGCATGTGCCGGATTGTCGCGGAACAACGCCCCCGCACCCAGCGCGGCAGCGATTTCTTCCTGCTCGCGCTCCAGCACCTCGATGCGCTGCGGCATCTCGTCCAGTTCCTTCTGCTCCTTGAAGCTGAGCTTGCCCGAGGCCTTGGGCTTGGCCGCTGCTACCCTGGGCGCAGGTTTGGCCGGCGTGGCCGCAGCGGTTTTCTGCGCCGCTTCGTATTTCTTCACCCGCACCCAGTCTTCATAGCCGCCGACGTATTCCATCAGTTTTCCGTCGCCCTCGAAGGCGATCACCTGCGTCACCACGTTGTCGAGGAAGGCGCGGTCGTGACTGACCAGGAACAAGGTGCCGTCGTATTGCGCCAGCATTTCTTCCAGCAACTCCAAGGTCTCGATATCGAGGTCGTTGGTCGGCTCGTCCAGCACCAGCACGTTGCTGGGCCGCGTGAACAGGCGCGCCAACAACAGGCGGTTGCGTTCGCCGCCGCTCAGAGACTTCACCGGCGAACGCGCGCGCTCCGGCGCGAACAGGAAATCGCCGAGATAGCTGATGACGTGCTTCTTCGCGCCGCCGATCTCGATGAAGTCCGGGCGCTGGCTGAGGGTGTCGGCCAGCGTGGCGTTGTCGTCGAGTTGCGCGCGCAACTGGTCGAAGTAGGCCACGCTGATCTTGGTGCCCAGTTTCACCGTGCCAGAATCCGGCGCCAGTTCGCCCAGAATGATCTTGAGCAAGGTGCTCTTGCCCGCGCCGTTGGGGCCGAGCAGGCCGATCTTGTCGCCGCGCTGGATGCGGCAGGAGAAATCGTCGACGATCCTGCGCTCGCCGTAAGTCTTGCAGACATGTTCCAGTTCCGCCACCAGCTTGCCGGAGCGGTCGCCCGCATCCAGATTCATCTCCACCTTGCCGACCTTCTCGCGCCGCGCCGCGCGTTCCAGGCGCAGCGCTTCCAGCCGCAGCACGCGGCCCTCGTTGCGCGTGCGCCGCGCCTTCACGCCCTGGCGTATCCACACCTCTTCCTGCGCCAGCACCTTGTCGAACTTGGCGTTCACCACCGCCTCGTCCGCCAGCATGCGCTCCTTGATCTTCTGGTAGGCGGCGAAGTTGCCGGGGAAACTGGCCAGCTTGCCGCGATCCAATTCAACGATGCGCGTGGCAACGTTGTCGAGGAAGCGCCGGTCGTGGGTGACCAGCAGCACGCTGCCGCGAAAATCCTTGAGCAGGCCTTCCAGCCATTCGATGGAAGCGAAATCCAGATGGTTGGTCGGCTCGTCCAAGATCAGCACCTCCGGTTCCGCCACCAGCGCCTGCGCCAGCGCCACGCGCTTGCGCACGCCGCCGGACAGCGAACCCACCAGCGCTTCCGGGTCGAGCTCCAGGCGCTGGATCGCGGTCTCGATGCGCGCCTGCACCGCCCAGCCGTTCTGCGCTTCCAGCGCGGTCTGCAAGGGCTGCATGGCTTCCAGCAGCTTGTCGTAATCGGCATCCGGCTCGCCCAACTGGTGCGAGAGATGATGGTAGTCGGTGATGATCTGGTGCAGCTCGCCCAGCCCGCGCGCCACTTCGTCGAACACGGTGGCTTCCGCATCCAGCACCGGCTCCTGGCTCACATAGCAGATGCGCGTGGAAGGCTGGCGCCACAGCGTGCCGTCGTCCAGATGGGCCTGAGCGGCCAGCACCTTGAGCAGGGTGGATTTGCCGCCGCCGTTGCGACCGATGAGGCCGACGCGCTCGCCCTCGTCGAGTTGAAAGTCCACGTGATCCAGCAGGGCGACGTGACCGAAGGCGATGCTCGCCTTGTCCAGCGTGATATACGGCATTTAACTGTTCTTTTCTTGCTCTTGCGGCAGGGAGGATTGATAGATGAGCGAGAATCCGACGGCGAAACAGCCCATCGCAAAGTAACCGAACGAAGTCGTGAACTTGTTCAGCACCAGGTGCGCGTTGTAGCTATCGATGTTGCCGGCGAAAAAATGGAACACGAACAGCAATGCAGCCAGGATATTCCCGGCCAACAGCAAGCGGTGACCCGACCTGAAGCCATTCCCTTCCGGTTTTCCCTGCGGCGGCAGACCGCGCATGAAATGCCAGACCAGATAGACCAGCAGCAGCAACAGCAACGCACCCACCATGCGCCCCGGCACATCCCCTTCGGCGGTCGCCACGCCCAGCATTTCGAGCAGCACCCGCCCCGTCGCCGCAACCCAGCCCATCGCCAACGTTTGCAGCATCAAAAACCAGGCTACGAACACATTCAGATCCGGATACTTCATCACTTGCCTTTCTCGGTTAATTTTTTCAATTCCTCGATGATCTCGGTCGAATGTTTCGACGTCTCGACCTTCATATATACCTTTCCGACCCTGCCCTGCGGATCGATCAAAAAGGTGTACCGCTTCGCGAACTTGATCACCATAAAATCCGTCAATGCGCCGTACCGTGCCGCCACCTCGGCGGACTTGTCCGCCAGCAACGGGAAGGGCAGGTGGTACTTCTTGGCGAACCCGGCATGGCTGTCGCTGTCGTCCACGCTGATACCCACCACCTGCGCACCCAATGCCGTCAGCTTGTGCAGATCGTCGCGGAAGGCGCAAGCCTCCTGCGTGCAGCCCGGCGTATCGTCCTTGGGGTAGAAATAGAGCACCAGCCATTTGCCCGCATAGTCCTTCAGGGTGTGCTGCACCCCGTTCTGGTCGGGCAAATTGAAATCGGGCGCAGCCTCGCCCACTTTGGGCAACTCGCCGGCACGGGCCATCTGGCTCAACGCCAGCGCCAAAGCGGCGAACAAACCAGACAAGATCAGCCATTTCATTGCAGCCTCCTTGTGTCGGATAAGCGGGAAGAGATTTTACGTTAGAATGCGCGGCGTTGCCCCGGTAGTTAAATGGATATAACAAGCCCCTCCTAAGGGCTAGTTACAGGTTCGATTCCCGTCCGGGGTACCAATCCTGAAAAAATGCAGGCATTTCAGCGCCTGGCACCCCACAACAAACACGGTACCCGGCGATCTGCCGGTATCTCCCCAACCAATAACCGCGTGTCCGACAGTGGATTCCGCCTTGAAACCAACACCAGGTATAGGAGGTTATCTAGATAGTTTGGCATATTGACCGTGGAACGAGCACGGCGTAGCTTGGGGAAGCAGCGTTGTGGCCATTCAATGCCGCAAGCCAATAACAATAAAAGACAGGGATGAGCTATGCGCGATCCGGGCGACGCCGCTGACACCTCACATTCCGACATCCTCAAGATCGTCCTGATCTACGCTGTCTTGGCGGGGCTGTGGATCCTGCTCTCGGATCAAATCACGGAATGGGTGTTCACCGATGCGACCCTGCTGCACATCGCGCAAACCCTCAAGGGGTGGTTATTCGTAGGCGTCACCTCGATACTGCTCTACTTTCTGCTCGATAAATCGTCCCGGCGATCCGGGCGCCCCAACAAGCCGGGGCGGCATTCCGGACTCGTCAACTGGAAGCCCTGGTGGCTTTACCTGTTCGCCGCAACGACAACACTCTTCATCCTGCTGATCCGCCAGCACATCGCCATTTCGTCCGGCGAGCGGCCGCTGCTTATCCTGTTCATGCTCCCCATCATCCTGAGCGCGGCGCTCGGCGGACTCGGCCCCGGATTGACATCGACCGCCATCGCCGCGCTGGCCGTCGCGTATTTCGCCATCCCGCCGGTTGGCAACTTCGGGATCGAACATTCATACGATTTGTACCAGCTGCTATTCCTGGTCGCCGAAGGAGTGCTCGTCAGCTATCTCAGCGAAATGCTGCACGAAGCGCGTTACCGCTCCGAAACGGAACGCCATAATGCCGAAGCCAACCTGGCAGAAAAAACCCGCGCCATGGAATTGCTCGATGCCATCGCCGAGGGCTCCACCGACGCCACCTTCGCTCAGGACCTGCAAGGGCGTTACATTCTGCTGAATCGGGCTGCCGCCCGTTTCATCGGCAAGACCACCCGGGAACTATTGGGCCAGAGCGCCGCCGATATCTTTCCGCGCGAGCAAGAACTCAGCACAAAGGACGGAAGCACGTTCTTTCTGACTACCAAGGGGCCGATACATGACGAAGCCGGCAAGGTGATCGGCCTGTTCGGCATCGCACGCGACATCACCGGGATCAAGACCACGGAAGAAGCGTTCAAACGCGAGCGCGACCGCAACCAGCGCTACCTCGACAGCGTCCAGAACATCATGATCGCCCTCGATACGGAAGGACGCATCGGCATGATCAACCGTTACGGCTGCGAACTGCTGGGTTACCGGGAAAGCGAATTGCTGGGAAAGGACTGGTTCAAAACCTGCCTGCCGCAACCGGAGGGGATTGAAATCCTTTTGCCGGTTTTCCGCAGAATATTGGCGGGCGACTTGAAAGACACGCAGCACTACGAGAATGCAGTCGTTTGCCGCGACGGCAGCCGACGGATGATCTCCTGGCGCAATAACTACTTCAAGAACGAAGTGGGCAACATCGTCGGCACGCTCAGCTCCGGCGAAGACATCACCGAACGCAAGTCCGCCGAAGCCGCGCTGCTCCGGCAAACCGAGGAAGTGCGCCTGCGCAACGAAGAACTGGAGCGATTCAATCGCGCCTCGGTGGGACGGGAACTGGACATGATCTCGCTCAAACAGCAGATCAACGAACTGTCCCGCCAACTCGGAAAAGAACCGCCCTACCCGCTCGCCTTCCTCGACACTTCGACCGGATCGCACCGGGGAGATGAAACGCCATGAAATCGCGACTGCTCCTCTCCCTGTTGCTTCCCTTCGTCGCCTGCGCGCTCCAATGGTGGCTGTGGGCTTATCTAAGTCCTTACGTCTGGTTCCTGTTTTTTCCGGTGGCGTTTTTCAGCGCATGGATCGGCGGCTTCAGCGGCGGCATCGCCGCAACAGCCATCAGCGCGCTGCTGGTCTGGTATGTCTTCATGCCGAAGACATTCTCGTTTGAATTGGACAATCCTGCGTCCGCCTTTTCGATTGTCGTATTCGTCATCATGGGCGCTCTCTTCGCGTTCCTGTTTGAGCGCCTGCGCCATGCAATGCAGCGCACCGGCAAGGAGTTGCAGGTCAGCGAGACGCGTTTCGAAGCCACTTTCGAGCAGGCGGCGGTCGGCATTGCACTGGCGATGCCAGACGGGCGCTGGCTAAGGGTCAACCGCAAGCTCTGCGAAATCGTCGGCTACGGCTGCGACGAATTGCTGGCCAAAACCTTCTGGGACATTACGCACCCGGAAGACGTTGAAACCGATCATGCCAATTTGCAGGGAATGCTGTCCGGAGATACCGGGACTTATTCGAAGGAAAAGCGTTTCATCTGCAAAGACGGCTCTCACGTCTGGATCAACCTCACCGTGTCGCTGGTGCGAAAACCAGACGCCACACCGGACTACTTTATCGCCATCGTCGAAGACATACAGATGCGCAGGCAAGCCGAGGCCGGGTTGCAGAAAAGTGCGACCCAATTGATCGAGTCGCAGCGCCTGGCCGGTATCGGCAACTGGATGTGGGATACCAGGGCCGACCGTCACACCTGGTCGGAGGAAATCTACTATATCTATGGCCGCGACCCGTCCCTGCCGCCGGCCATTTATCCGGAAGTTCAGCGGTATTTCACCCCGGAAAGCTGGGCACGCCTTTCTGCCGCTGTCGAGAAAGGGCTGGCAGAGGGTACCGCCTACGCATGCGATGCCGAGGTGGTGCGCCCCGATGGCACGCACCGCTGGATCATTGCCCGGGGCGAAGCTGCGCGCGATGCCGATGGCAACATCGTCAACCTGCATGGCACCGTGCAGGACATCACCGAGCGCAAGCGGGCGGAAGAATCGCTGCGCGAAAGCGAAGAGCGCCTGGCGGGCATCATCGACTCGGCAATGGATGCGATCATTTCCGTGGACGAACGGCAACTGATACGCCTGTACAACCCGGCCGCCGAAAAGATGTTCGGCCTGGGCGTGGCGGAGGCGACAGGCCAGCCCCTGGCACGGCTCATACCGGAGCGCTTCCGCCACGCCCATGAAGGCCATATCCGGAATTTCGCCCAAACCGGCATGACGGCGCGCCGCATGGGTTTGCTGGGGGAAGTCAGCGGCCTGCGCCTCAATGGCGAGGAGTTTCCCGTCGAGGCGTCCATCTCCCAGACCCGCCACGCCGCCGGCAACCTGTTTACGGTGATCTTGCGGGACATCACCGACCGTCGTCGGGCGGAGGAGGAAATCCTGCGGCTCAACGCCGATCTTGAACGGCGCGTGGAAGAACGCACCGCGAAACTGACCATTGCGAACCGCGAACTGGATAGTTTCTCCTACGCCGTCTCGCACGACCTGCGCGCGCCGTTGCGCGCCATGAGCGGCTTCAGCCAGGCGCTTGGCGAGGACTACGGAAGCCAGTTGCAGGGAGAAGCAAAGGTTTACCTGGAACAGATAGACATCGCCAGCCGCAAAATGAGCGAACTGGTCGACGGCCTGCTGGTGCTTTCGCGCAGCACGCGCGGCGAATTGCATCATGACGAGATCGACCTGACCGGCCTGGCGCACCGTCTGCTCGACGAACTGGCGCAAGGCGAGCCGGAACGGCAGGTAGCCAGGCAGGTGGCAACCGGGATTGTCGTTTTCGGCGATGCGAGAATGATCGAAGTGGTCATGCGCAATCTGCTGGGCAACGCCTGGAAATATACGGCCCATGCGGCCGCACCGGAAATCCGCGTTTTCGCCGAGGAACGCGATGGTTCCCGCTTTTTCTGCGTCGCCGACAACGGTGCCGGCTTCGATATGGCCCACGCCAACCGGCTGTTCCAGCCGTTCCAGCGGCTGCATCGCCAGGAGGAATTCGCCGGCATCGGAATCGGCCTCGCCACCGTGCAGCGCATCGTGCACCGCCATGGCGGTGTCATCGAAGCGCGCGGCGAGCCGGGCAAAGGCGCGGTCTTCGGATTCACTTTATCCGGCAAACCCGCCGCCGATTCCGCGCCTGACAAAAAGGAGCAATGACGATGAAAAACAGAACCATCCTGCTAGTCGAAGACAACCCCCAGGATGAAATCCTGACCATGCGCGCCCTGAAGAAAATCAACCTGGTCAATGAGGTGGACGTCGCGCGCGACGGGCAGCAAGCGCTCGATTACCTGTTCGGCGAAGGCGAATTTGCCGCCCGCGACGCTTCCGAAATGCCCGCGGTCGTGCTGCTCGATATCGGCCTGCCGCGCCTGTCCGGGCTGGAGGTGCTGGAACGGCTAAGGGCGGAGGAGCGCACGCGGCTGTTGCCGGTGGTCATCCTCACCTCCTCGGACGACGAGCGCGACCGCTTGAAGAGCTATGAGAACGGCTGCAACAGCTTCGTGCGCAAGCCGGTGGAATTCGCCGAGTTTGCCGAGACCGTGGCGCGACTGGGCATCTATTGGCTGGCCACCAACGAACCGCCGCCGGGCAAATGAGACCGCCATGAGCAAACCGCTGCGAATCATCGTCATCGAGGACGAAACCGCCGACTTTCTGCTGCTGGAGCGCAGTCTTCGCCAGCATGACATGCTGGCGGTTTGCCAACGCGTCGGCAGCGATGCCGAACTGGATAGCGCATTGCAGGATAAAAGCGATGTCGTGCTCTCGGATTACAACGTGCCGGGCATGGATTTTGGCACTTCGCTGCAACGCATTCAACAGCGCTGGCCCGATTTGCCGGTCATTCTGGTCTCCGGCACGGTGGGCGAGGAAAAAGCGGTGGAGTTGCTGCGCCTGGGAATGACGGACTTTGTTTTCAAGGGCCACCTGAACCTCCTGCCCAAGGCCATCCAGCGCGCCATCGACGAAGGAAACGAACGCCGCGCCCGCCGCGACGCGGAAGCTGCCCTGCAACAAAGCCAGGCGGCCGCATTGGAAGAGCAGCGCGTGGCGCGATTGGCGGCGCTCAACCTGATGGAGGATGCCGTGGCTGCCCGCGCCCGCGCCGAAGCAGCCAACGCCGAGTTGCGCAAACTCTCGCTGGCGGTGGAACAAAGCCCGGAGAGCATCGCCATCACCAACCTCGATGGCGACATCGAATACGTGAATGAATTCTTCGTGCAAAACTCCGGCTACAGCCGCGAGGAAATCATCGGCCGGAATCCGCGCATTCTGCACTCGGACAAGACGCCGAAACACACCTACGATGATTTATGGCATCACCTGACATCGGGCGAAACCTGGCAGGGCGAGTTCATCAACCGGCGCAAGGACGGCAGCGAATACATCGAGCACGCCATCGTCAGCCCGATCCGCCAGCCGGATGGGCGTATCACGCATTACGTGGCGATAAAGGAAGACATCACGGAAAAGAAGCGCGCCGAGGCTGAAATACATCGCCTGGCCTTTTACGACACGCTCACCGGACTGCCGAACCGCACCCTGCTGCTGGAACGCACTACCCAGGCATTGGCCACGATCCGGCGAGTCGGCCATTTCAGTTCGCTGATTTCCTTCAACATCGACCGCTTCAAAAACATCAACGATGCCGGAGGACAATCGCTGGGCGACGTATTGCTCAGGGCCGTGAGCGAGCGCCTGACAAATATCCTGCATGAGGGGGATGTTGTGGCCCGCATTGCCGGAGACGAGTTCTGCATCCTGCTGTCGGATCTCGCTCCCCAGCAGCAAACAGCCATGCATCTCGCCATCTGGGTGTCGGAAAAACTCCATTCCTGCCTGCAGGATCCGTTCCGCGTGGGCGACGAACTCATCACCCTCACCGCCTGCCACGGCATCGCCATTTTCCCCGACAAAACGGAAGATGCGCCGCTGGACATCCTGCGCCGCGCAAACTCCGCCCTGCACCACGCCAAAACCAAGGGAAGCGGACAGACCTCCTTCTTCGAAACTGCGCTGGACGAAATTGCCAGACAGCGCTTCGACATCGAGAGGGAATTGCACCAGGGCATTACCGCCGGGGAACTGCGGGTATTCCTGCAACCGCAAGTGGATGCCGCCGGAAAGATCGTCGGTGCGGAATCGCTGGTACGCTGGCAGCACCCGCAACACGGCCTGCTGTCGCCGGGCGCATTCATCCCGATTGCCGAGGAATCGAATCTCATCATCGAGATCGGCACCTGGGTATTCACCGAGGTATGCCGCCTGCTGGCGCATAACGACATGGCAACCCTGCCGATACGAATCTCGGTCAACATCAGTCCGCGCCATTTCAGGCAATCCGGTTTTGTCGATCAGATCAAACAGGGGCTTGCCGACGCCGGTGCGGATCCGGCGCGTCTCACGCTGGAAGTGACGGAGGGGATGGTGATCGACAACATCGATGAAGTCATCGGCAAGATGAACGAGCTGAGCTCAATCGGCATCCATTTCTCCATGGATGACTTCGGCACCGGTTACTCGTCGCTGTCCTACCTCAAGCGCCTGCCCATCCACGAGCTCAAGATCGACAAGAGTTTTATTCAGGATCTGACCATCGATCCCGGCGACGACGCGCTGGTCGAGGCCATCCTTGCCGTGGCCAGGCTCATGCATGTGAACGTGGTGGCGGAAGGCGTGGAAACGGCCGAACAGGCCGCGTTCCTGAACCTGCGCGGCCAGGTCATCCATCAGGGTTATTTGTTCGGCCGGCCGGAACAGGCGGAAACGGTGATCGCCAACATGCTTAAACAATAATCAGGCTGCCGCAACCGGCACGCGCGCTGTCAGCGCGCACGTCAGCTCGTAGCTGATCGTTCCAGCGGCAGCGGCCACTTCTTCCACCGGCATGCCGTTGCCCCACAGGGTGACCGGGCTGCCGACCGCGGCATCCGGCAACTCGCCCAGATCGACGCACAGCATGTCCATCGATACACGCCCCAAGGTGCGGGTACGTTTCCCGTTCACCAGAATCGGCGTGCCGGTCGGCGCGTGCCGGGGATAGCCGTCGGCGTAACCGCAGGCGACGGTGCCGATGCGCATGGCCTTGTCCGCGCGGAACAGTCCCGCATAGCCGACGCGGTCGCCCGCCTGCAGCTCGCGCACCGAGATGATTTCGCTGGACAGCGTCATTACCGGTTGCAGGCCGAGTTGCTGCGCGCCGGTATCGGCGAACGGCGAAGCGCCGTAGAGCATGATGCCGGGGCGTACCCACTCGCCGTGCGTGGCGGGATAACGCAGCAGCGCGGCGGAATTGGCCAGCGAGCGCGGTGCGCGCCAGGCGGCGGTCAGGCCCTTGAAACGCTCCAGTTGTTCCGCCACCCCTTCCGCTTCGTCGGCATGCGCGAAGTGCGTCATCAGCGTGACCTCGGTAATTGCCGGGTGCGATTTCAGTTTTTCCATCGCCGCCGCAAGCTGCTCCGGCGCAAATCCCAGCCGGTTCATGCCGGTGTTGATCTTGAGCCACACCGGCAAGGCGTTGCGGCGCGGAAAGGCGTCCAGCATGGCGAGTTGCTGCGGGTTGTGGATGACGCTGGCCAATTCGTATTCGGCCAGCAGCGGCAGTTCGTCCGCGCTGAAGAACCCTTCCAGCAAAAGAATGGTCTGGCGAAATCCCGCTTCGCGCAAGGCAATGGCATCGCGCACATCCAGCAGCGCAAACCCCTCCGCCTCCTTCAGTGCTTCCGCCGCGCGCAGCAGGCCGTGCCCGTAGGCATTGGCCTTGATCACCGCCATGATGCGGCTGGACGCGATGCGCCGCACCACGCGCAGATTGTTCTTCAACGCGGAAAGATCGATGCGGGCCTGTATCGGGCGGGACATATATTATTGAAGACAGCAGGGATTAAAGTGCCGCGAATGATAGCAGGCTGCATATTTTCGTGTTATAAAACGCCGTCTCTCAAACGATAACTCCCATAGTGAATCGCGGCCTCCCCTCCCTCCCCGCAGTGCTTTTTTTTGGCTACGGCCAGACGATAAACCCGTCTTTAACGCGCTGCGCGCATTAGCCTCCGCCGAAAGAACATGAATCGAGGTTTCTACACCATCCTTGCGGCTCAGTTCTTTTGGCTACGGCCGGACAATGAAACTGTCTTTAACGCGCTGCGCGCATTAGCCTGCGCCGAAAGAACCGGAATATGAACCGCGGGTTTTACACTATCCTGGCAGCCCAGTTCTTTTCCGCGCTCGCGGACAATGCGTTGTTGTTTGCCGCCATCGCGCTGCTGAAGCAGGTGCATGCGCCCAGTTGGCAGACGCCGGTGCTGCAGCAGGCATTCATCCTGTCCTTCATCGTGCTCGCCCCATTCGTCGGCCCGTTTGCCGACTCGCTGCCCAAGGGCCGCGTGATGTTCATCAGCAACGCGATCAAAATGGCGGGCTGCATCGCCATGCTGATCGGCGCGAACCCGTTGCTCGCCTATGGTCTCGCCGGATTCGGCGCGGCGGCATATTCCCCCGCGAAATACGGCATCCTCACCGAATATCTGCCGCCGGAACGGCTGGTGTGGGCGAATAGCTGGATGGAGGGTCTGACGGTCGCCGCCATCATCTTCGGTGTGGGGGTTGGCGGCCTGCTGATCACGCCAAGCTTCTCGCAGACAATTATGGGGGCACTCAATGTCCCGTCGCTCGTCACGCCGGCCGAATTGGCGATCTTCATCATCTTCTTTATCTATCTGCTGGCGGCACTGATCAACCTCTACATCCCGCTCGTCCCCATCGAACACAAGCCGCTCAGCCGCAGCCCGTTGTTCCTGCTGAAGGACTTCTGGCACTGCTTCATCCTGTTGTGGAAAGACCCGCTGGGCCAGGTTTCGCTCGCGGTCACCACGCTGTTCTGGGGAGCCGGTGCGACGCTGCGTCTGCTGGTGCTGGCCTGGGCCGGCGTCGCGTTGCATTACAGCCTCGGCAAGGCTTCCGTGCTTATTATCTGGTTCGCCGTCGGCATTGCCATCGGCGCCGTAATGGCTGCGCGGCTGATCAGACTGGAACACGCGGTGAACGTGCTGCCGGTCGGCATCGGCATGGGGCTGATGGTGATGGTGATGATCCCGATCACCCATCCGCTGCTCGCCATCCTGCTGCTCATCTGCATCGGCATGATGGCCGGCTTCTTCGTGGTGCCGATGAACGCGCTGTTGCAGCACCGCGGCCATTTGCTGATCGGCGCCGGGCGTTCCATCGCCGTGCAGAACTTCAACGAGAACATCAGCATCTTCCTGATGCTGGGGCTCTACGCACTGATGGAAAAACTGGAACTCAACCTCAACATCATCATCCTGGTGTTCGGCCTGCTGATGGCGGGGCTGATGAGCGTGCTTTACAGGAAGCACGGCCACGACCAGGATAGCGGCAGGATCTAACTCTCGCAAAGGAGTTCAACATGGAAATCTGGATACTCGTGCTGCTGATCCTGCTCAGCGGCTTTTTCGCCATGTCGGAGATGAGCATAGGCGCGAGCCGCATGGCCATCCTCACGCAGATGGCCGAGGCGGGCAACGAAGGCGCGCGCATCGCCGCCGCATTGCGCAACCAGCCTTCGCGCTTGCTGGCCGCCACCCAGACCGGACTCACCGCCCTTGCCACCCTGCTCGGCGTCTTCGGCGAATCGATGTGGGTGCCGCGCATCGAATCCGCCATCGAAACCCACATCGAGTGGCTCGCGTTCGCCAAATATCCGCTGGCCTTGCTGCTGGTGGTCGGCAGCATCACCTTCGCCACCATCGTCGTCGGCGAAATCATTCCCAAGCGCATCGCGCTGGCCAAGCCGGAAACCATTGCCTCGCTGCTCGCGCCCTTCATGGCGATGTTCGCCAGACTGAACCGCCCGTTCATCTGGGCGCTGGCGGTGACGAGCGAGAAAATACTCTCGCTATTCCCGTTCAAGGAAAGC
Organism: Nitrosomonadales bacterium; assembly: GCA_016235045.1. GTDB lineage: Bacteria > Pseudomonadota > Gammaproteobacteria > Burkholderiales > Gallionellaceae > Sideroxyarcus. The sequence goes on from JACRME010000008.1 coordinate 149,564, forward strand.
GCGGCACATGTCGCTGCCGACGAGATACGCGCCATGATCACCGCCGGGCGGCGCGACGGCGGACTGGACGAGACCGCGGGCGAACTGCTCGGCAACGTGTTCCGCCTGGACGACCGCAAGGTGGCGAGCGTGATGACCCCCGCCAACGGCATCATCTACCTCGACCTGCAGGCGCCGAGCCAGGTCAACCTGGAGAAGATCAAAACCCAGCGCGTCTCGCGCTTCATCGTGTGCAAAGGCGGCATCACGCAACTGGTGGGCTACATCGAAAGCCGCGAACTGCTGCAGCACCTGCTCGAGAACGACCAGCTCGATCTCGGCAAATTGCCGACGCACGCAGTGCACTTCATCCCCAACACCCAGTCGCTCATCGGCGTGCTCGAATTCTTCCGCCAGCAAAAGACCCACATCGCCGTCGTCGTCAACGAATTCGGCCAGGCCGAGGGACTGGTCACCATGAGCGACCTGCTCTCGTCCGTCGTCGGCGACGTGCCCAGTTCGGTCGACGAAATGCCGCTTGCCGTGCAGCGCGAAGACGGATCCTGGCTGTTAGACGGCTTGTTGCCGCTGGACGAGATGAAAGAAAAACTCGGGCTGACCGCGCTGCCCGAAGAAGAAATGGGCAATTACCATACCGTGGGCGGTTTCGTCATCACTGCGGTCGGGCGCATCCCGAAGAAAGCCGAGACTTTCGACTGGCACGGCTGGCGCTTCGAAGTCGTCGACATGGACAAGAACCGGGTCGACGAAATCTTCGCCCGCCCCATCGGCACCAGCATCCCCAACGACTGAGGAGAACATCATGGGCTACCGCACCGCTGTACTCGTTTCCGCGCTCTTCCTGCTCGCCGCATGCGGCAAGAGCGACGAGCAACCCGCCCCCAAACTGTTCCAGGATCAGCGCGAGGCGCTCGACAAGGCCAAGGCCGTCGATGCCGCGGCGAAAAAACTGGAAGAGGAACAGCGGAAAGCGATAGAGCAGCAGTCTCAGTAAAGCGGTGTGTGCCGGGCGCCGGGATTTTCTTCCGGCCCGACCGATGACCGCCGTTGTCCGGTTCAGGATGGGTTCATAGCGCCCGGCGAAAACCCGAGCCTTCATCCACCCTGCCGCCCCTGCACGACCTCGCGGTAAAATTTGCAGGTGTTCTTTCCGCTCTGCTTCGCCAGGTACATCGCCTCATCCGCCTGCTGGATGAGCTTTTCCGGGGTTTTGGAATTTTCCGGGAACATGGAAATGCCGATGCTGCCTCCCACCCGGCAATGCTGGCCCTTCAGATCGAACGGTTGCGCCAGCGCGGCGATGATCTTTCTGGCCACCAGCGCCGCATTGTCGTGCGATTCGATATTGTCCAGCACCAGGATGAATTCGTCCCCGCCCACCCGCGCCACGGTATCGGAATCGCGTATCGTTTCCTTGATCCTTTTCGCGACATCCTTCAACAGCATGTCCCCGGTGTCGTGTCCCAGCGCATCGTTGACTTTCTTGAATCCGTCCAGATCGAGAAACAGGATGGCGGCCTTGTGCTTGTTGCGCTTCGCCAGGGAAATGGAATGGTTGAGCACATCCAGGAACAGGGCGCGGTTCGGCAGGTCGGTCAGGTAGTCGTAGTGCGCCAGGTGCGCGATTTTTTTCTCGGCGCGCTTGCGCTCCGTGATGTCCCGGGCGATGCCGATAAAGTAGCGATGGCCGCCCAATGCCATTTCCGACACGGATATTTCCATGGGGAATTCTTCGCCGCCCTTGCGCGCAGCCGTCACTTCCCTGCCGCGCACGCCCAGTATCCGCGCCTGGCCCGTTTCCAGATAGCGCTTGATGTAGCCGTCGTGCCTGCCCCGATCCGGCTCCGGCATGAGCATCTTCAGATTTTTGCTCAGTGCTTCCTGTTGCGTATAGCCGAAAATTTCCTCGGCGGCGGGATTGAACCCCTGAATTTCCCCGGTCTCGTTGATCATGATGATGCCGTCCATCACGTTGCGGATAATGGATTGCAACTGATAGTGGCTTTTCTCGAGTTCGCCTTTGACTTGCTTCAGGTTGGTGACCATCTGCCAGAACAGTTTGACCTCCGTGCCGCTGGCAACCCGCTTGTCGCCAAAAATCTTGCGTACTTCTTCGGCAATCGAGTCGTCGTGCGACAGGTTGTACACCAGGCAATCGGGGTAGTCCTTGCAGGCCTGCAGCGCCTTGACCGGATCGACATAGGTCGGTATCCCGTTCTTTACTGCCAACTGGAGGCCGGGTGCCTTTGGGTCGGTATCGGCAATCGCCATCACCTTGACCAGATTGTCCTCCATGAACATTTCCAGCAGCGCAGCCCCGCCGCGGCCGGCACCGATAATCACGACCGGGTATCCCCGGACTTTTGGCGTTGCCATGAACACTCCTTCAGAAGGCCTTGAATTTGGTAAGGGAATTCTTGCACATTTAGCGCGCATCCGCTCATGCATCGAGCGGACGAAGTTCGCCTGCACGTTCTGGCTGTGATCCAGCAGCACCCCATTGATGTTGCATCGGGATTTGCCGGGGCCGGGGTCACGCTCTATTATCCCGACTGGCGATATGATCCGGTTGCGCTGTCTGCTCCGGCAATATTGCGTGACTTCCCCAACACGACCGTACAAGGGCACTCGCATGAAAATAGGCATCCCCAAAGAGATCAAGACCAACGAAAACCGCGTCGCGCTGGTGCCGGCTGGCGCTGAAGCCCTGGTCGCGGCCGGGCATGCGGTTGTCATGGAAACGGGCGCCGGCCTGGGCAGTGGTTTCAGCGATGCGCAATACCTGGCTGCCGGTGCGCAAATCGCCGGGGATGCCGACGCCGTATGGGCCGGCTCGGACATGATCGTGAAAGTGAAAGAACCCATCGAGCCGGAATGGAAACGCATCCGGCCCGGCCAGGTCATTTTCACGTATTTCCATTTCGCCGCCAGCGAGCAGTTGACCAGGGCGCACATGGCCTCCGGCGCGATCTGCATTGCCTATGAAACGGTGGAGCTGCCATCGCGCGAACTGCCGTTGCTCACGCCGATGTCGGAAGTGGCCGGGCGCATGGCGGTGCAGGAAGGCGCCAAGTATCTGGAGAAATTGAACGGCGGGCGCGGCATCCTGTTGAGCGGCGTGCCCGGCGTGCCGCCGGCCAAGGTGGTGATACTCGGCGCAGGCGTGGTCGGCGTGAATGCGGCAAAAATCGCGGCGGGCATGGGTGCCAGCGTCGCCGTTCTCGACGTCAATCTGGAACGGCTGCGCTACCTGAGCGACGTGATGCCGGCCAACGTGCAACTGGTATTCTCGGACCGGCACAACCTGCTGGCGCAGATTGCCAGCGCCGACCTGATCGTCGGCGCGGTGCTGATACACGGCGCCGTTGCGCCGAAATTGATACGCCGCGAAGACCTCAAGACCATGCGCGCGGGCGCGGTGATCGTGGACGTTTCCGTCGATCAGGGCGGCTGCGTCGAAACCACGCGCCCGACCACGCACGAAAATCCGGTGTTCATCGTGGACGGCGTGGTGCATTACGGCGTGGCCAACATGCCCGGCGGCGTGCCGATCACTTCGACGCTGGCGCTGACCAACGCCACCCTGCCCTATGTGCTGAAACTGGCGAACAAGGGCTGCCAGCGGGCGCTCAAGGAAACACCGGAACTGCAGAACGGACTCAACATCATCAACGGAAAAATCACGCACCGCAAAGTTGCCGAAGCTTTCGGCATGGACTATCACCCGGCAGAATCCCTGCTTGACTGAAACAGCAGACCGTTCAGGCCAGATAGCCCTCGGCGATATGGCGGTAGACCAACCCCTTCAGCCAGAGCGCATCGGCGGCGGGAACGTCGCGGAAGGCGATGCCGTATTCCAGCATGTTGCTCTCGGCGGTCTGGCCCGGATGCGGTGCATGCGCATGCAGAATGGTTGCATCGAGGCTGAGCGCGGTGCTGATGTCGTCCATGTCCGCATGGAAAGAAAGACGCAGCGTGTCGCCCGGTTTGCCCAATGGGATGGGCGCATGCAATTGCGCGCCATCCGGACTGAGGTTGACGATGCGCACGACCTCGTGCGCCCCCCGGGCATCGGTTGAGGTGGCACTGAGATTCACTCTCGCCCACGGCGATTTGCGCAGCGTCTGCGCGCGCACCTCGGTCGGATACTCCAGGTGCATGTAATGGACCGGGCTGACGCACAGGCGCTGGATCGGGGTCTGGAACGCGTAGATGTTGCTGCCGGTCACCATGCGCACTTCCAGTTGTTCGCCGTCGGCCAGGATGAGCGGAACGCCGTCGATCATCGGCGTCAGCACCAGTATGCTCCGGTTCGCGATATAGCCGACCAGCCGGGCAGTGTAATAGGCTTGCAGGTTGCGGTTCAGCAGGCGCAGTTGCACCAGTTCGCCGATCTGCGGCTTGATGCCCGCCGGCGGAAATGTCGCGCTCGGCGCGACTTCCCTGAACTCGGTCCATTCGCCCGTCTCGCGCTTTTTCGCCGGCGAATCCATGTCGCGCAGCAAACCTTGTCCCAGCAGGCTCTCCAGTTGTTCGCGGCTGGCAACGATCTCGCTGCGCGCAAACACGATATAACCGTTGCGGTCATACAGTCGCCACGGCAGCGGCTTGCCGAGCGGGATATCTTCGATGGGCACTGGCTGGAGGTTCATGGCGGCAACTCCGCTAACGGGCACGGCGGGAATGTTAACATTCTTGCGGCAACGGGAAGTCGATGCAATTTTCCCGCGTCCTTTTCCATCATGTCAATCCGATTTCTTTGCCGTTGAGTTGCCGCCGGGCGTGCTCGTAGCCGATGGCTATGATTTCCTCGGCACGCCCGAATTCCAGAAAACGGATGTGCCCCAGCGGCGGCTGGATGATCACGTCCGGCCGATCAAGCGACAAACGGGTCTGGGTAAGACGGGTTTCCATGATATTGATCGAGGCCAGCAGCACTTCGAAGATGCTGGGCAGCGGCTCCGCGGAAATCCATTCTCTGAATTGGGCCGAGGCAGGCGCATCCCCGGCAAGCAGTTTCTGTTTGATGTCTTTCATCGACAGGCGATAGTCGCCCGCCCAGCGCGAAAAAATGCCGGCAGCAATGCTTCTTGCGCTCCCGTTGTTTGTCGTGGACAACAGCGGTTTCAGGTTCTTGCCGGCAATGATCCGATGGTTGAGATCGACTGCAATCACGATGTCCGCTCCCATGGCGCGAACCACACTCACCGGCACCGGGTTGGTGATGCCCCCGTCCACCAGAATGCGCCCGTTGCTGCGTACCGGCGTGAAGATGCCGGGAACCGAGATGCTGGCACGCACCGCCTCGATCACGTCGCCGCTGCGAATGACGACCTCCTCGCCGCTGACAATGTCCGTCGCCACGGCGGCAAAAGGCTTGGGCAGCATTTCGATGGTGTCGGCACGAATATGGGCTCGCACCAGTTCGCTGACCTTGCTGCCGTCGAGCAAACCCGACTTGGGCAACACCACGTCAAAGAAGGAAGCGGTCTTTCTCCAATCGAAATCCCGGAACGCGGCCTCCAGCTCGTCCAGCTTGCCTGCGGCATGGATCGCCCCGATCAACGCGCCCATGCTGCTGCCCGCAATGAAGCTCACCTCGATGCCGGCCTCCTCGATGGCCCGGATCACGCCCAGATGTGCCAGCCCGCGCGCCGAGCCGCTGCCCAGCGCCAAACCGATCTTTGGACGATTGCCGGTAGTACTGCCAGTTGCGTTCCCCGCCATCGCAGTATTCTCCAGCTCCGTCATGGGCGGCTACGCCTGGTAGACCAGCCGGTCAACCAGGCGTACCAACCGGGTGCCGAGTTCGGCGCAAAGCATTTCCATGCGCGCGCAGATCGCCTCGAATTCCCTGCCGCGCGCCGACGCGACGTATCCCAGGTCCAGCGAAACCGGCAGCAACTCGATGCGCACCAACCTGCCCTGCTCGAACATCACCTTGAACAGGCAGGAGCGGTCGTTGCGCAACAGGGGATGGACGGCGTAGTCGTCGATAAAATTGCCGGTGTCGTACAGGATGGGTTTGCCCCGGTATATCTCGATGCCCTGGCAGATATGCGCGCTGTGGCCGTAATATATGTCGGCGCCGAGCTCGATCACGCGCCGGGCGAAATCGCGGAATTCGGGTGCCGGACGTTCGACGAAATTTGCGCCCCAGTGGTTTGAGAACACCACCAGATCGCCGCCTTGTTCGCGCGCCTGCGCGATGCTGTCGGCGATACGTGCCAGCGTTTCCGGATCCAGCGCGACTTCAAGATAGTTGGTGCCGGGATGACCGGCAGCGGCGGCGAAAGCCGGTTCGTTGTCGGTGAAGGAGAGCAACGCCACGCTGCAGGGCGATGCGCCCTGCACTTCGAGCATGGCCGGCGCGGCGGCCCTGGCCGCATTGGCCCCGGCACCCGCATATCGGATACCCGCCGCACTGAGCGCGTGCAACGTATCCAGCAACCCTTGTTCTTCGTAATCCAGGATGTGGTTGTTGGCGAGCACGCAGGCATCGATTTCGGCTGTCTGCAAAACCCGCACCGCGTCCGGATCAGCGCGAAAATGGAACAACTTTTCGGTGCGGGTCCAGCGCCCGGGATGGTGGGTCAGGGCGCATTCCAGATTGACGATGCGCAAGTCGGCTTGTGCCAGGTGCGGCAGCAAGTCGTCCCACATTTCCACCGGCGTAATATGCTTGAGCTGCTCGTTCACGTAGCGGCCGAGCATTACATCTCCGGTAAAGGCCAACGTCAGCATGGCTGCACACGGGGCGCAGATACTCTTGCGCGGCGTGCTACTCGTCGCTGAGATGCGGCAGCAGGTCTTCCGCCGGCTGGCCCGTGTCGGGGTCTATCCAGTCGGACATGCCGATTTCGGATTCCGCCTCCTCCAGCGACTCGCCCACTTCAAGTTCGCTGCCTTCATGATCCTGCATGTCCTGCACCGCTCCGAGCAGCGTGGGGAAGGGGCCGTACAGCGCGTCGGAAAGGCTGTCCTGCCAGTAAAATCCGTCGGGTCGCTGAATCACCCGGGTTTGGTCGTAGTCGGGGGAAGGTTGTGGAACGGATGTATTCGTGGTCATTGTTACCTCCGCTGATTGCATGACGCAGCGCATCTTCGATAACGCTGCCAGGGAGTAAACGGCACAACGGGAACATCCATATGTGCCGGTCACGGCCAGGTCGGTTTGCCACAGGTGCTGGATGCAATTCTATGCTTCTTTTGATCCGGATGTGGCGTAGGCGGGGAATTCACTCGGATGACGGCCGCAGCCGAATTGCATTCGGCGTGCAACCCATTCCCAACAAGGTTATTGTTCATGCAACACTGCCACTGCAGGCGGGAAGGCGTTTCCAAAAAAGCAAGCCGCGACCCGGCAGGGCGGGTCGCAAAACACGCTAACTTTTTTCGGTATTCCTCGGTTCATGCTGCTTCACGTCGCCGCGAAGCTTGTGGGCATAGTCCTGTACCTGGCGCTTGGCCGCATCGAAGGCGTCGCGCAAGGCCACGTACACGTCTTCCGCATGGTCGCGGTTCACCACGATCTCGCCGCCGGCGACGCCGATGTCGATGCGCACATTGAAATGTTTGCCCTGTTGCTGGTGCTTGTGCGACATGGCAACCACCACCCGGCACGACATGATGTGATCGAAAAATTCGTCCAGTTTTTTCGCCTTGTCGCGAACGCGTATTTCCAGCGCTTCGGATTGTTCGAAATCGCGTATGGTGATCTGCAATGGAATCTGCATGAATCCTCCCTCTGTTCTGATTGCAATTGTAAGGTTCGCCCCGATCAACGGGACCAATTCACCCGCAACAGATTCTGTTCCGGATTGTAATGAAACTCCAGTTCGCCCTGATAGGCGTGATGCAACGCTTCGCCGATGCCGCGCGCCAGATGAATATCCGTGGTGGTCACCAGCGTGCTGACCTTCGTCTGCTCGATTGCCATGATGCGTTGCATCGGATGTTCGGCTTTTTCCCGCTCCGCATGATGGCGTATCAGTTGCTGGATCTCCTGCTCGTGCGCCGCAATGAAGTCGCCGGTTATGATCACATATCCCGCCGGGAACCCGTCGCGCATCCGGTGACAAGCCGGGCAACAAGTCTGCTCGGCTTTCTGGGGCTTGGGCAACCATTGCCAGCGCCCCCCCTGAAACACGGCCCCGCACTCGGTGCACAGCGTCGGCTCGGTGAGTTTCCCCTTGTTCTTGTAGCTGTCGTGCACTGCTTCCTGCAACAGCCGGTCGCGCCGGATGGGCTGAAATCCGGCCGGACGGGATTGATGGGTCATGATTCCTCCTGGTGATCACCGCCGCCCTGCCCCGCGCGGAGGGGGCGGCGATACTGATTATGAAACCGAGACGTTGATCGATTTTGGCTTCGCCTTCTCGGACTTGGGCAGGGTGATGTTGAGCATGCCCTCCTTGAATTCGGCTTTCACGGCGGATTCGTCGGCATCGTCGGGGACGCGGAAACTGCGCACGAAGCTGCCGTATGAACACTCGACGCGATGGAATTTTCTGCCTTTTTCTTCTTTCTCCTGCCTGCGTTCACCCTGTATGGTGAGCATACCATCCTGTATCGTGACTTTCACGTCTTCCTTTTTCACGCCGGGAATCTCGCCCTTGACCTGATAGGCAGTGTCGGTTTCGCTGATATCGACCGAAGGCATCCAGTCCGCTACCGCCAGCATTTCGCTGTCCGGCTTCGTATGTCCGGGAATGCGGCCAAAAATGCGATTCAGGCGGCTGGATACGTCTTCCAGTTCCCTGAACGGATCCCACTTGATCAGGTTCATGACAGCCCTCCTTTGCTCGAAGCCGCAAAACAATCGTCACGCCAGCTACAGCCGACTTGATCGCATTCGCCGTTGACCGCCGTGGCAAAACAATCGAAGTTGCCTTCCTTGGCCTGAATGGCTTTAACCAGTTCGATTGCGGAAAGTTTGCCGGGGCTGATGCTGTGCAATTTGGCAATGGAACGGATTTGTTCGAGTTTCATATGTCCTCCTTAATATTAAAGTTGAACAACGGATATTGAGGAACCGCCGATAAAACCTTCAAGGGCAAAAGACGATGCCACGCTGCTGTGGCGGCTTATTCAAAATGGCGAATAGTCTGGGTATTCCCCTGAAGCAGATACTCGAAACACTGACATGCTATTTCGGGCTGGAACATCGTACTCCTGCAACCGCTCGATATATATAGGCCAAAGGGTCTATACCTCGACCTATATATCGCCCCATTCCGTTATGCGCTTCCCGACAATCTGGCAAGCTTGTCCCAGGCTTGCCGATTAGCCTTGCTGTCGGGCGCTTCTTCAGTCGTGAACTCCACCGAACGCGCCAGGTCGCGCGCCGATAACGGCTGCTGCCCGGCCTGCAGCATCTCCAGCACCGCCACATCCGCTTCGGAAGCATCGTTACGCCGTTGCCGCAGGCGTTCGCGCAGTTTGCTGTCGTCCGCATGCAGCGAGGCAATCGCGAACGGCACCGCCAGGCCTTGCGCCAACCGGCAAAACATATCGCGTTCATCCTGCCTGAGGAAGGCGGCATCCACGATCGCGGTAAACCCTGCAGTAATTATTCCTCCCGCCAGTTCATGCAACCGCGCATAGGTTTGTCTCGTCGCCTCGGGGCTGTAGATGTTGCCCGCTTGCGGGCGGCTGCTTTCCAGCGCGCCCAAGCCGAACAGGCGTTTGCGCTCGACATCGGAACGGATGCGTATGGCGCCCATCCGTTGCAGCGCCAGTTGCGAGAAAGTGGTTTTGCCGGAACCGGGCAGGCCGTGGGTGATGATCAAGGCCGGACGGTATTGCCCCAGGCATTGCCGGGCCAGCGCCAGATACCGGCGGCAGGCAGCCAACTCCCCGGATTGTGCGTGTCTGGAAATATCCGCTTGTCCGGCCCGAATGGCGCAGACTTTGGCGCGCACCGCGGCCCGATAGGCCAGATAGAAGCGCAACACCGACAGGCCGCCGTAATCGCCGCCCGCCTCCAGCCAGGCGTTCAACAAGCGCCATGCCTCGCCGGGGTGATCGCGATGCAGCAGGTCCATCACCGAAAAGGCGATCTCGTCCATCACATCGATCCAGCGCAAAGCAGGATTGAATTCGATGCCGTCGAAAGGAACAAGCTCATCCCCGATCAGCACGATGTTGCCCAGATGCAGATCGCCGTGGCACTCGCGCACGAATCCCTGCCTGCGGCGTGTCTCGAATATTTCCCTGCAATCGGCAAACTCGGCTTCGGTGGAGGCTTCCAATGCAGCGATGCTTTCCCGGTCTGCTTTGGCTGTCAGCAGAGCGCGCAACTGTCCGAAGTTTTGCATTGCCGCTGCTTTGACCGATGCGGCAGTGCCGAATGAAGAGCCTGCATCGGCTGCGGGCAGGCTGGCGTGAAACCGGGCGATGCCGGCCGCCAGGCGGTCTGTTTGCTGTGCCGATATCTTGCCGCGCCGAAGCAGATCGCCCATCAAGCCGGCGGAATCGAAGCGGCGCATTTTGACTGCATATTCGAACGCCGGTTGCGCGCCGAATTCCGGCTTTTCCAGGCTCCCGCCGATGGCAACCGTGTCGAGATAGATGTCGGGCGCTGTGCGCCGGTTGAGCCTGATTTCTTCGCCGCAATAAAACCGCCGCGCGTCCAGCCTGGTGTAATCCAGAAAACCCAGATCGATCGCCTTCTTGATCTTGTAGGCATAGTCCCCGGCCAGCAGCACCCATGAAATATGCGTTTCGATCAATTGCACGGAATGTGCCGCATGCGGGTAGCGGCGTGGATCGCGCAGTGCGGCGATGAGTATTTGCTGCCTGGCGTAATCGTTTTGCGGATCGCTCATTTTGCCCCCAACGTTGGCGCGATCATGGCTGCCGCTCATGGCCGAACGCTATGCTGCGGCGATCAGGATTGGCTCTTCGAACAGGGATTTGATGACAACCTTGCGCGTTTCCGTCCGGTCGGGAACCTGGTACAGAACCGGCAGCAGCATTTCCTCGAAAATCCCGCGCAGGCTGCGCGCCCCCACCTTGTATTCGAACGCCATTTCGGCGATCTGGCGGAATACTTCCGGTTCGATGACCAGCTCGACGCCCTCGTCCTTGAGGATTTCGCGGAACTGGTTATAGATCGAATTGCGCGGCTCGATCATGATTTTCACCAGCAGCTCCTTGGACAGTTGCTGCAAATTGGCGATCACGGGCAGGCGCCCGGCAAATTCGGGGATCAGCCCGAACTTGAACAGGTCGGTGGGTTTGACGCGCGAATTCAGGCGGTCGAGGATTTTCTGGTCGTCGCTGTCGCTCACGGAAATGAAGCCGAACGACTGGCTGGCCGCGGTGATGTTTTCCAGGCCGACGAACGCGCCCGCGCAAATGAACAGGATATTGGTCGTGTCTATGGTTTGCGCGCCCAGCCTGACCGGCGCGCCTTCCATGATTTTCAGCAGGGCATGCTGCACCCGCTCGCCCGAAGTGCCGCGCTGTTCGCCTTCGGATGCCTTCAGCTTGTCGATTTCGTCGATGAAGACGATGCCGCGCTGGGCCTTGGCAATATCCCCGGCGGCCTTGTCCAGCAAACGCTGCATCAAGGCCTCGATTTCCTCGTTGACATATTTCGACTGCGCCAGCGAAGTGGCGTTGGCGGTAACAAAGGGTACGCGCGCGACGCGCGACAAAGTCTCGCACAACAGCGTCTTGCCCGTGCCGGTCGGGCCGATCAGCAGGATGTTGCTCTTGGCGATCTCGACCGAGTCAAGGCGCTGCTTGCCCAGCTTGCGGTAATGCGAATACAACGCCACGGAAAGCGTTTTTTTGGCCTCATCCTGGCCGACGACATACTGGTTCAGGTAATTGGTAATCGCGCTGGGAGTCAGTTTCTGCCCTTGCGTTTGCTGGCTGCTGGAACCATCCATATTTTTCACCCCTGCTCTGGCATGCCGAAATTGCCCGCTTCCGCCGCACACTCTACCTTGATGCCGTCCCCTACCGCAAATCGGCATCCGCAAACCCGGGGCGCATCCGGCGTTTTCCGGAGCGGCGCGAACTGATATAGTTGCCCCAACCTCCAGCCAGCGCATCGCCATGCCCAAACATACCACTCCCGATCACGCCCGCCTCGACCGCGTCGTGGCCGAAGCACGCCAGCAGCGCGAATTGCGCGAGGCCGGATACCGCGAGCGTGCCCTCAAACTGTTTCCGTGGATTTGCGGGCGATGCGGGCGCGAATTTTCCGGAGAGCGCCTGCGCGAATTGACGGTGCATCACAAAGACCACAATCACGACAACAACCCGGCGGACGGCAGCAACTGGGAGTTGCTCTGCCTGTACTGTCACGACAACGAACACTCGCGCGTCATGGATGAGGTCGTACGGGACAGAAAATCCGAAGGCCCGGCGGTCGCCACCCATAATCCCTTCGCGGATTTGAAAACGCTGCTCAAGAAGAAAACCGAATGAATTGGCAGGCGCCTTTCTACCCTATGTCGCGATAAAAGCGGCAGGTGTTCTTTCCGTTCTGTTTCGCCAGGTACATCGCTTTGTCGGCAAACTCGACCAGCTTCTCCGGGTCGCCGGAGTCATCCGGGAACAGCGAAATACCGATGCTGGCTCCCACCCGGCAATTTTGCCCCTTCAGCTCGAACGGCACCCGCAACGCCGAAATGATTTTATTGGCCACCAGCGCTGCATTCTCATCCGATCCGATGTTGTCCAGCACCAGGATGAATTCATCCCCGCCAACCCGCGCCACCGTATCCGATTCCCGAACCGTCTCCCTGAGCCGCTGGGAAACCCCTTTCAGCAGCAGGTCTCCGGCATCGTGCCCCTGGGTGTCGTTGATCTTCTTGAATCCGTCCAGGTCGAGAAACAGGACGGCCGTTTTGCGCTCAATGCGTTTGGCCAGCGCGATGGAGTGCTGGAGGATATCCAGGAACAGCGCGCGGTTGGGCAGATCGGTCAGGTAGTCGTAGTGCGCCAGATGGGCGATCTTCTGTTCGGCCAGTTTGCGCTCGGTGATATCGCGCACGATACCGATAAAGTAGCGATGTCCGCCCAGCACCATTTCCGACGCCGACAATTCCATGGGAAAGGTGTCGCCGTTTTTCCTGACGGCAGTCACCTCGCGCCCGCGTATGCCCAGTATCCTGGCCTGGCCGGTTTGCAAATAACGCCCGATATAGCCGTCGTGCGCGCTCCGGTCCGGCTCCGGCATCAACATGCTGAGATTTTTGCCTGTCACTTCCTGTTGCGAGTATCCGAATATCTGCTCGGCAGCCGGATTGAAGCCCTGGATTTCCCCCGATTCGCTGATCGTGATGATTCCATCCATCACGTTGCTGATAATGGACTGCAACTGATGCTGGCTCTTCTCGAGATCGCCCTTGATTTGCTTGAGGTTGGTGACCATCTGCCAGAACAACTGCACTTCAAGACCGCTGGCCACCCGTTTGCCGCCAAATACCTTGAGCGCTTCGTCGGCAATGCTGTCGTCGTGCGACAAGTTGTACACGATGCAATCGGGGTAATCCTTGCAGGCTTGAAGCGCCTTGATGGCATCGGTGTAGGTTGGAATCCCGCTTTCCAGTGCCAGCCTGATGCCGGGCGCCTTGGCGTTCGTGTCGGCGATGGCCACGACCTTGACCAGACTATCGGCCAGGAACATCTCCAGCAACGCGGTGCCCCCGCGCCCGGCGCCAATGATCAAGACCGGGTATCCCGGCGTTTTTTGCAGAGCCATGTTCTCCCCCTAGCAGCCTGCGCAGCGGACAGTTTCGCCGTGCGCATTCTTATTCTTCTAATTCGCTCCGCGCTTCGAAAAATCCCCGAGGCGGAAACCCAACCCGTACAGCGCGGTAAAATACACCGCCACGCCCAACGCCACCAGCCAGGCGAGGTGGACGATGCGCGTCCAGCCGTGGCTGGTGAGCCAGTGTTGTTCGCTGCCCATGCCGAACCAGAGCGTCAGCCCCAGCGCCAGCAGGGCGATGCACAGCTTGAGAAAGAACTTGCCCCAGCCCGGTTCAGGTTGGTAAATGCCGCGCTTGCGCAGCAAATGGAACAGGATGGCGGAATTGAAGCAGGCGCCGAGGCCGATGGAAAGCGCCAGCCCGGCGTGGTGCAATTCCAGGCCGAATACGAACAGCAAGTTCATCAGTTGCGTGGCGATCAGGGTCGCGATGCCGATCTTGACCGGGGTTTTGATGTCCTGCCGCGCATAGAAGCCGGGCGCCAGCACCTTCACCGCGATAATGCCGATGAGGCCGATGCTGTAGCCGATCAGGGCATGGCTCGTCTTCAACACATCGACGGCATGGAAGGCGCCGTGCTGGAAAAAGGTCGCCAGCAATGGCACGGCGATCATGCCCAGCGCCAAGGCGGCGGGCAGCGTAAGCATGAAGACGAGGCGCAAGCCCCAGTCCAGCAATTTGGAGTATTCCGCCGTGCTGTTGTCGGCATGGTGTTTGGAAAGCGAAGGCAGCAGGATGGTGCCGAGCGCCGCCCCCAGCAGGCCGGAGGGGAATTCCATCAGGCGGTCCGCGTAATACAGCCAGGACACGCTGCCCGCCACCAGGAACGAGGCGAAGATGGTGTTGATGATCAGGCTGATCTGCGCGATGGATACGCCGAATACCGCAGGCCCCATCTGCCTGATGACGCGCCGCATGCCCTCGTCCTGCAGGCTGAAACGGATGCTCGGCAACATGCCGATCTTTTTCAGGAACGGAATCTGGAACGCAAGCTGAATGAAGCCAGCAATAAACCAGGCCCAGGCCAGCCCCACGATGGGCTGTTCGAAATTCGGCGCCAGCCACAACGCCCCGCCAATCAGGCAGACGTTCAACAGGATGGGAGCGACAGCGGGCACCCAGAATTTGTTGTAGGTATTGAGTATGCCGGCCGCCACCGACACCAGCGAGATGAAGAAGATGTAGGGCGAAGTAATGCGCAACAAATGGACGGTGAGATCGAATTTCTCCGCGTCCTTCGCGAAACCCGGCGCGGTGATATAAATGATCAGCGGCGCGGCAACAATGCCGATGAACGTCACCACAAACAGCGCCAGCGCCAGCAGGGTCGTGACATGATCCACCAGCAACTTGGTATCGTCGTGCCCGCGGCGTTTGTTGTATTCGCCGAAAATCGGCACAAACGCCTGCGAAAACGCGCCCTCGGCAAACAGGCGGCGCAGCATGTTGGGCAAGCGGGTGGCGATAACGTAGGCATCGTTCGCCATGCCCGCACCGAAAATGCGCGCAATCAGGATATCGCGCACGAAGGCGAGGATGCGCGAAACCAGGGTCAGGCTGCTGACCGCAGCAAGGGCTTTAAGCAGATTCATTTTTTTGTGAAATTGTCGAGTGCACTACTGAAGCCGCTACCAGTTGTTATTTTCCGCGGAGCGGCGTTCCGGTACGTACACCGGATGCGCGCCGGTCGACTCGGCATCGCGGCTGCCGCGCCCGGCGCGCACCAGCAACCGATGCTCGGCGACGAAACGCCTGATTTTCTCGAACGCCTGCTCATCGGCCAGTTGCAGGGAAACGCGCACCACGACTGCCGCCACCCCGTCGACCATCACCGGACGCACATAGGAAGAATAAGGCAGACCTTCCGTCCCCGTTGCCGCCAGTGTATTGCACAGTTGCTGCGCCCACTCCGGCGGCTGGCACAGTTCACCCTCAACGGTGACCCCTTGAACCACAAATTCGGCGACACCTGGCAGCATTCCGTCCAGCCGTTCCAGGCGCCTCGCCGTTTCGACCGCGAGCACCGGGCAGGCGGAAAAGCCGGCGCAAAAGGCTTGACCACCCGCCCTGTGGGCACCATAGCCCGCCAAGCTGTTGGGTTCGCCCCTGGAAAAAAGGGTTTGCCAAACCTTGCGCTAGCCTCTAGAATGCGCCCCTTTCTGAAAAGCCGAATTCTCAAGGAGTAGTAGTCATGGCAAATAGCGCACAAGCTAGAAAACGTGCAAGACAAGCAGTCAAGCAGGGCCAGCACAATGCCAGCCTGCGTTCCGAACTGCGTACCGCGATCAAGAAGGTCACCAAGGCGATCGAAGCCGGCGACAAGGCCGCTGCAAAGGCTGTGTTCCAGGAATCGACCAGCGTGGTGGATTCCATTGCCGACAAGAAAATCGTGCACAAGAACAAGGCTGCCCGACATAAGAGCCGATTGTCCGCCGCAATCAAGGCGATGGCCTGATTTATTGCAGACGATTAAGTCTGCGACAAAAGGCCGACGAACTGTCGGCCTTTTTTGTTTATAGTTCGAGCATCAGAGATACAACAAGACCGGAAAGCTTGCCATGTCCCATTTGATGAACACCTATGCGAGACAGAATGTCACCTTCACCCACGGCGAAGGCGCCTGGCTATGGGACGTCAACGGCAAACGCTACCTGGACGGCTTGTCCGGCATCGCGGTCAACACGCTGGGGCATGCCCACCCGCAATTCACCGCCGCCCTTTCCGCCCAGATCGGCAAGCTGATCCACACTTCCAACCTTTACCAGGTACGCGAGCAGGAACTGATCGCCGACAAGCTGTGCGAAATTTCCGGCATGCAGGAAGTGTTCCTGTGCAACTCCGGCTGCGAGGCCAACGAAGCCGCGATCAAGCTGGCGCGCATGTACGGCAACCAGCGTGGCATCGACACGCCGACCATCATCGTGATGGAAAAGGCCTTCCACGGCCGCACGCTGGCCACCCTCTCCGCCACCGGCAACCGCAAGGTACAGGCCGGCTTTGAGCCGCTGGTGAAGGGCTTCGTGCGCGTTCCCTACGACGACCTGGAAGCCATCCGCCAAGTCGCGGCCCACACCCCCAATATCGTCGCCGTGCTGGTCGAACCGATCCAGGGCGAAGGCGGCATCCGCACGCCCGACATCAGCTACCTGCAAGGCCTGCGCAAGATTTGCGACGAGCACGAGTGGCTGCTGATGCTGGACGAAGTGCAATGCGGCCTGGGCCGGACCGGCAAATGGTTCGCGTTCCAGCACACCAACATCATGCCGGACGTGATGACCCTGGCCAAAGGCCTGGGCTCCGGCGTACCCGTGGGCGCCTGCCTGGCTGCGGGCAAGGCCACCGGCACGTTCAAGCCGGGCAACCACGGCTCGACTTTCGGCGGCAATCCGCTGGCCTCGACTGCCGCGCTGACCACGCTGAACATCATGGAACAGGACAAGCTGCTGGCCCATACCGCCCAAGTGGGCGGATGGATCAAGGAACAACTGCAAACGCGTCTGGGCGGTTTGAAAGGCGTGGTCACCGTACGCGGGCAAGGACTGATTCTGGGCATCGAACTCGACAAGCCGTGCGGCGTGCTGGTTGCCAGGGCGCTGGAGCAGGGCCTGCTCATCAACGTCACCGCCGACAACGTGGTGCGCTTGCTGCCGTCGCTGATCTTCTCGCAGGCCGAAGCGCAACAACTGCTGGATATGCTGTGCCCGCTGATCACGGAATTCCTGGCCCGGGAGTGAGTCATGAGCCGCAAACCCATCAAGCATTTTCTGCAATTCAGGGATTTCACCCGCGAAGAGTTTGAGTACCTGTTCGAGCGCACCCGCATCATCAAGGAGCGTTTCAAGCGCTACCAGAAATACTGGCCGCTGGAAGACCGCACGCTGGTGATGATCTTCGAGAAGGCCAGCACGCGCACGCGCCTGTCGTTCGAGGCCGGCATGCACCAGCTCGGCGGTTCGGCCATCTACCTCAACACGCGCGATTCGCAACTGGGCCGCGGCGAGCCGGTGGAGGACGCCGGGCAAGTCATCTCGCGCATGAGCGACATCGTGATGATCCGCACTTACGAGCAGGACATCATCGAACGGTTTGCCGCCAACTCGCGCGTGCCAGTGATCAACGGCCTGACCAACGAATATCATCCCTGCCAGGTGCTGGCCGACATCTACACCTACATCGAGCATCGCGGCAGCATCCAGGGCAAGACCGTGGCCTGGATCGGCGACTCCAACAACATGTGCAACACCTGGCTGCAGGCTGCCGAGATACTGGATTTCAACGTGCATGTCTCCACCCCGCCCGGCTACGAAGTCGAACCGGAACGCGCCGGTCTTTACGGCCACGAGCATTACGAGGAATTCACCGACCCGATGGAGGCTGCCCGCAGTGCGGATTTGGTAACCACCGACGTATGGACCTCGATGGGCTACGAGGCCGAGAACGAAGAGCGCATGAAGGCATTCGCCGACTGGCAGGTGGATGCGGACATGATGCGCATCGCGGCCAAGGATGCCCTGTTCATGCACTGCCTGCCCGCACACCGCGGCGAGGAAGTGGCGGCCGAAGTCATGGACGACCCGCAATCCGTGGTGTGGGATGAAGCGGAGAACAGGCTGCACGTGCAAAAGGCGCTGATGGAATATCTGCTGCTGGGCAAGATAGACAATTGAATGTGTAGGGTGCGCTTGCGCCCCAAACGAGTTTAAATAATGAATGGTGCACAAGCGCACCCTACAATAGGAAAAACCAAGCATGAGCGACATCAAAAAAGCCGTCCTCGCCTATTCGGGCGGACTCGACACCTCGGTCATCCTCAAGTGGCTGCAGGATACCTACCAGTGCGAAGTGGTGACCTTCACCGCCGACCTCGGCCAGGGCGAAGAGTTGGAACCCGCACGCCAGAAGGCGCTGAAATTCGGCATCAAGCCGGAGAACATCTTCATCGACGACCTGCGCGAAGAGTTCGTGCGCGATTTCGTGTTCCCGATGTTCCGCGCCAACACCGTTTATGAAGGCGAATACCTGCTCGGCACCTCGATCGCGCGCCCGCTGATCGCCAAGCGCCTGATCGACATCACCAACCAGACCGGCGCCGACGCCATTTCGCACGGCGCCACCGGCAAGGGCAACGACCAGGTGCGTTTCGAACTGGGCGCCTACGCGCTGAAGCCCGGCATCAAGATCATCGCGCCGTGGCGCGAATGGGATCTGCTGTCCCGCGAGAAACTGATGGCCTATGCCGAGAAGAACGGCATCCCGGTCGACATGAAACACAAGCAGGGCGGTTCGCCCTACTCCATGGACGCGAACCTGCTGCATATTTCCTACGAGGGCCGCCATCTGGAAGACCCCGCCGCCGAAGCCGAAGAGAGCATGTGGCGCTGGACGGTGTCGCCGGAAAATGCGCCGGACAAGGCTGAATACCTGGAGCTCGAATTTGCCAACGGCGACATCGTGGCGCTCAACGGCTCGAAACTCTCGCCCGCTCAGATCCTGACCAAGCTCAACGAACTCGGCGGCAAACACGGCATCGGTCGCCTCGACCTGGTCGAGAACCGCTACGTCGGCATGAAGTCGCGCGGCTGCTACGAAACCCCCGGCGGCACCATCATGCTCAAGGCACACCGCGCCATCGAATCCATCACGCTGGATCGCGAAGTGGCGCACCTGAAGGACGACCTGATGCCGCGCTACGCCAGCATGATCTACAACGGCTACTGGTGGAGCCCGGAGCGCCGTGCGCTGCAGGTGCTGATCGACCACACCCAGAGCTGCGTCAACGGCTGGGTACGCGTCAAGCTGTACAAGGGCAATGTCGTCGTGGTCGGCCGCGATTCCAAGACCGATTCGCTGTTCGATTCCAGCATCGCCACCTTCGAGGACGACAAGGGCGCCTACGACCAGAAGGATGCGGCAGGCTTCATCAAACTGAATGCCTTGCGCATGCGCATTGCGGCGAACCTGAAGAACCGGAAATAATGGGAATGCGGGCGAGACGCCTGCGATCCCGCCAAGCGGAGGCTCGATATGCTTCACGAACTCAGCGGTGACATATTATTCAGCGGCGCGAAAGCCATCGTCCAGGGCGTCGCGCCGAACGACGATTTCTATCAGGGACTCGCACTGCAACTGCGCGAGCGCATGCCGGCCATGTACAAGGATTTTCGCCACTACTGCCAGACCCAGCATCCCAAATCCGGCGAGTTGTGGACCTGGATGAGCGCCGACGGGCGCTACCTGGTCAACCTGTTTACACAGGATGCGGCATACGCCCATGGCAGCAAGCCCGGACATGCCACGTTGCACCACGTCAACCGCAGCTTGCACGCGTTGCGCACGTTGACGCAGAAAGAAAAAATTGCCAGCCTGGCCCTGCCGCGCCTTGCCTGCGGCATCAACGGCCTGGACTGGAACGACGTGAAACCGCTGATCGAAAACCAACTCGGCGATCTGAACATCCCGGTATATATTTACGCCAATTACCAAAAAGGCGTCAAAGCCACCGAACCCACGAAATAACCCAACCCTCCAAAAGGAAATTCCAGCATGTCAGACAGAATCGACAACGTCAGCGTCGGCAAGAAAGCCAATGTGTTCTTCGACGGAAAATGCGTATCGCACTCGGTGTTCTTCCCGGACGGCTCGCGCAAGACCGTGGGCGTGGTATTGCCCCACAGCAAGCTCACTTTCAACGTCGGCACGCCGGAACTGATGGAAATCAGCGGCGGTACCTGCCAGGTCAGGATTGCAGGAGAATCCGGTTTCAAGACTTACGCCGAAGGCAGCAGCTTCAGCGTCGCGGCCAACGGCAGCTTCGATATCCATACGGACGCGGATGCCGTACATTACGTTTGCAGTTTCGGTTAAAAGAAAAACACCTGTCCGCAGATTACACAGATTCACGCAGATTTTTATTCGTCTTTAATCTTGCGTAATCTGTGTAATCTGCGGATAAACGTTTTTAAGGTTTTCGCAGGTTGATTTATCATTATTGTGTGACTTAACCTGCACATTTTTTGGAGTACACCATGCCCTCTTTCGACATCGTTTCCGAAGTAGACAAGACCGAAGTCAAGAACGCGGTCGAGCAGACCAACAAGGAAGTCGGCACGCGCTTCGATTTCAAGGGAAGTGACGCCCGTGTCGAGCAGGCCGAGATGGTACTCACCGTTCATGCCGACAACGAGTTCCAGATGAACCAGGTGCAGGACATTCTCAACGGCAGGCTGACCAAGCGCGGCGTGGACATCAAGTGTCTTGAGATCAGCGACAAGGTCGAAAAAGTCAGCGGCAACAAGGTCAAGCGCAGTTGCACCGTCAAGGTTGGCGTGGAGACGGAACTGGCGAAAAAAATCGTCAAGCACCTCAAGGACAGCAAGATGAAGGTGCAGGCCAGCATCCAGGGCGACACCGTGCGCGTCACCGGCAAGAGCCGCGACGACCTGCAGGCCGCCATCGCCTTCGTCAAGAAGACCGTCACCGATTTCCCCTTGCAGTATCAGAACTTCCGCGATTGAAGCATTCATCCCGCTTTTTACTCGCCGGACTGCTGGCCTTGTGTTTTACGCACAAGGCCGGGGCGGCCGAACTTTCTTACCCTGAAATCCTGATCGACGACGTAACGCACGTCGCCACCGCACCTGCCCGCTGGGAAGACGCGGAATGGCGCCAGGCCGGCTGGGCTTCGCTGGCCGTGGTCGGCACGGCGCTGGTCATAGACAAGCCACTGCGCGACGAAATGCGCCGCCATCGCGGCGACAATGCCTTCATGACGCAAGTGGAGCGCTTCGGCATGCAATATGCGGCAGGCGTAATAGGCGGCTTCTATCTGGTCGGGGAACTGACCGATGATCAGAACGCCAGGCAAGTCGCACAAGACAGCATCGCCGCCAGCCTGATCGCCAGCGGCATCATCACGCCCGCCATCAAGCTGGTAACCGGACGCAGCCGCCCGCGCGACGATGCGGGCATCTATCGCTTCAAACCGTTCGGTAACGGCAACTCCTCTTTTCCTTCCGGCCACGCCACGGAAGCTTTCGCCGTCGCCGCGGTGGTTGCCAACCATTACAACGAGACCTGGGTAACCTGCACTTCGTATTCCATCGCCGGTCTGGTCGGCCTTGCGCGCACTTATCATCACGCCCACTTCGCATCGGATGTACTGGCGGGCGCGATGATAGGCACCCTGGTCGGCAAGAGCGTGGTTGCGCACAATGCTTCGTTGCGCTCCGGCAAGCTGGTCTTGCTTCCCGAGCTCGGCCCGAGTCTAATGGGCATTCGCATCGTTGGGAGTTTCTGACATGAAATCCGTACTCGTTCCCCTGGCCAATGGCAGCGAAGAACTGGAAGCCGTGACCGTTCTCGACATCCTGCGCCGCGCCGGCATCGAGGCCGTGAGCGCCAGCCTGGACGGGCATCCGATACGCGGCAGCCGCGGCACCATGCTGATCCCCGATACCTCGCTGGACGACGCGCTCAAACGCCGTTTCGACATGGTGGTGCTGCCCGGCGGCCAGCCCGGCACCAACAACCTCAAGGCCGACGCGCGCATCGTCAAGCTGTTGCAACGCATGGCCGCGGACAATCTCTATGTCTGCGCCGTGTGCGCCGCGCCTTCGGTACTGGCCGCAGCCGGTTTGCTCGACGGCAGGCGCGCCACCAGCTTCCCCGGTTCTCTCGATGCCTTTCCCAAGGTCTTGCGCCAGACGCAGGCGGTGGTTGAAGACGGCAAGCTCATCACCTCGCGCGGCCCCGGCACTGCAATGGATTTTGCGCTGACGCTGGTGGAGCGGTTGGCAGGCAAACCCAAACGCGACGAGGTTGAAACAGGGCTGGTACGGTGACTTCGCTGCTCCAGCGGCTGCCGCCCTACCTTTACGCGCTGCTGCTGCAACTCGCTGCATTCGTGTCCGCCGCAGCGACAGTGAACCTGATTGGCTTAAGCCCGGCTCCTTTCGCCTTCGCCCTGTTTTGCGGCACGCTGGCCGCCGCATTCAGTCACCTCGCAGGCCTGGCGCGCTGGTGGCTGTTCATCCAGTTGGCCTTTGCCCCCGCGCTAGTGATGGTATTGGCGCTGGAGATTCCGCCCGGCTTCTTCCTCGCGGCTTTTTTCGTCATGCTGGTGGTGTACTGGAGTACTTTCCGCACGCAAGTGCCGCTTTACCTTTCCAGCCGGAAAGTGTGGCAGGCCCTGGCAACCAGGCTGCCCGCCGAACAGGCATTCTCCCTGGTCGACCTCGGCTCGGGCATCGGCGGCGTGCTGGCCCACCTCGCCCGAACCCGCCCGCAAGGCCGCTACCATGGCGTCGAAAGCGCGCCGCTGCCCTTTTTATGGAGTTGGCTGCGCATACGGTCCGGGGGTTATCGCAACTGCACGGTGCATTGGGGCAGCCTGTGGGATAGCGATCTGTCGCAATACGACGTGGTGTTCGCCTACCTCTCCCCCGTGCCCATGGACGCCCTGTGGCGCAAGGCCAGACAGGAAATGCGCCCCGGCAGCCTGTTCATCAGCAACACCTTCGCGGTGCCCGACCACCCGCCGCAGGAAACCGTCAGCATCGACGACCTGCACCATTCGACACTTTATCTTTGGCATATGTAAAAATTGTGACGGGTTCAGACCGGAAAAACTCCCATGCAGCACAAGTAAGAAATTTCTGCTTATACAAAATTCGTGACACACTCTTTGGTCTGGAGCCCGGAAGGACATACAATACGCAGGTTGTAAGGCTGGGCGGTTTTCAGAAAACCATTTCGGATCGAGTCGTATCAATTATTTCAAGAGTATTAACGGTTAGCCATACGGGAGTCCATGTACATGCTTGCACCTACTTCGTTGAGAGAAATTCCAAAGACCAACATTTTTCGCAAGGGCGATGTCTTCGTACTGTTCGGTGAATTGTTCGGTCGCGGCTACGCCAATGGTTTGATCAACGAAGCGCGCAAGGCGGGCATGACCATCATCGGCATCACCGTTGGCCGCCGCGACGAGAACAACGCGCTGCGCCCGCTGAACTCGGAAGAACTCGCCACGGCAGAATCCAATCTAGGCGGAAAGATAATCAACGTGCCGTTGATGGCCGGCTTCGACTTGGATGCTCCTGCGGGCGAACCCACCCCGACCGACCTGCTGGCCGACATGACGCTCAAAAGCTGGCAGGACGACAAGCTGGACTGGGCTCATATCGAGAAATGCCGCGAGGTGGGCATCAAACGTTTCAAGGATTCGGTGGCCAAGGTGATGAGCCAGCTTGACGGCATGATCGCCGACGGCAGCAATGTGTTTTTCGCCCACACCATGGCCGGCGGCATACCCAAGGTGAAAGTATTCCTGGCCATCGCCAACCGCATCTACAAAGGCCGCGGCGAGCGTTTCCTGTCCTCGAGCGCCCTGCTCAACAGCGATCTGGGAAAACTGATCCTGATGAATTTCGACGAAGTCACGGCGAATACCTTCCAATACCTCATCGAGGGCAGCGCGTCCATCCGCGCACGCCTGGAAAAAACCGGCGGCCAGACGCGCTACACGGCTTACGGCTACCACGGTACCGAAATCGCGATCGACCACCA
Source organism: Nitrosomonadales bacterium (assembly GCA_016235045.1). Taxonomy (GTDB): domain Bacteria; phylum Pseudomonadota; class Gammaproteobacteria; order Burkholderiales; family Gallionellaceae; genus Sideroxyarcus. The sequence continues at coordinate 173,863 of JACRME010000008.1, forward strand.
CAACGAGTGGCAAACCTACACCAGCTACACCCAGGGCAAGGCCAAGATGCGTCTCGAGCGCGTGGCGGAAGCGGCCTGGGCTCAGGGAATCAAAGCCACCGTGTACAACTGCCCGGAAATACGCACCAACTCGTCCGACATCTTCGTCGGCGTCGAGCTTTCGCTGTTCCCGTTGCTCAAGGCGCTGAAAACGGAAAATGGCGGCGCCTGGGCCGAAGCGCAGTGGCAAGGATGCCGCGCGTTGCTGCAGGAGGGGAATTCGCTGGAAGGCCTGTTGCAAAAGATCGATGACTACAATGCCAGCAGCATCATGCAGCGCTTCCGCAATTTCGCGGCCTGGCCCATGGACAACTCGGCGGAACTGGCCGATCTGATGATCGGGACATCGGACGAGATCACGAAAATGCATCTGGATCAAAAAGCCCTGGTCACCGACCTGCTGAGCGCACTGGTGCTGGAAGGAACCGGGCCGCTAATGTTCTACGAAACCTCCAACCCGAGCGCGCCGGTGCTCTGGTTGAATCACGACATCATTGCCAAAAAACTGAATCAGATGCACCAGTAATGCCATCCCTGCAGCAGAATCCGGACGGTCCGGGTTCTGCTTTTCAAAAACCAAGTCGTTTCGTTTGGAATCGCAGGATCGGCGCAAGCCCGTACTGACAGCCACACCCGCCAACGCCCGGACTCCGCCCGGGATCGACTCCCGTTTAAGCAATCCTTAAGTTAGCCCTCCTATTCTGCACGCCTCGCATTGCAACTCAGGAGATCAAAATGATTCGTACGCTTCATGTTCTGGTACTGGTGTTTATGGCTGTCGCCGGTTTGGTGTCGCTGTCCGCTTCCGCCCAAACCCCGGAGGATGCGCTGGCAACGCTCAAAAACGAGGCGAAAACCTCCACCCCCGCATTTCAAGGATTTTCGGCCGGTGCCGGCGAGCGTTTCTTCAAGCAAACGCACGGCAACGAACTAAGCTGCGCTTCCTGCCATACCGAAAATCCCTTCATGGCGGGCAAGCACGCCAAGACCGGCAAGATCATCAAGGCGCTGGCGCCGGCAGCAAATGCGGAGCGTTTCAGCGATTCCGCCAAAGTGGATAAATGGTTCAAGCGCAATTGCAACGATGTGCTGGGGCGCGTCTGCACACCGCAGGAAAAAGGCGATGTGATCGCGTATCTTCTCGCCGTAAAGGGTTAAGGAGACTGCCATGTTGCTCGATATACGAAATAAATTTCGAATGCTTGCGGTCGTCGTATTGCTGGCGGGCGGAACGATGCCGGTCGCTCATGCCGACGACGATGACGATGAACGCATGCCGGTCGCAACAAACGCGCTGTGGCAGGCTGAATGCGGATCTTGTCACCTTGCCTATCCACCGCGTTTGCTTCCCGCCGAATCATGGCAGGAATTGATGACCGGACTGGACAAGCACTTCGGCAGCGACGCCAGCCTGGATGCACCGTCGGCGCGCGAGATCGGTGCCTTTTTGGACAAGAATGCGGGCAGGAATCGGCACTCGAAGCCGGGCAAGCCCGTCCTGCGCATCACCGAGACCCGCTGGTTTGTGCATGAGCACGACGAGGTATCCGCCGACGTATGGAAAAACCCGAAAGTAAAAAGCGCGGCTAATTGTGCGGCCTGTCACACTGGGGCCGAAACCGGCAATTACAGCGAACGCAGCATCAAAATTCCCAGATAACACGGAGATTGCCATTGCCAATGCATGCCGGTTCGGGATCGCACCCGCGCATGGCAGGGTGTAATAATGCACTTGGGTTACGGCCTTCCGGTTCGGCCATCCCTCTTTACAGGCGAAATATGCGCATATTGGTGATCGAAGACGATACCCTGCTGGGCGATGCGATCCAGGCCGGCTTGAAGCAGGCGGGCTATGCCGTGGACTGGATGAAAGACGGCGTGTCGGCCGACCAGGCTCTCGGCACCGAACCCTATGCCGCAGCCGTTCTGGATTTGGGACTGCCGCGCATGGCCGGGCTGGAAGTATTGCGGCGCCTGCGCAGCCGCAACGCCCCGATACCGGTGCTGATCCTGACCGCGATGGATTCGGTGGAGGATCGCATCAGGGGCTTGGATGCCGGCGCGGACGACTATCTGGGCAAACCGTTCGATATGGGTGAATTGACGGCACGCCTGCGCGCGCTGGTTCGCCGCGCCAGCGGCAAGGCCGCGCCTGCGTTGCAGGTTGCGGGAGTAGAGCTGGAACCTTCCGCGCACCGTGTGCTTTATCGAAACCGGACAATCGAGCTTCCGGCCAAGGAATTCGCCGTATTGCACGCCCTGATGCTCAATAGCGGAAGAGTGTTGTCGCGTGCGCAAATCGAGGAGCAACTGTATGCCTGGGGCGAGGAAGTCGAAAGCAACGCAGTCGAGGTATATATCCACCATTTGCGCCGCAAGCTGTTTCCCGAATTGATTGAAACCATACGCGGCGTGGGCTACCTGATACCCAATGACAAAAATGTTTGAGCAACGCGGCCATGGTTCGTTGAAGCAACGCCTTTTGGTGCTTGCCTTGTCAACGGTCGCAATAGTCTGGCTGGCGGCAACCGCTTTCACTTATTTCGATGCGCGCGAGGAATTCGGCGAGATACTGGATGCGCACCTGGCCCAATCCGCTGCGCTGCTGGCCAGCCAGGCTTCCCATGACCTTGATGAGGTCGAAACCGGGCATACGCCGTTGCTGCACAAGTATTCGCTCCGTGTCGCATTCCAGGTGTGGGAGGGCGGCCGCTTGCTGCGTCTGCACTCTGCCAACGCGCCGGGCTTGCCGCTGGCCGATCGCGAACAGGGATTCAGCGACAAAGTCATCGACGGAGCCCGTTGGCGCGTGTTCAGCACGTGGGACGATTCCGGCAAAAATCTGATCCAGGTAGCCGAACTAACCAAGGATCGCGAAGAGTTATCCCGCGATGTCGCGAGCAATTTGCTTGAGCCGCTGTGGTTCTCGCTGCCCCTGCTGGCGATCCTGTTATGGCTGGCTGTAACGCACAGTTTGCGCCCGCTGGACAAACTGACCGCTGAAGTGGCGCAACGCGAACCGGACAACCTTGCGCCGCTGGATGCCGGAACAGCGCCGCGCGAGGTTGTGCCCTTGATCGAGCGCCTCAACAACTTGTTCGCCCGCATCGAGCAATCGCTGCAACAGGAACGCCGTTTTACCGCCGATGCGGCACATGAATTGCGCACCCCGGTGGCCGGCATCAAGGCTCAGGCACAGGTAGCACGCGCCGCGTCCGGCGACAGCGAACGCACTCACGCACTCGACAATGCGATCCTCGGTTGCGACCGCGCCGCCCATTTGATCGACCAATTGCTGACCCTGGCGCGCGTCGACACACTGGAACATGAAACGACAGAACTGTGCCAACTCAGGTCGATTGCTGCAGAGGTAATTTCCTCGATTGCCCCAAATGCGCTGAACCAGGACGTCCGGCTCGAATTGATGGACGGCGCGGAAATGCCGGTACGCGGCAATCCCGCCCTGCTGCGAATATTGTTGCGCAATTTGATCGACAATGCCGTGCGCCACACCCCGCCCGGCACATCGGTTCTTGTCGATGCGGCCGCCGACCACGGGCAAATTTGCCTGTCGGTCAGCGATAATGGCCCCGGCATTCCCGAAACCGAACGGGAGAAACTGGGAGAACGTTTTTATCGTCCCCTGGGCACCCGCGCCAGCGGAAGCGGACTGGGGCTATCGATCGTCAGGCGCATCGCGGAAATTCATTCCGCATCCCTGCAACTTTCCTCGCCCAAGGACGGGAATGGGCTTCGTGCGACGGTGATTTTCAGGAAATGACACCCGTCGTTTTCCCTAAAGCACCGGCGAGATGATCGCCTTTGAGCTCCCCCAAGTAGCATGTAAATTGCGAGCTTCAGTTTGCCAACGACTAACGCCTGCCCCATCAATGGGTTAGGGAACATCACCCGAAACCCTTCCCAACTCGGAATTTTTTGGTTAGGATGCTTCCCCAATTCGGCTGTACATCCAAGCGGCGCAGACCGCACCAAAATAAAAATTTAATCCAAAGCGAGATCCAAACATGAGCGAACATATCCGTTATGTCACCGATGCCACATTCACCGCCGAGGTGCTGCAATCGCCTCTGCCCGTGTTGGTAGACTATTGGGCTGAATGGTGCGGCCCCTGCCGCATGATCGCCCCCATCCTGGACGAAGTATCCAAGGAATATGCCGGGCGCCTTAACGTCGCCAAGCTGAATGTGGACGAAAACCAGCAGACCCCGCAAAAATACGGCGTGCGCGGCATCCCGACGCTGATGCTGTTCAAGAACGGCAACATCGAAGCCACCAAGGTCGGCGCATTGTCAAAGTCCCAGCTCACGGCATTCATTGACAGCCATATCTGAACCCTTTAATCTCCCGCCCGCAATTGCCCTGTTTCGTCCTGAAACCAAGTAACTCAATACAAACTTAACGACACTCACGGCAATTCGGTGCGGGTAATCCCGCAAAACCCCCAAGAAAAACCAGTCTCACTTCCCAAGCAACCCACCTCAACCTGGCGCCACCGCGCAACCACCACATATGCATCTATCCGACCTCAAGACCAAACACATCACCGAACTGGTGGAAATGGCCACCACCAACCAGATCGACAACGCCAACCGCATGCGCAAGCAGGATCTGATCTTCGCGCTGCTGAAGAACCAGGCGAAGAAAGGCGAAAGCATCTTCGGCGAAGGTACGCTGGAAGTTTTGCCGGACGGTTTCGGTTTCCTGCGATCCCCGGATACCTCCTATCTGGCCGGCCCGGACGACATCTACGTCAGCCCCAGCCAGGTGCGCCGTTTCAACCTGCATACCGGCGATTCGATCGAGGGCGAGATTCGCACCCCGAAAGAGGGCGAACGCTATGTGGCGCTGGTCAAGGTGGACAAAGTCAATGGCGAACCGCCCGAAAATGCCAAGAACAAGATCCTGTTCGAGAACCTGACGCCGCTGTTCCCCACGGTACACATGACGCTGGAACGCGATATCCGCGCCGAGGAGAACATCACCGGACGCATCATCGACATCGTTGCGCCCATCGGCAAAGGCCAGCGGGGTTTGCTGGTGGCTTCGCCCAAGTCCGGCAAGACCGTGATGCTGCAGCATATCGCGCACTCGATCTCGGCCAACAATCCAGATGCCACGCTGATCGTGCTGCTGATCGACGAACGTCCCGAGGAAGTGACCGAAATGAGCCGTACCGTGCGCGGCGAAGTGGTCGCCTCGACCTTCGACGAACCGGCCACGCGCCACGTGCAAGTCGCCGAAATGGTGCTGGAAAAGGCGAAACGCCTGGTCGAGCACAAAAAGGACGTGGTTATCCTGCTGGACTCCATCACCCGTCTGGCGCGCGCCTACAACACCGTGATCCCCTCCTCCGGCAAGGTACTGACCGGCGGCGTGGACGCCAACGCCCTGCAGCGCCCCAAGCGCTTCTTCGGCGCGGCACGCAACGTGGAAGAAGGTGGTTCGCTGACCATCATCGCCACGGCGCTGGTGGATACCGGCAGCCGCATGGACGACGTGATCTATGAAGAATTCAAGGGTACCGGCAACATGGAGATCCACCTGGATCGCCGCATGGCCGAGAAACGCATCTACCCGGCCATCAACGTGAACCGCTCCGGCACCCGCAAGGAAGAATTGCTGATCAAGCAGGACCTGCTGCAACGCATCTGGGTGCTGCGCAAGCTGCTCTACCCCATGGACGAGCTGGAAGCGATGGAATTCCTGTTGGACAAGGTCAAAGCGACCAAGAACAACGCCGAGTTTTTCGACTCGATGAAGCGTTAAGCCCTGAAAAAAGGGTTTTGACGGTTAGTCTTGTTTATGTATAATGCGCGGCTCTGAAAATCCACATTTCAGTGGAGGCTAACCTTCTGGTTATGCCGTAACCAAAAACCGCATCAAGCGAGGTCGTTATGTACGCAGTAATCAAAACCGGTGGCAAGCAATATCGCGTTGTCGAAGGTGAAACTCTGAAGATCGAAACCATTGACGGCGACGTCGGCGGCGCGATTGTGCTGGACAAGGTGCTGATGGTCGGCAACGGCGACAAGGTCTCCGTCGGCAAGCCTCTGCTGAGCGGTGCGACCGTCAAGGCGACCATCATCGCCAACGGCCGTCACGACAAAGTGACCATCTTCAAGATGCGTCGCCGCAAGCACTACCAGAAACATCAGGGACATCGTCAAAACTACACTGAGATCCGCATCTACGGCATCTCGGCTTAATTCCGAAGGAGCTAGAACATGGCATCGAAAAAAGGCGGGGGTAGTACCAGTAACGGCCGCGACTCACACTCGAAACGACTGGGTGTCAAGAGCTACGGCGGCGAACTCATCAGTGCGGGCAGCATCATCGTGCGTCAACGCGGCACCCAAGTACACGCGGGCGACAACGTCGGCATGGGCAAGGATCACACGCTGTTCGCCAAGATCACCGGCAAGGTGGTGTTTGCGGTCAAGGGCGCCATGAAGCGCAAGACGGTCAGCATCGTCGCTGCTTAAGCATTCAGGCAGTTAGAATGAGCCCTATCGCGAGGTAGGGCTTTTTTATTTTCCGGTCACCACCATCATGAAATTCATCGACGAATCAAAGATTGAAGTCATCGCAGGCAACGGCGGCAACGGCGCGGCCAGCTTTCGTCACGAGAAATATATCGAGAAGGGCGGACCGGATGGCGGCGACGGCGGGCGCGGTGGCAGCGTATTCGCGGTTGCCGACCGCAACATCAACACGCTGGTGGATTACCGCTTTGCGCGTATGCACCGCGCCAGGAACGGCGAGTCCGGCCGCGGCGCGGATTGCTACGGCAAAGGCGCCGACGACGTCATCCTGCACATGCCGGTGGGCACCGTCATCACCGACATCAACAGCGGCCAGGTTGTCGCCGACCTCACCCATGACGGCGAAAAAATCCTGCTCGCCAAGGGCGGCGCGGGCGGTCTGGGCAACCTGCATTTCAAGTCCAGCACCAATCGCACGCCGCGCCAATGCACTCCCGGCGAAGAAGGCGAACGTCGCGAGCTGCAGCTAGAATTGAAGGTGCTGGCCGATGTCGGCCTGCTCGGCATGCCCAACGCGGGTAAATCCACTTTTATCCGTGCAGTGTCTGCTGCGCGCCCCAAGGTGGCCGATTACCCGTTCACCACGCTGCATCCCAATCTGGGCGTGGTGCGCGTCTCGGAAGAGAAAAGCTTCGTCATTGCCGACATCCCGGGCCTGATCGAGGGGGCAGCCGAAGGCGCCGGACTGGGACACCAGTTCCTGCGCCATCTGGCGCGCACACGCCTGCTGCTGCATCTGGTGGATCTCGCCCCGCTGTACGAAGGGGTCGATCCGGTGCATGAGGCGCATGCCATCCTGAACGAACTGAAAAAATACGACGAAGGCCTGTTCAACAAGCCGCGCTGGCTGGTGCTGAACAAGCTGGACTTGCTGCAGGAAGAAGACCGCGCCGCAAAAGTCGCCGCCTTCCTCAAGGCATTCGGCGAGGGAACGCGCTATTTCGCCATCTCCGCCATCAACGGTGAGGGCTGCAAGGAATTGACTTACGCTATCATGGAACACCTCAATCAGGCCGCCGCATTGGAACAGGATGCGATCACCGAAAGCGCGCAAGAGAGCGAAATCGATATTCACGACCCGTTGGCATGAAAACCGTTCTGACATCTTCCAGACGCATCGTCGTCAAAGTCGGCAGCAGCCTGGTCACCAACCAGGGTGAGGGGCTGGATTACTCCGCGCTGAACAATTGGGCCGATCAGATTGGTGTGCTGCAAAAATCAGGTTACGAAGTCGTGCTGGTCTCCTCGGGTGCCATTGCAGAAGGCATGAAGCGTCTGGGCTGGAAACAGCGTCCCAGCGCCGTGCATGAACTGCAAGCCGCTGCGGCAGTCGGGCAAATGGGATTGGTGCAAGCCTACGAAGGGACTTTCCGTGAATTTGGCCTGCATGCCGCACAAGTTCTGCTGACCCATGCCGACCTCGCCGACCGCGAACGCTATCTCAACGCCCGCTCGACGCTGCGCACCCTGCTGAGTCTGGGCGTCATCCCCATCATCAACGAGAACGACACCGTCGTCACCGACGAGATCAAATTCGGCGACAACGACACGCTGGGGGCGCTGGTGGCCAACCTGATCGAAGCCGATGCCTTCATCATCCTCACCGACCAGGACGGCCTCTACACTGCCGATCCGCGTAAAGACCCGGGTGCCACGCTCATCAGCGAAGCGCAGGCGGGCGATGCCAAACTCGAATTGATGGCCGGCGGCGCCGGCAGCCATATCGGGCGCGGCGGCATGCTGACCAAGGTTCTCGCCGCCAAACGCGCCGCCCGCAGCGGCGCGCACACCGTCATCGCCTCCGGCCACGAACACGACGTGCTGCCGCGCCTGCTGCAAGGCGAAAGCATCGGCACCCTGCTTACCTCCAGTTCGCTGTCGCTGGACGCGCGCAAACAGTGGCTGGCCGACCATTTGCAGGTGAGCGGCAAAATTTCGCTGGATACGGGCGCCGTGCGTGCCCTGCGCGTCGATGGCAAGAGCCTGTTGCCTATCGGCGTCACACAGGTCAGCGGGGAATTCCAGCGCGGCGCGGTGATTGCGATTCTGGACGAACACGGCCAGGACATCGCACGCGGCCTGGTCAACTACAATGCCGATGAAGCCCGCCGCATCAGGGGCAAGGCCAGCGGAGAAATCGAGAACATCCTCGGATATGTGGACGAGCCGGAACTGATCCACCGGGACAACCTGGTTTTGCTGTAACACGGAAGAACCGGGTTGCGGTCTACAATCCCAGAAAACGCGAAACAGCCGCGACATCAAACGGCCAACCCAACTCTGCGCCAGTATCCGCACGCTGCAACACCGGAATGCGCACGCCGTATTTCTCTGTCAGCCCGTCTTCGTCCGCAATATCGATGTACTCTGCTTCAATCCCCATCGCGCGAAGTATCGCTTCCGCCTCCTCGCATAAATGGCAAAACCCGGTACCGTAAAGTTTGATGTCCATGCCGAATTCTAAATCAGTTCGCCCCGTCCCTGCCGGTGCGGAACCGGGTATCTCAAGCCCGGCCGCGTACCAGCGCTGCCAGCTTTGCCAAGCCTGACTCGGCCTGGGCCTCGTCGGCATGGCTGAAGTTGAGGCGCAATTGACCGCAGCCCTCCATCATTACCGGATAAAAGGGTTCGCCGGGCATGAAAGCGATGCCGTTTTCAATCGCTTGCGGCAGCAGCAAGCGCGTGTCCACGCGACGATTGAGCTTGAGCCAGAAGAACAATCCGCCGGGCGGAGTCTGCCAACCGGCGAGATCGCCGAAGTGGCGGCGTAACGCCGCCTCGAAGGCATCGCGGCGACGGCGATAGCGTCCTGCCAGTTCCTGCAAGCGCTGTTCGCATGCCGGGTCGTTCAACTGCTGCAACACCAGCCACTGGCTGACGCGGTTGCTGTGCAAATCGGCAGCCTGCTTAAGCCGCGTCAGAAACGGCAACAACCCGGGGGAAGCGGCGAGATAACCGAGACGCAGACCCGGCGCCAGGCTTTTCGAAAACGATCCCTGATAGATCCAGGGCGCATGTTCGAGGCGCGCGCAAACTGGCGTGCGTTCGCAGGGATCGTACACCAGATCCCGGTATGGATCGTCCTCGAACAACGGAACGAGCACCTCATCGCAAACCGCAGCCAGCGCGTCGCGCTGGCTCGCATCCAGGCAACGTCCGCTGGGATTTTGAAAGGTGGGAATGGCGTAGGCAAATGCCGGTTTTTGGCGTTGCCAGGTTTGCGCATCCAGCGCATCCGCATCGAATTCCAAAAAGCGCGCACCGAAAAAACGAAATACCTGCAACGCCGCCAGGTAAGTCGGTGCTTCCACCGCCACGGTTGTGCCGGGATCGATGAACAACTTGGCCACCAGATCGATTCCCTGCTGCGAACCGGACAGGATCAATACCTGCTCGGGGGAGCATTTCAATCCGCGCAGCGCCAAGTCCTCTGCCACCCGTTGGCGCAGTTCCCATTCGCCTTCGCTGGCACCGTACTGCAGTGCGGACTGCGGCATTCCTTCCAGTGCGAACCGGGGAAAGCTGTCGACCGCAGGCAAGCCGCCCGCAAACGAGATCATGCCGGGCCTGTCCACCACCGACAGAATCTCGCGGATCGGCGAGGCGTGCAAATCCCGGGTGCGGCTGGAAAAACGCGCATTTTCTGACTGAGACAAGGGACTCATATCGATCATCCATAAACGTCAATAAACTTGACCTATAGACAGTCTAGCGACCCCTCGCCTATCATGTCAACATGGTTGACCAATCTCCTTCCGCCGACACGCCTACCTCCCTGCCGCGCGAGGATGCATTGCGCCTGGCGATAGAACAGTTCTATTTCGGCTACCGCGCCTTCACCACCCCACCCGACCGCATCCTGGACCAGCGCGGACTGGGGCGCGTGCACCACCGCATCCTCTACTTTGTCGGCAGCAATCCGCATATTTCCGTCAATACGCTGCTTGCCCTGCTCAACGTCAGCAAGCAGGCACTCAATGCGCCGTTGCGCCAGTTGATCGAAATGAATTTGATCGCAATGGATACCGCCGAACATGACCACCGCGTGCGCCAGCTTTCGCTCACCGCCAGCGGCAGCAAACTGGAAGCACAGCTCACCGGCACCCAGATGAAACAACTGCAAGCGGTATTCGATGAAGTTGGCGCCGGGGCTGAAGCGGGCTGGCACCGGGTGATGAACAGCCTGGCCGCAAAAGCCTAGTCCTGCATTCCCGCCTGATACCACCCCGCACTGCGCTTCACCAGATACACCACGCTCAACATCACCGGCACTTCGATCAATACGCCGACCACGGTGGCCAGTGCCGCGCCCGATTCGAAACCGAACAGGCTTATCGCCGCGGCGACAGCCAATTCGAAGAAATTGGAGGCGCCGATCAGGGCCGACGGGCCGGCCACACAATGTGCTTCGCCGAAGCGGCGGTTGAGCCAATAGGCAAAGCCGGAGGTGAAGTACACCTGGATGGTGATGGGCACTGCCAGCATGGCGATGATGAGCGGCTGCTCGACGATGGCTTTGCCCTGGAAGGCGAACAGCAATATCAAAGTCAGGAGCAGCGCGGATATCGAAACGGGATTGAGTGCATGCAAAGTGCGTTGTAACGCCTCTTCGCCGCGCGCCAACAACAACCGGCGCCATATCTGTGCCAGCAGCACCGGGATCACGATGTAGAGCACCACCGACACCAGCAGCGTGTCCCACGGCACCACGATGGCCGACAGGCCGAGCAGCAGCGCCACCAGCGGCGCGAAGGCGAACACCATGATGGTGTCGTTGAGCGCGACCTGGCTCAGCGTGAACAGCGGCTCGCCGTTCACCAACCGGCTCCACACGAACACCATCGCGGTGCAGGGTGCGGCGGCGAGCAGCACCAGTCCTGCAATATAACTGTCGAGTTGTTCGGCGGGCAGGTACGGCGCAAACAACTGGCGGATAAACAGCCACCCCAGCAATGCCATCGAAAACGGTTTCACCGCCCAGTTGATGAACAGCGTGACGCCGATGCCGCGCCAGTGTCGGCGCACCTCGTGCAATGCGCCGAAGTCGATGCGCAACAGCATGGGAATGATCATCACCCAGATCAGCAGGCCGACCGGGATGTTGACCTTGGCGATTTCCAATCCGCCCAGCCAGTGGAACGGTGCAGGAATCATTTGCCCCAGTACCACGCCGACGACGATGCACAGGAAGACCCAGACGGTCAGATAGCGTTCGAAGATGCTCATGGCTTCAGTCCTTGATACGCCCGATCTCGGCGAGTTTCTCTTTCAGGGTGAGTTTGTCCAGTTTTTCGATAGGCAAGCTCAAGAACAACTGGATGCGCCGCGCCAATTGCTCGGCTGCCCGCTTGAAGGCTGCGCGTCTGGCTTCATCGCCCTCGACATGCGCCGGATCGGGAATGCCCCAATGTGCCGTGGCGGGCTTGCCCGGCCACACCGGGCAGGCTTCGCCCGCTGCGTTGTCGCATACGGTGAAGATGAAATCGAATTCCGGCGCGCCCGGAGTGGCGAATTCATCCCAGCTTTTGCTGCGCAAGCCGTCGGTGCCATAGCCCTGCGCCTGCAGCCATTCCAGCGCGCCCGGATTGACTTGCCCGGCGGGATGGCTACCCGCGCTCCAGGCTTTGAATTTACCCTTCCCCAGGCTGTTGAACAGCACTTCGCCCAGAATGCTGCGCGCGGAATTGCCGGTACATAACACCAGTACGTTGTATTGCTTTTCACTCATTTTGGATTTCCATTCCTGTTATCGACATTTTTCGCGCTGGTACATTGCGACGCATCGCCCGCACAGCAGTGCTCGGTCAAGTATTCAATCAGCCTGTCCATTTCGGCAAAATTGGCGCTATAGATCACAAAGCGCCCCTCGGTGCGCGGCTTGATCAATTTGGCATGGCTCAGCGTCTTCAAATGGAACGACAACGTGGCCGGAGGAATACCCAACTGCTCCCCCAACACCCCCGCCGCTATGCCCGCTTTGCCTGCTTGCACCAGCAAACGAAAAATCGATAAACGCGATTCCTGTGCCAGTGCCGCCAGTGCCTCCACCGCCAACTCGATCTTCATTCTTACCTCTTAAATCGATTTTACATTTCCAATATTATGGAAATATTACAAAAGACGCAACCCCATGGACGCAATCCATCCGCCGAAGGCATTCGTGCTAGCATGAAACAACAAATTCACCCTGCCGCTCGCTACCGGACATCATATGTTCCTTGAACTTATCATCCTCGCCGTGCTGGTCGCGGTTGTAGTCATCGCACTGCGTCCGCCGCGCCGTTGAAGCAGGCAAAAGAAAAGGGGGCCCGCGGCCCCCTTCTTTGACTAACAGAAAAAAACTAGTAACGCCTCACTGTGCGCGCAGATCTGGCGGCGGCGTTTTCCATCCAGTTCTTGACACGGACGGCATCTCCGACCCGGGTGCGCTTGCCCCATGAATCCAGCAACACGATGATCACCGGGCGCTGCAGTATCTTCGCCTGCATCACCAAACAACGCCCCGCCTCGCTGATATAGCCGGTTTTGCTCAGGCCGATGTCCCACGACGAATTGCGCACCAGCGGATTGGTGTTAACGAAACGCAGGGTACGACGGCCATCCACATTCACGATGTGCGAACTCGACGTCGAATACTGCTGGATCAAATCATAGCTCTGCGCAGCCATCACCATCTTGACCAGATCCTGCGCGGTCGAGACATTCTCGCTGTGCAGGCCGGTCGGGTCGAAAAAGCGGGTTGAGTCCATCCCCAGTTCCCGCGCCTTGGCGTTCATCATCGCCAGCACAACCTGGGTGCCGCCGGGATAGGTCCGCGCCAGGGCCGCGGCGGCACGGTTCTCCGATGCCATCAAAGCCAGCTTGAGCAACTCGCCGCGAGTCAGCATCATGCCGTTGCTCATGCGTGAACGCGTTCCTTTCAGGTGGTCGCGATCTTCCGCTTCGATGCTGATCGGTTCGTCCAGGGGAAGATTGGCATCCAGGATCACCATCGCCGTCATTAACTTGGTGATGGAGGCAATGGGAACGACCGTTTCGGCATTTTTTGTATAAAGCGGACGCTGGCCTTGCTCGTCGTAGATCACCGCAAAGGCGGATCCCAACTTGGGCATGGATGTTTTTTGCAGGATGGAAGTGACGAACTCGTCGTCCCGCACCGGCACAGCCGCGTTTCCTTCGGTCGCCGCGTGAGCCAATACGACATGGCTTAACAACGACAGAATCAGAATTACCTTGCGCATATTTCCCCTTTGAAACGATTCCCTGACTGACGCGGCGCAGGATACCTTATAAAAATCAAATAAATCAAGGCGAGTGGCAAATATCGCTAATGCTCTTCCTGCTGTTGCAAAGCCCACATTTGAGAGTAAATCCCCTGTTTTTCCAACAAGTTGCGGTGGGTTCCGCGTTCGAGAATGCGGCCTTTGTCCATGACGAGAATCTGATGAGCGTCGACGATAGTCGACAGACGGTGCGCGATAACCAGCGTGGTGCGGTTTTGCGCAATGTTGCGCAACTCGTCCTGGATGGCTTTCTCTGACTTGGAATCCAGTGCCGAGGTCGCCTCGTCGAAAATCAGGATCGCCGGATTTTTCAGGATGGCGCGGGCGATGGCGACGCGCTGCTTCTCGCCGCCGGAAAGCTTCAGACCGCGCTCGCCCACCATCGAGTCGTACCCTTGCGGCAATGATTCGATGAACGTATGGATGTGCGCGGACTGTGCCGCCGCAATCACCTCCTCATGCGTGGCATTGGGGCGGCCGTAGGCGATGTTGTAGTAGATGGTGTCGTTGAACAGCACCGTATCCTGCGGCACGATGCCGATGGCCGCGCGCAGGCTGGCCTGCGTGACCGAGCGTATATCCTGTCCGTCGATGGAGATGCTGCCCGCATTCACGTCGTAGAAACGAAACAACAGCCGCGACAAAGTGGATTTGCCTGCCCCGCTTGCCCCCACCACCGCCACCGTGTGCCCGGAGGGAATGTCGAAGCTCACCTCATGCAATATCTCGCGTGCCGGATCATAGGAAAACCTTACGTTTTCAAAGCGCACGCCCGACGCCGCACCCGTCGGTTCCGTTGCACCGTGTCGCGGCCGCACTGCTGCGCCGTTCAATTCGAGCGGAAGCGCGCCCGGCGCGTCCTGCACCTCGCGGCTTTCATCCAGCAGACGGAACATTTTCTCCATGTCGGCCAGCGCGTTCTTGATTTCGCGGTAGACGAAGCCGAGGAAATGCAGCGGCATATAAAGCTGCAGCATGAACACGTTGACCAGCACCAGGTCGCCGATGGTCATCGAGCCCTTCACCACCCCGTCCGCCGCCAACAGCATGAGCAGGGTCACGCCGATGGCGATGATGATGCTCTGCCCGGCGTTGAGCGTCGCCAGCGAGGTCTGGTTGCGCACCGCCGAGACTTCCCAGCGCTGCATCTGCTCGTCGTAGCGTTGCACTTCGTAACGCTCGTTGCCGAAATACTTCACCGTCTCGTAATTGATCAGGCTGTCGATGGCCCGCGTATTCGCCTTGGAATCCATTTCGTTCATGGTACGGCGGAACACCATGCGCCATTCGGTGACGATCAGCGTGAACGCGATATAAAGCACCAGCGTGGAAAAGGTGATGATGGCAAACCACGGGTCGTATTTGGCGAACAGGATCGCCGCAACCAACCCGATCTCCAGCAGCGTCGGCAGGATGTTGAACAAGAGAAAGGTGAGCAAAAAGCTGATGCCGCGCGTGCCGCGCTCGATATCGCGCGACACACCGCCGGTCTGCCGCTCCAGATGGAAACGCAGGCTCAGGCTGTGCAAATGCTCGAAAACCTGCAATGCCACGCGGCGGATGGCGCGCTGCGTCACCTTGGCGAACAGCGCGTCGCGAATTTCCCCGAACAGCGTGCTGAACAAGCGCAGCAGTCCGTAGCCGATGACCAGAAACACCGGGATGGTGAGCATCGCCTGCGGCTTGCTCATCGCATCCACGATCTCCTTGAGCACCAGCGGCACGGCCACGTTGGTAAGCTTGGCCAGCACCAAAAGCACGATCACCGCGACCACGCGGACTTTGAACTCCATTAAATAGGGCAGCAAACTGCGAATGACACGCCAATCGGTACGGGTTTCGGCGGAAGGAGTGTGCGAATAGTGTCTCATCTGGGCATCAGTATTTATGACGGCTCGCATTATAGCGGTTGCCTACCAGTCCTTTCCCCCTGAAAAAACGGGCATCCGCGAGGATGCCCGAAACAGAGGAGAAACAGGAAAGCGGGAGGAAGGGGGAGGGATCCAGAACCGCTCTCGCAGTTTATTCAGCAAGCGCCATGCCAATCATGCTTGGCGTTGATTCATAAAGAATAGTGAATTTGCGCAACACCGCGCCTGCAACGTAAAGCGCACCCGGTTGGCGCACGGCGCACCTTGGCCGTGCATTATTCCGGGCGGGCGGGGTGTCCGAAGTGGTAACCCTGGGCGTAATCCACGCCCATCTCGGTGAGCATTTTCGCCGTCATCTCGTCCTCGACAAACTCGGCCACCGTCTTCAGGCCAAACTCGTGCGCCATGCCGTTGATGTGCGCGACCATGACGCGGTCGCGTTCGTCGGCAACCACCTGGCGCACAAAACTGCCCTCGATCTTGACGTAATCGATTTGCAGGTATTTCAGGTAAAGGAAAGATGAGAAGCCGCTGCCGAAATCGTCCAGCGCCACCGCGATCTTGCTCTCGCGCAACTCCTCGATCACCGCGCGCACCTGCGTCAGGTTGGGCAGGGCTTCGCGCTCGGTGATCTCCAGTACGATCTTCTCGCACGGTACGCCCGCGCGGCGCACCAGATCGGGAATTCCGCGCACCCATTCGATATCGTTGAAACTGCGCGGGAACAGGTTGAAGAACAACTTGGCCTGCGGATGCTTTTTGCCGATCATCGCATAATGCGCCAGACCTTTGCGGAACACCTCTTGATCGAGCTCTTGCGCCATGCCCAACTCTTCGGCGACTTCGATGAAATCGCCCGCCGGGATAATCGTCTCGCCATCGCGAATCCGCACCAGAACCTCATAGGCTGCCACCGTGCGGCTCTTCAGTTCGACGATAGGTTGCAGGAAAGCCTCGACGCGATCCTCGCGCAAGGCATTGCGCAGGAAATCGCCCTGCTTGAAGATCGCCATCATGCTGCGATCCGCTTCTGACTCCGCCGTCATCACCTGGTTCTTGCCGAGCATCTTGGCCTTGTACAACACGACATCCATCGCCGAATAGAGCTCTTCCTCGGTCTTGCCGTCCTCGGGATAGGTGACCATGCTGAAACTCGCGGTCGTGCGAACTTTGCCGACCGGCAATTCGAACTCGCGCCCGACCAGCGTCTGGTGCAATTTATTCGCCACCAGCAATCCGTTTTTCGCCGGAGTCTCCGGCAGGATCAGCGCGAACTCGTCGCCGCCCAGGCGTGCCAATACATCGCCGCGACGCAACCCTTCGCCCAGCATTGCAGTCAGTTCCTTTAGCACCATGTCGCCGATGGGATGGCCGAAGGTGTCGTTGATGTACTTGAAGTTGTCCAGGTCGATCATGATTACCGCGAAACCGTGCTGATGCCGCTCGGCGCGAATAATCTCGTATTTCAAAAACTCATGGAACTTACGGCGGTTGTACAGCCCGGTCAGCGGATCGCGAATGGAAAGCTCTTCCAGCTTGGCGTTATATTCCTGCACGGTCTGCAGCAGGTGGTTGAAATACTCCGCCAGATGCTTGATTTCCAGCAGCCAGGAGGTTCCTTTGACGCGACGGCTCATATCCATGTCGAGCGTCACGCTGCGCATCACCCCCACCAGATTGGCGATGGGCTGTGCCACCAGATAGCGCAATTTCAGGTAAAGGATGATGAACACGATCGCGATCACCACCAGGGTGTAGCCGACGATGGTATTGATCACCACGCTGAAAGACACCTTCAGGTCGCGGATCGGGTACGCGATGTCGATCACCCCGTGCACCGCTCCCACATGCGACTGCGTGTGGCAGACCAGGCACTCTTGCCGGGCAATGACCGGAAAAAGATAGCGAATGGACTCTTCGTCGGGAAAGGTCATTGCATCCTTGCCGTACAGCAACGCCTGCGCCAACTCCGCGTCTTTGTGGATGGCGCCCTCCTCTCCCTCCATCGCGCCGAATTGCCGGGTGACAATTTCGCCGCGATAGACCTGGATTTTCAGCTCGGGAAAGTTCTCGTTTAGCCGCTGGATGGATTCGTTGATTTCCTGCTTGCTCCAGCCCTTGCGCATGGCCGAATAAAGACTCTGGAACACCAGCTTGGAGGTTTGCTGCGCATCTTCGCGCGCCAATTCATGGATGGCACGCGTGCGTATCGTCTCCGACATGGTGTAGATCAGCAGCGAGGCGATCAGCGCCGCCATGAAAGAAATCAGGACCAGAAGTCTGCCCAACGTCAGTTGCTTGAAGTTCTCGAGGGTTTTCCTCATCGCCATCCTTATTATGGTCGTTGCGATGCGCTGTTCTCCGCAACGAATCGCATTCGGCTGTTCAGTCCGGCGCACATCGTGCCACATTGTCGGCACGTCAACAATGCCAAATCCAGCAGATCAGGAGATTGCGCACAACGCCGGGCCGTACAGCGCAACCCGGTCATCCAGGATCAGGCGCACCGGCATCGCCTCCAGCAGGGGACGCATGCGCCCTTTGTTCAGAAAAGCCTGCATGAAGTTACCGCGTTGCAGCAGCGGCAATATTTTCGGCGCGATGCCCCCGCCCACATACAATCCACCGCGGCTCATGGTCTTCAACGCAAGGTTGCCCGCCTCGGCACCGTACAGTTGCACGAATATGTCCAGCGTCTCGATGCAAATATCGTCGCTGCCGCCGAGCGCCTCCCGGGAAATGACCGCAGCCGCATCGCCTTCGCGCATCTCCTCCGCCAGTCTGTGCGGCAAGACGGCTTTGCGGTGGGCGCGCAAAAAATCGTGCAAATCGACCAGCCCCATGCCGGAGACGATGCGTTCCCAACTGACATGGCCGTAACGCAATTGCAGGTGCCGCAGCAATGCGGTCTCCAACTCCGACTGCGGACTGAAGCTGGCGTGTCCGCCCTCGGTTGCATAGGGATGATGCCGTTGCCCGTCCCAATACATGCCCGCTTCGCCCAAACCGGTTCCGGCGGCGATGATGGCGGCATTGCCGCGCGCTTCCTGCCCGCCTGCCTGCAAAGCCAGCAAATCATCCGGCTCCAGCGCAGGAAGCCCGTGGGCAATTGCTTCCAGATCGTTGAGCAAAGCGCAGGTCTTGAAACCGAAGCGTTGACGCAAGGCTTCAGCCTCGATAAACCAGGGCAGGTTGGTTGTGCGCACCGCACCGCCGATAACCGGCCCGGCAATACCGAACGCCGCTTGGGCCGGCACTTGCTCCCCAATCAAGAAATCCGCCAGGAGTGCTTCGAAGGTGGCAAAGTTGCGGCTCGGATAGCTGGCTTCCCGCCTGATTTTCACTTGTGCATCGACTACTTCAGCGATCGCCAATCGCGTCTTGGTTGCTCCGATATCGCCGGCAATGACTGTATTCATCGGGGGCAATCTAGTGCGACTGTTGGTCGGGTTGCATTTCGATCGGCGCAACGTGCCAAACTCGTTCTGCATATTCGCGGATGGAGCGGTCGCTGGAAAACTTGCCCATCCCCGCGACATTGAGGATGGCGCGCTTCGTCCACTCCTGCGGCTGGCGATACAACTCGCCCACCTTGTCCTGGCAGGCGACATAGGAGGCGTAGTCCGCCAAGACCAGATAATTGTCGCCCTGCTTGAGCAGGGCATCGACGATATCCTGATAACGCGCCGCCTCGTCGGGGCAGAAATATCCGGACGCGATCATGTCGACAGCCTGCTTAAGATCGGCATTGCCCCGGTAATAGCCGAGCGGGTCGTAGCCTTGACGGCGCACGGCCTGGACTTCATCGGTGGTCAAACCGAACAGGAAGAAATTCTCCGCACCCACTTCATCGCGTATCTCGATATTCGCACCGTCCAGCGTGCCGATGGTGAGCGCACCGTTCAGCGCCAACTTCATGTTGCCGGTGCCGGACGCCTCCGTCCCGGCGGTGGAAATCTGCTCGGACAGGTCGGCCGCCGGCACGATGCGTTCGGCATTGGAAACATCGTAATTGGGGATAAATACCAGCTTCAGCTTGCCGCCGACCTGATAATCGTTGTTGACGATATCGGCAACGTCGTTGATGAGCCGGATGATGAGCTTGGCCATCGCATAACCGGGAGCTGCCTTGCCCGCGACGATGACCGTGCGCGGCACCATGTCGGGATGCGTGCCGGAACGAATGCGGTTATAGAGCGTGATGACGTGCAGCACGTTGAGCAATTGCCGCTTGTATTCGTGGATGCGCTTGATCTGGATATCGAACAGGGAATTCGGATCGACCTCGATGCACAGCCGCTTGCGAATCAATTCGACGAGATGCGTTTTGTTGGCTTGCTTGACGGCACGGAACTGCTGCTGGAAAGCCTCATCGTCGACATAAGCGCGAAGTTTCTGCAACTGGCCGAGATCGGTCAGCCACTCCTTGCCAATCCGCCCCGAAATCAGCCCGGCCAATCCGGGATTGGCCTGGTTCAGCCAGCGGCGCTGAGTCACGCCGTTGGTAATGTTGATTATCTTGCCCGGCATGACACGTTCGAAGTCGGCAAAAATGGTGCGCTTCATCAATTCCGTGTGCAGCGCGGCGACGCCGTTCACCGCATGGCTGCCGACGATGGCGAGATGCGACATGCGCACGCGGCGTTCGCCGCGCTCGTCGATGATGGACAGCCGCTGCAGCAATTCGCCGTCGCCGGGAAACTGGTGCATCACCTGCTGCAAAAAACGGTGGTTGATTTCATAGATGATCTGCAAGTGGCGCGGCAGCATGCTTTCGAACATCGCCACCGGCCACGTTTCCAGCGCCTCCGGCATCAGCGTATGGTTGGTGTAGGAAAATATCCGCGTGGTCAGGCTCCATGCCTCGTCCCAGGTCTGGTGATGGACATCCACCATCAGGCGCACCATCTCGGCAATGGCGATGGACGGATGCGTATCGTTCAGTTGCACTGCAAGCTTGTCCGGCAGTTGCGCCCAGCTCGCATGGTTTTTCTTGTAGCGGAACAGCATGTCCTGCAGCGATGCGCTGACAAAGAAATACTGTTGCTTCAGGCGCAATTCGCGGCCCATCGCGGTAGTGTCGTTCGGGTACAAAACCTTGGACAGGTTCTCGGATTCGTTCTTGTCGGCGACCGCCTGAATGTAGTCGCCCTGATTGAAATAGCGCAAATCGAAATCGCGCGAAGATTTCGCCGCCCACAGCCGCATGTTGTTGACCGTCTTGCCGCCGTAACCGGGAACCGGCGTATCGTAGGCCATGGCCATCACGTCGTCGGTGTCCACCCAGTGGTGGCGCAGCAAACCGTTTTCATGCTTGTATTCCACCACGTGGCCGAAAAACTTCACCGGATACAACAGCTCGGGCCGCGGGAACTCCCACGGATTGCCGTAACGCAACCAGTTGTCGGGGTGCTCCGTCTGGATTCCGTTTTCTATGCTCTGGCGGAACATGCCATATTCGTAGCGAATGCCATAGCCGTAGCAAGGCAGGTTGATCGTCGCCATGGAATCGAGAAAGCAGGCGGCCAGCCGTCCCAGGCCGCCGTTGCCCAGCGCGGCATCGGCCTCGATTTCCGCGACCTGTTCGAATTCCTGGCCCAGTTCGTACAGGGCCGTTTTGCATTGCTCGTCCATCTCCAGGTTGAGCATCGCATTGCTGAGCGTACGCCCCATCAGGAATTCCAGCGAGAGATAGTAAGTGCGCTTCGCGTCCTGGTCGTAATAGCGCTGCATGGTCTCCATCCAGCGCTCGACCAAGCGGTCGCGCACGGTTAGCGCCATGATCTGGAACCAGTCGTGCGTAGTGGCATCGGTGTGGTATTTGCTGCTGGTGTACACCAGGTGATCGCCGAGCGAAACCTCGATCGCCTCTTTGCTCATGCCCGCGTTCCGGTGTTGCGGCGTCGCCTTGTTGCTCATCGCTCCCCCATTTCTCTGCGTGCGTTTGCTCGTCGCGCAACTTGTCCCCTGGCAGATTCTCCGCGCGGCGCACCAGAGTGTCAATTCGGTAGGCTAGTGCCTCTTGGAAATGCCCAGCACGCCGATGATGAAGCGTATCAGCGCGTAGCTGATACGAGCCATGATGCCGGTGAACGGGTTGGCACGGGAAAGCGTGATGCGCCGCCCATGGAGCTCGATGCTGTGCAGCAGGCTTGCGCGCAACGCCCCGGCAAAATCGTTGTCATGCACAACCAGATTTGCTTCGCGCGCCAGCAGCAAACTGAACGGATCGATGTTGAACGACCCCACTGTCGCCCACTCGCCATCGGCGACCGCGACCTTGGCATGCAAAAAGCTGGCATGGTATTCGTATATCTCCACGCCCGCCGCCAGCAGGCGTCCGTACAGCGCCAGCGTCGCGTAGTGCTGCAGGCGGTACTCCACCTTGCCTTGCAGCAGCAACACCACGCGCACTCCGCGCCGCGCCGCATGCACCAGCGCGCGGCGGAACAGCCGCCCGGGCAGGAAATAGGCGTTGGCAACGATGACTTCGCGCTTTGCCCCGGCGATCGCCTTGAGATAGGCACGCTCGATATCGCGCCGATGCCGCACGTTGTCGCGCAGCACCAGTTGCACCATCGAATCGGGGTGCGGTTTGATGCGGTACAAACGCCATCCATCCGTTTTGACGCGCTTGCGGAAAGCCGCCCAGGAGACCGTCGCCCACAAGCGTTGCATCGCTGCCTGCACTTCGTCCACCAGCCTGCCTTTTATCCGAACTGCGAAATCCATCCGCGGCGCATCGAAATCCAGCTTCGCCGGGATGTCGTTGATGATGTTGATGCCCCCGACAAAAGCCACCGCACCGTCTATCGCCGCCATCTTGCGATGCATGCGGCGCAAGCGGCGCATCCGGTTGCGGCGCAGGGTGAAAGGGGAAATCTCCGGCCTGAACCATTGCACCTCCACTCCGGCGGCGCGCAGGTCGTCCACAAATTCCCGCGGCAATTCCGCCGAACCGAAGCCATCCAGCAGCACCCTTACCGTCACGCCTCTCCCGGCGGCATAACGCAAGGCCTCCGCAACCATCAGTCCGGTTTCGTCGGCCGCAAAGATATAGGTCTCCAGATAAACGGAGTGCCGCGCGGCATGGATATCCGCGCACAGTTGCGGAAAGAAGATGGCGCCGTTCTGAAGCAGGGTCAGTTCATTGCCCGAAACCGAATGGGTGCGATTCATATTTTCTTCAGTTGTGCCGAAAGCGCAGCGTGGTCGGACAGGCGCAACCATTTGCCGCCGATATGCACATCGCAGTGTTGCACGCTGAAGCCGCGCACGTAGATGCGATCCAGCCGGAAGATCGGTACCCTGGAAGGATAACTGCGCGCGGGCTTGCCGTCTTGCACATCGAACACGTCGCGCACACCCAACTCTCGCGCCAGCACCGGGCTCAACTGGTCGCGCCAGTCGTTGAAATCGCCCGCGATGATCAGCGGCTCGTCGTCGGGGATCGCACTGCGCACATACTCGATCAGGGCGCGCTTCTGCATCCTGCGCCCCTTGGCGAACAGCCCGAAATGCGCGCACAGGCAATCCACCTTCTGCCCCCCGATCTCCACCTCGCAATGCAGCAGACCGCGACTCTCGAAGCGGTGCGCCGAGACATCCTTGTTCAGCGTCTGCACGATGGGGAAGCGGCTGAGGATGGCATTGCCGTGATGCCCCTCGTCGTATACCGCATTCATCCCGTAGGCATGGTGCGCCCAGAACTCGTCGGCCAGGAATTCGTGCTGCGGCACGGTCGGATAATCGGTATGGCGCTGCGGATGGCGCAAATGTTCGCCCTGCACCTCCTGCAGGAAGACGATATCGGCATCCAGTTCGCGCAGACGTTCGCGCAGATCATGCAGCACCAGCCGTTGGTTGAATTGGGAGAAACCCTTGTGGATGTTGTAGGTGGCGATCTTGAGGGGGGTCATGGCTTGGCATTCTACCTAATCAGTGCCGGGGCGTGCGCAATGCCCCCCCCGTTACTGATCAGGCATTACCAATACCGCGCGTCGGCAGGTTGATCTGCCTGGCGAAATCCAGCATGCGCCGGATCGGCAGCACCGCGCGCGGAATGATGGCCGGATCGACATGTATCTCGTTGTTGCCCTTTTCCAGCACCTCGGCCAGGTTGATCAGGCCGTTCATCGCCATCCACGGGCAGTGGCTGCAGCTGGTGCAGGTAGCACCGTGCCCGGCAGTGGGCGCTTCGAGGAAGACCTTGTCCGGGCACAGGGTGCGCATTTTGTGCAGGATGCCGTTGTCGGTGGCGACGATGAATTCCCTGGCGGCCGAATTCTGCGCGGCCTTGATGAGTTGCGTTGTGGAGCCGACCGCATCGGCGAGTTTGATGACGGCGCGCGGCGATTCCGGGTGCACCAGCACCAGCGCGCCGGGATGCTGCGCCTTGAGTTCCTGCAACTCCCTGGCCTTGTATTCGTCATGCACGATGCACGAGCCCTGCCACAGCAGCATGTCGGCGCCGGACTGTTCCTGCACGTAGTTGCCGAGGTGGCGGTCCGGCGCCCACAGTATTTTCTTGCCCTGTTCCTTGAGATGTTTGACTACCGGCAAGGCAATGGAGCTGGTCACCATCCAGTCGGCGCGCGCTTTCACCGCCGCGCTGGTGTTGGCATACACCACCACGACGCGATCCGGATTGGCATCGCAGAACGGGACGAACTCATCTATCGGGCAGCCGAGATCAAGCGAGCATTCCGCTTCCAGATCGGGCATCAGCACGCGCTTTTCAGGATTCAGGATTTTGGCCGTCTCGCCCATGAAGCGCACGCCCGCCACCACGATGGTCTTGGCCGGATGCTGGTGGCCGAAGTTGGCCATGTCGAGCGAATCGGAAACGATGCCGCCGGTCGCTTCCGCCAGGTCCTGCAAGTCTGCGTTGACGTAATAATGCGCCACCAGCACGGCATCCTGCTCTTTCAGCAGACGCTTGATGCGTTCAATCAGTTCGGCTTTTTCGCCAGCTTCCGGCTCGCGCGGTTTCTTCGCCCAGGCATGTGCCGTGCTGCACGTGTGGCGCTCGGCATCGGGGTGGTCATAAGCGATGGAAATGATGTTGTCAGCCATGATGGATGCGTTCCGGTAATTGCAGTATCGCCGCACGGTTGCTCGGCGAGAAGACTTTGTCGGCTGCCACGTTCCACGGCAGCCACAGGTAACTCAAATGCTCGCGCGGCGAAAGTTGGACTGCGACGGGTTGCGGGAGTTGCAGGCCGAACACCTGCTCGGTGTTGTGCGTGGTGCCCGGCGGATAGCGATGCCGCCACTGCCGATAGATCTCGTACACGTTCTGCTGCTGCCAATCGCTCAATTCGTAACGCGACGCATCCAGCCCGGTTTCCTCACCCACTTCGCGGATCGCCGTTTCGCGCAGGGTTTCCTCGCCATTCCGGCTGCCCGTCACCGATTGCCAGTAGCCCGGAAAATCCGCACGTTCCAGCAGCAGCACATCGAGCGCGGGAGTGTAAATGACGACGAGCGCGGAGATCGGCTGTTTGTTTGACGACATTACGCGAAAAACACCCAGAATGCCTTACCCTGCAATTTCCAGAACGACACGGTCGCCTTGAGAATGCTGTTCAGCGTTTCGTAATCGTCCGGAGCGAACTTCGCACCTTTCAGCAGCAGCACGTAGCCGGGCGCTTCTTTCCAGGAAAGATCGCCCAGCGCGTCGGCCAGCGCATCCCAATTGTGTCCGAACCATTCCGGCGCCTGGATCGTCCGCGCCAGCACAGCCAGCACCTCGCCTTTGCCTTGTGCATCCGTAATGTCTGCGTCAAACAAAAGGAACCCGCTGCTCTCCACCGAGTCGCGCAAATCCTCCACCGGGCAATTCAGGCGATACACGCCCGACTCGCTCGCGTTCTGAAGAAGGTGGCGGTAGTCCTTCATCGGAGTTCCTCCCTGATGCGCCTGAATGACCGGTAATGATCGTCGCTGTAGTAACACTCCGGGAGTGCGAATGGGTCGCTGCGCAGCAGCGGGGCTGCGCCAGGACCGCCCGGAGGGCGAGTGTCTGGCGGCGTACCCTTTGCGGGTGAACCCATCGGCCTACCCCTTGCGGGTACGATGCCGCATACGATGCGCCGGGCTCCGCGATGGCGCACGCCCGGCGTCTTCACCGTGTATTCGTGGTAATAACCGCGCGCCTGTTGCGGCAGGATGCGTTCATAGTTGCCGAACACAACGCCATCGCGCGGAAAGGGAAACGGCCCCCCTTGCTTGATGAGCTGCAAGGTGTCGCGCGCCTCGGTCGGTAGACTGGAAACGGCAATGACCGCGATGGAGGTGTCAGTGCCGGAATAACCGTCGCGCGCCTGCACCAGCGGCAGGCACAGCAGCAAGCCAACCAGCAGCCACCACCGTGCTCGCACCCCGCGCCGCATCTTATTCCTTGGCTGGCTCGGCCGGCGCGGGCTGGCGCAGACGGATGTGCAGCTCGCGCAATTGCTTCTCGTCCACCGGACTCGGCGCCTGGGTCAGCAGACACTGCGCGCGCTGGGTCTTGGGGAAGGCGATTACGTCGCGGATGGATTCGGCACCGGTCATCATGGTGACGATGCGGTCCAGGCCGAAGGCCAGGCCGCCGTGCGGCGGCGCGCCGTATTGCAGCGCATCGAGCAGGAAGCCGAACTTGAGCCGGGCTTCTTCCGCGCCGATGTTGAGCGCGCGGAACACCTGGCTCTGCACGGCTTCCTTGTGGATACGAACGGAACCGCCGCCGATCTCCCAACCGTTGAGGGCGAGGTCGTATGCCTTGGCCAGGCACTTGCCGGGATCGGTTTCGAGGAATTGCAGATGTTCGTCCTTGGGCGCGGTGAACGGGTGGTGGCAGGCGTTCCAGCGTTTGGCTTCGTCGTCGTATTCGAACATCGGGAAGTCCACCACCCAGATCGGCTCCCAGGCCTTGCCGTTGGTGTAGCCCTTCTCGTGGCCGATCTTGCTGCGCAATGCACCGAGCGCATCGTTGACGATCTTGGTCTTGTCCGCGCCGAAGAAGACGATGTCGCCGTTCTGCGCGCCCGTGCGTTCGATGATGGTCTTCAGTGCCGTTGCATGCAGGTTTTTGACGATGGGCGATTGCAGGCCGGTCTCGTTCAATTGCGTAACATCGTTGACCTTGATGTAGGCCAGGCCCTTGGCACCGTAGATGCTCACGAACTTGGTGTAGTCGTCGATCTCGCCGCGCGAGAACGCGCCGCCGTTTGGCACGCGCAAAGCCGCCACGCGGCCGGTGTCGGAATTGGCCACCCCGGCAAACACCTTGAACGCCACATCCTTCACCGCGTCGGTCACGTCGGTGATCTCCAGCGTCACACGCATGTCCGGCTTGTCGGAGCCGAAACGGTTCATCGCCTCGGCATAGCCGATACGCGGAAACGGGTTGGGCAATACGACATTCAGCACTTCCTTGAACACGACGCGGATCATCTCTTCCATCATCGTCATGATCTGTTCTTCGGTCATGAAGGATGTCTCGACATCGACCTGGGTGAATTCGGGCTGGCGGTCGGCGCGCAGGTCTTCGTCGCGGAAGCATTTGGTGAGCTGGTAATAACGGTCGTAGCCCGCCACCATCAGCATCTGCTTGAACAACTGCGGCGACTGCGGCAGGGCAAAGAACTCGCCCGCATGCACGCGCGACGGCACCAGGTAGTCGCGCGCGCCTTCCGGCGTGGACTTGGTCAGCATCGGCGTCTCGATGTCGATGAAGCCGTTGTCGTCGAGGAAGCGGCGGAACGCGCGCGCGGTCTTGTAGCGCAGCATCATGTTGTGCTGCATCTGCGGACGGCGCAGGTCGATCACGCGGTGGGTCAGGCGCACGTTCTCGGACAGGTTCTCGTCGTCGAGCTGGAACGGCGGTGTGACCGAGACGTTCAGCACTTCGATCTCGTGACACAGCAGCTCGATCTCGCCGCTGGGGATGTTCTTGTTCTCGGTGCCTTCGGGACGGCGACGCACGCGGCCGGTGACTTTCAGCACGAATTCGTTGCGCACCGATTCGGCGATCTTGAACATGTCGGCGCGATCGGGATCGCACACCACTTGCGCCAGGCCTTCGCGGTCGCGCAGGTCGATGAAGATCACCCCGCCGTGGTCGCGGCGGCGATGCGCCCAGCCGCACAGGGTGACGGTCTGGCCGAGGTTGGTAGCGTTAAGTTGTCCGCAGTAATGTGTTCGCATAGTGATTCAGTTCAGATGGATCGAGATAAAGAGGGAAAATTACTTGCCGGGTGCCAGCTGGTCGATCGCTTCCGGCGTGATTACCACGCCCATCGAGACGATAGCCTTGAATGCCGCATCCACGCTGATATCCAGCTCGACAGTTTCGGATTTTTTGACGTAGAAATAAAAACCGTTCACCGGGCTGGGGGTGGTCGGGACGAACACGCCAACGTATTCGTCGCCTTCCAACCTGCGCGTCACTTCGGCCGGAACGCTGGTCAGGAACGCCAGCGACCATGCATCGGGATGCGGATAGCGCACCAGCAACACCTTGCGAAAGGCATGACCGCTGTCCGACAGCAAGGTGTCGCTGACCTGCTTGACGCTGTTATAAATGGCATTGACGAAGGGGATGCGGCGCAGCATGCCGTCCCAATAGGCGAGCAATCGCTGGCCGAACACGTTGCGCACCATCAATCCCGTACCCAGCACCACAACCGCCGTCAGGATGACGCCCAGTCCCGGTATGTGGATTCCAAGCAGTTCGTCCGGATGCCAGTGCGTCGGCAACAGGGTCAGCGTCCTGTCCAACGTGCCGATGATGAGGTTCAATACCCACAGGGTGATGCCCAGCGGTACCCACACCAACAAGCCGGTCAGCAGGTATTTTTTCACGAATGGGTTCCGGCAGCCGGGCAACTGGCGCAGGCAGACGGTTCGCACTGACTTGGTTTGTTCTTGAAATCGGTCGCGTAGTAACCGTTCCCCTTGAGTTGGAAACCCGCCGCGCTGAGCTGCTTGGCGAACGTTTCCTGGCCGCATTCAGGGCATTTGGTCAGTGGTGCATCGCTCAACTTCTGCATTACGTCTTTTTGCGAACCGCAATTGCTGCATCGATATTCGTAGATGGGCATAACCCGCTCCAGGATTTGAAAGGCGCGCATTATAACCCGCGCGCCTGCATTGGAAGAAGCGGGTTTATCGCAGCAACGTTTACGCAACAAGCAGGCTGGCCAGCCTGTCGCCATACGGATTGCGATGGGTGGAAGAAGAGTTGTGACGGGAAGCCTCATCCGGAAACCGGGTGCCTTCCCGCAGGAGGCGCATCGAAGGCTCCATCCCCGGCCGATTCACCCGCGGCGCGATTGGAAAGGCTTCGGAATAATTGCCGAATGCAGAATTTGTCGCATCTACTCGCCCGGATAGAACAAATTCCAGCGGGACGCATTTCCGGAGAAAGATTTATCGGTAGCCTGCACCACTTCCGCCGCCTGGCTTTTCATGGAAAACAGGCCATACATAAAAACAAAAACAACCACTGCCCAAACCGGCTTCATATAACCTCCTGTCAGTTCGTTCCCATATCGTCGGGAATCGCCAGAAGATGTCGCAACAACCATGCCAATGCCCGGAATGCCTGAAAACGCGGGTTTGGACCAATGACCTGACAAAATATCGGGGATACGCAGACAGCGCCTGACGGCAGACAGACAGGCTTCTACCCCTATTAAATACAGGGTTTATGCGTTCTGATTCGACCACTTTCCGGGAGCGATCCCGTCAAGCGTCCAGTCGCCGATCGCGTAGCGAATCAGGCGCAAGGTGGGAAAACCGACCGCTGCCGTCATGCGTCGCACCTGGCGGTTCTTGCCCTCGCGGAGGGTCAGTTGCAGCCAACTGGTGGAAATATCCTTGCGAAAGCGCACGGGTGGATCGCGCTGCCACAAACCGGGCGGCTCATCCATCGATTCTGCACCGGCAGGCAGCGTCATCCCGTCCTTGAGTTGCACGCCATCCCGCAATCGTTGCAATGCAGCCTGGTCCGGCACGCCTTCCACTTGCACCCAATAAGTCTTGGGCAGCTTGTGTTTCGGATCGGTGATGCGATGCTGCAGCTTGCCATCGTCGGTAAGCAACAACAGCCCTTCGCTGTCCGTATCCAGGCGTCCTGCCGGATAAAACCCCGGCATGGCAATGTAATCCGCCAGCGTCGGATGCATCCCGTCGCGGCTGAATTGGCAGATCACGCCATATGGCTTGTTGAACAGCAATATCCGGCCCATTTTCCGTTTCTTTGCGAATTTAGAGAACCGCTGAAGCGAACGCAAACAAAAAGCCCGCCACTTTCGTGGCGGGCTTTTTGCAACTCAAGCAGGAATTAACCCGCCTGGATGTTGGAGGCTTGCTTGCCCTTGGGGCCTTGAACTACCTCGAAAGTCACTTTCTGACCTTCTTTGAGCGACTTGAAGCCGCTCATGTTGATTGCGGAGAAATGCGCGAACAGATCTTCGCTGCCGTCATCGGGAGTAATGAAACCGAAACCCTTTGCATCGTTGAACCACTTTACAGTACCGTTTGCCATGCTTAACTTCCTTACAAAAAACAACGGGTGGAAGCCCGTCAAATTGTTTGAATTCCAAGATCGCAAATGGGACCGCACATGGCAAAACCAGCACTGCAGATACTTTGATTCAAACACCCGAGCGCTTTTTACCCCACTTGAACTTGTAACGTCAAGGGCTTAACAAGATTTATTGTCGAATTGACTTGAAAATCCCACGTTAATCGTCAAATATGCAACTGAGTACAAGGTGAGAATAGCAAACGATGGCAACCAAGCAAGAAAATGTGAGCCTGTTGGAGCACAGCAAGACCAAACCGCCGAAGCTCTATAAGGTAATTCTGATCAACGACGATTTCACCACCATGGAATTCGTCATCGAGGTGCTGAAAACGTTTTTTTCGATGGGCATGGAACGGGCAACACAAGTGATGCTCAAAATACATAATGAGGGTTCGGCCGTATGCGGCGTGTACCCCAAAGACATCGCCGAAACCAAGGTCACTCAGGTGTCGGAGTTTGCAAAGCAGCATGGGCATCCGCTACGATGTCACACGGAGGAAAACTAAAATGATCGCGCAAGAACTGGAAGTCAGCCTGCATCTGGCATTCGTCGAAGCCCGCCAGAAACGGCACGAGTTCATCACGGTCGAGCACCTGTTGCTCGCCATGCTGGACAACCCGTCTGCCGCCCACGTGTTACGCGCCTGCGGAGCCGATATCGAAGAGTTGCGCGCGGTCCTGGTACAACACATCGAAACCCACACCCCGGTCGTGCCCGGCACCGGCGAAGTGGATACGCAGCCCACCGTCGGATTCCAGCGCGTGATCCAGCGCGCCATCCTGCATGTGCAGTCCACCAACAAGAAAGAAGTCACCGGGGCCAACATCCTGGTTGCGCTGTTCGGCGAAAAAGAATCGCATGCGGTGTATTTCCTCAACCAGCGCGCCATCTCGCGCCTGGATGTGGTGAATTACATCGCGCACGGCATCAACAAGACTGCGGAAATCCAGCCCGCCACGCAAAAGACGGCAAACGAGGCGGAAGAAGAACAGGAAACCAAAGGCGACAGTTCGCTCAAGAACTACACGCTTGATCTCAATGCGCACGCCTTGGCGGGCAAGGTCGACCCGCTCATCGGGCGCGACACCGAACTGGAGCGAGTGATCCAGACGCTGTGCCGCCGCCGCAAGAACAATCCGCTGCTGGTGGGAGAGGCGGGCGTCGGCAAGACTGCCATTGCCGAAGGTCTGGCGCGCTACATCGTCGAAGGCGACGTGCCGGATATCCTGAAGGATGCGCATGTCTACGCGCTGGACATGGGTTCGTTGCTGGCCGGCACCAAATATCGCGGCGACTTCGAGCAACGCCTGAAGGCGGTGCTTAAAGAATTGAAGGATGCCCCGAACGCGGTGCTGTTCATCGACGAGATCCACACCCTGATCGGCGCAGGCGCTGCTTCGGGCGGCACTATGGATGCTTCCAACCTGCTCAAGCCCGCCCTGTCGAGCGGCGCCCTGAAATGCATAGGCGCGACCACCTATCAGGAATATCGCGGCATCTTCGAAAAGGATTCCGCACTATCGCGCCGTTTCCAGAAGATCGACGTGTCCGAGCCTTCCGTGGAGCAGACCATCGAAATCCTGAAGGGATTGAAATCGCGTTTCGAGGATCACCACAGCATCAAGTTCAGCGCTGCCGCCATCACCAGCGCCGCCGAACTT
This sequence comes from Nitrosomonadales bacterium, assembly GCA_016235045.1. Lineage (GTDB taxonomy): Bacteria > Pseudomonadota > Gammaproteobacteria > Burkholderiales > Gallionellaceae > Sideroxyarcus. Next base: position 205,859 of record JACRME010000008.1, read on the forward strand.
TCTGCTCGCTATATCAACGACCGCCACCTGCCCGACAAGGCCATCGACGTACTGGACGAAGCCGGTGCAGCGCAACGCATCCTGCCCAAGTCCAGGCAGAAGAAAGTGGTGGGCAAGCACGAGATTGAAGAAATTATTGCGAAAATCGCACGCATTCCGACGCGCACCGTGTCGCACGACGACCGTAATGCACTGAAGAACCTCGACCGCGACCTGAAGGCGACCGTGTTCGGCCAGGACAAGGCCATCGACGCGCTCGCGCGCGCCATCAAAATGTCGCGCAGCGGCCTCGGCAACCCGCAGAAACCCATCGGCAGCTTCCTGTTCTCCGGCCCCACCGGCGTCGGCAAGACCGAGGTCGCGCGCCAATTGGCATACAGTATGGGCATGCCGCTGCACCGCTTCGACATGTCCGAATACATGGAACGCCATGCCGTCAGCCGCCTGATCGGCGCGCCCCCCGGCTACGTGGGTTTCGACCAGGGCGGCCTGCTCACCGAGGCCATCACCAAGCAGCCGCATTGCGTGCTGCTGCTGGACGAGATCGAGAAGGCGCACCCGGACATCTTCAACATCCTGCTGCAGGTGATGGATCATGGCACGCTCACCGACAACAACGGGCGCAAGGCCGACTTCCGCAACGTCGTCATCATCATGACCACCAACGCGGGCGCGGAAAACCTGAACAAGACGCAGATCGGCTTCACCAAGATTGCCTCCGCCGTAGGCGACGAGATGGGCGATATCAAGAAAATGTTCACGCCGGAGTTCCGCAACCGTCTGGACGCCATCGTCTCCTTCGCCTCGCTGTCGAAGGAAGTCATCCTGCGCGTGGTGGACAAGTTCCTCATGCAGCTCGAAGAGCAACTGCACGAGAAAAAAGTGGATCCCTTATTCACCGATGCGCTCAAGGAACACCTCGCCGAAAACGGTTTCGACCCTCTGATGGGCGCCCGCCCGATGGCGCGGCTGATCCAGGACACCATCCGCTCCGCGCTGGCCGACGAGTTGCTGTTCGGCAAGCTGTCCAACGGCGGCAAGGTCACGGTGGACGTGAAGGATGGCAAGGTGGTGCTGGAGTTTGAGGAAGAGGCGGTTGTTGCTTAGCCCCAAGGCTGTATGTCTCTTTGCATCACATGAGCAAGCGTAGGATGGGTTGAGCGTAGCGATACCCATCATTGCCGCTTCGTTGGGTATCGCTACGCTCTGACGATTTCTCACGCAGTTAACTGCGTAGAGAATCGCGTAACTTTGTTGCAACCCAACCTACGACCGAATGCCATCCTCACCTACCTATCGCGGGCGCTTCGCCCCCTCCCCCACCGGCCCATTGCATTTCGGCTCACTTGTCGCCGCCGTCGGCAGCTATCTCGACGCCAAACATCATCACGGCACCTGGCTGGTGCGCATGGAAGACCTCGATGCGCCGCGTTGCGTGGCGGGTGCGGCGGACGACATCCTGCTCACGCTGGAAGCGTTCGGGCTGCATAGCGATGAACCCATCCTGTACCAGAGCCAGCGCACGGCGGCTTACGAGGAGGCGTTGCGCAAGCTGCAGGCCAGCGGTACAGCCTATCCGTGCTGTTGCACGCGCAAGGAGATTTCCGATTCGGCGCTGAACGGTCTCGAAGGCCCGGTCTATCCCGGCACCTGCCGCGCCGGCATACCGGCCGGGCGCGAAGGGCGAGCCTGGCGGGTGCGGACGAATCCCCCATCCTGCCCTAGCAGGGGCAAGGGCAGGATGGGGGTAGACCAGTGGAACAACAGAGCTTCTACCCCCTCCCCAACCCTCCCCCTGCAAGGGGGAGGGAGTGTCGAGTTCACCGATGACTTACAAGGCCGCATCACCCAGCACCTCGAAAGCGAGATCGGCGATTTCGTGGTGAAGCGGGCAGACGGGCAGTTCGCTTATCAGCTTGCCGTGGTGGTGGACGATGCGTTCCAGGGCATCACCCATATCGTGCGCGGCGCGGACTTGCTGGATTCCACTCCGCGCCAGATATACCTGCAGCGCTTGCTTGGCCTGCGTGTTCCGCAATACCTGCATTTGCCTGTGGCAGTAAACGAGTCGGGCGAGAAATTGAGCAAGCAGACGCTGGCCGCGCCGGTGGATGAGTCGCATCCCGTCAAAACGTTGCTGCGCGTGCTGAATTTCTTGCGGCAGCAACCGCCGTCCGGGTTGACCGCCTGCGACTTGAGGGCGGTGCTGGAATGGGCGGTGCCGAACTGGGACGCCACGAAGATGCGGGGAATCAAGTCGCTCCCCGCAATCTGATTCGTTACGACTGCTGCCTGCGATGCTTGATGAATTCGCGGATCGCCGGAATGAACGAGATGAATATGATGACGAGAATCATCAGGGTGAGGTTGTCCTTGATGATGGGGATGTTGCCGAAGAAGTAGCCCGCCAATATCAGGCTGCCGATCCAAGACACCCCGCCCAAGATGCTGAACATCACGTACTGGCGGTAGTTCATGGTGCCGATACCCGCCACGAACGGCGCGAAGGTGCGGATGATTGGAAGAAACCGCGCGAAGATGACGGTCTTGCCGCCGTGCCTGGCATAGAACTGGCGCGTCTTCTCCAGATGCTCATGTTTGATGAAACGCGGGCTGGCGCGGTTGAGCAGCCTTAGCCCCAGCAGACGGCCAACCCAGTAGTTGGTGTTGTCGCCCATGAAGGCCGCGAGGATCAGCAGCGGCATCGCAATCTTCATTTCCAGCGAACCCATGCCGCACAGCGCGCCGATCACGAACAGCAGCGAATCGCCGGGCAGGAAGGGCGTGATGACCAGCCCCGTCTCGGCGAAGATGATCAGGAACAGGATGGCGTAAATCCAGATGCCGTAATCCTGCACCATTGCCAGCAGATGCGCGTCCAGATGCAGGACAATATCGATGAATGCGGTGAAAATTTCCATATGAGTGAGTATCCGGTACTACCCCCATCAACCCTCCCCCGGTGGGATAACCAGCGACTTGCCCGCTTGCGGGCTTAGTCGAATGGCTAGTAGTTCCACCAGAGCGAGCTGGTTTGGGGGATTTTTCTAGGGCAGCACTTCTTCGGCTTCGACCTTTTCAGGCTTGATGAAGTCTTCACGCGATACGCCGAACATCAGCAGCAAGGGGCTGGCGACCAGCACCGAGGAGTAGATACTGAACAGGATGCCGATGGTCAGCGCCAGCGCGAAGTAATGCAGCGTCTCGCCGCCCAGGAACAGCATGGAGGTCACCATCATCTGGGTACAAGCATGGGTGATGATGGTGCGCGACATGGTGCGGGTGATGGCGTTGTCGATGATTCCGGCGACTTCGGTCTTGCGCATCTTGCGGAAGTTTTCACGTATCCGGTCGAACACCACCACCGACTCGTTCACCGAGTAGCCCAGCACCGCCAGCACCGCCGCCAGCACGGAGAGCGAGAACTCCCACTGGAAAAAGGCGAAGAAGCCGAGAATGATGACCACGTCGTGCAGGTTGGCGATGATCGCCGCCAGACCGAACTTCCACTCGAAACGCATCCACAGATAACCGACAATGCCCAAGCTGACCAGCAACAGCGCCATCGCGCCGTTCTCGACCAGGTCCTTGCCGACCTGCGGACCGACGAACTCGACCCGGCGCAACTCCACGCTGGCATCCTGCTGATGCAGCGAATCCAGCACCAGTTCGGAAAGTTTCGCACCCGCCTTGTTCTGCTTGAGCGGAATCTGGATCAGCACATCCTTGCTGGAACCGAAATTCTGCACCAGCGCATCTTTCAGGTCGATGTTGCCTAGCTGCACCCGAACCTTGTCCAGATCGGCCGATTGGGCGTAATGCACTTCCATGACCGTGCCGCCGGTAAAGTCGACGCCAAAGTTCAGTCCCTTGGTCGCCAGGAAGACCACCGCCAACAGGAAAGTCACCAGTGAAACCGAGGTGGTAAATTTCCCGTAACTCATGAACGGGATGTCTTTTTTGATGCGGAAGAATTCCATTGTCGTATTCCCCTAGCCGATGGCGATCTTGTTCAGTCGCGCTTTGCTGCCGTAGATCAGGTTAACCAGCAGGCGCGAGACCAGCACCGCGCTGAAAATCGAAGTCAGGATGCCGAGGCACAGCACCACGGCGAAACCCTTCACCGGTCCGGAACCGAACATGAACAGCGCAATGCCCACGATCAGGGCGGTGATGTTGGAGTCCAGAATCGTGGCGAAAGCGTGCGTATAACCCTCGTGGATCGCCGTTTGCGGCGGCACGCCGTTGCGCAATTCCTCGCGGATGCGTTCGTTGATCAGCACGTTGGAATCGATCGCCATACCCAGCGTCAGCGCAATACCCGCCATCCCCGGCAGGGTCAGCGTGGCTTGCAGCATGGACAGCAATGCCACCAGCAACAGCAGGTTGGCGCCCAGCGCCAGCACGGAAACACCGCCGAACATCAGGTAATAAAAGATCATGAAGATGGCGATGGCGGCAAATCCGATCCAGGTGGAGTGGAAGCCGCGCGCAATGTTATCCGCGCCCAGACTGGGACCGACGGTGCGTTCTTCGACGATCTCCATCGGCGCAGCCAGGGCTCCGGCACGCAACAACAGCGCCGTATCGTTGGCTTCTTCCGTGTTCATCTTGCCGCTGATCTGCACGCGCCCGCCGCCGATCTCTTCGCGAATCACCGGCGCGGTGACCACCTCGCCCCTGCCCTTCTCGAACAGGATGATGGCCATGCGCTTGCCGACGTTTTCGCGTGTCGCTTCCTTGAACTTGCGCGCGCCGACCGCGTCCAGGTTGATATGCACGGCCGGTTCGTTGTCGCGGCTGTCGAAGCCGGGTTGCGCGTCGTTGATACGGTCGCCGGTCAGTATCACGGCTTTCTTCACCAGCAATATCGTGCCGTCGCGATCCTTGAACATTTCGGTACCAAACGGCGCGACCGCCCCCATGCCCAATTGATGCTCGTCATCCACCATGCGCACTTCCAGCGTCGCAGTGCGCCCCAGGATATCCTTGGCACGCGCCGTATCCTGCACCCCCGGCAACTGCACCACGATGCGATCCGCGCCCTGCTGCTGGATCACCGGTTCGGCCACGCCCAGTTCGTTCACCCGGTTGCGCAGGGTCACGAGGTTTTGTTGCACGGCCGATTCCTGGATTCGAATTTGCTCCTGCTGCCTGAGCGTGGCGAGCAGCAAAAATTCGCCTCCCTCATCCTTCGTATTGAATTCCAGGCCGCCGAAGCGCTGTTTGAGTTCCGCCTCGCCTTTGCTGCGTGCAGCGGCGTCGCGGAATTTGGTGGTAATCACGCTTGCATCGCGGCTCACGCCGGAATAAGGAACGTTTGCCTCGCGCAGGGTGCTGCGGATGTCGCTGGAAGAAGACTCCAGCGCCTTGTCCATCGCGCCTTTCATGTCGATTTGCAGCAGGAAATGCACCCCGCCGCGCAAATCGAGACCGAGATACATCGGTAATGCGCCCATGCTGCTCAGCCATCGCGGCGAACGCGCCAGCAGGTTTAGCGCCACCATGTAGTCCTCGCCCAGTCGGGCTTGCAGCACGTCTTTCGCCTTGATCTGGGTATCGGTGTCGTTGAAGCGTGCCTTCACGCTGGTCGCATCCAGCGACATGGCGTCGGGAGCCAATTGCGCCGATTTCAGCGCCTCTTCCACACGCGCCAGCAAGGCCGCATCCGCTTTCAGGTTGGAACGCAGCGGCAGCACCTGTACCGCCGGCGCCTCGCCGTAAAAATTGGGCAGGGTATAAATGAAACCCAGCGCCAGCGCGAACAGCACCAGCAGGTTTTTCCACAGCGGATAGCGGTTCATAGCGACACCTGGCTTTGCAAGGATGATTAGATGGACTTGATCGTGCCTTTGGGCAGCACGTTCTGGATCGCCGGCTTTTGCACCTGGACGACGACGTTATCGGCGATCTCGACGGCCACGTTTTCTTCGCCGACCTTGGTCACTTTACCCAGTACACCGCCAATGGTGACGACCTCGTCGCCCTTTTGCAGCGCCTCGACCAGGGCTTTATGCTCCTTGGCGCGCTTTTGCTGCGGGCGCAGGATGAGGAAATAGAACACCGCCAGCAGGGCAACCAACGGCAGGAATTCTATGAAACCGCCACCTTGCGGGGCGGCGGCACCTTCTGCGTAGGCGTTGCTGATGAACAATTCGCTGATGGAAACCATAACTACTCCTCCTTGGGAAATCGGGTTGTTAAAATCAAAGGCGCGCATTCTAACATGGATGGCATGACTGTTTTACTACGCGCCCGTCCGCCATCCGAATGCCGTTCAAGGTGTCCACCTGATGCCGAAAGCGCTCAATCCTGGTTTGGGAGAGCGCCAACATTCTCGCCGGCATCCTCCATTAATTGCCGACGAGGACGTCGGCGCTCCCATTCAAGCCTGCGCGTGCATGCCGGAACGACGCCTGGAACTCGGCATAGCGCCCGGCCTCGATGGCGGCGCGGATGTCGCGCATCAGTTCCTGGTAATAATGCAGGTTATGGATGGTATTCAGGCGCGCGCCGAGGATCTCGCCCAGCCGGTGCAGGTGGTGCAGATAGGCACGGCTGAAGTTGCGGCAGGTGTAGCAGGTGCACTGCGGATCGAGTGGGCCGGTATCCATGCGGTATTGCGCGTTCTTGATGCGCACGTCGCCGAAGCGGGTGAACAGGTGGCCGTTGCGCGCGTTGCGCGTCGGCATCACGCAATCGAACATGTCGATGCCCTGCCCCACCGCCTCCACCAGGTCTTCCGGCGTGCCCACGCCCATCAGGTAGCGCGGCTTGTCCTGCGGCAGTTGCGGCGCAGTGTGTTTGAGGATGCGCAGCATGTCATCCTTGGGCTCGCCCACCGACAGGCCGCCGATGGCGAAGCCGTCGAAATCGATGTTCTTCAGTTCGCGCAGCGACTCGTCGCGCAGGTGCTCGTGCATGCCGCCCTGCACGATGCCGAACAAGGCATTGGGATTGCCTTCATGCGCCTTCTTGCTGCGCTCGGCCCAGCTCAGACTGAGGCGCATCGACACGCCCGCTACCTGTTCGTCGGCCGGATACGGCGTGCATTCGTCGAAGATCATCACGATGTCGGAATTCAGCACCTTCTGGATGCGCATGGATTCTTCCGGCGACAGGAAGCATTTGTCGCCATTCACGGGCGAACGAAATTCCACCCCGCCACCGGTGATCTTGCGCAGCTCGCCCAGACTGAACACCTGGAAGCCGCCGGAATCGGTGAGGATAGGGCCGTCCCAGCTCATGAACCGGTGCAGACCGCCGTGCGCCGCAATGACCTCCAGCCCCGGACGCAGCCACAGGTGGAAGGTATTGCCGAGCACGATGTGCGCGCCGATGTCGTGCAGTTCCTGCGGCGACATCGCCTTGACCGTGCCGTAAGTGCCGACCGGCATGAAGGCCGGCGTCTCAACCTTGCCGTGCGCCAGTTCCACGGTGCCGCGACGGGCGGCGCCAGATGTATTGTGCAGAGTAAATTTCATAAACCCTTCCAAGCAAACCCATTTTCGCCACATAACCAGCGACTTGGCTGGCGTATTTTGACAGCCTAGTCGAATGGCTAGTAGTTACATCAGAGAACACAGAGGTCACAGAGAAATACAAACCCACGGAGACTTCTCTGTGATCTCTGTGTGCTCTGTGGCTAATTTATTTTGCCTCTCTCTCGATCAGCATCGCATCTCCGTAACTGAAGAAGCGATATTCCTGTTCCACCGCATGCCGATAAGCGGCCAGCATCCTGTCCATTCCGCCGAAGGCGCACACCAGCATCAGCAGCGTCGAGCGCGGCAGGTGGAAATTGGTCAGCAGCACATCCACCACCCTGAAGCGGTAGCCGGGGGTGATGAAGATGCGCGTCTCGCCCGATCCGGCCTTCAACTCGCCGGCTGCCGCTGCGCTTTCCAGCGCGCGCAGGCTGGTCGTGCCGACAGCGATGATGCGCCCGCCCTTGGCCCTGGCTTGGGCGATGGCGTCCAGCGTGGCCTGCGGGATGGTATAGCGCTCGCTGTGCATGACGTGTTCTTCGATATTTTCGGCGCGCACCGGTTTGAACGTGCCCGCGCCGACATGCAAGGTCACGTAGGCGATGTTCACGTTCTTGTCGCGCAACGCCTGCAGCATGGTCTCGGCAAAATGCAGCCCGGCCGTGGGCGCCGCCACCGCACCCGGCTCGCGCGCGAACACGGTCTGGTAGCGCGTCTCGTCCTCGGCACCGGCGGCATGGGTGATATAGGGAGGCAAGGGCAGATGCCCGTGCCGCTCCAGCAGAGTCGTCACCGCTTCCGCATCTTCGAAGCGCAAATGGAAGAATTCCCCCTCGCGCCCCAGTACCTGCACGCGCAGTTTCCCTGCCAATATCAGGCGGCTGCCCGGCCTGGGCGTCTTGCTCACGCGCACCTGCGCCAGAACATCATGCTCGTCCAGCACCCGCTCGACCAGCACTTCGACCTTGCCGCCACTCTCCTTTTCCCCGAACAGGCGCGCCTTCAGCACGCGCGTATCGTTCAGGACCAGCAGGTCATGCTCGCGCACCAGCCCGTGCAGGTCGGCGAATTGGCTGTCTTTCAACCCCGCCCTGCCCACCTGCAACAAGCGGCTTGCCCCCCGCTGTGCGGGCGGATGTTGCGCGATCAGGCGCTCGGGCAGAATGAAGTCGAAATCGTCGGTACGCATGGAAACCGGGGAAATGCGGGAAGAAAAGCGCGCATTGTAGTTGATGGGGGCTGGCGTTTCATGGATAATTCGCGCCCTCCCGAGTCGACACGCCTCAAACCGTCGATGCCGGGAAATACATCCTTGCCGGGGTGATGGAACTGGTAGACGTGCCGGACTCAAAATCCGGTGCCTGAAAGGGCGTGGGGGTTCGATTCCCCCCCCCGGCACCAAAATTCATTTTTTCCTAGATTCAATCTGCCAATATCAGTAGCTGCACTGCGCACGCTGCCGATGTCCGACCAAAGCTTATCGGTACGCGTAACCAACCATGGCGCAGAAACCGGTATCGCTGAATGCCGGCCCGATCCCGGCAGAATAGTTTCCGCGTCTGGCACTCAATTGGGCATTCCACTCCCGGCTAAATTTGTAATACATCGCGGCCGTGATTCGGGTGTAGGTGGCGGTGGCTGCATATTGATACGAGGTAAAGCTCAAGGTAACGCCCGGATTAGCCACGTAGTTGCCGGAGCTGGTTTGTTTATCCCGCCCATATCTCCCGTCAACGCGAAAACCGATTTTCTCGTTTACCGGAATGATTGCGCCTGCTCCCACCATCAGCATGCTGTCTTTCTGCGAATAGTTATCCAGGAAATCTATTTCATTCCCCGTGCCATTGGTTGAGTTCAGTGCATAACCAAATAGAACATACGGCGAAAAATAGCCGGACGACAACGACCGAATTAGCCACCGGACATCGATTTCGGCTTCATTTGTACGAAATGATTTGCTGACTGAACCGACACCCGGAATGCTGGAAGACAGATTTCCGCTTCTTCTTCCATACGACGCCATTACGGTGATGTCGCCGTTGCCAACCCAGGCGCCTACGTCCGGCTGGGAAGCACTGTAACTTTGAGTCACGTAATTCAAAACTCCACCAACCGGGTAATAAAGGGGTTCGGTAGCCTTGTAACTGGAAAGCTCCGCAGAAATACCGGACACCCATTTGCCCGGTGCGGCGACTGTCGGGTCGGAATAGACCCACTTGCCTCCGGCGGCTTTTTTATCGACTCGCGCTTGAACCTGCGGTTTTTCCTGGGGCTTCTCTACAGGCATTTCCTTGGGTTTCTCCAGCGGCTTTTCCGGTGCTGTTTCCTGCGGTTGTATCGGCGCCTTTGCGGGCTCTGTCTGCCCGCGCAATTTTTTCAATTCGTTTACTGCATACACATTCCCCTTGGCCGCGGCATTTTCAATTACCTGCAACGCCCTTGGGTTTCCTTGTGCTGCCGATTTTCGAAACCACTCGAAAGCCCGCATGTCGTCTTTCGGCACGCCCTGCCCATTCAGATAGAACGCTCCCATGTTAAATTGGGCTGCCGTTTTCCCCTGTTCCGCCAGGATGGAGAATTTGGAAAATGCAGTTTTGTAATCCTTTTGTGCCAGTGCGGCATTGGCGTCGTGAACAAGCGCTTTATCTTCTGTGCTCGCCAAGTCGTCTGCATGTGCAATACCCACCAGAAGCGCATAAGACAAGATAAGGGTCGTAAGCAGTGTTTTCATTTGTTCCTCAAAGTTAATTCGTTCGGCCAACCCATCTTGCCTGGTTGGCTCTTCTTATCGATCCCTCCCCGTGGGTGATTCGTACGTCGCAGTCCCAAACCGTGATGCGTTGTCACTTTAATTAGATAGTATCCTGAAATATTGGATATGCAAGTAGGGATTTTGGCCCGAGTTGGCAAATTCCACAACAAAAACGACTTCATGTGCTTCCAGAATTGAGACATTCCCCACTTTCGGCCTATCGCGTTCTTGCAGCTTCAATCCCTCACTCCCACCAAACAATCGTTCCCACTGTCAACGCAATACAAAGCTGCGGCGTTACTGGCTCTGACACAAGTCAGTGTCGTGCTAATTTCAACTACTGAATGGAGCCACAAATGAAACTGCTGTCTACCCTGATCGCTGCTGTATTCGCTATTGTTTCCTTCTCCGCAGTTGCCGCAGAAGCTGCTGCTCCCGCTGCAGCCCCGGCGGCTTCTGCCGCTCCGGCTGCCGCCGCCCCGGCCAAAATGGCAAAAAAAGCCAAGAAAGCCAAAAAGGCCAAGAAAGCCAAGGCCGCTGACGCAGCACCTGCAAAGTAATAATCCGGCAATAAATTAAGGCAGGGGTAACCCTGCCTTTTTTTCATCGGCAACCCAAAAATCCAAATCCTGTCGCAACACTGCAATGGCGCCTTGAATTTTTGGGTTGCCGGTATTTCGTTTAAAATCCCACCATGATCTGGAAACCTCACGCCACCGTCGCCGCCGTCCTCGAACAGGATGGCAAGTTCTTGCTGGTGGAAGAACATACCCCGCAAGGCCTGCTGTTCAACCAGCCCGCCGGTCACTGGGAACCCAATGAGACCCTGCCCGCAGGGGCGATCCGCGAAGTGCTGGAAGAATCGGCCTACGAGTTCGAGCCGGAGTTCCTGCTCGGCGTCTATCGCTGGCACTCGACTGCCTCCGATACCACTTATCTGCGTTTCGCCTTCGGCGGACGCATCCTCGCCCATCATCCCGAACGTGCGCTGGACAAGGGCATCGTGCGCGCCGTGTGGATGACGCCGGAGGAGATCCGCGCCACCCAGGCACGCCATCGCAGCCCGCTGATCCTGCGTTGCGTGGAAGATTATCTTGCGGGCAAACGCTTCCCGCTCGACCTCATCACGCATTATGAGTAACGAGCTTGCTCGTTCCCTCTCCCCAACCCTCTCCCGCAAGCGGGAGAGGGAGCAATCGTGGACAGCAATATGAAATCTCGCGGCTGCGTCGTCGTCGGCATGTCCGGCGGCGTGGACTCTTCCGTCACGGCACTCCTGTTGAAACAACAAGGCTACGAAGTCATCGGCCTGTTCATGAAGAACTGGGAGGACGATGACGACAGCGAATATTGTTCCTCGCGCCAGGACCTGATCGACGCTGTGGCCGTCGCCGACACCATCGGCATCCCCATCGAGGCGGTGAACTTCGCCAAGGAATACAAGGACCGCGTGTTCAGCTATTTCCTGCGCGAGTACGAAGCTGGGCGCACGCCGAACCCGGACATCCTGTGCAATTCCGAAATCAAGTTCAAGGCCTTCCTCGACCACGCCATCCGCCTGGGTGCAACGAAGATCGCCACCGGTCATTACGCCAAGGTGCGCGAACAGGACGGCCTGTTCCAGTTGCTCAAGGCGGACGACGACAGCAAGGACCAGAGCTATTTCCTGCATCGCCTGAATCAACACCAGTTGTCGAAATCCATGTTCCCGCTGGGCGACATTCCAAAATCGAAAGTGCGCGAGATCGCGCGCCAGCACAACCTGTCCAACCACGCGAAAAAGGACAGTACTGGCATCTGCTTCATCGGCGAGCGCCCGTTCCGCGAGTTCCTCAACCGCTATCTGCCGACCAAACCGGGCGACATGGTCACACCGGATGGCAAGGTGATGGGGCAGCACATGGGGTTGTCGTTCTACACCTACGGCCAGCGCCAGGGACTGGGAATCGGCGGCGGCAAGGAAGGCAGCGGCGAACCGTGGTTCGTCGCGGGCAAGGACATGGCAAGCAACCGCCTGATCGTGGTGCAGGGACACGACCATCCCGCACTGCTCAAGCCGGAACTGGAGGCGCTGGAAATGCACTGGATCAGCGGCGCCGCGCCCGACACCGCGCGCGCCTATGCCGCCAAGACGCGCTACCGCCAGCAGGATGCGGGTTGCCGCATCGCCCTGACCGGCGCGGATTCGGCCCGCTTCAGCTTCGACGAGGCACAGTGGGCGGTAACGCCGGGACAATCAGTCGTCGCCTACGACGGGGCGGTCTGTCTCGGCGGCGGCATCATCGAGAAATGAGCAAGGAGAGAACATGACCATCAACCTGAGTCCCGAAAACCTCCGTCTGCTGGCTGTGCTCGCCGCCGCCATCGCGGCGCACTATCTGGCGCGCCGCGCCTTGCAGCAGGCAGCGAAAGTCGCCGCGCACACCGACAACATCTGGGACGATTCGCTGATCGAAGCGGCACGCAAGCCCTTGCCGGTGCTGATCTGGCTGACGGGCATCTCTTTCGCCCTGCACCTGCTGCATCGCCAGACCGGTGAAGAACTGCTCGAATACGTCGCCCCGCTACGCAGCATCGGTATCGTGCTTTGCGTCTCCTGGTTCCTGCTCAAACTCATCCGCGAAGTCGGCAAGAACGTGACCGCATCGCACGCCCAAGCCGGACAGGAGATCGACCGCACCATGGTCGACAGTCTGGGCAAGGTGTCGCGCATCGCGGTGGTGGTGATCGCCGCCCTGGCCGTGATGCAGACACTGGGATTCAGCCTCTCCGGTTTGCTGGCGTTCGGCGGCATGGGCGGCATCGCGGTCGGTTTCGCCGCAAAGGACTTGCTGTCCAACCTGTTCGGCGGATTGATGATCCAACTGGACCGTCCTTTCGCCATCAACGACTTCATCCGCGTATCAGAACAGCAACTGGGCGGAACGGTGGAATACATCGGCTGGCGCCACACGCGCCTGCGCTCGATCGACAAGACCGCCCTGTATATCCCGAATTCGATCTTCACCACCGTTGTGGTCGAAAACGTCACGCGCATGTCGCACCGCCGTTTCGACCTCACCATCAGCCTGCGCTACCAGGACATGGACAAGGTGGAAGCGGTCAGCGCCGCTATCCGCAAGTTGCTGGAGAACCATCCCGGTATCGACCACGATCTGATCGTCGCGGTCGGACTTGAGGAATTTGCCGCCTCATCGCTCGACCTGAAAGTGATGGCGTTCACCCAGGTCACCGACTTCCAGCAATTTCGCCAGCTCAAACAGGATCTGTTGCTGCAAATCAGCGCCATATTGGGCAATAACGGCGCCGACATCCCGTTCCAGACCCAGACATTGCATATCGTCCGCGAAGACGCTTGAAGCAGGGAATTGCGCTTTCACGTAAAATGCACGCCTGAAAAATTTCCAGCCCGGACACCATGACGCTCTCCGCCCTTACCGCACTTTCCCCGCTCGACGGACGCTACCACGGCAAAGTCGATGCATTGCGCCACCATTTCAGCGAATACGGCTTGATCCGCTACCGCGTGCTGATCGAGATCGAATGGCTCAAGGCGCTGGGCAATGAAGCCGGCATCAAGGAACTGCCGCCGCTCTCCCCGGCAGCCGTCGCGCATCTGGTGCAACTTGCCGCTGAATTCTCCGAAGCCGACGCCGAACAGATCAAGACCATCGAGCGCCGCACCAACCATGACGTGAAAGCCATCGAATACTGGCTGCGCGACAAACTGGCTGCGATCCCGGAGACCGCCAAGGCGCTGGAATTCATCCATTTCGCCTGCACCTCGGAAGACATCAACAACCTGAGCCATGCGCTGATGCTCAACCACTCGCGCAGCGAAGTGATGCTGCCCACACTGAACGTGCTGATCGAGCGCCTGCAACATCTGGCGCTCCAGCATGCCGACCTGCCCATGCTGTGCCGCACCCACGGCCAGACCGCCACGCCCAGCACGCTGGGCAAGGAGATGGCCAACGTCGTCCATCGACTGCGCCGCGCCCATGCGCGCATCGCCGCAGTCGAAGTGATGGGCAAGATCAACGGCGCGGTGGGCAACTACAACGCTCACCTCTCGGCCTATCCCGATGTGGACTGGGAGAATTTTGCCAAGCGCTTCGTCGAGGCGCGCGGACTCACCTTCAATCCCTACACCATCCAGATCGAACCGCATGATTGCATGGCCGAACTGTACGACGCCTACGCGCGCGCCAACACCATCCTGATCGACCTCAATCGCGACATCTGGACCTATATCTCGCTGGGCTATTTCAAGCAAAAGGTGATCGCCGGAGAAGTCGGCTCATCCACCATGCCGCACAAGGTCAACCCGATCGACTTCGAGAACTCGGAAGGCAACCTCGGCCTGGCGAATGCATTGCTGCGGCACCTGTCCGAGAAACTGCCGGTCTCGCGCATGCAGCGCGACCTCACCGACTCCACCGTACTGCGCAACATGGGCGTGGCGCTGGGCTACACGCTGCTGGCCTACGAATCCTGCCTGAAGGGGTTGGGCAAGCTGGAAGCCAACCCGCAACGTCTGGCGGAAGATCTCAACAACAGTTGGGAAGTGATGGCCGAGCCGATCCAGACCGTGATGCGCCGCTACAACATCGAGAACGCCTACGACAAGCTCAAGGAACTCACGCGCGGCAAGGGCGGCATCAACAAGGAAAGCCTGGCGGCGTTCATCCAGACGCTGGCCATCCCCGAGGCCGAGAAGCAGCGCCTGCAATCCCTGAGTCCGGAGACCTACACCGGCAAGGCGGCGGAGTTGGCGAAGCGCATCTGAATACCACCCACCGGCCTTTCAGTGGCAGGCAGGGGCAAATAATCATTTGCCCCTACGGGGTTCCTCACAGTTCGATGATGTGTGTCGTGTTGCGCCCCGACTCCTTGGACTGATAGAGCATCCTGTCGGCCGCTTCCGTCAGTTGCTGGCTCGTCACTTCGCCGGTCCGATCGGTGCTGGCGACGCCCACACTGATGGTGACCTGAGACGACACCAGCGAGTGCTCGTGCGGAATCGCCAGTTCGCTCACGGCTTCATGCAGACGTTCGGCCAACTGCAAAGCGCCTTCCTTGTGGGTGCCGGGCAGGATGGCGCTGAACTCTTCCCCGCCATAACGCGCCAGGATGTCGCCGGGACGATGGATGCAGCCCTGCAGCGCCTTGGCGATGCGCGACAGGCATTCGTCGCCCGCGCCGTGGCCATAGTTGTCGTTGTATTGCTTGAACTGGTCGATGTCCAGCATGATGAGCGAGATGGGCATGCCCTCCCGCTGGCAGCGGCGCCATTCCTCGATACGGGCCTGGTCGAAGGCGCGCCGGTTGGGCACCCCGGTCAGCGCATCCACGGAAGCCAGGTTCTCGAGCAAGTCGTTCTGGCGTTTGAGCCGCAGATGGACGCCGACGCGCGCCTTGACCACGGCGTTGTTGAAGGGCTTGGAAATGTAATCCACCGCGCCCAGCGCAAACCCCATGGTCTCGTTCTCGGCATCGCCCATGGCGGTGATGAAGATGATGGGGATGTTGTGCGTGATGGGGTCGGACCTGAGCTTGCGGCATACCTGATGTCCGTCCATGCCCGGCATCAGGATGTCGAGCAGGATCAGGTCGGGCTGTCCGGTGTGCGCGGCCTTGAGCGCCTGTTCGCCGCTGGTTGCCACCATCAGCCGGTAATCGTTCTTGAGCAGCGCGTTGAGGATGGTGATGTTGATGCGCTCGTCATCCACGATCAGGATGCACGGGCGTTCGTCGTTCTGGGCGTTTGTAGTCATGTGGCGATCCTCAATTCCTGTTTCAGTTGATCCAGCGTGAGCTGCCCCGCCTCGAAATCGAACATGCTCAACTGGCGTACCAGTTGCTGCGCCAGCGGCTGCTGCAAGGCGGCGCCCATCTGGCGGCGCAGGGTCTCGGCCAACTCCTCCGCGTCCGGGCTCATGTCGCGTATCAACCCTTCCAGCCGCGACAGCAGCAAGGGCAGGGGCACGGCTTCCGTGGGCGCCTCGCCGCCGGTATCGGCCATCTGGTGCTGCTCCAGCCACCGCAGGCTGTGGATGATCAGGTTGAAGGTGTTTTCCAGCCGGTCCAGCAGGCGCGGGTAGGTATCGCCGGCACGGCTGCGGATCGCCGCATCCATGGCAATGGCGGCGGGGCGCAACTCCTCCGCGCCGATGGCCCCGGCCAATCCCTTGAGGGTATGGGCAATGCGCTGGGCCGTGTCCATGTCCTGCGCGGCCAGAGCCTGGCGCAGGGCCTGCACATCGGCCGCGTGGTCGCGCAGGAAGCTCAGCAGGATCTGGTTCAACAACTGGGCATTGCCGCCGGTGCCCTTCAGCGCCGCTTTCAGGTCGAAGCCGAACAACTCCTCGGGCAGCGGACTGGGGGATTGCGGGGCCGGCGTCGCACCGCGCTCAGCCGTCGTGCCGGCGGGCAAGCCGCGCGGGCCGGGCGTCACCCAGGTGTTGAGCGCCCGGAACAGCACCTCGGGGTCGATGGGCTTGGGCACATGGTCGTTCATGCCCGCCGCGAGGCATTTCTCGCGGTCGCCCGCCATGGCGTTGGCCGTCATGGCGATGATGGGCAAGGCATCGTTGGCCGGGTTGGCACGTAGCGCGCGCGTGGCCTCGTAACCATCCATGACCGGCATGTGTATATCCATCAGCACCGCATCGAAATGCATGCGCGAAACCAGGTCCACCGCTTCCTTGCCGTTGTTGGCCAGTGACACCACCAGCCCCGCCTGCTGCAACAGCTCCTGCGCCAGTTGGCGGTTGATGGCGTTGTCCTCCACCACCAGGATGTGGGCGTTGAGGATATCGTGCAGGCGCTGCACGCCCCAGGCCCCGGCCGCATCGTCTCCCGCCGCCTCGCCGCGCTGCTCACCGAATATGCCGACGATGGAATCCAGCAGCATGGAAGGGGTCACCGGCTTGATCAGGAAGCCGTCCAGCTTCACTTCGGCGGCCTGCTCCATGACCATTTCGCGTCCGTGCGCCGTGACCATGATGATGGTCGGTATCTGAGACAGGTGCGGATGTTGGCGGATACGCCGCGACGCCTCGATGCCGTCCATCCCCGGCATGTTCCAGTCCATGAACACGAGGTTATAGGGGTCGTCCGCGGGCGCCTGTTCCAGCGCGTCCAGCGCCTCCTGCCCCGATGCCACGCAGGTGACGCGGCAGGAGAACGTCGACAGCATGGAGGCCATCACTTCGCGCGCGCTCTCCACATCGTCCACCACCAGCACCTTGAGATTGTTGATCTCGGCCGGGATGAGCTTGCCCGCGGGCTGTTCGTCTTCCCGCATGCGGCCGAAACGCGCGGTGAAGGTGAAGGCGCTGCCCTTGCCGGACTCGCTCGTCAGGCCGATGGTGCCGCCCATCATCTCGATCAGGTGCTTGCTGATCGCCAGCCCCAGACCACTGCCGCCGTACTTGCGCGTGGTGGAACTGTCGGCCTGCGAAAAGGGCTGGAACAGGCGCGCGCACTGCTCGGGGGTCATGCCGATGCCGCTGTCCTGCACGCGGAATTCGATCTCGATCCGGTCGTCGCCGATGCTGCGCGAACGCACGTTCACCCTGACCTCGCCCTGCTCGGTGAATTTGATCGCATTGCTCACCAGATTGAGCAGCACCTGCCCGAGGCGCAGCGGATCGCCGACGAGATGCTCGTCGGGCGGCATGTCGAACAGCAGTTCCAGCCCCTTTTCATGCGCCTTGGGCGCCGTGAAGTTGGACAGGTTGTCGAACACCTGGTTGAGGTCGAACGGGATAGCCTCCATCTTGAGCATGCCCATCTCGATCTTGGACAGGTCGAGGATATCGTTGATCACGCCCAGCAGCGATTGTCCGGCGAAATAGACCTTCTCGATGTAATCGCGCTGGCGCGGTTGCAGCTCGGTGCCCAGGCACAGGCGCGACATGCCGATCACCGCATTCATGGGCGTGCGGATCTCGTGGCTCATGTTGGCGAGGAAGTTGCTCTTGATGCGCGTCGCGTGCTCGGCCTGCTCGCGCGCAAGCGCCAGCGCATCGTTCTGCTCCAGCAGCTTGTCCATCGCCTTCTTGCGGCTGTAGTCGAAGGTCAGCGCGATCATGAACAGGATCAGCACCAGGCCCGCCACACACAGGATGCCGAACAGGTCGGCGTATTCCTGGTTGTAGAGCGTCTGGAACTGGAAGCCGGACAGGGCGGCGAGCGTGTAGCCGAGGGGCACCGCGCAGGACACCAGCAGCCACAGCAAGGCATCGCGGCCGTAACCCAGCACCAGCACGGCTACCACCGGGATCAGCGTGAACCAGGGCAACACCGGGGACACCGGGCCGCCGGTGTAGAAACTGCACCCGGCAATGGCCACGAAAGCGGAATTGGCCAAATATAAATTGGCGCTCAGGCGGAATTGCGCCGTGGCGCGGAACAGGAACAGGATCGCCCACAGCAACGCGAAGTCCAGCAGCATCAGCCATATGCCGATGGTGTAGCCGACCAGAATGGAAACGGCCACGTACAGCAGGGCGAACGCGGTGGTGATCAGGCAGACATAAACCAGCAGCCGCCAAGCGGCGCGCAGGCGCTGGTCCTGTCCGGCGGGATTGGGGGTGAACCAGCTCACCCACTGGTCGAGACGGTCGAGCAAAGTGGTTGAAGTAGCGATGGCCGTGCTCCCTGCGTTCAGTTGAAATCGAATCCCGAATTGCGGTTCGGGCTGGCGGGTGTGTCGCCGCCGAGGTGGAACCAGCGGCGCACGTCCGCCAGCGCCTCCTCGCCGACGAAGTAGGCCGCTTCCTCCAGCAATAGGCCGGACTCCGACAGCGGCAGGAAGCTGAGCAATTCCTTGAGCGTGAATGCCTTGAGCACCGCCCCCAGCATGATGTGCACTTCTTCCGTGGTGATGTCCAGCGTGAACACCTTTTCGCAATACAGCGGGTCGATATGGTTGGGACTGGCCGGATTGAACAGGCCGATGAAGCGATCCAGCAACGGCGCCGCCGCGTCGGACAGGAAATGCGTGATCAGCGTATTGAGCACGATCTCGGAACGTTCGCGGAAGCGGAAGTGCGGGATCGCCGCCAGCTCGGTGCGCCCCAGCCTGTCCGCGCGCAGCGCCGCATCGAGCTTGCCGGAAAAATCGCGGTAGTTGTTGAGGATGAACGACATGCCCCAGCCGCACGGCGTGGTCCAGCACGCCGCATCCCCGGCGAAGATCACGCGCTCGCGCGCCAGTTCCTGCGAGACGCTGCCGGACGGATACCAGCCGTATTTGATCTCCTTGATCGTCATGTCGTGGAACGCCGCCGTGCCGGCCTCTTCGCGGATGATGCGTTGATAGACCGGCTCCATCGCCTCGCGCGTGATGATCTCCTTGCGCAGATACAGGATCAGCGAGAATGAAGTACGGGGATCGAGAATCTCGTATTCGAACACCGGACGGCCCTGTTGCAGCGAGGCGTCGGCATTCCTGTTGGTGTCGGCGAAGGTCTGCCACAGCATGTAGTCGCCCACCTCCATGCCGCCCAGGCCGTTGGGATGATCGCCGATCGCGCCGAACACCGACCACCAGTAGTAGCCGGCGCGGCTGATGCCGTATTGCTTCGCGATGGGGGAGTTGTAGCCGGTGCAGTCGATCAGCAGCCGCGCCTGGAACTTGCCGCGCGCGGTGGCTATGCTGACCCCGCTGCCGCTCACCTCGTGCGAGCGGTACTCGCACTGGTCCAGCACCTCCGAACCGTTGGCGCGCACCGTCTCGACCCAGTGCGGCAGCAAAGTCTTTTCATTGACGTAGGGATAACGCTCGAACTGGCGCGCCTGCCATTGCGCCGTGGCGCCGGTACAGGTATTGGCCAGGAACCGCGTCACGCCGCCAAAAGTAAAGGGGCGGACCAGGTCGTCGACGACGTTGTACGGCACGAACCAGCTGCGGTTGGTGGTGCCCGCCACGCCCTTTTCCACCACCAGTACGCGCCAGTTGCGCGACAACTCGGATGCGATGGCCAGCCCCGCCGGGCCGCCCCCGATGATGACAGCATCGTATTGCATGGAAACTCCCCTTTGAGCGAAAGATGGAAACTCAGACCCGCTTGTTTTTATGGAGTATCCCGTGCATTCCCGCCGCAGTCAATTGCAGGGCATCAGAAGCAGAGCGACAAAAGCAAAACGCCCCGTTTCCGGGGCGTTTTGCTTTTGTCATTATGCTGCGGCCTGGACGGGAATGTTGTCGCGCTTGTCGATGATGCGGTTGTATTCGTCCACGTAGACGAGCGTGGGATGGTACTTCTGCAACTCCATCTCCGAATAGATGGAGAAGGCGGCGATGATGAGAATGTCGCCCGGACCGGCCTTGTGCGCTGCCGCGCCGTTGACCGAGATGGTGCGCGAACCGCGCTCGGCGCGGATGGCATAGGTGCTGAAGCGTTCGCCGTTGGTGACGTTGTAGATATCGATGGCCTGATATTCCCTGATGCCGGACGCATCCAGCAGGTCGTCGTCGATGGCGCACGAACCCTCGTAATGCAGTTCGGACTGCGTCACGCGCACGCGGTGCAATTTGGCCTGTAGCATGGTTCGTTGCATATTCCACTCCTGCCCTCTCGCAGTCCCCCGGCAAACGGAGGCCGACGAAAGGCAATCTATCATTTCTACCCTCTTTCGGGGGCGCGCATTATAAACGTCTGGCGGCTAAAGACAAACCTCAATGTTGTCGATCAAACGGGTCTTGCCCAGCCGCGCCGCCGCCACAATCACCAGTTTGCGTTCGCCCTGGGGCGGAACGCCAAGATCGGACTGCCTGCGCACGGAGATATATTCCACCTGCCAGCCGCGCTTGGCAAGGGCCGCGCCCGCTCCGCGCTCCAGCGCCAGGATGTCGGCACCGCCTCGTTTCAGCGCATCCCCCATCCCACACAACGTTCGACTGAGAAAAGCCGCTTCGGTTCGCTCTTCCGGGGACAGGTACTGGTTGCGCGAGGACAAGGCCAGCCCGTCCGCCGCGCGCGAAGTCTCTGCCCCTACTATTGCAATGGGTAAATTGAACTGGGTGACCATCTGCCGGATGATGGCCAGTTGCTGGTAATCCTTCTTGCCGAAAATGGCGACCTGCGGCTGCACCAGGTTGAACAGCTTCAGCACCACCGTCGCCATGCCGCGGAAGTGGCCGGGGCGGAACTCGCCGCACAGTTCGTTGGCGATGGGCGGCGGCTCGACATAGATGGTTTGCTGTTCGGGGTACATATCGGCCACGGAAGGGGCGAACACCACGTCGGCCAGTCCCTGCAACTTGTCGCAGTCCGCTTCCAGCGTGCGCGGATATTTGTCGAAATCCTCGTTGGGGCCGAATTGCAGCGGATTGACGAAGATGCTCACCACCACGCAGACATCTCCGCCACCGGTTTGCTGGTTAGCGGATTGCGTACCTTTGGTGCAGGTACCTTGTTCGCGCGCGATGCGCACCAGTTCGATGTGACCTTCGTGCAGGTTGCCCATGGTGGGCACGAAGGCGACGGCCTTTTCGTTGGCCAAGCGCGCGCGGAGTTCGGAAACGGAATGGATCAGTTGCATCAGAAGGAATGTTCGGTTGCGGGGAAACTGCCGGATTTTACTTCGGCGACATAGCGCGCCACCGCGTCGCCGACAGACGACGCACCCTGCATGAAGTCCTTGACGAAGCGCGCTTTTTTGCCGGGATAGATGCCAAGCATGTCGTACACCACCAGCACCTGGCCGGAACAGGCCGCACCTGCGCCGATGCCGATGGTGGGAATGGAAAGTTGCGCGGTCGCTTCCGCCCCCAGAGCAGCAGGAATGGCCTCGAACACGATCATGCCTGCACCTGCTTTTTGCAGCGCCTGCGCATCGCGCAAGAATTTCTGTGCCGCGGCATCGCCCTTGCCCTGCACCTTGTAGCCACCAAGCTGGTGCACCGACTGCGGCGTCAGGCCGATGTGCCCGCATACCGGAATGCCGCGCGAAGTAAGGAAAGCGACGGTCTCCGCCATCTCGGCGCCGCCTTCGAGCTTGACCATGTGCGCGCCTGCCGCCATCAGTTGCACCGCATAGCCGAAGGTCTCGCGCGCGCTGAATTGCGAAGTGCCGAACGGCATGTCGGCGACGATGAAGGCCTGTTGCGAGCCGCTCACCACGCAGGAGGTGTGATAGGCCATCTGCTCGATGGTGACGGGCAGGGTTGTCTCGCGCCCCTGGATCACCATGCCCAGCGAGTCGCCGACCAGCAGCACGTCCACGCCGTTGTTCTCCATCAGTGTGGCAAAGCTGGCGTCGTAACAGGTCAGCACGGCGATCTTCTCGCCCTTGTCGCGCATGGATTGGAGTTTGCTCAGCGTCGTTCTCATCATCATTCCCTCTCTCCAACTCTGAAATAACTACTAGCCATTCGACTAAGCTGGCAAACAACGCCAGCCAAGTCGCTGGTTATCTCCCACCCGCGGGAGAGAGAGCAAACGTGAAGGGCGATTTTCAATCCCTGCCCACGTTGAAATATTCCCTGCGCCCTTTCATCTTCGCGATACGGTCGAGCAACAGGCCGAAGTCATCCGCATTATCCACAAAATTCAGATGTTCGCTATTCACCACCAGCAGCGGCGCATCGTCATAGTGGTGGAAGAACTCGCCGTAGCTCGCCGAGAGCCGCTCCAGATAGTCGTCCTGAATGGTGCGCTCGTAGCGGTTGCCGCGACGGCGCACGCGCTCGGACAAGGTGTAAGTGGGGGCTTGCAGATAGATCACCAGATCGGGCGTCGGCGCCTGCGGCGACAGCCCCTGGTAGATAGTCTGGTACAGCTTGTACTCATCGTCGCTCAGCGTCAGGCGCGCGAACAGCGCGTCTTTCTCGAACAGGTAATCGGAGACGGTGCGGGTCTGGAACAGATCCATCTGTGCCATGTCGCGCGCTTCGTTGATGCGCTGGAACAGGAAGAACAACTGCGTCGGCAGCGCATAGCGCACCGGGTCCTGATAGAAGTTGGCCAGGAAAGGATTGTCCTGCGGTTTTTCAAGCAGGGGATGCGCCTCGGCATGACCGGCCAGCCGCTGCGCAAGACTGGTCTTGCCCACGCCGATGGGGCCCTCGACCACGATGTAGCGATATTTACTCAGGGGCATTCAAAATCCTTAAAACAACTTAGCCACAGAGAACACAGAGACCACAGAGAAAGCCGCATAACGGAAGATTTCTGCCATATCTCTCTGTGACCTCTGTGTTCTCTGTGGCTAAATCAGTTTTTCAAGCTGTTGATCTTTGCTAGCCTTTGCTGCATCTGCCGCCGAACTGATTCCCGGAATCACACACTCCGGCGCGATCTCCAGCAGCGGCTGCAACACGAACGCGCGCAAATGCATCTGCGGATGCGGGATGGTCAGCCCATGTTCGTGGTGCTCCAGGTCGTCGTACAGCAACACGTCCAGGTCCAGCGTGCGCGGCGCGTTGCGGAACTCGCGCGTGCGGCCGCATTCGTGCTCCAGCGCCAGCAGCGCATCCAGCAGCGCGCGCGGCGCCAGTTCCGTTTCCAGCTTTGCCACGGCATTGATGAAATCCGGCTGCTCCAGAAATCCCACCGGCGCGCTGCGATACAGCGACGAGCGCTTCAGCAAACGCGTTTGCGGCAATCCGTTCATGGCGTCCAGCGCATGCGATACCTGCGCGACCGGATCAGCCAGATTGCTGCCCAGACCGATAAACGCGATATGCTTCATCAATCGATCGGCAGTTCGGCCTGTGCTGCCGGTTTCTTGCGGCGACGGCGCTTCTTGGGTCCGCCGGTATCCGGCAACAGCATCTCGGCACGGCGCTCGTCGCTCGCATGCTGGAACTCTTCCCACCAGGTACCCAATTCGGCGTCCACTTCGCCACTCTGGCAGCGCAACAACAGGAAATCGTAAGCGGCGCGGAAGCGCGGCAACGCCAGCAGGCGCAGGGGACGCTGCCCGCCGCGCTGTTCGAAGCGCGGCTGCATCAGCCACAATTCCTTCATCACCGTGTCGTAGCGGCGCGGGATGGCGAGTTGGGCGCGCTGCCGATCCAGCACTTCATCCATCGCCGCATGCATCGCACCGATCGGTTTCTCGCCCGCATCCTGCCTGGCCTTCCACGCCGCCAGCACTTCGTGCCACAACAGGGCGGCAAACAGGAAGGCGGGCGAAGTGGCTTTCTCTTCGGCAATGCGCTGGTCGGTGTTCTGCAACGCCAGCATGACGAATTTCTCGCCCATCGGCTGTTCCAGAATCACATCCAGCATGGGCAGCATGCCGTG
This sequence comes from Nitrosomonadales bacterium, assembly GCA_016235045.1. Classification (GTDB taxonomy): domain Bacteria; phylum Pseudomonadota; class Gammaproteobacteria; order Burkholderiales; family Gallionellaceae; genus Sideroxyarcus. Next base: position 230,362 of record JACRME010000008.1, read on the forward strand.
GTGCAAGTCCATCGCGCGCAGTTTCTTGATGCACGGCATGGCGTGGCCGGACAACAGCAGCTTGAGCATCTCGTCGAACAAACGCGCCTCGGGCACGTTGCTCAACAGTTCTTTCATCTTGAAAATGGGCGCGGCAGTAGCCGGGTCCAGCTTCATGCCCAGCTTGGCCGAGAGCCGCACCGCGCGCAGCATGCGCACCGGGTCTTCGCGGTAGCGCACTTCCGGGTCGCCGATCATACGCAACACGTTGGCGCGGATGTCTTCGTAACCGCGGTGGTAATCGTAGATTTCCTGCGTGGAGGGATCGTAAAACAATGCATTGGCGGTGAAGTCGCGCCGCGCCGCGTCCTGTTCCTGGTCGCCGAATTCGTTGTCGCGCAGAATACGCCCGTGCGCGTCGGTCTCGGCATCTTCGGCATCGATGGCGCGGCGGAAAGTGGAAACTTCCACCGTCTCTTCGCCGAACATCACATGCACCAGGCGGAAACGCCGCCCGATGATGCGCGCACGGCGGAATACGCGTTTCACTTCCTCCGGTGTGGCGTCGGTGGCCACGTCGAAATCCTTGGGCTGGCGGTCCAGCAACAGGTCGCGCACGGCGCCGCCGACCACAAAAGCCTGGAAACCGGCTTCCTGCAACCCGTCGGTGACGCGTTTCGCGCCATAACTGATGCCATCGCGGCTTACGCCATGTTTTCCATGGGGAATCACATGCGCGGAACCCGCCACACGCACCGGTGCAGCCTTGCCGAACACACGTTTGATCAGTCTTTTTATCATTATCGGTAAAGTTGAAATCGCCGCGAGGGCGGCGATTCACTGGACATCCTCCAAGGGGCGATTATACACCGCCCCCTCGCCCCCGCCTTTCAACGCAGCGAGATGACCGCCCAGCCATGCCTTTCGGCATGCGAGCGCAGGGTGGCATCGGGATCGACCGCGACCGGCTGCTTCACTTTGGCCAGTAACGGCAAGTCGTTCAGGGAATCGCTGTAGAAACAGGTTTCGTTGAAGCTCGCCCAGGTCCAGCCGCGTTCTGCCAGCCAGTTCTCCATGCGCAGCACCTTGCCATCGCGGAAGCTCGGTTCGCCGGCGACGCGCCCGGTGAATTCGCCGTCTTTCTGCTCCGGATCGGTCGCGATCAGGTGCTCCACGCCGAATTCGCGCGCAATGGGCGCAGTCACGAAACTGTTGGTGGCGGTGACGATCACGCACACGTCGCCCGCCGTCTTGTGTTTCGCCACCAGTTCGCGCGCCTTGGCGCCCATCATCGGCCGCACCTTGCGCCGCATGAACTCCTGATGCCACTCGTCCAGCACCTTGCGCGAATGGCGCGACAGCGGCTTGAGCTGGAAATCGAGGAATTCGTGGATATCCAGCGTACCGGCCTTGTACTGTTCGTAGAACGCGAGGTTTTTCGCCTCGAACAGTTCGCGGTCGAGCACGCCCTGCTCGATCAGGAATTGCGACCACTCGAAATCGCTGTCGCCGCTCAGCAGGGTATTGTCCAGATCGAATAAAGCCAGATTCACTATTTACCTTTCCAAAAAACAAGGCCTGCATCGCTGCAGGCCTCTTGTTGCATCAGGCCAAACCGGGTCAGAAGTTGTACGACACGCCGAACGAGATCACCGGGTAGTACTTGAAGTCCTTGATGTCGGATTCCAGTTTGGTCGCGCCTGCCGCCACGTCGGCCTTCATCTGGTCACACGCAGCCGCACCGCCTGGTTGCGCCAGCAGGGTTGCGCTGCAGGTCACCGTGCTGTTCACTTTGGGCGAGCCCTGGAACAACACGCCGATATCCGTCACGAAACCCCAGCTCTTGCCCTTGGCCACCGGATTACCCCAGCCAATCCCCAGATACGGCGCCGTACTGTTGAATTTCACTTCGCCGTTGAAGGCACCCACGTCCGCAGTGGAGTACGGCACGCCGTTGAAAGTGTACGTCCCGGTGGCGCTCGGCGTCGCCGTCAGCGTCGCCTTGTTGCCGTTGGAGACCAGGCCCAGCGTGGTTCTGAAAGCGCCGCCGAACGGATACCAGTCGGCCAGCATATTGATGGTCTGCAGTTTCAGGTCAAGGTTGTAATTGCCGTTGCTGTCGCTCTGGGTGACCGTCCGCTTCCAGGTATCGAAACTCAGCCGACCCGTCACGCCATCCGTCAGCACCCCTGCCAGCCCCAGACCGAAACCGGTCGTGCCGCCGTTGACGTAAACGCCCAATCCTTCGGCCTGCGCGGGAGCCGCAAACGCCCCGCACAGCGCCAATACCAGCATTCTTGCTTTCATCGTCAGTCTCCCTTGGTTGTGTTCAGCCGTGTGCCACCGCGCAAAGCTAATGCGCCCATGCCTCTTTGTCAAATCAAGTCACCGCATTTAAGCCACATCAGCCTTGCATCACTTCCTTCAACAGCGGCACGGATGCCGCCCGCTTCAGCCGCAAACAGTGTTCGTCCAGCGCATCCAGCGTCGCCAGCAGCGCCGGGAGGTCGCGCCGGCCGTGCCGCAGCAGATAGGTCGTTACCTCGTTGGGCAAGTCGAAGCCGCGGGCCTGCGCGTGCTGTTTCAGGGCCTGCGTCTTCTCGGCATCGTCCAGCGCGTGAACCTGATACACCAGCCCCCAGCCCAGCCGGGTGCGCAGATCGTCGCGCAGCGGCAGGAAAGCCGGCGCCTGCGCGCCGCTTACCAGCAGCATGCCGCCATGCTCGCGCTGGCGGTTGTAGAGCGAAAACAATTCGATCTGCGCCGCAGCATCCAGCTTCTCCACGCCGTCCACCGCCACCACCTGCGCCGCTTGCGGCACTTCGCCGCAGGCATAGGCCGCGTCCAGTCCGGCCGCGCGCGCCGTGCCGGCCGCCGCCTGCAGCAAATGGCTCTTGCCCGCACCCGCTTCGCCCCAGATGTAAAATCCGCGCTCTCCCTGACGCGCGGCCAGCGCCTGGCGCAAGGCGGAAAGCAGTTCGACGTTGCGCCCGGCCACGAAATTATCCAGTGTGGGTGTCCACTCGGGCGCGATTCCCAGCAATAATTGGGTCATGTCACTTGCGGTAGAAGGCGCTGGTCAGGTACCAGCCTTTGAAATGGCGCAAGCCGACCAGCAGCATCGCGGAAATCGGCAGCGCCAGCAGCACGCCGAAGAAGCCGAACAACTGGCCGAAGGCCAACAGCGCGAAGATCACCCCCAGTGGATGCAGGCCGATGCGGTCGCCGACCAGTTTGGGCGTTACCACGACGCCTTCCAGCAACTGACCTGCGGCGAATACCCCCCACACCAGCAGCATGCCGGTGAAGGAATCGAACTGCGTCACCGCGACCATGGTCGCCAGCGTCAGGCCGATGATCGCCCCCAGGTAGGGCACGAACACCAGCATGCCGCTCACGATGCCAATGGGCAGCGCGAACTGCATTCCGGTCAGCAACAGGGCCAACGCGTAGAACATGCTCATCAACACCATCACCGACAGTTGCCCGCGCAGGAATTCGGCCAGGACGACATCCACTTCGGCGGCGATCTCCACCGTCTTTGCATGCCAGCGGCGCGGAATGATCGCGCCGACGCGTTCCAGCAACTGCGGCCAGTCGCGCAACAGGTAGAACATCACCAGCGGGATCAACAGCAGGTTCATCGCCACCGCCACCAGGGTCGCGCCGCCGCTGCTCAACCAGGGCAGCAGGCTGGCCGGGACACCGCCCGCGTTCTGCCAGTGTTCGCTCAACAACTCCTTGAAGGTCGCGGCATCCCATTGCACGGCAATGCCGAAATATTGCTCCAGCAACGGCAACAGCCGCTGGCGGACGACATCCAGCAATTCCGGCAGCCTGGTCACCAGCATGTCCGACTCGTAGCGCAGCAGGGGCAACAGGATCAGCAGCAGCGCGACCATGGCCGCGAACAGCAAAACCATTACCAGCGCCGTGGCCGATGTGCGCGACATGAAACGCCAGCGCGCCGAACGCGCGACCAGCGGCTGCAGGATATAAGCCAGGATGCCCGCGGCCAGGAACGGCGTGAGCACGGGGTCGAGCAGATACAGCAGCCAGGCCGCGGCTGTCGCCGCGACCAGCCAGTACAGCGCCCCAAAGCGTTCGGGAGTCATTTCAGGTAAAATCCGCCGTTGAAGAATTTGCCGCACTTTACCTTCTGGAAAGCGAGAACTCAACTTGAATACCCCCTCCAACAGCCTGTCCTACCGCGATGCGGGCGTCGACATCGACGCGGGCGACCAACTGGTCGAGAACATCAAACCCTTTGCCAAGCGCACCATGCGCCCGGAAGTCCTGTCCGGTATCGGCGGTTTCGGCGGTCTGGTCGAGATATCGAAGAAATTCAAGGAGCCGGTGCTGGTGTCCGGCACCGACGGCGTCGGCACCAAACTCAAACTGGCGTTCGAACTGAACCGCCACGACACCGTCGGCATCGACCTCGTCGCGATGAGCGTGAACGACATCCTGGTGCAGGGCGCCGAACCGTTGTTCTTCCTCGACTACTTTGCCTGCGGCAAGCTCGACGTGCCCGCCGCCACCGAAGTCATCAAGGGCATCGCCAAGGGGTGCGAAGATTCCGGTTGCGCCTTGATCGGCGGCGAAACCGCCGAGATGCCGGGCATGTACCCGGTGGGCGAATACGACCTCGCCGGTTTTGCCGTGGGCGTGGTGGAAAAGAGCAAGATCATCACCGGCGAACATATCGTCGCGGGCGACGTGGTGCTGGGGTTGGCCTCCAACGGCGCGCACTCCAACGGCTACTCTCTTGTGCGCAAGATCATCGAACGCAGCAAGCCCGACCTGAACGCAAAATTCGACGGCGAGCGCTCGCTGGCCGACTGCATCATGGCGCCGACGCGTTTGTACGTGAAGCCGATGCTGGGCCTGATGCAGCAGCTCACCGTAAAAGGCATGGCGCACATCACCGGCGGCGGCATCACCGAGAACGTGCCGCGCGTATTGCCCGCCAACGTCGTCGCCGACATCGACAGCAAGACCTGGCAGATGCCCAAGCTGTTCCACTGGCTGCGCGAAGGCGGCAACGTCGCGGCGCAGGAGATGTTCCGTACTTTCAACTGCGGTATCGGCATGGTCGTGGTCGTCGCCGCGCAGGATGCGGACGCGGCCATCGGGCACCTGCAAGCCGCGGGCGAAACCGTCTCGCGCATCGGCGTCATCCGCGCGCGCACCGGCGACGAGCACCAGACGCAAGTGCGGTAAAACCGCAACCTTGGTGTCCGCAGATTACGCAGATTACGCAGATTACGCAGATTACGCAGATTAAACAGATTATCAGCTTGCAGGATTATCATGCTTGTGTGCGTCGTTGAAGTTTTGCCTTTCAATCTGCGCGAATCTGCGTAATCTGCGGATAGCTGTTTTTTTGATTTTCCATACTCAATGAAAAAAATCGTCATCCTCATCTCCAGTCGCGGCAGCAACTTGCAGGCTTTGCTGGAAGCGAACCTGCCCTGTCGGGTCGCGGCGGTCATCAGCAACCGCGCCGATGCGCAGGGATTGGAGATTGCGAGGAAACACGGCATCCAGACCGCCGTCCTGTCGCACAAGGACTTCTCGGATCGCGCCGCCTTCGATGCCGCACTGGCCGCGACGGTCGACGGTTACGCGCCCGATTTCGTCGTGCTGGCCGGATTCATGCGCATCCTGACGGCCGAATTCGTCGGGCGCTACGCCGGCCGCCTCGTCAATATCCACCCTTCGCTGCTGCCCGCCTACCCCGGCATCGACACGCATCAGCGCGCCCTGCAAGACGGAATCAAGATACACGGCTGCACCGTGCATTTCGTCACGGCCGACCTGGACCACGGCCCCATCATCATCCAGGCGGCGGTGCCGGTACTGTGCGACGACACGCCGCAAAGCCTGTCCGCCCGCGTGTTGTGCGAGGAGCATCGCGTTTATCCGCAGGCCGTGCGCTGGTTGTGCCGCAATCAGGTGTGGCTGGACAAAGCGGGTCGCGTCGCCAGCGACCGCCTGGAACAGCCGGGCTCGGCACTCATCTCCCCGGGATTGGAATAAGCCATGCGCCCACTCGTTGCCCTGCTGTTGTGTTGCGTCGCACCCGCGCTGTTCGCTGCGCCGCCGGGGCGCATTGAAGCCAATTACGACGTGTCCACCAAGGGCGTCAAGATCGCCATGGTCGCCGAAGTGTTCACGCGCACCGGCAACCGCTACCGCATCGAGAGCATCACCAAACCGGTCGGCCTGCTTGCCTTGTTCAGGCCGGATACGCTTTATGTCGTCAGCGAGGGCGACATCGGCGCGCAGGGCCTGCGGCCGAACGTCTTCGTCTACAAGCGTTCGCAGGAAACCCTCAAGAACACCGAAGCGAACTTCGACTGGAGCCAGTCCACGCTTCTGCTCAGCGACCGCTACGGCCAGCGCTACGAACCTTTGCCGGCCGACGCGCAAGACCGACTGAGCGCGCTGTACCAGTTCCGCTATCTGCCCTTCCTGCGCGACCGCAAGGAGGTGACCATGCACATCACCAACGGCAGCAAGATCGATACGCGCCAATACATGATCCAGCCCAGGCAGATGCTGAGCGTGCCGTTGGGCACTTTGGAAACGCTGTACCTGAGCACGCCCGCGCAGGAGACTGCCTGGAAGACCGAAATTTGGCTGTCGGTCGAGAACGGCAATTTTCCCTGCAAGATCGTATTGACCGAGGACAGCGGAGAAAAACTTACACAAGTTCTCACTGCACTGAGCATCACCCAGTGAAATTCGGGCTGGACACATTTTCGCATCGAATTGCTTTTGCCCTGGGCATCTCCGTGCTGGTGCACGGTTTGTTGCTGTGGGGACCGAACGTCCGGCTGCCGCATTTCAAGTCAGCACTGCCGCCATTGGTGGCCAAACTCGAGGCACTGCCCGCAGCACCCCCGAAGCACCGCAAGCCCAAGCGTAAACCGCAACCCGCCGCCCAAGAGACCGCCCCCGAGGCTGCGCCCCAGGCCGAATCGCCTCCGCAGGAGCTTCCGCTTGCCGCCAGCGAGCCGGTGGCAATAGCCGCCAGTGCGCCTGCGGAAACCGGGCAGCTCGCCGCAAATGCCGAACAGGCAGCCGAACGGCCGCCCTTGCCCAGGGAAGCCCAACTCACCTTCGCCATCAACAAGGGCAGCGGCAGCTTCCGCATCGGCGTAGCCATCCACACGCTGGAGATCAAGGACGGCCATTACGTGCTGCAGGCAGTGACGAAAACCGTCGGTCTGGTGCGGCTGTTCAAGAGCTTCGAGTTGACCCAATTCAGCAGCGGCAGCTACACGCAATACGGCCTGCAACCGGAACAGTTTCTGGAGGAGCGCAAAGAAAGCGCCGGCACCCGGAGCAACGGGGTGGAATTCGACCGCGCGGCGCACCAGGCCTATTTTGCACCCGGCGGAGAAAAACCCCTGCCGCCGGATACGCAGGACATCCTGAGCGTGCTGTACCAGTTCCCGCCGCTGGCCAATACGGAAATCGCCACGGTCTCGGTCAGCAACGGCAGCAAGATCGAAAGCTACGCGTTCGAGATCACGCCCAACGAAGAGATCGACACGGCGCTCGGCAGGCTGATCACGGTGCGCCTGCATAAAATGCATGCCCCCAACGAGGAAGGCCTGGATATCTGGCTGGCGCAGGAATACCGGCTGTTCCCGGTCAAGATGCGTTATTTTGAACGAAACGGCGATGTCGCCGGCGAGGCTGTCATTACCGACATCCGCGTGTCGGAAGAAGAAGGAGCAAGAAGCGATGCTGTTAACTGAATACCGTCTCGACCTGGTCGTGCAAGCCCTGCGCACCGCCCTGAAAATGGAACATCCGGCGGATGCCGTGCTGCGGCATTTTTTCCAGGCCGAGCGCATCGGCTCCAACGAACGCTCGCTGGTGGCCGATACCCTGTTCGGCGTGTTGCGCCACCGCCTGTTGCTGGAACACGCCTGCACCCTCGACGACAAGGGGCAGGCCACGGCGCGGCGCATGGCGCTGGCCTATTGGGTCAGGTTCGGCGGCTACAACCTGCGCGAACTGGAACCGCTGCTCAAGGCGAAAGAGGCGGAATGGCTGGGCAAGGTCAAGAGCATCGACGCGAACGAACTGCCGCTGCCCCTCCAGGCCGAATTGCCGGACTGGATCGTCGACAAGCTGCGACCGCAACACAGCGATGCCGAGATCCTGGAACTGGGCCGCTCCATGCAGCAGCCCGCCCCGCTCGACCTGCGCGTGAACACGCTGCTGGCCGGACGCAACGAGGTGCTGCAATCGCTGCAGGCCGAAGGCATGGACGCGCAGGCCACGCCGTATTCGCCGATGGGCATCCGGCTCAAATACAAGCCGGCGCTGAACAAGCATGCGCTGTTCCTCAGCGGCAAGTTCGAGGTGCAGGACGAAGGCAGCCAGTTGCTCGGACTGTTGCTGGCGCCCAAACGCAACGACATGGTGGTGGATTTCTGCGCGGGAGCGGGCGGCAAGACGCTGCAACTCGGTGCGATGATGAATTCTCAAGGCCGCTTGTATGCCTGGGACATTTCCGAAAAGCGCCTCACCAACCTGAAACCACGACTGAAACGCTCGGGTTTGAGCAACGTGCAGCCGCAACTCATCGCCCACGAGAACGACAGCAAGGTAAAACGGCTGGCCGGCAAGATCGACCGCGTGCTGGTGGATGCGCCGTGCAGCGGTACCGGCACGCTGCGCCGCAATCCCGACCTCAAGTTCCGCCAGTCGCCGCAAAGCGTGGCCGAACTCAACCGGAAACAGGCGGCGATCCTGGCCTCCGCCGCGCGCCTGCTGAAACCGGGCGGGCGCCTGGTGTATGCCACCTGCAGCCTGCTGCACGAAGAGAATCAGGCCATCGTGCAAGCCTTCCTCGCCGCCCACCCCGGCTTCGCACTGCTGTCCGCAGGCGAGATGTTGCGCCAGCAGCATATCGATCTGGCGATGGGCGACTACCTGCAACTTACCCCGCAACGTCACAATACCGACGGATTCTTCGCGGCGGTGCTGGAACGCGCGGGCGCATGACAATGTTGCAAACAGCAATCGCGCGGAATATTCAATTTATGGAATAATCTGCCGATAAGCTGCGGGGAGCAGAAAGTCGCTCAGCCAATAACATGCTGTTCAGGGACAGAACATGAAGAAATTCTCGATACGCTGCGCTTTGCTGGCAAGCCTGCTGGCAACCTCTATTACCCCCCCCGTTGCCGCCGAAGAACAAACCTGGCCGGAACTCAGTCTGGGCGACCTGATGAAAGTCGGCATCGAATCCGCCGCACGCAAAAGCCAATCCCTTTCCAATACCGCCGCCGCCGTTTTCGTCATCTCGGCCTCCGACATCAGGCGTTCCGGCGCGTTGACCATCCCCGAAATCCTGCAACTCGCCCCCGGCGTCGAAGTCGCCCGCCTCGGCAACAACAAGTTCGCCGTGTCGATCCGCGGCTTCAACGGCCGCATGGCCAACAAGCTGCTGGTGATGGTCGACGGCCGCTCGATCTACAGCTCGCTCTACGGCGGCGTGATCTGGGAAGCCGAGAACCTGCCGTTGGAAGAGATCAACCGCATCGAGGTCATCCGCGGTTCGGCCGGCCTGGCCTGGGGTTCGAACGCGGTCAACGGCGTCATCAACATCATCACCCGGCGCACGCAGGACACCGTCGGCTGGCTGGTCGACAGCCATGCCGGCAGCGAGACCGGCAAAGCCGGCCTGGCCGTGCGCTATGGAGCCAAGGCCGATGACGGCTCGGCCTTCCGCGTCACCGTGAACGACCAGCGGCGCGACGGCGGCAAGGAGGTCAACGGCAGGGAGGTGCAGGACTTCTGGAACGACACCTCGCTGACTTTCCGCTACGACCGGCCGGACGGCATCGACACGCGCTGGTTCTTCAGCGGCCGCGTGTTCGACTCGCATTCGGACGAAACCTGGCTGACCCCCACGTTCGACCCGGCCGCGATGTACGATGCCAGCCAGTACGGTGCAGCGAAGATCGACACCTTTGTCTCCCAGCGCAACGGCGGCGACCTGCTCGGCCGCTTCGAACGGAATACCGACGGCGGCGGCGAAGTGCGCGTGCAGACTTATTTCGAGAAATTCCAGGGCACGGTCAGCGGAACCGGCAACACCCACTCCACTTTCGACGTGGATGCGCAGCACCGCTTCCCGCTGGGCGAGTCGCACGACATCGTCTGGGGCGGCAACTGGCGCCAGACCAACCACCAGACCCGCATGCAACCCGGCGGCTACCTGACCACCTCGGAGCCCGACACCGCCGTCAACCTGACCAGCCTGTTCGCGCAGGACGAGTGGACAGTGCTGCCGCACACCCTCAGTCTCCAGGCCGGCGCCCGCGTCGAGCGACAGACCTACGGCGGCACCGCATCGCAACCTTCCGTGCGCGCGCTGTGGACGCCGAGCGAACAGCATTCGTTCTGGTTCGCCTGGTCGAAGGCGGTGCGCTCGCCCAACGTCGTGCAGAGCACGATGGGCGCGAATGCGGTCGCATTCCCCGCCGGGGCGGCCCCGGCGATATTGATCTATGCCGCCCCGGCCGGACAAAACGGTTTCGGCAACGAGAAGGTGCGCACTGTCGAGTTCGGCCATCGCGCGCAGTGGACGCCGACGTTCTTTTCCGACCTGAGCGCCTACTCCAGCAAATACGAGGGCACGTTCGGCCTGCTGTCGCAGTCGACCGTCCCCAACTCCGCCCTGGCCGGCCCCGGCGGCGATCCCGCCTGCGACGCCACCCTGGCCAGCTTCGGCCTTGCCGCAGGCACACCCGGCCTTTGCATCACGCACCAGTACGGCAACGCAATGCCGGTGCGCACACGCGGCGTGGAACTCACCTCGGAATGGAACCCGCTGCCGGTGTGGCGCTTGCAGGTCAACGCCTCGCGCATGTGGATGGATGCGGGTGCCGGCACCCCCTACGCCCCCGACGCTCTGCAGTACGGCAGCAGCCCGAAATATCAGGGCGCGTTGCGCTCATCCTACAATCTCTCACCCGACCGCCAGTTCGATCTCTGGCTGCGCCGCATCGGCGGCCTGTCGCATGCCGACCAGAATCGCGGCGCCTCCCTCGCCGCCCCCATCGCCGCGCGCACCGAACTGGACCTGCGTTTCGCCGAGCAGGTCAACGAATCGCTGGAACTCTCGCTCACCTTCCAGAACCTGCTGTCGAGGAACGAGATCCAGTTCCACCCGGATTACAGCCCCACCCTGCCGGTCGTGCCGCAACGCACCGTTTATCTGAAAGCGCTGTGGCATGGACTATGAGCAAACAGCCCACTCACCCCCATGAGCGCGCAAGCATTACTCGTTAAGCACCCGACACGGCTTTTTCTGCTGCTGCTGTTGTTTGGCGTGTTCGGTTCCCGGCCTTGCCCCGCCGCCCTCCCCGAGGTGCAAATCAAGTCGGCCTATGTGTTCAACTTCATCAAGTTCGTGGTGTGGCCCGCGGCTGAAACCAAACCGGGCAAAAATAAACTCAGGTTATGCGTCATTGGAAGCAGCGAACTGTATGCCTCGCTTTCCGTGCTTGACGGCCAAAGGGTAGGCGAATACCGGCTGGATGTCGTCCGCCCCGGCGGCGATGACCGCTTGAGGGCATGTCATGTTCTGTATATCGGCGAACTGGAACAGAAGCGCCTCGTCGCCATCATCAAATCGCTGGGCAACGCGCCGGTATTGACCATCTCGGACATCCCGGGGTTCGCCGAGCGCGGCGGCGGCATCGGCTTGCTCAACCGCAACGACAGGATGCTGTTCGAGGTCAATCTCGCCGCGACCAGAAAAGCCGGACTGCAGCTTTCCGGCCAGATGCTGAACCTGGCTGCCAACATTTTCGGAAAATGACGGCATGAAAATCATTCCGAACCTGTCCGACTGGTCGCTGCGCAAGAAACTGGTATTCCTCATCATGCTGAGCAGCGCGATCAGCCTGCTGGTCAGCTTTTCCGCGCTGTTCGCGAGTTCGTTGCGCAGCAGCCACGGCGAATCGCTGCAGCAACTCTCCGGCATTTCCGATATCCTGGCCGAGAACGCGCAGGCCGCACTGATCTTCGAAGATCGCGCGGAAGCCAGGCGTCTGCTCGAAGCGTTGCACGAGCACCGCGAAATCGATTCGGCATGGCTGCTGGATGCCAAGGGCAACCCGCTCGCCTTCTGGAACCGCAGCGGCACGATGAAATCCGTCCCGCTCGACTACAAAGTCGTGTCCAAACAATCGCGTTCCGAATTCTGGCTGAGAAGCGCCGAGTTATACCGCCCCGTGGTTCGCGGCAAGGAAAAAATCGGCTACGTCCTGTTGCAGGCCGACCTCACCGAGCGCTGGAGCAGGCACCTGGTCGACTTCGAAACCGGCCTGGTCGTCGCCGCCTTGTCGTTGCTGGTCATTTACTTTCTCGCGATCCGCCTGCAGCGCGTGATTTCGCAACCGATCAGGAACGTGGCGGATACGGCGCGCACCATCGCCAACGACAAAGCCTACGAACTGCGCGTGCCGCAGCATACCAGCGACGAAATCGGCGACCTGATCATGGCGTTCAACCACATGCTGAGCGAAATCCAGGAACGCGACGAAAGCCTGCTGCGCCACCAGGACCGGCTGGAAAAAGAGGTGGCCAAGCGCACGGCCGAACTAGCCAAGACCAACGAAGAACTGGCGCTGGCGGCCAAGATATCGACGCTCGGATACTGGGAGTACGACGTCGATTCCAGAATGTTTACCTTCAACGACCAGTATTACTCGCTGCATTTCGCCACCGCCAGGCAAGTCGGCGGTTACCGCATGTCGTACGAGGATTTTGCCCACCGCTTCATCCATCCGGAGGATGCGCAACGCATCGGCGACCACATCCAGCTTGAGCTCGACTCCAACGAGGCGGATTTCGTCGTGGAAACCGAGATACGCACGCAGTGCACCGACGGCAGCATGCGCTGGATGCGCGTGCGGTTCAAATCGCTGGTCGACGAACAGGGACGCAAATACAAACTGACCGGCGTCAGCCAGGACATCACCGAAAAGAAGCGCTCGGAAGAGACGATCTGGCAACAGGCCAACTTCGACCCGCTCACCGGTCTGCCGAACCGGCGCATGTTCCAGGACAGGCTGGAACACGAAATCAAGAAATCGCACCGCGACGGATCGCCGCTGGCGCTGATGTTCATCGACCTCGACAAATTCAAGGAGGTCAACGACACCCTGGGACACGACAAAGGCGACATCCTGCTGGTGGAAGCGGCACAGCGCATTTCCGCATGCGTGCGCGAATCGGACACTGTCGCCCGCCTGGGCGGCGACGAGTTCACCGTCATCCTGTCCGAACTGGACGACGCCAACAGCATCGAGCGCATCGCGCAAGCCATTATCCAGTCGCTGGTAACGCCGTTCCAGTTGGGCGAGGATATCGCCTTCGTCTCCGCCAGCATCGGCATCACGCTCTATCCCAACGACGCCTCCAATCTTGAAATGCTGATGAGCAATGCCGACCAGGCCATGTACGCCTCCAAGAGCGCGGGACGCAACCGGTTCAGCTACTTCACTCCCAGCATGCAGGCTGCCGCATTGAATCGCATGCATCTCATCAACGATTTGCGCGGCGCACTCTCCGCCAATCAATTCCGCCTGCACTACCACCCCATCGTCGAACTGGCCAGCGGCAGCATCCACAAGGCCGAGGCGCTGATTCGCTGGCAGCATCCCGAGCGCGGCCTGATCAGCCCGGGCGAGTTCGTCATGCTGGCCGAGGAGTCGGGGATGATCGTCGACATCGGCGATTGGGTGTTCCGCGAGGCGGTGCAGCAGGTGCTGCGCTTGCGTGCGACCCATCATCCGCAATTCCAGATCAGCGTCAACAAGTCGCCGGTGCAGTTCCGCAACGACGACCGCTATTTCCAGAAATGGCTGCCCCATCTGCAGCAAATGGGCCTGCCCGGACAATGCATAACGATCGAGATTACCGAGGGCCTGTTGCTGGATGCCACTTCCACAGTCAAGAGCAAGTTGCTCGACCTGCGCGACGCGGGCATCCAGGTGGCGCTGGACGACTTCGGCACCGGCTACTCTTCGCTGTCGTACCTGAAGAAATTCGACATCGACTACATCAAGATCGACCGTTCTTTCGTGCGCAACCTGACCGCCACGTCGGACGACATGGCATTGTGCGAGGCCATCATCGTGATGGCGCATAAACTCGGGCTCAAGGTGGTGGCCGAGGGAATCGAAACGGCGACGCAGCGCCACCTGCTCGCCGCTGCCGGCTGCGACTACGGACAGGGGCACCTGTTCTCTCCGCCGCTCCCGTCCTTCGAATTCGAGGCGCTGCTCAAGGCGTCGACCTGTCCGGTTTGACGCATGCCCCACCTCGTCGTTTCCATCTCCGGCCACGGTTTCGGCCACGTCGCGCAGACCGCACCCATCCTGAACTTGCTGCACCGGCAAATGCCGCAGTTGCGCTTCACGGTGCGCTCGTCCGTACCGCTTCCCCATTTGCGCTCGCGCATCCGCGTTCCGTTCGAGCATGTGCCGAGCGAGGGCGATATCGGCATGCTGATGACTTCTGCGCTGGATGTCAGCGTTGAAGCAAGCCGTGCCGCCTATGCGCGTTTTCATGCCGGCTGGGACGACCGCGTCGCCGCTGAAGCCCGCCTGCTGCGCGATTTGGGCGCGGATGCGGTGTTCTCCAATGTCGGTTACCTACCGCTGGCCGGCGCGCAACGGGCGGGGCTCCCGAATGCGGCGTTGTGCTCGCTGAACTGGTTCGACATCTATCGCCACTACGCCGGCGACGACCGCATCGCCGCGCAAATATTGGCCTGTTACGCGAGTGCAGACGGCTTCCTGCGAGCCACGCCGGGTATGGCAATGGAGACGCTATCCAACATTGTTCCGGTCGCGCCGATCGCTGCCGTTGGCGAGAACCGGCGCGGGGAGCTTGAGCGCCGCCTGGAGTTGTCGAAAGATGAAAAGCTGGTGCTGGTCAGCCTGGGCGGTATCGCCAGCCGCTTGCCCATCGAGCGCTGGCCGCGCATCGACGGCGTGCGCTGGCTGGTTCAAAACAACTGGCAGGTGAAACATCCCGATGCCATCGATCTGGAATCGCTGCCGCTGGATTTTGGCGACCTGCTGGCCAGCAGCGATGCACTGCTGTGCAAGCCGGGATATGGCAGCTTTGTCGAGGCTGCCTGCAGCGGCACCCCGGTAATGTATGTAAACCGTCCCGACTGGCCGGAATCGCCTGCCCTGATCGAATGGTTGCAGCAGCACGGCATTTGCCGCGAGGTCGCGCGCGAACAGTTGCAGAGCGGCAACATCGCGCAAGACTTGTTCGAGCTCTGGTCTGCCCCCCGCATCGCTCCGCCGGCAGCGGACGGTGCAGCACAGGTCGCCGACTGGTTGCGGCGCAGGCTTTCTCGTTCGGGTGATTGATTTCGTCTGCCAGCCAAGGCAGGATGCGGCTTCTTGAACCATATTTGAACGACATGATCGAGTACATCTTCTTCGACGCATCATTGCGCGATAAATTCCTGGCCTTCGCCGAACAGCGGGATGTGCCCTGCACCGCGTCCGACGACAGCATGGGGCTGCTGGTGGCCATCCCCGAGGACATCCCCGAAGCGCTGGCGGACGAAATCGAGGAGTACTACGAGTCGCTTGAGGATGAACAGGAAGAACTGAGTAAAGCGAGCGGCGACTTGAATCGATTAGCCGGGTTCAACTTCACCCTGCCGGATGGCCAGCCGCGCATGCTGCCGTTGCCCTCCGACATGGCCAACCGCTTGCTGGCAAATTTCAGCCTGGCAGAAATCCAGGGCTTGCTCAATGCCGTAGCGGAACGCACGCTTAACCCGAACAGCGAGCATCTGTGCAAGATACTCGCGGCCCTGAAGAACAAACAGAATCAGTAAAGCGATTTGCCGAAACGCGCCGGCATCCAGTATCGCCAGATACCAGGACTTTTTAAAACCAGCCTTTATACGGCGATTGCCTCGCGCAACACCCGGTCGCGGAATTTGGAAGGCAGGTCGGCCGGCGTAATCACCTCGACCGGGATTCCCAGCTTTTTCTCCAGCTCGGCCTGGATGGCTCCCAGATCCTGCAACGTGGCGCCAGGCAGATTCTCCACCAGAAGGTCGAGATCGTTTTCGCCCAGATCTTCGCCGTACAGCACGAAAGCAAACAAACGCGGATTATGGTGACGGTGACTTTCCACCACGCGGCGGATGAACTCCCGTTGAGACTTGAAGATTTCCGTCGGCTTCATGTCCGGGAAATTTAATGATGATGCCCGCCGTCGCCATGCACATGCCCGTGCGACAGCTCTTCTGCGGAAGCCGCGCGCACGCCGGTGACGGTGCCTGAAAAAGTGAGTGCCTTGCCCGCCAGCGGATGATTGCCGTCGACGGTAACTTCATCGCCGGTGACTTCGGTGACGGTATACAGCATGTAGTCTTCGTCTTCGTCGCCTTCGGCGCCACCCTCGAATTGCATGCCGACGGCGACATCCTCGGGGAACAGGTTGCGCGGTTCGGTACGCACGAGATCGTGCTCGTATTCGCCGAAGGCATCGTCCGGTTCCATGGTGACGGAGAATTTGTCGCCTACCGCCTTGCCGTGCAGCGCTTCCTCGACGACCGGAAAAATGCCGTCGTAACCACCGTGCAGGTAGCTGATGGGTTCGCTGTTCTTTTCCAGCAGCGCGCCGCTGGTGTCGGTCAATTCGTAGGTCAGCGAAACAACGGCGTTCTTTTCGATCTTCATTTCATTTCCTTTATCAATTTGATTATTTCTTGGGCGTGCCCGTGCGCGTGGACGCCATACAGGGCGTGGCGCAACTTGCCCTGCCTGTCGATGACGAAAGTGGAGCGCTGAATGGCCAGCTTCTTGTGCCCGTCCACACTCCGCGCTTGCTCCGGGCTGGCTTCCTTCTCGTACAACACGCCGTATTTCCTGCAAACATGACCGTCCGGATCGGCCAGCAACTGCACTGCGAGACCGTACTTGTCGCGAAACGATGCATGACTGATGCAATCGTCGCGGCTGATACCGACCACAATCGTGTTGAACCGGGCAAACTCGGCTTCATGGTCGCTGAACTCGTTTGCCTCCATCGTGCACCCGGGGGTGCCGTCCTTGGGGTAGAAGTAAAGCACGATGTTTTTGCCGCGTTGCTTATCCAGGCTGAACATTTGCATGTCTGCATCGGCCAGCTCGAAATGCGGCGCATCTGTTCCAACTTGCAACACAACCTGTGGTGACATAACGTCCTCCTGCCGGGCCATTTTAACCGAGTTTTATTTTGTGCCAAACGATTTTGCGGAGATTATAATCGCCGCATGAATACCAAACTGACCCTGCTCGGCGGCCTGACCGTCAATGAGTTTCTGCGCGATTATTGGCAAAAAAAACCCCTGCTGATCCGCCAAGCCGTGCCTGGCTTCAAAGGCTTGCTCGATCCTCGACAATTGATCGGCCTGGCATGCCGCAACGATGTGCAGGCGCGCCTGGCGACCTATCAGCGCAGGCAATGGAAATTGCGCTATGAGCCGTTCGAGCCGGTAGACTTCGAGGGGCTTTCCAGGAAAGGCAAATGGTCGGTGCTGGTGCAGGGGGTAAATCACCTCCTGCCGCAAGGCGCCGACCTGGTCAAGCAGTTCAACTTCATTCCGCACGCGCGGCTCGACGATCTCATGGTGAGCTACGCCCCCAAGGGCGGAGGCGTCGGCCCCCACTTCGATGCTTACGATGTCTTCCTGGTGCAGGGACTGGGACATCGGCGCTGGCAGATATCCACGCAGAAGGATCAGACGCTGGTTGAAGGGGCTCCCCTGCGCTTGCTGAAAGATTTCAAGGTGGAGCAGGAGTGGGTACTGGAGGCAGGCGACATGCTCTATCTGCCTCCGCATTGTGCGCACAACGGCATTGCCGAAGACGACTGCATGACCTATTCCATCGGCTTCCGCACGCCGTGGTACCAGGAATTGGCGGAGCAGTTCCTGGTTTACCTGCAAGACCGCATCGAGATTGCGGGCACTTATGCCGATCCGGATTTGAAAGCACAGAAGCATCCCTCCGAAATCGGCGACGACATGCTGCAACAGGTCGGCCGCGCGATTCGCAAGGTAAGATGGGATGACGAAGATGTGGCCAACTTCCTCGGCTGCTATCTCTCCGAACCCAAACCGCACATCTTCTTTGCCGCGCCCTCCAAACCCATGCCGCAAGACCGGTTCGATCGCGCCGTGCGGACGCGCGGAGCAAAGCTCGACCTCAAGACGCAAATGCTGTGCCGCACCGGCACTGTATTCGTCAACGGCGACGCGCACCAGGTTGGCAAAGGCAGTTACACCGCGTTACGCGGGCTGGCCGATGCGCGCAGCCTGCCCCCGTCGGAAAAGTATCCGCGCGAAGCCGCCAGCCTCCTCTACCAATGGTACCTGGATGGCTACCTGACGCCGGGCGCCAGGTAGACGGAGTCCCCATGAGCGAAGGCACCCTGCAACATACCCAGTTCGATGGCGTGGCCGACTACATCGCCGCGCTCGACACCGTTTGCGCGTCGGCGCAACACACGTTGAACATCTTCGAAAACAACTATGAAGACATCGGCTTCAATTCCGAGGCGCGATTCGACAGCTTGCGCCGCTTCCTGCTTGCCAACAGCAACAACCGCCTTAACCTGCTGGCGCACAACCCGCAGCCGCTGATCCGCTATTGCCCGCGCATGATGATACTGTTGCGCGAGTTCGGGCATGGTATGTTCGTCTTCCAGACCCCCAAGAGCCTGCAACATGTCTCGGAGCCGTTCGCCGTCGCCGACGATGCCCATTTCGTGCGCCGCTACCATTTTGACGACACGCGCGGGATTCTTGCCAAAAACGACCCGGAAGGCGCGCGCCTGCTCAATTCGCGCTTCCACGAAATGTGGGCTTCATCCCATTCCTGCGCATCCGGCACCAAGCTGGGTTTATAGTCTGGGCATCGGGGTCTGGTATTTTCCAAAGGACTTGATAGAATGCCGCGTCTTTCGCAACGGGGGAGGCTGTTGCGTATGGATATGAAGGAAATCGAACACTCCCGTAACTCTAACAACTGAAGGAATATCAAATGAAAAGCTCTGCTCTGATCGCTGCCCTGTTGGCCCTGTCCCTGTCTGCTTGTGGTGAAAAAGCTGCCGCTCCGGCTGCTGCTCCTGCTGCCGAAGCTGCCGCTCCTGCTGCTGCCGCTCCTGCTGCTTCCGAGCCTGCCGCTGCTGCTCCCGCTACACCTGCCGCAAAGCAGTAAGCTGGATCACGCTTCACAAAAAGCCGACGCAAGTCGGCTTTTTGCATTCTGGCCCAGTGTGTTACCAGCGATGGTCAGGCAATTTCGCGCCAATCCAGCCCATGCTCCTGCGTGGCGACCGCGACCCGGTCGGGTGCCCAGCCCAATATGCCGCTTAACGCAGCCACAGCCAGCCCGGCAACGTTGTTCTTGCGGCTCAGGTGCGCGGCGACAATATGCTGCAGCCCGGAGGTATCCAGCCGTTGCAACAAGGCAGCGGCTTCGTCGTTGCTCATGTGGCCGTAGCGCCCGCTAACGCGCTGCTTCAGGCGATAGGGATAATCGCCCCCGAACAGCATGCCGGAATCGTGGTTGCACTCGAGCACCAGCGCATGGCAACCGCCCAGGGTCGCTTCGATATGCGGCGTTGAGCTGCCCGCATCGGTCAGCACGCCCAATCTGCGCGCGCCGTCGCTGAATACATATTGCACGGGTTCTGCGGCATCGTGCGGTACGGGATAGGGTTGCACCCGCACCTCACCGATCGCAAACGCCTGATGCGGATTGACCTCGGAAATCGAGAGACTGGAAAAGGCCGCATTCTGTGTGCGCAAAGTGCCGTGAGTGAGCCATACCGGAAGATTGAATTTTCGTGCCAACCTGGCAACGCCGGAGATATGGTCGCCATGCTCGTGGGTGACCACGATGCCGCTCAGTTGTTCCGCCTGCAGGCCCAGACGGGCCAGACGCGACAGGGTTTCGGTCAGCGAAAACCCGCAATCAAGCAACACGCGGGTTGTGCCTGCCTGAACGACGAGGGCGTTGCCCTCGCTGCCGCTGCCGAGAAGAGCGAAGCGCATCTTCGCGAAACCGCTGCTACTGTTTTTTGTCCAGATTCTGGTATATCAACTCGATCAGATGCGCGGCTTCCGCGTCGCTCTTGCCGTTTTGATTGGCCACGGTAACTTCGCTGCCCTCGCGGATCTCGCGCACCACGACCTGATAGTCCGGCCGTTTGGCCTTGGTGTCGGTATTCGGCGCGGCAGGCGCGACATAGTAGATACCCTTGCTTCTGTCCTTATCCGTTGTAACCAGTTTTGCGCTATCCAGCGCAAGTCCAACCAGGCGCCAACTGCGATCGAACGGCTCATTCAGCAAAATTTTCTTGCTGCCTTTGCTGTCCTGCAACCTGGCTGCGGGCACCGGATCGCTTTTTACCGGCGCCGGCGGAGCGCTGGTCGGCGCCACACAAGGCTGCTCGGTTTTCTGTTTGGTGTATTCCGAATAACTCGCCACCTTTTCCCCGTCCTTGCCCGGAATCGTGTAACGCTGATCCGCCTCCTGCGTCGTCAGGTTGGGCGGCACTTCCAGCGGCTGCGCCTTGATCGCGCCCGCCTTGTAATCGACCTCGCGCTCGGTGAGGGTGCTGCATCCCGCCAACAGTGCGACTGCGACTAGCCCCAATACTCCATTCCTTGCTTGCATGACTGCTCCCATCAAATTACTCCAGCCTGACGCATCGCCGCTTCCACCGCAGGTTGCGCCCCTGCAGAGAGTGGCGTCAGCGGCAGACGCAAATTGTTCTTTATCTTCCCCATGCGCGCCACCGCCCACTTGACCGGGATGGGATTTGCCTCGACAAACAGGTTGCGATGCAAACCGAGCAGGCGGTAGTTGATTTCGCGCGCTTTGGCCACTTCACCGTTCAAGGCTGCCGCACACATCTCGCGCATCAATTTTGGCGCGACGTTGGCCGTCACCGAGATCGTGCCCACGGCGCCCAGCAGCATCAGCGCCAGCGTGCTGGCATCGTCGCCGCTGTATATGGCGAAATCCTTGGGTGCGCGCTGCAACAGGTCGCTGCCGCGCTCGATGCCGCCCGTCGCATCTTTGATGCCGACGATGTTCCCGATCTGCGCCAGCCGCAGCACCGTATCGTTGCTCATATCCGTGCCGGTGCGCCCCGGCACGTTGTAAAGGATGTGGGGCATGTCGACGGCCTCGGCGATGGCCTTGAAATGCAGATACAGCCCTTCCTGCGTCGGCTTGTTGTAATACGGCACCACCGTAAGCGACGCATTCGCGCCCGCCTTTTTCGAGAACGAGGCCAGTTCGATGGCTTCCTTGGTCGAATTCGCCCCGGTTCCGGCGATGATGGGGATGCGCCCGGCGGAATGCTTGACCGCTTCCGCGATCAGCAACTCATGTTCTTCCACATTGACGGTGGGGGATTCGCCGGTCGTGCCGACCACCACAATGGCGTCGGTGCCTTCGGCAATATGGAAATCGATCAGCGCGCGGAAGGCGGCCAAGTCCAGGCTGCCATCTTCCTGCATCGGCGTGACGATCGCTACAAGACTACCCTTGATCATGTTCGCTGCTGCCACAAAAATAAAGGTCGCATTCTACCCCAATCGCACCGCGTTACGCGACAAGGGCGGCACCCATGTGAAATAATGCAGGCAACTGGAATCCGTCCTACTATGTCTCCACTCACCCTGGCTCACCTGAACCCCGGCGAAACCGCCACCATCGTTTCCATACGCGCCGAAGAAGCACTGCACCAGCGTCTGCAGGCGCTGGGTTTCCGCAGCGGCAAGCAAATCGAACTGATACGCAAGGCCAGCTTCTCCGGCCCGTTGCAGGTGCGCATCGGCACCACAGACATTCTGTTGCGACGCAACGAGGCGGCCAAGATCAAGGTGTGCAAATCGTGAAGCGCATTGCGCTCCTGGGCATGCCCAACACCGGCAAGTCCACCCTGTTCAACCGCATGACCGGCGGCGCGGCGCGCGTCGGCAACTGGCCCGGCATCACCGTCGAATTACTGAGCGGCAAGATCCTGCTGGGCAGCGACATTGTCGAACTCATCGACTTGCCCGGCATCTACGACCTGCACGGTTTTTCCGACGACGAACAGGTGGTGCGCCACTTCCTGCACGACAACGTGCCCGACCTGGCGCTGGTCATCCTCAACGCCACCCAGATCGAGCGCCAGATGAGCCTGCTGCTGCAACTCAAGCAGCTCAACATGAACATCGTGGTCCTGCTCAACATGGCGGACGAGGCAAAGAAATACGGCATCACCATCGACAGCCGGAAAATGGCGGAAATGCTCGACATGCCGATTTTCCTGGTCAGCGGCAAGTACGGCACCGGCTACCAGGACGTACTGCAAGCCATCACCAAGGCATTGCGCTACCCCACTCCCGGCATGGCCGAGCAATTGCGCAGCCAACTGGAAGAGGACGAGCATATCGAATCCGAGATGGCGCGCGTGCTGCGGCACGCCGTGCAGGTGCCGGCGCAGTTGCCGGAGAACATCACCGAAAAACTCGACCGCGTAATGCTGCACCCCTGGCTGGGCCTGCCGCTTTTCTTCGGCATCATGTACCTGCTGTTCCAAGGCATATTCTTTCTCGGCCAGCCCTTGCAGGGCTGGGTCGGCGAGGGACTTGGCTGGCTGCGCGGGACAGCGCTCGACCCGGCGTTTGCCGGACTGCCCGGCTGGCTTTCCGGCCTGCTGCTGGACGGCATTTACAACGGCGTGGCCACCGTCGCCGCGTTTATTCCCATCATCATCCTGTTCTTCCTGTTCATGGCGATGGTGGAGGACAGCGGCTACCTGTCGCGTGCCGCCTTCCTGATGGACGCGCTGATGGCGAAAATGGGGTTGGACGGGCGCGGCTTCGTCATGCTGCTGATGGGCTTCGGCTGCAACGTGCCGGCACTGATGGGCACGCGCGTGATGCGTTCGCGCAGCCTGCGCCTGCTCACCATGCTGGTGATCCCGTTCTCCTTATGTTCGGCCCGCCTGCAGGTGTTTGTGTTCATTACCGCCGCCCTGTTCTCGTCCGGGGCCGCGCCAATCGTTTTGTTCACCCTGTACCTGTTCAGTTTCGCCGCCGCCATTGTTACCGCGCTGCTGTTCAGGAAAAATTTCCAGAACACCGAGCCTTTCGTGCTGGAACTGCCGCCGTACCGTTTCCCCACGCTGCGTCAAATGCTGCTGCGCGGCTGGCTCGAGGTCAAGCATTTCCTGCGCCGTGCAACGCAATTCATCATCGCGGGTGTGGTGCTGGTGTGGCTGTTGACGCATCTCCCCCCTTCCGCTGCCCCGGCCAGTGCCGGCACGCTGGCCGGCATGATCGGCAGCATGCTGCACCCGATCTTCGCCCCAATCGGCATCAACGACCAACTGACCATCGCCCTGATCTTCGGCTTCGTCGCCAAGGAAATCGTGATCGGCTCGCTGGCGGTAATCTACGGATTAAGCGGGGATGCGCTCGGGACAGCGCTGGGACAACAACTGGATTGGGTGCAGGCCTACAGCTTCATGCTGTTCACGCTGATCTACACGCCCTGCCTCTCCGCCATCGCCACTTTGCGCAGCGAATCGAAAGACCTGCGCTATACCCTGCTGACCATCCTGTGGTCGCTGGGGCTGGCCTGGTTCGTCAGCCTGGTCTTTTATCAAGGAGCGCGCGCGTTGGGATACTGAGCGCGGCAAACAGGACTTCAGGGAGTTTAAAAGATTGTCTAGGGCTGTTTCCAGGCCCGGTCGAGCAGTTCCTGCGCTCGCGCATATTTCGCTTTGGCCTCATCCAGGTTCCTGCTCGACATCCCGGCTTTCTGCCTGTCTTCCGCCAGGCGCTGCTGCGCTTCAGCCAGCCGCTTTTCCGAATCGGACACCCGTTGCAAGTTGTCCTTGTGCACCGCTTCGGTTTTCTCCAGGTTCTCGCGCGCGTATTCCACGCCGACTTGCTGTGCCGAGACATCCTTGGCCTGCGCCAGGGATGTCATGGCAAGCAATCCGACAACCAGAGCCGGCTTCAGCATGATTCAACCCGTCAGAACGAAAGCTGGACGCCCACATGCGGGCCGTTGATGAGTACCGAATCGTTACCCGTGGTCTTCAAATTGAACCAGGTTTTGCGATATCCCACATAGACCTGCAACTGCGGCGAAATCGAGAATTCGGCGCGCGCGCCGTATTGCTGGTAACGGTTGGCATCGCCGTAGGTGATGATCTTGGGCGCCATATAGATTTCGCCCGCGAAAGCCACGCGGCGTTCGACCGGCAGTTCGTAGCGAACCTGCGCACCCAAAGCCAGCGCCGACGCATTCCGGCGCGTGGGTTCGGCCTTGATCGTGGAAGCCACCGCTTTGGCGCCGACACCGATCGTCAGGCCGGGCACCTGATCCTCATCGTTCGCCACCAGCAGTCCCACGCCGCCAATAACGCTGTTGACATCGTTGTACATCAATTCTGCATACACCTCGGACTTTCCGGAGAGCCCGCTGGCAACGCCGTATTTGAACTGGGCGGTGGTGTTGCTCAAACCGATATCCAGCGTATCCGCCATTGCCATGGAAGTCACAGTCATCAAAGAGATTGCCAGGATTTTGCGCAGCATCGTTTCACTCCTAAAAGATTACAGATTCATATATTTGGCGGAGGCGGTGAGATTCGAACTCACGAACGACTCGCATCGTTGCCAGTTTTCAAGACTGGTGCATTCAACCGCTCTGCCACACCTCCGGGGAACCGCAAGGTGCCGGCCCAAGGCTCTGTTTGACCCAGAGGCTACGTTCAGCCACAACTGTCCGGCACACAATGCCGCGCATGATACCCGAAATACCCTGGCCACCCAACGGGCATGGTTGCAACTTTCGCACTGCTTCTGTAGTCTCATGGCCGCCTGTTGGACATACCCGTTTTCTCTGGAGGAAATCATGCAATATCAAACCCAAGCTGCAACCCAAACCCCGGCGCTGGCCGTCGAACAAAACAAGGTTCTGCGCAATACCTACATGATGCTCGCGCTGACCATGATCCCCACGGTCATCGGCGCGCTTATCGGCACCACGATGGATCTGTCGTTCATGGCCGCACACCCGATCATGTATCCGCTGATGATGTTCGGCGTGATGATGGGCATGCTGTTCGCCGTGACCGCCCTGCGCAACAGCGTATGGGGCATCGTCGCGCTGCTCGGCTTCACCTTCGTGGCGGGCCTGTTCCTCGGCCCCATCCTGCAAGTCGCATTGCACTTCAAGAACGGCGCGGAACTGGTCGGCATGGCCGCAGGCGGCACCGGCATCATCTTCTTCTCGCTGGCCACCATCGCCACCGTGACCAAGAAAGACTTCAGTTTCATGGGCAAGTTCCTGTTCATCGGACTGATCCTGCTCATCGTCGCTTCGCTGGCCAACCTCTTTTTCCAGGTTCCGGCGCTGTCGCTGACCATCTCCGCCATCGCCGTGATGATTTTTTCCGCCTACATCCTGTACGACGTGAGCCAGATCGTACATGGCGGCGAAACCAACTATGTGATGGCGACGCTGGGCCTGTACCTGGACATCTACAACCTGTTCGTCAACCTGTTGAATCTGTTGATGGCATTCAGCGGCGAGCGGGATTAATCGCAAGACGCTTCAACAAAAAAAGCGGCCATGCGGCCGCTTTTTCTATTCCCAAACGAATTGTTTCACTTCGGTTTGCGTTGCTCCGGTCGCACGCGCGGTGCCAGCAGTTCATCCCCATCGTCCGCGTCCAGTTGGTCACCCTGTCCGTTCGTCATCGGTTGTTCGTAGTCGCTCCAGCCGCGCACGCCAGTCTTGAGCGACACCACGTTGGCGAAGCCCATCTGCAACAACATGTCGGCAGCCAGTACCGAACGCTTGCCGGAACGGCAGATGACCACGATCTCCCGCTCGCGTCCCGCGGCCAGTTCCGGCACGGTCTCGTCGTAGTCCCATTCGCAGGACTGCTCCAGCACACCGCGCGGCACATTAATCGAGCCGGGGATGCGCAGCAGGTCGAACTCGGCCGGTTCGCGCACATCGAGCAGGATGGGTTTGCTGCCCGCGGCGAGCGCGCGGCTCAGATCCCACGGCATGATCTCTTTCACGCGCGTGAGCGCTTCGGCAACCAGATCGTCATAGCGCTTCATTCGATATTTCCCTTCTTCACTTCTGCTTCGGCCTATTCTTTTCCATCGGGTTTGGAGCGCCATTGTTTTCCGGCGATCCATCCTTCCGACGCCGCTTCGATGTTGTCGAATCTCGGAACGTAGGGCTTAATATCCAGCAACGGTGTTTGATCCAGCACATCAATACCTTCTACCGTAAGAATATTGTTTTCACGCCCGACCAATTTCACGATAGACATGCCGATGCCGTTGGGCCGGCACGGATGCCTGGATGCATAGATACCGTGCGGCGTATCGTCCAGGAAGGTTCCGCGCACCAGTTCTATCTTGCCCGCCCGGTCCAACAGATAAATCAAATAAATATGCGAAAAGGTTTCCACATCCTTCAGCCCAGCCGCAAATTCCTCAAGGACTTCCACGCGACCGACAGCGCCGGAAGCATACAAGGGCTGTATCGGGCACGATTCCTTCGTGGTAAAAGGCGTATGAATAATTCCGACTGGTTTGATTTCCACACTCGTCCTTTCGTGCTCAGGTTTTCTCGAACACCGCAATCGACTCCACATGCGAAGTCTGCGGAAACATGTTCATCACGCCTGCCGCCTTCAGCGCGTAACCCTTCGCATGCACCAGCACTTCGGCGTCGCGCGCCAG
Source organism: Nitrosomonadales bacterium (assembly GCA_016235045.1). Classification (GTDB taxonomy): domain Bacteria; phylum Pseudomonadota; class Gammaproteobacteria; order Burkholderiales; family Gallionellaceae; genus Sideroxyarcus. Next base: position 257,195 of record JACRME010000008.1, read on the forward strand.
CGTGGAGGGGCTGCAACTCACATAGACGATGCGTTTGGGAGCCGTTGCGTCGCTGATGGATTTCATCAACTCGATGGCGCCGTCGCGCGGCGGATCGACCAGCCATTTATCGAAATGCCCGGCGCGCGCCAGCGCGGCCTCGTCCATCTCGAACAAGTTCATCATCTGGAACTCGGTATTGCCGGAAAGTCCGTTGTACTCGGCGTTCTGCCGGGCGCGCTTCACCAGCGCTTCGCTGCCCTCGACACCGAGTACCCGCGCACCGCTGCGCGCGATGGGCAGGGTGAAATTGCCCAGGCCGCAGAAGAAATCGACGATGCGTTCGCCGGCCTGCGGCGCCAGCAGACGCACGGCGCGGCTCACCATCAGGCGATTCATGTCGCTGTTCACCTGGGTGAATTCGGTCGGCGCGAACGGCATGGTGATGCCGAATTCCGGCAAACTGTAACTCAGCTTCGGCGCGTCCAGCGGATAGAACGGCACGACGGTATCAGGCCCCTTGGTCTGCGTCCAGAATTGCACCTGGTGCTTGTCGGCAAATTCCCGGATCAGCGCCTCGTCCGACGGCGTGAGCGCGGCCAGGATGCGCAGCACCAGCACATCCACATGCTCTCCCACCGCCACCTCGATCTGCGGGATGATGTCGCGTACCGTGAATTTTTCGTTCAGTTCGCCCAGCAGCGGCAGCAGCGCGGCAATCTTGGGCGTGAGGATTTCGCAGTGCTGCATGTCGGCCACGTATTTGCCGTTCTGTTCGCGGAAACCGACCAACGTCTTTTCCTTCTTCAGCACATGGCGCACCGAAAGCCGCGCGCGCTGGCGATACCCCCAGGGCTGGCCGTAGATCGGCGGCAACATGACTTCGGGTTTGACCTTGCCGATGCGCTGCAGATTATCCTCCAGCACGCGCTGCTTGACGGCGACCTGCGCGCGCGAATCCAGGTGCTGCATGGAGCAGCCGCCGCACACGCCGAAGACCGGACACTTGGGCTGCACGCGCATGAACGACTGCTTCAGGATTTGCCCGACTTTCGCCTGCTCATAGTTGTTCTTCTTGCGATACGAGGAATAGGTCACGCGCTCGCCGGTGAGTGCACCCTCGATAAAGATCACCTTGCCGTCGGCATGCGCGATGCCGCGGCCTTCGTGGTCCAGCGACTCGATGACCACACTGGTGTTTTCCATACTGCTATTGCTCACTGCTAATCTCCCCCACCGCCACACCCGCTGCCGCAACTGCCGCCGCCGTCGCTGCCGCCCGAATCCCCGCCGCCGCCATCCCCGCCGCAACTGCCAATATCCGAAGCGCAAAATGTCCCGCTGGATGAAGTGGCCGCATCTTTGCAATTCAATGTGTAAATAAAGCCACCGGCGATACCCAACTGCGCGTCCAGTGCAAACAGCAACGGCAAACGCTGCGGATTCCCGGGATCGATCCCTTCCATCCGGCAAGCCAGACGCCAGGTACGGCGTATGCCCTCGGTCGCGGTATCGCGGGTCGGCATCGCTTCAACGGGAGTATGGTGCAAATAGCCGCCGAAGGCGCGCTTGCAGAATTGCTCGTATTGCCGGGTAAACAGGATGAATGCATGCCACAGATCGTCGACCACTTGCGAAGGCATGGAAACGAACCGGCCGCCGGCCGCCACGCAAATGCGGAAATACTGCAGCAATCCCTGCCGCACCAGGCGCATTTGTTCCGGCGTCAACTCCGGATGCCTGGCAAAAGCGCGCTCCACGACTGCAGCAGGCATTTCAAACTGGTCGAGAAATCGCTGGCGCGAGGCGCGTATCCAATTGCGATACAACAATATCAGCACCGTCACCATCACCAGCGCAAGCAGGTATTTCATTTACTCTCTCCCATCAGCGAACTTCGCTCAATTGCAATCAACAACTTTCCCAGCATCGTCTGCGCCAATCCCCAGCCTGTCAGCACGCCGGTTGAATTCGCCAGCATGTCGGCAGATTCAAAGTAACGATACCCGCCCAAACCCTGCAAAATTTCGATACCGACACCCATCGCCGCCAACGCCAGAAACAACCGGACGCGCTGTCCGGCCTCCCGATAAACCTGGCAGAACCACAGCATGAGCCCGGCATAGGCGAAGAAATGCTCCAGCTTGTCTATGCCGTCGAAGGAAACCGGTTCGGGCGGATGCGGCATGAGGGAAAGGTAAAACACGGTGGCGACCCACAGCCAGCCGAGGGACAACCAGACTTTACGCAACATGCGCTACCCTTTGTTCCAGGCGGCAAGATATTCCGCCCAATGCGGCTCGGCGGATTTGCCAAGGGTGCTGCGCACCAGCTCAAGTTCCTGCTCGTAACGCGCCTTGGTGAATTGCCCGCGCATCAACTGGAAGCGCGCGAACACCAGCCAGGTATTCACCACGTCGGTCTCGCAGTAGTTGCGGATTTCGGCCAGTTTGCCTTGCTGATAGGCCTCCCACACCTTGCTGCCGTCCATGCCCAGCTTGCCGGGAAAGCCAATCAGCTTGGCCAGTTCATCCAGCGGCGCATTGGCGCGGCCGGTGTACATCGCCAGCAAGTCCATCAGGTCGAGGTGGCGCGAATGGTAGCGGCCGATGTAGTTGTTCCACTTGAAATCCTTGTCGTCCTCGCCCTGGTCCCAGTAGCGCGGCGCCTGGATGCCGTGAATCAGTCCGCGATAGTGCAGCACCGGCAGGTCGAAACCGCCGCCGTTCCAGGAAATGATTTGCGGGGTGTATTTTTCGATGCCGTCGAAGAAGCGCCTGATGAGGCTGCCTTCGTCCTCGTCCGGCTCGCCCAGCGTCCACACCTTGAAGTTGTCGCCCTCGCGCAATACGCAGGAAATCGCCGCGACGCGCTGCAGGTGATGCGGCAGGAAATCGCTGCCGGTCTTCTGGCGGCGCATCTGGAAAGCCATCTCCGCCACATCCCGGTCGCTCACTGCGCTGTCGAGTTCGTTCAGGGCGCGCAGCCCGGCGATATCGGGAATGGTTTCGATGTCGAAGACCAGGGTGGGATTCATGGTGTGCGTACCGGTTGCAAACGGGGTGCGATTTTAGCAAACCCTGACCGGTATCCGCCCTAAATGCTGCGAGAAATAAACTTAAACCCGAAATCAAGCCACAGAGATCACAGAGCACACAGAGAATGAAGCTATTTCACTCTAACACTCTGCCCTGCCCATAAGACCTGCTAGCGCTCTTTGCATACAAAAGCTTTCTCTGTGATCTCTGTGCACTCTGTGGCTAGGTTATTTGCTTTTCCGTTTTATATACCTGCCACGTCAACGGTATTTGCGAATCAACCCCACCAGCACACCGAAAATCTCCAGTGTGCCCTGCGGCCGGATCACCGGATAGGCCGGATTGGCCGGACGCAGGATGTATTGCCCGCGCTCCTTGTCCAGCGTCTTCAGGGTGAACTCGTTGTCCACGATGGCCACCACGATATCGCCGATATTGGCGATGTTGCGCTTCTCCACCACTGCCACGTCGCCCTCGTGGATGCCCGCGTCGATCATGGAATCGCCCTTCACCGGAATCATGGTGGTGGTGGAGGGTTTGTCGATCAGCATCTCGTCGATGATGAAATAGTCGCCCTGCGTCTCGGTCACCGCAACCGGCATACCGGCCTGCACGGCCGACTCGGCAAACGGACGGGCAAAGAACTGGCGGCTGGGAATCCACATCCCGTCCGGCGTGCGCTCCACGAAGCCGGCCTTCTCCAGCCGGTCCAGGATGGCCTTCACCCAGGATTTGGAGGCGATGCCGAACACCTCGCACAAGGCGGCATAGGAAGGGATGCTCTTCCAGGAAGCGTAGTAATCCTGCAATTTGGCCAGGTACTCGGCATCCCTGGCGCTTGGATCGGAATCAGTCATGGCGACACCCCCAACAGAACGAACGTTCTTGCATCCTAAAGAACGGGCGTTCTGTTGTCAACCACTTCCGTCGGCAGAACCTTTGCTTGACGGGCTGGTAAGGAAAGCAAAGAATCGCGGCAGCTTGGAACAGACTCGATACCCCAACCATTTGCGGAGAGATCATGAACAGACACCACCTCGCAGTCCTTGGCATGTTGACCAGTTTTTTGAGTGCTGCGGCCCAGGCTGCGCCCGGCGAATACTGGGAAGTCACTTCCAGCATGGAGATGCCCGGCATGCCTTTCGCCATGCCCGCCACGACGCAGAAAGTGTGCATCCCCAAAGACGGCGAGAAGGATCCCGGCAAGACCTCGGGCGACAAGGACTGCAAGATGACCGACGTCAAGACCGTCGGCAACAAGACCACCTGGAAGGCGCGCTGCGACCACGACGGAGAAATAATGACCGGCACCGGCGAGCAGACCACCTCCTCCGGCGCATATCAGGGCAAAATCAAATTGTCAGGCAAATCCGAAGGTCAGGCCATGAACATGACCATGGCCTACAGCGGCAAACGTGTCGGCGGCAACTGCGATACCGGAGAGGCCGAAAGAAAGGTCAAGGCAATGGCCTGCGACACCTCGCACTATCGCGGCACGGCAGACTGGATCGGCGCCGCCGACCACTTCCTGCAGAAGGATTCGCCCTGCACCGAGCAGCGCAAGCAGTTGTGCGAGAAAGTTCGCAAGGATACTCCGCATGATGTTCAAGCCTACAACGCACTGCAATTCCATGATCAAAACTCTCAGAGCGGAATATCGGTCGCCAGAGAATGCAAACTGGATATGGCCGCCACAACGAAATCGATTTGCAAGACGCTTAACGGCAAGAATTACAGTTCCCTCTCCGCGTATTGTCCTGCCGAGGCCAAGAAATATCGCGAAGTCCAGCGCCGCAAGGAATGCGAGGGACGCAGTTACACCGCCGAGACGCGCGCTGCCGATCTGAAAAAATGCCTGAGCGGCAAGGACGACGCCGAGGACGAAAGCGAGCCCGCCGAAACACCGGCACCGCGCAAATCCGGCAAGTCTTCCCCCGGCAACCCGGCGGACGATGCGTTGGAAGCCGCCAAGAAATTGAGAGGAAAGTTCGGTTTCTAGGTGCGCTCCGCGCTCTTCATCGGGCTGTGCCTGTTTGCCAACACCGCGTTGGCGGCAGCACAGCCCGATCCGTTTCCGCAAGTCGCAAGCTCTTACCTGGTCGAACTCAACGGCGAGGCAATCTGGGCCAAACAGCCGGAGCGGCGCCTGCCGCCCGCCAGCCTGACCAAACTGATGACCGCGCTGCTGGTACTGGAACGGGTGCAGCCGGAGGATGAAGTCACCATCCGGGCGACGGCCGTGCACGAAACCGGCAGCCGCATCGGCCTCAAGCCGGGCGAACGTTTCCGCGCGCGGGATTTGCTCGCCGCCGCCCTGCTCAACTCGGCCAACGATGCCTGCCATGCGCTGGCCGATCATCTCGACAACAACGAAGCCGCCTTCGTCGCGCGCATGAACCGGCGCGCGCAGGCGCTCGGCATGCAGCACACGCAGTTCACCAATGCCTGCGGCCACGACCAAGCCGGGCATTATTCCACGGCGCACGACCTTTCCATTCTCGCGCACGCCCTGCTCAAGCATCCGTCGTTGCTCGGCGTCACCTCGCGAACGACCGCGCAGATCGTCACGCTGGACGGCCAGCGCCGCTACCCGCTGGAGAACAAGAACGCGCTGATCGGTCGCTACGACGGCGCGCTCGGCCTCAAGACCGGTTTCACCCCGAATGCCGGGAAGTGCCTGGCCGCCTACGCCAGACGCGGCGACAACACCGTGCTGCTCATCCTGTTGCACGGCAAAGACCGCTGGTGGGATGCGGCGGATATTCTCGACCTGGCTTTCGACCATGCGCGCCCTGCGCCCTGAATCGCGCGCCGGCGTGCTCATGTGGCTGGCGCTGGCGGTGTGCGCCGGTTATGCCAATGTGCTCGGCACTCCGTTCCAGTTCGACGATTACAACGTCATCGTCAACGAGGAACAGGTGCACAGTTGGGCCAACTGGTTCGCCGCGCTCGACAGCGGCATCCGCCCCCTGCTCAAATTCAGCTACACCCTGAACTGGACGCTGGGCACGGGCGTGGCCGGTTTTCATGTCACCAACCTGCTCATCCACCTGGCGAACGCTTATCTGGTGTACTGCCTGGCGCAGGCGTTTACGCAGCAGCAATGGCTGCGCGACAGCCTGCGCCCTGTTCCGCTGTTCACCGCCTTGCTGTTCGCCGTGCACCCCGTCCACACCGAAGCGGTGAGCTATATCTGCGGCCGATCCGCTTCGCTGATGGCGCTGTTCTATCTGGCCGCGTTGCTGAGTTATGTGATCGGGCGCAGCCGGGACAACCGATTCTATATATATGTAGCGACGCCGTTGCTGTTCGTGCTGGCACTCGCCGTGAAGGAAACCGCCATGACGTTTCCGCTCGCGCTGCTGCTGTGGGAGCTGGGCTGCGGCGGACGCTGGAACACTGCGTTCAAACCGCAATGGCCGGTGTGGGCCGTATCGGGCATCGCCGTGCTGTTCTTCATTTTCAGCAACAGCTACTTCGCCCAGATGCAGCGCAGCGCCGAATTCAACAGCCTGACCGGCAACCTCGCCACCCATCTTTACGGCTTTGCCTGGCTACTGCGCCAATGGGCGCTGCCGCTGTGGCTGAACATCGACCCCGACTTGCCGCTGCTGACGAATTTCACCGGCGCGCTGTGGCCGCTGATGCTGTTCCTGGCGTTGTTTGCGCTGATGCTGGCCTGCTGGCGCAGACGGCCGTGGCTCGGTTTCGCCCTGGCGTGGGCCATGCTGCAGTTGATCCCGCTCTACCTGTTCCTGCCGCGCCTCGATATCGCCAACGAGCGCCAGATGTACCTGGCCGGGTGGCCTTTGTTGCTGGCGTTGAGTATCGAACTGGCGCTGTGGCTGAACGACCGGGCTTTCCGCCTGATCGCCGCCGCCGTTTTGCTCACCCTCGTCAGCCTCACTGTCTTGCGCAACCAGGTCTATGCCAGCGAGATCAGCCTGTGGCAAGACACCGTGCAGAAATCCCCGCACAAAGCGCGCGCGCATAACAACCTCGGCCATGCCTATCTGCTTGCACAACGCCCTCAAGATGCGCGCAGCGAATTCTCCACCGCGCTGCAACTCGACCCACGACTCTTCCAGGCGCGCCACAACCTGTACCGGGCGGACGATGAAATGGAAATGGCCGGAGGGGCGCTCCGGCCTTGAAAAAAGCATTTCATAACGCCATTACCTGCCTGTCATCAGCCCCGGCACTCCCGCAACCGGCAAAACAGAGACTCGAATTCGGCCAGCGGCACCGGCCTGCCGAACAGATAGCCCTGATAGGATTTGCAGCCGAGTTCCCGGAGCATCTCGCATTGTGCCTCCGTCTCAACGCCTTCGGCGATGACATCCATGCGGAAGTTGCGCGCCATGTCGATGATGGTTTTCACCATGACCGCGTCATTGGGTTCGCTGACAATGTCGCGCACGAAACTCTGGTCGATCTTGATCTGGTCGATGGGCAGGGCCTTGAGGTAGGACAGCGACGAATAGCCCGTGCCGAAATCGTCCAGCGAAAGCTTCACCCCCATATCTTTCAGTCTCCTCATCTTGGCGACTACGTCGGCCACATCCGCCAGCACGACGCTTTCGGTCAATTCCAGTTTCAGGCGCGAAGGCTCCACCTTGTGCTCGCGCAACACCGCATCGACCTTTTCGATAAAATCGGCCAACTGGAATTGCTGCGCGCTGACATTGACGGCCAGCACCAGATTGCCGGTATCCTCTTTGCGCCCCCACGCCGCCAGTTGCCGGCAGGCATCGTCCATCACCCAATGCCCGATATCCAGGATCAGCGAACTTTCCTCGGCGACGGGAATGAACTGTCCCGGCGGGATCAGGCCGCGCTGCGGATGCTGCCAGCGCACCAGCGCTTCAGCGCCCAGCGGAACATTCCCGTCTCCCACCTGGATCTGGTAATGCAGGCATAGCTCCTGCTTCGCGATCGCCTGACGCATCTCGCTCTCGAGCTCCGCATGTTTTTCCAGCGCCAACTGCATGTCGGGATCGAAGAAGCGTATGGCGTTGCGCCCCGATTCCTTGGCCTGGTACATCGCCAGATCGGCATGCTTGAGCAAAGTGTCGATATCCTCCCTGCTGCCGCAGTACATGTTCACGCCGATGCTCGAAGAACCGTGATACGCATGGCCCTTGACCGAGTACGGCCGGGCCAGTGCAGACCGTATCTTCTCGGCGACCAGCGCTACCCGTTTCGAGGCATCGTTCGCAAGCTTCGCAACTTCCTCGATCAGCACCGCATATTCGTCGCCGCCGAAACGCGCGACGGTATCCGTTTCGCGCACGCAACCCTGGATGCGCTGCGCCACCTGCTGCAACAACACATCGCCATAGTCGTGCCCCATCGTGTCGTTCAGCGTCTTGAATTTGTCCATATCGAGGAACAACACCGCGCCATACCGGTTGCTGCGCGCCGACAGCGACACGGCAAGCCTGAACCGGTCCATGAACAAGCGACGGTTCGGCAATCCGGTCAACGGGTCGTAGTAGGCCAGATTGTTGATTTCTTCTTCGGTGCGCTTGCGCTCGGTGATGTCCTGCACCGTGCCCACCATCCGGAGCGGGCGCCCCTCCTCGTCACGGTACACCTCACCCTGCGCATGCACATTACGCTCCGCCCCGTGCGGCAACCGGATTCGATAGTCGATATCGTAAGGTTTGCTTTCATCAAGCGCCGACTGCACACACGTCGCCACCGACTGCCGGTCTTCCGGATGCACGGCCTGCAGAAAGGCCTCGTAGGTCGCACCGAATTCCTGCGGCTTGAGCCCAAAGATGCGGTACATCTCGTCAGACCAATGCAATGTGTTTGCAACGACATCCCATTCCCAGTTGCCCAGATGGGCGATGCGCTGCGCCGCCGTCAGACTGGCGGTGCGCCGCGCCACCTCCGCTTCCAGATGTTCTTGTTGCCGCACCAGTTCGGCATCGCGCGACTGGATGTTCCCCAGCATGATGTTGAAAGCGCCCGTCAGCGTGCCCACCTCATCCTTGCCCCGTTCGGACACCCTGACGCCGTAATCCTGCCTCGCGGACACACCCTGCATGGCGTCGGCCAGTTCCACGATGGGGGCCACGATGGTTTTCTGCAGGCGGGAAAACAGGATCGTCACCAGCAGGAACACGCCCCCCGCCGCCAGGAAAGTCAGCGCGATATCGCGCAACAGCCCGCGGTAAAGCCCGTGCAAGTCGGACTCCAGATTAAGCGCGCCAAGTACTTCGCCCTTGAACTGGACCGGCTCGGACACGATCAACTGTCCGACGGTGAACAGGTGGGTGCCCTGATGGACGAACGGCATGGCAGGCGCATGGCCCGGCACGCTGTAGCGCGCAAACACCCGCCCCTCATTGTCGTACAGCACCGCATCGACGACATCCGGATTGGCGGACAACGCCGACAATACTTCGTTGGCCGCATTGCGGTCATCGAACAGCATGGCTGACGCCGCATTGCTGCCGATCACCTTGGCATAAATCCCCATATCGGCCAGGGAACGGTCGCGCCATTCGATCGCCCCGCGCGCCGAGATCACGATGCTGACGACGAACAGGGCGATGCCGGAAGTCAGCAGGCTGATGAACAGCAGCTTGCGGCCGATGGGGGCGTCGCGCAGCCACTCCGCTTTCATTTGCCGCCTCCCTGTTCCGAGACGATCCGGCCCAGCCGCAGCAATTTGGAGTCGATCCTGAACCCGGCGCGCGCCGCCGCCGCACGGTTGATCTCGAAGCGAACCTTGTTTTCCTCCAGATAGAAATTGACCATCACGCCCTGCTCTGCATAGCCGCGCGTATCCCCCACCGTCAGCACCGCACTGCCATTGATGTGTTTCCTGATCTGCCCGATACCGTCATGCCCGGATGCGGAGATGAACAGCACCTGACAGGATTTCATGTCTGCGAAAGCGTTGATGCGAGTGACTTCCCACACCAGCCGCCCGATTTGTTTACCGCGCAAAACATTGATGTTGCCGCCGAACGGATCGTCCCCGAGGATGCACAGGCGCAGCTTGCCTGCGCCGGTTGCCGCTGCGGGCCACTCGACGAACTTGGCGATGTTGTGGATGAACGCCGCCTTGACTTCGTACTCGCCGGTCGGCGCAGCTTGCGCCTCAATGCACACGGATAGCACGCACAGCGCGGCAAACCGCAGAATTTTCGATACGCCCGCCAGCATCTCTAGAATCCGTAATCCAGTTTGAGCCTGAAATTGCGCCCGTCCTGCTCGATCCTGTCGATGGGGACATGCTCGGGGCGCGCCGGATCGGCGTAACGTTTGTCGAACAGGTTGTAGATGCCGGCGGAGAGTTCCAGCCCGCGTGCCAGCGCCCTGCTCAGCAACGTCAGGTTGGTCACGGCATAGCCGCCCGCCGTTGCACCGGCGAGCGTTTTACGCTGGCCGGTGTACTGCAATTCGGCGCCGCCGCTCAGCACGCCGCTCCATAGCGGACGCGAGTAGCTCAGCTTCGCCAGATGATGGGGCGAATTCTCCAGTTCCGCGCCGCTGGCCTGGTCGCGCGTGATCTGCCATGCCCAACTGGCGCGCAAGCGCGTTTCGTTGTCCCATGCGCGCTCAGCCTCGAACTCGACGCCCCGCGTCCGCACTTGCCCGATGTTCCGGAATACCAGCAGCCCATCCGCAGGATCGGTGATCTCGTTGATCAGATTATTGATGTCGTTGCGGAATACCGAGGCGCTCAGGCGGAAATTGGGCTGCAACTCATGCTCGGCCGCAAACTCGTAGCTGGTGATTTTTTCCGGCTTGAGGTCCGGGTTGGCCTTCGTCGACGCATTGCCGTCGTTGTAATACTGCTCAAAAGCGTTCGGTGCGCGGAAGGCCGTACCGTACAGCAGTTTGAGCGTGGTGGTTTGCTGCGGCATCCAGATGAGTCCCAGCCTGGGATTGGTGCTGCCGCCGACCGTGGAATACCGGTCATGGCGCAGACCGGCATTGAGCAGCACACCCTGCGTCAGCGCAATCTCATCCTGCAGATAGATGCCTGCGCGCGAACTGCTGCGGCGGTCATCCAGATACAGGGTGTAGGGCGCGACATCGAAGTTGCGCTGATCCTGGCGGAAGTTGTTCTGATATTCCGTCCCCAGCACCAGCTTATGTTTCTCGAATTGCCCCAACAGCCTGATTTCGGCACCGCCCCACTTGCCTTCGGTCTCGTCCTTGTTGAGGACGACGGGCGGGCCGAAGGGATAAACGCCCTCGAAGGAATAGCTGCCGTAAAAGGCATGCCCGGCCATCTCCCAGCGTTCGTCGATATTTGCGTAATAGGCGAGATCGGCATAGCCCAGCGCATCGGTCGTTTCGAAACTCGAATCGTTGAAAAGCGTGCCATAGGCAGCGGTGGGTACCTGTTTGGTGCGGCTGGCATAGGCCCCGCTCAAGGTGAAGCCTTCGTAGGCCACTTTCCCGAACAGCTTTTGGTAGCGGTTGCCGTCGAGATCGGCGGCTATGCCATTGTTGCTGGCGGGCGAGTCGAACTCGGCAAAGTACAAGTTCTGTCCTTTGCTGTCCGCAGCCGTCGCCGACAACAGCAGTTCGGCACCGCTCTCTGTCTGTTTGCCATACGTCAATCTTCCTTTGCGCGCGCCGTAGCTGGCAGCCTCGGCTGCAACAGCCGCGCCGTTGAAATCGCGCCCGCTTTTGGTGATAACGTTGACCACGGCGAAGAAGGCGTTGCTGCCGTAGATCGAAGAACCCGGTCCGCGCACCACTTCCACCCGTTCGATCAGGTCCACGTCCAGCGGAAACTCAGTGCCGATGGAAGCCTGGTCATAGACCGGGTCGTTGAGCCGGTAGCCATCCACCATGAGCAGGATGCGGCTGTTGTAGTCGCCCGGCCGGTTGAAACCGCGCACGCCCAGATACTGGTAGTTGCGATCATTCGTGACATACAGCCCGCGCACACTGGCAAGGATGTCAGCCAGGGTACGGTGACCGTGATTCCTGATGTCGGCGGCAGTGACGATGCTGACGGTCGCGGGGGCTTCAGTCGTCTTCTGTGTGAATTTGCTGGCGCTGTACACTTCGACGGAAAGCAACTCTTCAATGGAAAGGCCGGTCAGGTCTTCCGGCGCATCCGCTGCCGACTGCATGGGCAGCGCCATGCCGAACAGGAGCGCCGCAGCCAGCGCCAGAGGAGCGGGACCAGAGCTTCCCGCACCTGTAGTTGCCGAAAAACACTCGCTCATCGCAGCCTCCCTGGATGTTCATGGTTGTTGCCCGAAAAGTTTTTTGTTTTCTTCGCGCTTCCGTTCCGGCAGGCCGGTTGTAATGCGCGTGCCATACTGTGCCGTATGCGCGGTTCAGTCAAGGCAACAAAAAGCCCGGCGCAAGGCCGGGCTTATCGTGATACTGCTTCTGTGATTCAGGCGAAATTCTTCGCCGCGAAATCCCAGTTCACCAGATGGTTGAGGAAGGTCTCGACGTACTTGGGACGCAGGTTGCGGTAGTCGATGTAGTAGGCGTGTTCCCACACGTCGACGGTCAGCACCGGCTTGCCCTCGCCGCTCTTCAACGGCGTGCCTGCCGCACCGAGGTTGACGATATCGAGCGAGCCGTCGGCCTTTTTCACCAGCCAGGTCCAGCCGGAACCGAAGTTGCCCACGGCGGACGTCTGGAAGGCTTTCTTGAATTCGTCGAGCGAACCCCATTTCTTGTTGATCGCATCGGCCAGCGCGCCGGTGGGTGCACCGCCGCCCTGCGGCTTCATGCAGTTCCAGAAAAAGGTGTGGTTGGCGACCTGGGCCGCGTTGTTGTAAATGCCGCCCGAGGCCTTCTTGATAATATCTTCCAGGCCGAGGTTCTCGAATTCCGTACCCTTGATCAGGTTGTTCAAGTTAGTGACATAGGCCTGATGGTGTTTGGCGTAGTGGTAATCGAACGTTTCGGCGGACATATGCGGTGCGAGCGCCTCTCTGGGATAAGGCAGCGGGGGCAATTGGTGTTCCATGGCAGTCTCCTGATTATTATTGATAAAGTTGAAATGGCATAACCATCGGGCATGGAATATACCATACCTTTACGCTTGGGTATTATATATCCTCACATAGTACAAGGTCTACGGCGTATTAAGAACAGGCACCACAGCCGGATGTCTTACAATTTGCTTATGAACGACACCCGCAAACAAACCGGCGCCGCCAAAACCGCGCGCAACCCTATCAAGATCGTGCCCCTGCAGGAACGCCTGCGCAAACCGCAATGGATTCGCGTCAAGTCCGGCAGCGGCGCCGCCTACAACGAAGTGAAGCGCATGTTGCGCGAGCAGCACCTGCACACCGTATGCGAAGAAGCCTCCTGCCCCAACATCGGCGAGTGCTTCGGCAAGGGCACCGCCAGCTTCATGATCCTCGGCGACGTATGCACGCGCCGCTGCCCGTTCTGCGACGTGGCGCACGGCAAACCATTGCCGCCCGATGCCGAGGAGCCGCAGAATCTGGCGCGCTCCATCGGCATGCTCAAACTCAAATATGTGGTCATCACCAGCGTGGATCGCGACGATTTGCGCGACGGCGGTGCGCAGCATTTCGCCGACTGCCTCAGCGCGATCCGCGCCGCTTCGCCCGAGACCCGGCTGGAAACACTGGTACCGGATTTCCGCGGCCGTCTCGACATCGCGCTGGATGCGCTGGCCGTCAGCCTGCCCGACGTGCTCAACCACAACCTGGAAACCGTGCCGCGCCTCTATCCGCTGGCGCGTCCCGGCGCCGACTACGCGCACTCGCTCAGACTGCTCAGGGAATTCAAGGCGCGCTTCCCGCAGGTGACGACCAAATCCGGCCTGATGCTGGGCCTGGGCGAGACCGACGAGGAGGTGCTGCAAGTGATGCGCGACCTGCGCGCGCACGATGTCGAGATGCTCACGCTGGGCCAATACCTGCAACCTTCCGACGGCCACCTGCCGGTGCTGCGCTACGTCACTCCGGAAACATTCAAGATGTTCGAGCAAGCCGCGCTGGAGATGGGCTTCTCCCATGCCGCCTGCGCACCGCTGGTGCGCAGCAGCTACTTTGCGGATGAGCAGGCGCAGTCTGCCGGGGTAGTAGTAAAGTAAACAATTTCCGGGCGGGTGCTCCCGTCCAACTCGCCTGCAGGGCTACGCTGAAGAAGCGGTAGTTGTCTTTGCCGCTTTCCGCGCCAGCGTATCCTCAACCCGCTCCATTACGCATTTCCGGTTTGCATGACGTCCCAGTGCGGCGGAAACACATTGCCGACCACCTGCGCCAGGCTGTTGCGCACTTCCCGCGCCTGCTGGAAACGCCGTTCGCCGGAAGCAACCGGTGCCCCCGGCAATGCGGGATGCAGCGGCCAATGCGGATTCTGCAAATTGAAAAGGGGCGCGTTGCCAAGGATGTCCCGGTGCGCGTTGACATAAGCCTCAAGCGTCCCGATGTCGCGCCAGTAAGCAGGTTCCTCATACGGCCGGACGCCCGGCACGGTATTGCCGGAAAAGTCATAGGCATGCACCCGATAGTTGTGTATCAGGCGCGGCAGCAGGTGTGCGCCGAAATCGGTTTCGCCGAAGCGCTCCGCACGCTCCAGCTCTTCGACCAACACCCCGGCATCGAACAAATAGTTTCCCATCGAGGCGCAGGCGCGCGACGGATTGTAGGAAACGGCGGCGGGCGCTTCCGGCTTTTCCTGAAAATCCACAATCCCGCCGCGGCAGTCCGTCTCGATAATGCCGAACGCGGGCGCCAATCCGATCGGCACTTGCGTGGCTGCAACGGTGATGTCGGCATCGCATTCGCGATGGAACTGCACCATCTGGCCGACATCCATGCGGTACACCTGATCCGCCGCGAAAACGGCCACCAGATCCGGCTGGTGCCGCTCGATCAGCGCGAGATTCTGGTAGACGGCGTCTGCGGTACCGCGAAACGATCCGCCGAATTCCCGCTGCGGCAGCACCACGCGCACAAAGCGCTCGCGGTCGCCGGCGGCGAAACACCATTTGGCACCGACATGCCCGATCAGCGATTCCGGCTTGTATTGGACCAGCACGTAAATGGAATCGATGCCGGAGTTGACCAGGTTGCTGAGCACAAAATCCACCAGCCGGAAACTGCCGCCAAACGGCATGGCCGGCTTTGCCTGCTCCGCCGTCAGCGGACGCAGGCGCGCGCCCACGCCGCCCGCCAGCACGATCGCCAATATCTTTTTTTGCGCTCCCCTATCTTTGAATGAAATCGTTGTCATGACTGAATTTCCTCCCTCTTAAAAATAGTGCGCTTGCGCACCGACGGGCTCCGGTGCGCAGGCGCATCCGTTTCTGCATAACACTGCCTTCCCTGCCTGCGCTCCACAGGGAGGAGGCAATCCGGACTGCAGGGACTTTCAGGACAATTCGCTCGAACACCCGTCCGGATGCTCAAGGCATTTCTCGATGTGCTTATTGACGGCGTGATCGAACGAAACCGACAGTGCGAGTTGCGACTGCTGGGAATTCGATTCATTGCCCTGATTCATGAGGGCGAGCTCGATTCGCTGGCTCACGCACCAGGTGAGGAAAGACGAGAAGCAGATGCCGCCTTCCGGCTCATATCTTTCCAGCGCATGAATGAGTCCCTGATTGCCGATGCGGATCAGCTCGACCAGTTCAAGGCCGCGATTGGTGTAGCGCGTGGCGATGCCGAGCACCATGCGCAAATTCTGGACGATCAGATGGTGTTTCGTATCCGGATCCACCTCGTTCACCAGATTGGTGAGTTCGTGCCGCTGTTCGGCGTTGAGCAACGGAACCCCGGTCGAAGAGAAATAGCGGGCGCGCCGCAGGGAAAACGTTCCGGCGGAGGAGGGAGAATGGGTTCCGGCACCGGACTTCGCTTCGCAGTCGCTGGAGCGATCGCCATCCGTATTTCCGCTCATCGTCGCCTCCGGTTTTCGTTTATCGGGTTTTGGGAGGCATTTTGATGAAGCGTCCGCGATTAACAAATCGGCGAATTGCTAAATAACGGTTAGGAATATCCGGAATTTCCCATCGGTGTTTGTCCTATGCCGCCGTTCACCCAAAATATGTAAACTCCCGGCAAACGCTCGCACAAACGAACCGGCCATGAATGCAATGCCCCCCACACAAACGACGGCAGAAGACGGCGCCGCCAAGTTCGCACCTTTGCCCAGGAACTGGGTGAAGCGCTGGGAACCGCTCCTTGCGTTCCTGCTGTTCGTCCTTATCGTGTTGCTGACCGGCGTCGCGCTTTTCCAGCGCTACAAGCAGCAGCTTACCCACGACGAACAGGCGTCGCTCGGCATCGTCTCGAAACTGAAGACTGCGCAGATCACCAACTGGATGGCCGAACGCAAAAGCGATGCGCAAGCCTTCCAGGACGATCCGTTGTTTGTGTCCGGGGTTGAACGCTGGCGGCAGCTTGGCTTCCCGAACGGCGAAATCAGGGCAACGCTGGCCGAACGCATGGCATTGATGCAGAATTCCCAGGCGCCGTTCGGCTGCACCGAGATCGCCCTGTTCGACGAAAAAGCCAGGTTGCGCCTGTCGACATCAAACGTGCCGGTAAAGGAAACCGAAAGGAAACTGCTGCTTGAAAGCATGCGTTCCGGGCAATTGCTCTTCTCCGACATCCACACGGAAAAACACGACGGCAACGGAAGGCTGGATATGAATTTTGCCGCTCCGCTGCGCTCCTTCGCCAACGGCAAGGAGCGCACCATCGGCGCGATCCTGTTCTACTTCGATCCGCGCAGCTTCCTCTTTCCGCTCATCCGCTACTGGCCTTCGCCCAGCCCAAGCGCGGAAAGCCTGCTGGTGCGCCGCGAAGGAAACGAAGTCGTTTTCCTGAATGACCTGCGCCACGTTTCCAACCCGCCGCTTTCCCTGCGCCTGCCCTTGAGCAAAGAGCATCTGCCTGCGGCAATGGCGGCGCTGGGGCGGGAAGGAACCACGGAGGGACTGGATTACCGCAAAGTGCCGGTGGTCGGGGTGATCAACAAGGTTCCCGGCACCCCGTGGAAGATGATCAGCAAGATAGACCAGGCGGAGATCTATGCCTCCATCAACCGATTAGCCAAATGGCTGGCCGTGCTGCTGCTGGCCCTGATCGGGGTGGGCGGCGGCATCGCGGCCGTCTGGCAAAGGAACCAGCTCCGCAGCTTCCAGGCACTGGAGAAACAGCGCGAACAGGAACTCGAACGGAAAGTGCTCTCCCGGCACCTGACCTACCTCTCCAAATATGCGAACGACATCATCCTGCTGGTGGACGGTTCGGGAAAAATCGTCGACTTCAACGACCGCGCCCTGGAAGCCTACGGCTATGCCGCGGAAGAGTTCCCGAACATGAGCATATTCGAATTGCGCAGGATCGAATTTATTTCCCAGGCGTTCGAGAATTTCAGGAAAATTCACGCGGCCGGCTCGTTGCGCTTCGAAGCCGTGCACACGCGCAAGAACGGAGAGGACTTCCCGGTGGAAGCCAGCGTGCGCGTGTTCGACATCGACGGAAGGAAATTCCAGCAAGCCATCATCCGCGACATCACCGAACGGAAGAATACGGAAGCGGCGCTCACCCGGCAAAGCGATTTCATCCGCCAGGTGATCGACAGCGATTCCAGCCTGATTTTCGTCAAGGACGCCGAGGGCAAATTCCTGCTTGCCAACAAGGCGATGGCGGAAAGCTATGGGCAAACCACCGAGAGCATCGTCGGAAAATACAATTGGGAATTGACCGACGATACCGAACAGGTTGCGGAATTCGACCGCGACCACCATGAGGTAATCCACAGCCGCCAGACGCGCGAATCGCTCTACACGGCCACCCTTTCCGACGGCCGGGAGCACACGCTGCATACGATCAGGAAACCGTTGGTGCAGGGCGACGGCTCCATCAGCACGCTCACCGTCGCCATGGACATTACCGACCTTACCGCCGCGGAAAACAAGTTGCGCAGGCTCAATCGCGCGCTCAAGCTGCTGGGCGAGTGCAATGCCGCCGTCGTGCACATCGACGATGAGGAACAACTGCTGGCGGAGATTTGCAGGCTGGCAGTCGAAACCGGCGGCTACCGCATGGCCTGGGTCGGTCTGGGCGAACACAACGCGGACAAGAGCGTGCTGCCGGTGGCGAAATATGGCCACGACGAAGGTTATCTCGACCTGGTAGACATCAGTTGGGCGGACTCCGAACGCGGACGCGGCCCCACCGGGACGGCGATCCGGACGGGTGAAACCCAGGTCAATTCCAATTTCCGCACCAATGCCAAGATAGCCCCCTGGCGCGGAGCGGCATTGGCGCGCGGTTACCTGTCGAGCATCGCGCTGCCGCTCAGGAGCAACGGGAAATGCATCGGCGCGTTCACGATCTATGCCGAGGAAACCAACGCTTTCAACCCCGACGAAATCAAGCTGCTCGAAGAGCTCGCCGATAACATGGCCTTCGGGATTACGGCGCTGCGCGCGATTGCCTGGCGCAGCGCTGCCGTTGAAAAACTGCAGCAGAGCGAGGAGCTGTTCCGCTTCCTGACGGAAAACACGGCAGACATGGTGTTCCTGATGTCCATGCCGGGCCGGCACTTCGATTACGTCAGTCCCGCCTCGACCCGCCTGCTCGGCTACACGCCGGGAGAGCTCTACGATTCGCCTTCGCTGATACTCGGCCTGATTCATCCGGACAGCAAAGCCTATGTGGAACAGCAGTGGGAAAGAATCCAGTCCGGCGTGGTCGACCCCTACATCGAATTCAGCATCGCCCACCGGTCGGGCGAGCAGCGGTGGCTGAGCCAGCGCAATACGCCGATCTGGAGCATGGACGGCAAGGGAACCCTGGTTGCCCTGCAGGGCGTGATCAGCGACGTCACCGAGCGCAAGAAGGCGAAAACGCAGCTCGAAAACCAGCGCGTGCGCTTGCGCACCCTGGTGCAGACCATCCCGGACCTGATCTGGCTCAAGGATCCGGAGGGCGTCTACCTCAGCTGCAATCCCCAGTTCGAGCGCTTCTTCGGCGCGAAGGAAGCGGACATTGTCGGCAAGACGGACTACGACTTCGTCGACGAGAAACTGGCCGACTTCTTCCGCCAGAAAGACCGGGAAGCGATGGCCGCCGGCAAGCCGAAACTCAACGAAGAGTGGGTCACTTATCCGGACAGCGGCCAGCGCGCGCTGCTGGAAACCATCAAGGTGCCCATGCGCGACGAGTCCGGACATCTGATCGGCGTGATGGGCATCGCCCGCGACATCACCGCACGCAGGCAGGCCGAGGAAAGCGAAATTCGCCTGCGCCATATCCTGGACAACACGCTGGACATGATCTTCATCTTCCACCCTGGCACGCTGCGTTTTGCGTACATGAACAGGGGCGCGGTCGACAGCATCGGCTACAGCACCACCGAGTGGCAGCAGATGACCCCGCCGGACATTTATCCGCTGATGTCGGAACAGGAGTTCCGCAAGTTCGTCGCCCCGCTCATCGCCGACCATAACCGGCTGCTCCGCTTCGAGACCCTGCACAAGACCAAGAACGGCTCGTTCGTCCCGGTCGAAGTGCAACTGCAGTTCATCCAGGAGCATGAAGAGGACGGCCTGTTTGTCGCCATCGTGCGGGATATTACCGAGCGCAAGCGTGCGGAAGAGGGATTGCAGAAGCAAAAAGACTTCATGCGGCAGGTCATAGACACCGACCCGAACCGGATCATGGTCAAGGACGCCAGCGGAAATATTCTCCTGGCCAACCACAGCGCAGCGGCTGCCTATGGCATGCAGCCGCGGGATATGGTCGGCAGGAATCTTGCCGACATCATCCTGCCCCGCAAGACACTCGAGCAATTCCTGGACGCGGATCGCAAGGTGATCGAGGAAGGCAGCGACGTGAGCCAGATCGCAACGGTCACGCTGCCCAACGGCAAGAGCGGATGGCTGCTGACGCTCAAAAAGCAGCTCACCATGCCAAACGGAGGCTTGAGCGTACTGAGCATCTCGGTGGATATCACCCAGCAGAAACTTTCGGAAATCCAACTGGCGGAATCGTACAAGGAACTGCAGCAGCTATCTTTGTATCTGGAGAATGCCAGGGCGGACGAACGTGCCAGGATCGCGCTCCATCTGCACGATGAAATGGGATCGACGCTTGCCGCGATGAAGATGCGGCTGGCCTGGCTCGCGTCAAAAATGCCGGCCGAATTGCCGCATCTTGCCGAAGAGGTCAGCCAGATCACCGAGCTGGTCGCCGGCGGCATCCACACCATGCACCGGATAGTCACCCAGTTGAGTCCGAACCTGCTGGGCGACATCGGGCTGATTGCGGCCATTGCCGACTATGTGAAAAAATTCAGCCAGCATGCCAATATCGATTGCATGCTTGACCTGCCCGAGGACGATTCGGTGCTGAATGCCGAACAATCCCTCACGGTGTTCCGCATCCTGCAGGAATCGCTGAACAACGTGGCCAAGCATTCGCAGGCCAGCAGGGTTGACATCGCGCTATCGCTGCGCGCCAGATCGCTGACGATGACGGTCAGGGACAACGGCATCGGGTTTGACCCGTACCAGCGCAAGGAGCGATCCTTCGGTTTGCTCGGCATCCGCGAACGCGCCCTGATGGTGGGCGGGAAAGCCCGTATTTACAGCAAGCCCGGCAGGGGAACCCGCGTAACGGTCAGCATCCCGATCCAATCCGGATTTATGTATGATTCCGACACCAATGCTGAAACCTTCATCCCAAATTAGGAGTTGAACCGTGATCCGGGTACTAATCGTTGACGATCATGCCATCGTGCGCCAGGGGCTGCGGCGGATACTGGAGGAAGCCAAAGGAATGAAAGTGGGCGGCGAAGCCGCGAGCGGAATCGAAGCCTTGAAAATGCTGCGCGCCGAGAAATTCGACGTCATCCTGCTCGATATTTCGATGCCCGAAAAAAACGGGATCGACACCCTGAAGCTGATCATGGACCGGAACCGGGATGCCAAGGTGCTGATGCTGAGCATGTACCCCGAAGACCAGTACGCCGTCAGGCTGATGAAGGCGGGCGCTTCCGGCTACCTGACCAAGGAAACCGCGCCGGAACAGCTAGTCGAGGCAATCCGGGAAGTCATCGCGGGAAAAAAACACATCAGTTCCACACTGGCCGAGTTGCTGCTCCAGGAATGCGGGCTCGATTCCGGAAAACCGCTGCACAAGACCCTGAGCGACCGGGAATATCAAGTATTGAGGATGATAGGCTCCGGAAAACAGGTATCCGAAATCGCCGACGTGCTGGCACTGAGCGTAAAGACCATCAGCACTTACCGCGCGCACATTCTCGAAAAAATGAAAATGAAAAACAACGCGGAACTCACCTACTACGTGATGAACAATGGCTTGAAGGAAGAATGATCGGAAGGGGTCGATTCCGGAATTGCCCGGCTGGAAAGACGAAGGGCGCAGCACCAAGCCGCGCCCTCCGTTCCCACTCCTCGTTGAATATCAGGCTTTGACGTTGATAATCGCGCCCACCTTCTCGCCCTGCGTGTTAACCGTAGGCTGAACCGGCGCCTTCGCTGCAGCCGCCTTGGCCGCCTCTTCGCGTGCGCGCTCCTTGTCCTGCTCGGCTGCCCGCTCGGTGGGAGTTTGCGGTTGCGGTTGCACTTGGGAAACGTAATTGCTGCCGGAATTGACTGAATTAACCGCCATGATCCTTCTCCTTCTCAACGGCCGCGGGAACAATCCCGCTTGTCTGATTATTTATCGGCAGGCATCGGCGCAACTTTAGCCCTTTGTTCGCAAAGTCCACAACGATGCCGTGGTTGATCGACGCCCCCGGGGATATTTCCATCTCTACCGTCAAAACTCGGCCTGCACCCCGAACGAGAACGGCAGCACGAAAGCGGCCACCGGCTCGCGGCTGGTATAGCTGGCGTTGTAGCTGTAGCCGACGATGTCCTTGCGCTGATAGACGTTGTTCAACTCGAAGTAAGTATTGAATTTCCATTTGTTGAATACGTAGTTGCGATCCAGGCGCAGGTCGAGGCGATGGTAGACGGGCAGGGTTTCCGAATTGACGCCGGCGTAGACGGGAATGGGCCTGCCGTCGGCATACGTGCCGCTGGTGCCGATGACGGGCGTGAAGGGCGTGCCGGAGTGGTAGTTCCACTTGGCGCCGACCGACCACGCCTCCGTCAGTTTGTATGTTCCCACCAGCGTGGCATTGACCGGCTGGTCGTACTCGAAGCGGAACGATTCGCCCGTCACGTCGTTGCGGCGTTGCGATTTGGCGAGGTTGAGCACGAACCAGCCGGACAGCCGGTCGGTTTCCTCTTTCTTGATCAGCAGTTCCAGACCGTACGCCTTGCCACTCGCCGCATTGATGTAGTTGAGTGCCGGGTCGCTGACCACCAGGTTGCCGAGCTTCTTGTAATACGTTTCGGCTTTCCAGTTCCAGTCCGCACTCACTTTATGCTTCACGCCCAGCACGCTGTGCTCGGCACGAATGTGATCCAGTTTGGGGTTGCCGAACACGCGCACCCATTGCCCGCCGCTCGGATACTGGTTATGCCGCCCCCATCCCGCGGTGAACAGGGTCTGTTCGCTCCACTCCCATTCGGCGCCGACACGCGGTTCGGTGTAGGACTTGTGCGCGTAGTATTCCCGGCTGTGACGGATCCCGCCGATGAGCGTGACCTGCGCCAGCACGCGTTTGCGATCCTGCACCGAGACGCTCCACGCATTGGTAGCGATGGTCTCGCTGAGCTGCTCGCGCGGCGCGGACGACAGGTCGCAACCGGGATCGAACTGGGTGCAATTCACATTGATGAAATCCGCATCGATCCTGACTGCCGCATGGGCCAGCTCGCTGCCCAGCGAAAGTTCATGCCCCGCGCCCAGTTCGAAATGCACCCGTTCGCGCAGCAGGTAATTGTCCTGCGCCAGGTTCAGGGTGCCTGCTGTCCCGAGCATGCTGGAAGAGCGGTTGCCGGTGTGTTCGAACGACAGCGTGTTGTACGACCCGCCCGACAGCAGCGTATCCGCTACCGCCGCCTGCATCGAGCTCACGCTGGAAAAAGCGGAATCGCCGGCCAGCACCGGCTGCTTCTGCGCCGCTTCGGCGGCGGCATCCACTTTGAGCCTGAGCACGTCGGATGCACCCTGCACATGAAACGTAAGCCGATTGGCATCGTTCAATTTCCACAGATACTTGCCTTGGTAGTCCCAATAATTCGGTATTTGCATGGTCATGCCTTTCTGCTCGACCTGCTTGACCAGCAGATCGATATAGCTGCGCCGCGCCGCAAAATAAAACGACTGGTCGTCGCTGCGCGGCCCCTCCACCAGAAAATTCGCGCCCATCACATTGACATCCACCTTGCCGCCCAGCCGATCCTTGCGCGGCTCGCGCAATGCGACATCGATCACCGCCCCCGTCACCTCGCCGTAATGCGGGCCGAACGCAGCGCTATACAGATTGAAGTCTTCGATCAGGTCGGCGTTGAACACGCTGATGCTGCCATAGTGGAACAGCTTGGGGATGGGCAAGCCGTCCACGTAATAAGCGTTGTCGCCGGGACCGGAACCGCGCACCGCCGGCGCGCTGCTGCCGTTCACCGTGGCCACGCCGGGCAACGTCTGCAGGGCACGCAAGGGATCGCCGCTGGAGCCGGCGATCCGGCGCAACGCTTTACCGCTGATGGCGTTCTTGCTGACCTGGTCGGGGCTGCGCTCTGCCGTCACCACCATTTCGCCCAGGCTCTCGGGCACACGCAAATAAAATACCGGCGCAGGCAATGGCCCTCCTTCCGCCACCCTGACATCCAGCGTGGCGCTGATGCCGGAATTCGTCGCGATCAGGCTGTAGCTGCCCTCTGCGGGCAGCGTAATCCGGAAATTCCCCTTGGCATCGGAAACGGCGGCGGCGACGGCCTGCTCTTTCACCGTAACGACCACCCCTTGCAGGGGAGTACGCGTGCCTTTTTCCAGCACCGTGCCGTTGATCGCAAATTCTGCCGCCATCGCCGGCAGACTGGCGATCATCAACGCGGCAATCATTATTTGTCGTGTCACGGCAATATGTCCTTCGGCTACCAAAGAGGCGGTATTCTAACCACGCGGCTCGTGTTTATCGCCAGCACGTTGCGATGAAACGACAAAATTGCGGCGCCGGTTGTCCGCAACATTGCGGCAAAAAACGCCAACCGCCATAATGCGCGCCGGTTGAACAGACCCGTTTACCGCGTCGAATCGGCATTTATCACCCCAAGCAAAGGAATCCAGAATGACCGCCCCGCTCCTCATCGCCAAGAACGACACGCACGAGCTCGAATTGCTGCCGCAGATGGCCAACCGCCACGGCCTCATCACCGGCGCGACCGGCACCGGCAAGACCGTGACGCTGCAATCGCTGGCGGAATCGTTCAGCCGCATCGGCGTGCCGGTGTTCATGTCGGACATCAAGGGCGACCTCTCCGGCATCTCGAAAACCGGCGGCGGCAACGCCAAGGTGCAGGCGCGCGTCGAACAACTGCAACTGGAAGGCTTCGAGCACCGCGCCTACCCGGTCACGTTCTGGGACGTGGAAGGCAAACAGGGGCATCCGGTGCGCGCCACCGTGTCCGACATGGGGCCGCTGCTGCTGGGACGTATGCTGAATTTGAACGACACACAGCAGGGCGTGCTCACGCTGGTGTTCAAGATCGCCGACGACGACGGCATGCTGCTGCTCGACTTCAAGGACCTGCGCACGATGGTGCAGCATGTCGGCGACAACGCCAAGGACTTCACCACCGAATACGGCAACATCTCCGCCGCCAGCATCGGCGCGATCCAGCGTGGGCTGCTGGAACTTTCCAGCCAGGGCGCGGAGCAGTTCTTCGGCGAGCCGATGTTGAACATCGACGACCTGATGCAGACCGACAGGGGTGCTGGCATGGTCAACATCCTCGCCGCCGACAAGCTCATGCAATCGCCCAAGGTGTATTCGACCTTGCTGCTGTGGCTGCTTTCCGAACTGTTCGAGAACCTGCCCGAGGCGGGCGACCTGGAGAAGCCCAAGCTGGTGTTTTTCTTCGACGAGGCGCATTTGCTGTTCAACGATGCACCCGCCGCGCTGGTCGACAAGATCGAGCAGGTCGTGCGCCTGATCCGTTCCAAGGGCGTGGGCGTGTACTTCGTCACGCAGAATCCGGCCGACGTGCCGGACAAGATTTTGAGCCAGCTCGGCAACCGCGTGCAGCATGCCTTGCGCGCGTTCTCGGCGCGCGACCAGAAAGCGGTGCGCGCCGCCGCCGAGACCATGCGCGACAACCCCGAGCTGGACGAGCAGGCCGCCATCACCGAACTCGGCGTGGGCGAGGCGCTGGTCTCGCTGCTCAACGAAAAAGGCACACCCACCATCGTCGAGCGCGCGCTCATCGTGCCGCCGCAGGCGCACATCGGACCGATCTCCGAAAGCGAGCGCGCCGCCATCATCCAGTCGTCGCTGCTGGCCGGGCATTACGAAAAGACCATCGACCGCGAATCGGCGTACGAGATCATCAAGGGACGCACGGAAGAAAAACAGCTCGAAGCGGAAAAAACTGCACCCGCCGCCGAAGCGGGCGGCAGCGTGATGGACGGCCTGCTCGGCGGTCTGTTGGGTGGAGGCAACGGCCGTCGCCAGAGCGCGGGCGAAGCACTGGTAAAGAGCGTGGTGCGCACCGTCGGCGCCGAGGTGGGACGGCAACTGGTGCGCGGTGTGTTGGGTTCGCTTATGGGCGGTTCCACCGGCACCCGCAGCCGTCGCCGATAACAGGTAGGGCGGGTTAGCGACAGCGTAACCCGACATCGTGAGATTGAGCGGCGGCAAAGTCGGGTTACGCTGTGCTAACCCGACCTGCAGTGTGGCTTTGTCCGGTAACGCAAAAACGATCCGTGCGGAAAGGTGTAGAATTTCCCTCGATCATTGCAGTCAACCGATTTCCGGCCGACAGCGCCGGAACGACATAACAAGAACGCGATCTGCTGCAAACCGGGAGGCGGTGAGAGTTGGCATGTTCCGCGCACTGAATAATCTCAGCTTGAAAACCAAAGTGACTGCGTTCACGCTGGGATTGTTTCTGCTTTCCGTCTGGATGCTTACCTACCTGTTCTCATCCCACGCGCGCGAGGAGCTTGAAACTGCGCTCGCCCGGCAGCAATTTTCCGAGGTTTCGTTTATCGCCGAGCGACTGGACAGCGCGATCAGGCTGCGCTTCGATTCGCTCGCGCTGATCGCCAATTCCATCACGCCGAACATGATGGCGCATCGGGATCGTACCTACGCTTTCCTGGCGGAACGCAAAGCCATTTTCAAGCAGTGCACGCTGGGCGTCTTCGTCATTTCCAAAGACGGCCGCGGCGTTGCCGATTTCCCGCGCGAAAAAGGCCGGGACAGCGCGGATTTCACGCAACGGGATTTCTACCGCCAGGTAATGGCCACCGGCAAGCCGGTCATCTCGAAGCCGGGCTTCGGGCGTTTCGTCAAGGATCCGCGCGTGGTGATTGCAGTTCCGGTCTTCGACAGGAAGCAGGTTTCCGGCGTATTCGCCTGCGTGAACAGCCTGAGCGACAACAGCCTGATCAGCGACCGCTACTTCAACATGCTGTCCAATACCAGCAGCTTTGCGGTTATTTCCCCGACCGACAATATGTTCGTCGCTGCCACGGATAAAAGCCTGGCATTGCAGTCGCTGCCTGTGCTCGGCACCGACAATATGCTCGACCGTTACATCGGCGGGTATGAGGGCTCGGGCGTGGAAGCCGGTTCCGGCGGCGAAAAAAAACTCAGTTCCGCCAAACAGATTCCCAGTGCCGGCTGGCTGGTGGTCGGATCGATACCGGCATCGGTCGTATTCGAGCGCATCGAGCATATCCGCAACGAGGCCGTCCGGATCGCGACCGCGATTTCGCTGTTCGTGATCGGCCTGCTCTGGTTGTTCCTGCGCCACCAGCTTTCTCCCCTGTCGCGCTCCGCCGAACTGATCGGAAGGCTCTCCAGCGCGAATACGGCTGACAAGCGCACGATCCCGCTGGAAGGCAGCCCGGAAATTCAAAAGCTCCAATCCAGTTTCAATCGGCTGCAGGAAAACCTCGCCCAGGACGAATTGATGTTGCGCGAGGAGGAAGCGCTGTATCGCTCGATGTTCACCAACAACACCGCCATCAAGCTGCTGATCGACCCGGATACGGCTTGCATCGTGGACGCCAATCCCGCCGCCGCGGCTTACTACGGATGGCCGGTGGAAAAACTGCGCACGATGCGCATCACCGACATCAATACGCTCGCCCCGCATCTGGTCAGAAATGAAATGGAGCTTGCACTCACCGAGCAGCGCCAGTTCTTCCGCTTTCAGCATCGTCTTGCTTCCGGCGAAGTGCGCGATGTCGAAGTGCATTCGGGGTTGGTCAACTACCACGGCAAGGCATTGCTCTATTCCGTCGTCAACGACGTCACGGATCGCGAACAGTCCCTGCACCGCGAGCGGATACGCAGCGAGGTGCTGGAAATGCTGGCGCGCGGCCGGGATTTGAAGGATATCCTCAACACCATCGTGAGCCAGGTGGAGACCGAACAACCGCAAGTGCTGTGTTCAGTTTTGCTGCTGGACAAAGGCGGCAAGCATCTGCTGATCGGCGCCGCCCCGTCCTTTCCCGGATTTTTCAACCAGGCCGTGCAGGAATTCGAGATCGGCATCGGCCGCGGCTCCTGCGGGCATGCTGCCGCCACCGGGGAACGCACCATCGTCCCCGACATCCAGACCCATCCCAACTGGGCGCCGTACAGGGAAATTGCGGCGCAAGCCGACCTGGCCGCCTGCTGGTCGGAACCGGTATTTTCTTCCAGGGGCAAGGTGCTGGGCACGCTGGCGTTGTACCAGCGCCAAATCTCCACGCCGAGCGCAGCACAGATCCACCTGATCGAAGAGATGGCAAAAATCGTCGGCATCGCCGTCGAACGCAAGCTGGACGAGGAGGAATTGCAGCTCGCCTCCACCGTGTTCCAGGCCAGCCCGGAAGCCATCGTCATCACCGATGCCGACAACAGGATCGTCGCAGTCAACCCCGCATTCACCAAAATCACGCAATACGAACCCTACGAGGCCATCGGCCACGATCCCAAACTGCTCAGCTCGGGCCAGCAGGGCAAGGAGTTTTACCACGCCATGTGGGCGTCTCTCCAGACCTTCGGCAGTTGGCAGGGCGAGATCGTCAATCGCCGCAAGAACGGCGAGAACTATTCCGAATGGCTGACCATCAACACCGTGCGCGACGAAAACAACGATGTGCGCCAGCGCATCGCCATCTTCTCCGACATCACCGAAAAGAAACGCAACGAGGAAATCATCTGGCGCCAGGCCAACTACGACGTGCTCACCGGCTTGCCCAACCGCCGCCTGTTCTATGACCGGCTGGTGCAGGTACTGAAACGCGAGGGCCGCGGACAGACCTCGCTGGCGCTGATGTTCATCGACCTTGACCACTTCAAGGAAGTGAACGACACGCTGGGCCACGAAGCGGGCGACAACCTGCTGATGCAGGCTTCCAGGCGCATTGCCGGCTGCATCCGCGAGTCGGACACGCTGGCACGGCTGGGCGGGGACGAATTCACCATCATCCTGCCGGGACTGGCCGATCCCAAACGGCTGGGCATGCTGGCCGACACCATCATCCATATCCTCGGCAAACCGTTCATGCTCGGCGAGACCACCGCCTACGTTTCAGCCAGCATCGGCATCACCCTGTATCCGCAGGACGCGGACAACCTGACTTCGCTGCTGAAGAATGCCGACCAGGCGATGTACGTCGCCAAAGGCCGGGGACGCAACCAATACAGCTACTTCACCGCTTCCATGCAGGAATCCGCACAGACGCGACTGCAACTCAGCAACGAACTGCGGCGCGCGCTCGACCGCGGGCAATTCGAAATCCATTACCAGCCCATCATCGACTTAGCCAGCGGACAGCCCGCCAAAGCCGAGGCGCTGCTGCGCTGGCATCATCCCACGCAGGGACTCATCAGCCCGGCCCTGTTCATCCCGCTGGCGGAGGAGATCGGGCTCATCAACGATATCGGCGAATGGGTGTTCCGCCAGGCCGCGCTCAAGGCCAGGCACTGGTGTAGCAGCAGCGATCCGCGCCTGTCGTCGATGCAGATCAGCGTGAACAAATCGCCGCGCCAGTTCATCACCGGCGACAACAGCATCACCCTGCTCAGCTGGCTGCGCGCGCTGGATATTCCGCCAAGCTGCATCGTGGTGGAAATCACCGAAGGACTGCTGATGGACGACCGCGCCGAAGTGCAGGAGAAACTGCTGGCGTTCCGCGATGCGGGCATCCAGGTCTCGCTCGACGATTTCGGCACGGGTTATTCGGCGATGTCCTACCTGCAAAAATTCGACATCGATTACCTCAAGATCGACCGTTCCTTCGTGTGCAACATGGTCGCCAATCCCGGCGATCATGCCATCGTCGAGGCGATCATCGTCATGGCGCACAAGCTGGGAATGAAAGTCATTGCGGAAGGCGTGGAGACTGCCGAACAGCGCGACATGCTGGTTGCCGCCGGATGCGACTACGGCCAGGGCTTCCTGTTCGCCAAACCGATGCCCGGCGAAGAATTCGACCGCTACATGAGCGACTGCATTGAAGCTTAATCCGTCACCCGGCCGCGCAAGGATTTCGTCTCGCCGCGCCTGACTTTGCTTTCCAGCCGCTTCTTCTGTGCGCTACGCGAGGGTTTGGTGGCGACGCGCGGTTTTGGCCTGACCGCAATCGACAGCAGCAACGCCTTCAAACGCCGCAATGCCTCGTTGCGATTCTGCTCCTGGTTGCGAAACTCCTGCGCCTTGATGACGACCACGCCATCCTTGGTGATGCGCTGGTCGTTGAGTTGCAGCAGGCGTTGCTTGAATTCGTCGGGCAGGGAAGATGCATTGATATTGAAACGCAGATGCACCGCGCTGGAGACTTTGTTGACGTTCTGCCCGCCCGCCCCTTGCGCCCGAACTGCGCTGAGTTCGATCTCGCGGATCGGAACGGTGACCTGATGGGAAATATATAGCACGGCGAGGAAGCGGGGTCAGGATCGGCACACGCGTCCGGACACGAACCAGCCAGAGTTCACCCGGACGACCATTGCGCCCAACTCAGTAGCCGTCTCCCCAGCCGTTGGGCTTGCGCGACACGTTGGACACCACTGCGCGCCTGTCCTGGATGCGCACTTTCTCCATCGCCTCTGCGGGCGAGTCTGCCAGCACTTCCAACTGGAAATCAAGATACCTGCCGCCGTCGACGACGAACCCGATAATGACGAATGCGAACATGGCACACCTCCTACAAATGTTTCGCTGCCTGGATTCTTTATCGGCATGACCGCAGCAACCTTGATGTCGCTCCTTGGAAATACGCGCGAGGAGCGTGTGGTCATCACTGCGCCAATACCGCGATCCGGACAGCGCCCGTCGTCACCACCTGCCCGGCACGAATCTTGGCGGTCTTGCGCAATTCCACCTGCCCGTCGACGGATACCAACCCCTCCGCCACCAACGCCTTGCCCGCCCCGCCGCTGTCGCACACGCCGCTAAGCTTGAGCAGTTGGTTAAGTTCGACGAATTCGCCGCGCAGTTGGAAGTCGATTATTTGCACTTTCATCCTTTCACCCAATTATCAGTGGCCCGTCATTCCCGCGCAGGCGGGAATCCAGCAAGATATGAATGCATTTTGCTTACACCCCTCTGGATTCCCGCCTGCGCGGGAATGACGGCAAAGTGGATTGTGAATATCACAGCTTCACCGCGTGTTCGCGCGTGGTGTGGAACACCACTTTTGGCCAGCGCTCCTGCGTCAGTCTCAGGTTGACGCTGTTCGGAGCGAGATAAGCCAGGTTGCCCGCCGCATCAATGGCGAGGTTGTGCGACAGCGCCCTCTCGAAATCGGCCAGCATCTTTTTGTCGTCGCAGGTCACCCAGCGCGCGCTGGTGGTGCTGGTGCCTTCGAACATTGCGTCCACGCCGTATTCACCCTGCAAACGGCTGGCCACCACGTCGAACTGCAGCATGCCGACCGCGCCGAGGATCAGGTCGCCGCCGTCCACCGGCTTGAACACCTGCACCGCGCCCTCTTCGCCCAGTTGCTGCAAACCTTTGTGCAACTGCTTCACCTTGAGCGGGTTGCGGATGCGCACCGAGCGGAAAAAGTCGGGCGCGAAATACGGGATGCCGGTGTATTGCAGCACTTCGCCTTCGGAGAAGCTGTCGCCGATCTGCATGTTGCCGTGGTTGGGCAGACCGATGATGTCGCCCGCATAGGCTTCCTCCACCTGCTCGCGCGACGAAGCCATGAAGGTCACCACGTTCGAAACCCTGATCTCGCGGCCGATGCGCAAATGCTTGATCTTCATGCCACGCTCGAAATGGCCCGAGCACACGCGCAGGAAGGCGATGCGGTCGCGGTGGTTGGCGTCCATGTTGGCCTGGATCTTGAACACGAAGCCGGAGAAGGCCTGCTCGTTGGGATTCACGACGCGCGCCGTGGCATCGCGCTCGATGGGCGCGGGCGCCCAGTCCAGCAAAGCGTTCAGGATCTCGCGCACGCCGAAGTTGTTGATGGCGGAACCGAAGAACACGGGCGTCTGTTTGCCGTCGAGGAAACGTTGCAGGTCGAAGGGATGCGATGCGCCGTGCACCAGTTCCACTTCCATCTTGAGCTGCTCGATCTCCAGCGGAAAGCGCTCGGCCAGCACGGGATTGTCGATGCCCTTGATGACCTCCACGTCGCCGTCGGCCTTTTCTTCGCCCGGCGTGAACAGCAGTATCTCGTCGCGCAGCAGGTGGTACACGCCGCGGAAGGTCTTGCCCATGCCGACGGGCCAGGTCACCGGCGCGCACTGGATCTTCAGCACCGACTCGACTTCGTCCAGCAGCTCCAGCGGATCGCGCACCTCGCGGTCCATCTTGTTCATGAAAGTGATGATGGGCGTGTCGCGCATGCGGCACACCTCCAGCAGCTTGATGGTCTGCGCTTCCACGCCCTTGGCCGCGTCGATCACCATCAGCGCCGAGTCGACGGCGGTGAGCACGCGGTAGGTGTCTTCGGAGAAGTCCTGGTGGCCGGGCGTGTCGAGCAGGTTCACCACATGGTCGCGGTACTCGAACTGCATCACCGAACTGGCGACGGAAATGCCGCGCTGCTTCTCGATTTCGAGGAAGTCGGAGGTCGCATGGCGACCGCTCTTGCGCGCCTTTACTGCGCCCGCCAACTGGATCGCGCCGGAGAACAGCAGCAGTTTTTCGGTGAGCGTGGTCTTGCCCGCGTCGGGGTGGGAGATGATGCCGAAAGTGCGGCGGCGCGCCACTTCGCGCGCGATCTTGTCGCGCGGGACGGCTGCGGGTTCCTTGGTGGACTGTTCGATATCGTCGGACATGGTGCTGGTCTGTGAAAAAGGCCGCAAGTCTAAAGGCTTGGCGCTTGAATGTCTAACCTGCTTTTCGGGGTGAAGCACGCTCGGCATCGGCAATTTGACGATTTTTTCGACGCCCCCTAAAGACACTACAGTTCGTGCCGATACCTGACATCAGGACGCAGGTTCTGCACAATAACAACAATTGCACATCACAATAATTGCAAAGGAATTTTTCATGAGTCAGGTCGCCCCTTCGATTCTCAACCGTTTGAAACTGTCTTTCCTCGGCTTCGGATTGAGCATGGGATTGGTCTTCCCCTTTTACGCGAACTTCTTTGTCAACTGGCGCGAGGGGATGCTGGTCTGGTTCTGCATCGGCTGTCTGGTCGCCGGGATTACGATCGGCATCGTCAACCACAAACTCCTGGAAGTGTTGCTCGTGCGCAAGCTGCGCCAGATCGCCGTCGCCTCCGAACGCATGCGCAAAGGCGACCTGCGCGAAGGCTGCGGCGTGCATAGCCACGATACGGTAGGCGAAATCACCGAAGGCTTCGATGCCATGGCGAACGGGTTGCGCGAAACCATACGGGACATGGCGCAATCCGCCAATTTGGTCGATGCCACGGCCAAGGAGATCGGCACGGCCATGGCATCCATGGACACCGACATGATCGAACACCGCACCAATGCGGGCGAGATATTGAAAGTCGTCAACGGCTTGTCCGATGCATCCGACTCCATCCTCGCCCTTTCCGGCGAGGCCGGAACCAGCGCCTCGACCGCCGAAGCCCTGGTGCGCAGCGGTTTCACCCACGTCGTCGCCACCGAACAGGCCATTTCCCTGCTGGATGCCGCCAGCATCAAAATCTCCGCCAATGCGGCCAGCCTGAACACCAGCGCAAAAGAAGTCGAAACGGCCATCGCCGTCATTCGTGCCATCGCCGAACAAACCAATCTGCTCGCGCTGAACGCCGCCATCGAAGCGGCACGCGCCGGCGAACAGGGGCGCGGCTTCGCGGTTGTCGCCGACGAAGTCAGGAAGCTGTCAGAACAGGCCGCGCAAGCCACCAAACGCATCGACGACGTGCTCAAACAAGTCAGCCAGGATGTGGCCTCCACCGTGGCGCTGTCGAATGAAAATGCGGGCGCGGTAAAAGCGGGACTGGAAGCCTCGAAGCAATCGTCCGAGACCTTCGGAAAAATCGAACAGGCCACCTCGGCCATGAAACGCTCGGTGGATGCGGTACACGATGCCGCCGACGATCAGCAGATGCTGGTCGGCATCGTCCGCTCGCGCATTGCGGACAACGAAGCGCATACCCAAAGCGTGGCGACGCACACGGCATCCTGCGTCGCGGAAGCAAAGCGCATGGTTGAAGCCGCCAGCACGCTCAGCGACACCACCAAGAAATTCATTGTTTGACAGTAGTCGCTCACACTTGATCTGCCTTCGCCGTGCTCCCTTAATTCGGAATACCTGAACCCCTTGGCAAGAAATTATGGGGCACAACGGCAGCAGAACTATTCGAACCCTCCCGGTCAAATTGCATGCGTGACTTTGGTGTAGAATTCTCGAACCACTCCTTACCTGACTGGGCATGCCAACAGTTCTGCGATTACTAAACTGGCGTTTCCATTTCTATTCCGATGAAAGAATGGAGCCGCCGCATATCCATATAGACACGGGTGAAGGAGAGTGCAAGTATTGGCTGGAGCCGATCAGATTGGCCAGAGGACGCAATATCAGCCCTGTCGAATTGCGACGCATCGAGGCCGCAGTATTCGAGCATCAGGATTTGTTCAAGGAGAAATGGCATGAGTACTTCCATCACTGAATTGGAGCATTGCGCCACCCGCGTCTGGGTGACGGGTCGTATCGTCTTTGTCGAGCTCACGGATGGTCGACAGATCGGATTCCCCGCTGCCCGCTTCAGATTATTGAGCAAAGCGAGCGAAGAACAACTCAAGAAAGTCGTGCTGCGGGCAAATGGAACTGCATTACGCTGGGATGAACTGGACGAAGATATTTCCGTAAGCGGCATCGTTGAAGGACACTTCCAACTGCCACTACCGATGGCGGCGTAACACAAGCCGACACTTGGTTTCTGCTAACAACTCGAACTAGAAGTAGTTTATTTAATATCGGAAGTCGATAACTGATTCGAAGCTGAGCCACCCCTATAATCCAGCTTTACTACTTAACAATCAGAAAACGACATGGGATTCAGCATCACGCTCCAGCCGGACAACCTCACCTTTATCGCCGAAGTCGGCGAAACCATCCTCGAAGCTGCGACCAAGCATGGCCACACACTGCCGCGTGGTTGCGGCGATGGAGCATGCGGCGTGTGCAAAGGCAATGTGCTGCAAGGTACGGTAGATCACGGCAAGTCTACGGATATCGGATTGAGTGCGGAGGAACGGGACGCGGGCATGGTCTTGTTTTGCTGCGCCAAACCCACATCCGATCTGGTCATCGAGCGCCGCGAAATGAGCAGCAGTTGGGACATGCTGGATTGGGATTGATCGACGAGCAGAAGAACTGAAATGTCATGCCGCGCCGGTCATTGCGTTCTGTTCCCGGAGTTTTGCCCGACAACACCTTGAAGAACAACCCGGACGCTGACAGGGAATAAACGCCGTTGTAGGAGCGCAACTTGTTGCGCGATGCCTATGGATCGCCCGACAAGTCGGGCTCCTACAACGCACGAACGCTCTAATGGGTTATTTGGGTTTAACCAACTAGTAGCTCCGCGATCACGCAAGGTCGAACCGATCCAGGTTCATCACCTTGTTCCATGCCGCCACGAAGTCGCGCACGAACGCCTGCTGCGAATCGCTGCAGGCATACACTTCCGCGAGCGCCCGCAACTGCGAGTTCGAACCGAACACGAGGTCGACGACGGTGCCCGTCCATTTCAGTTGGCCTGTCGACCGATCGCGTCCCTCCAGCACGCCTGCGGCGGTGGCTGACTTCTGCCAGGACGTCTTCATGTCGAGCAGGTTCACGAAGAAATCATTGGTCAGTGTCTCAGGCCGTTTGGTGAATACGCCGTGCTGGGATTGGCCGACGTTCGCATCCAGCGCGCGCAGGCCGCCGATCAGCACGGTCATCTCGGGGGCGGTCAGCGTCAGCAACTGCGCCTTGTCCAGCAGCAGCTCGGCCGCCGAGCCTTCGAGGCCCTTTCGCACGTAGTTGCGGAAACCATCTGCGTGCGGCTCCAGCACGGCGAACGAGGTGACATCGGTCTGCACCTGCGATGCGTCCATGCGTCCCGGCGCGAAGGGCACCTGCACGTCGTGGCCGGCCTTCTTCGCCGCTGCCTCGACGGCTGCGCAGCCGCCCAGCACGATCAGGTCGGCCAGCGAAACTTTCTTGCCGCCGGTCTGGGCGCTGTTGAACGCGCTACGGATGCCTTCCAGCGTCTTCAGCACCTTCGCCAGTTGGGCGGGCTGGTTGGCTTCCCAATCCTTCTGCGGCGCCAGGCGGATGCGCGCGCCGTTCGCGCCGCCGCGCATGTCGGAGCCGCGGAAGGTGGACGCCGATGCCCAGGCGGTGGCAACCAGTTCCGCGATGGACAGACCCGAGGCCAATATCTTGCCCTTGAGGGCGGCGATATCCTGCGCATCGATCAATGCATGATCGACTGCGGGGATGGGGTCTTGCCAGATGAGCTCTTCCGCCGGCACTTCCGGGCCAAGATAGCGCGCGCGCGGCCCCATGTCGCGGTGCGTGAGCTTGAACCACGCGCGGGCGAACGCGTCGGCGAACTGGTCCGGATTCTCGTAAAAACGCCTCGAGATTTTTTCGTAAGCAGGATCGAAGCGCAGCGCAAGGTCGGTGGTGAGCATGGCCGGCGCATGACGTTTGGATGGGTCGTGCGCATCCGGGATCGAATCGGCGCCCACGCCGCCCTTGGGCCGCCACTGCTGCGCACCGGCCGGGCTCTTGGTCAGCTCCCATTCGTAGCCGAACAGGTTCCAGAAAAAGTTGTTGCTCCATTTCGTCGGTGTGCTGGTCCAGGTGACTTCCAGGCCGCTGGAAATCGTGTCGCCACCTTTGCCGGTGCCATAGCTGCTCTTCCAGCCCAGGCCTTGCTCTTCGATACCGGCCGCTTCCGGCACCGGCCCCACCTGTGCCGCATCGCCTGCGCCGTGGGTCTTGCCGAAGGTGTGCCCACCCGCGATGAGCGCAACGGTCTCTTCGTCGTTCATCGCCATGCGGGCGAAAGTCTCGCGGATATCGCGCGCGGCAGCGAGCGGGTCCGGGTTGCCGTTGGGGCCTTCCGGGTTCACGTAGATCAGGCCCATCTGCACCGCGGCAAGCGGGTTCTCGAGGTTGCGGTCGCCGCTGTAGCGCTCGTCCGCCAGCCACTTGCCCTCGGCTCCCCAGTAGATGTCTTCTTCCGGTTCCCAGATATCTTTGCGCCCGCCGCCGAAACCGAAGGTCTTGAAGCCCATCGATTCCAGCGCGACGTTGCCGGTGAGGATCATCAGGTCAGCCCAGGAAATCTTGCGGCCATACTTCTGCTTGATCGGCCACAACAGCCTGCGCGCCTTGTCGAGATTGACGTTGTCGGGCCAGCTATTGAGGGGAGCAAAGCGCTGGTTGCCGGTCCCGCCGCCGCCGCGGCCGTCGCCGGTGCGATAGGTGCCTGCGCTATGCCATGCCATGCGGATGAACAATGGGCCGTAGTGGCCGAAGTCCGCCGGCCACCAGTCCTGCGAGTCGGTCATCAGCGCCAGCAGATCTTTCTTCACGGCTTTCAGGTCGAGGCTCTTGAACTCCTTGGCATAGTCGAACTCTCCGCCCATGGGGTCGGACAGCGGGGAGTGCTGGTGCAACATGTTCACCTTCAGTTGATCGGGCCACCAGTGGGTGTTCGATTGGGCTCCGGCGACCGCGCTGGTGTGCGCGTGGGGGAATGGGCATTTGGATTCGGCTGACATGATGATCTCCTTTCGTGGGTTGAAATAGAGCGCAGGGTCAGCATAGGACGCGAGTACCGATTTATCCAATATGTTCTATATATGTTGTCGATAGGTTTTATCTATCGCATGGCTGCACCCTCTTCTGCTTTGGGCACCGACATACCCCTGTCTGCCGCATACCTAATACTTGACAAGAATAGTCGGCTGGCGTATTTTACCAATCGGTTAATTAAGAAGCGGGGTAGAAAATGTCCGTCGACCGGCTCAGCGCCACTTTCGCCGCACTCGCCGACCCAACCCGTCGCGCCATTCTGGCCCGGCTGGCACTGGGTGAGACCTCGGTCACCGAGTTGGCCGCCCCATTCGATATCAGCACCCCTGCCATTACCAAACATTTGAAGGTGTTGGAGGGGGCCGGTTTGATCACCCGCAGTCGCCAGGCGCAATGGCGGCCTTGCCATCTGGAAGCCGCACCGTTGCGGGAAGCCGCCAGTTTCATCGAGCAGTACCGTCAATTCTGGGAGCAAAGCCTGGATCGCCTGGATTCCTACCTTCAAACATTGCAAGCGAAGGAGAACGATCATGGACGCAAGAGTAGATAGTGCTGTCGGCAGCGACGAATTTGTCATTTCCCGGGAATTCAATGCGTCGCGCGAACGGGTTTGGCGGGCGTGGATCGAGCGCGAACAGTTGATGCAATGGTTTGGCCCGCAAGGCTACACCATGCAGCAGGCCCGGCTCGATCTGCATCCGGGCGGAATCTTCCACTACGCCTTGCGCTCGCCCGACGGGCAGCCAATGTGGGGCAAGTGGACTTTCCGCGAAATCGTTGCGCCAGTGCGGCTGGTGCTGGTTTC
The DNA here is from genome assembly GCA_016235045.1 of Nitrosomonadales bacterium. Taxonomy (GTDB): domain Bacteria; phylum Pseudomonadota; class Gammaproteobacteria; order Burkholderiales; family Gallionellaceae; genus Sideroxyarcus. Next base: position 295,356 of record JACRME010000008.1, read on the forward strand.
TTCGTTTTCCGATGCGCAGGGCGGCATAACGCGCCATCCGCTGTCTGACAGTTGGCCGCTGGAAACGCTCTCCACCACCACCTTCGAGGAGCGGAACGGCAAAACGACGATCACCGTACATTGGGTTCCGTTGTATGCCACCAATCGGGAGCTGAAGACCTTCAGCGAAGCCCAGGACGGCATGCGCGAGGGCTGGGGCGGCACCTTCGAGCGCCTTGCCGCATACCTGAAAGGCGAACTCGCCGACAGCGCCGACCGCGAAATGGTCATCGCGCGCGTCCTCGATGCGCCGCGCGAACTGGTATGGGAAGCGATGACCAACCCGCAGCAAGTGGTGCACTGGTGGGGACCGTTCGGCTTCACCGACACCCTGCAGCAAATGGATTTCCGCGTGGGCGGGGTGTGGACGCACATCATGCACGGACCGGACGGCACCAACTATCCCAACCGGAGCACCTTTACCGCCATCGTCAAACCGGAGCGCATCGAGTATTCCCAAGGTGGCGACGGCAATGGCGACCCCGCCGCGCAATTCGATGCGACATGGATATTCGAGGCGCTGGGCAACCAGACCCGGGTGACCCTGCGCGCGGTATTCCCGACGGCGGAAGCCCGCGACACAACGGTAAAAACGCATAACGCGATTGAAGGCGGAAAGCAGACGCTGGCACGGCTGGAAGCCTACCTGCGCGAAATGCAAACGCGCAGCGTGAAAGTCGTCTGACCGCGCCAATGCTGCAAACGGCGCAGCCGGATTCCATTCGCGGATCCAGTCGAAGCTGAGCGTCGCCGCAACTGGTTCGCTGTTTCCTTACCCGGTTTCCCTTACGCAGGAGCAACGTATGCCCGAGAAGAAATCTGACTATGCAAACGGCCACGAACTGGTGATCACCCGCACCTTCAATGCCCCTCGGCCACTGGTGTGGCAGGTGTGGACCGATCCCAGGCACGTCACACAATGGTGGGGGCCCAGGGGGTTCGGCAATTCGTCCTGCGAAGCGGCGCTGCAGGTGGGCGGCACTTTCCGCCTTTACCTGTGCGCCCCGGACGGCAACACTTATCCGTGCACCGGCATCTTCCGCGAGATCGTCGAACCGCAGCGTATCGTCTACGACAGCACCGCCGATGAAAGCCATCCCTGCGGTGCGGGGCTGCCGCCGCGGTCGCTGGTGACGGTCACTTTCGCCGAACACGGCGACAAGACCACGCTCACCCTGCATACCCTGTTCGAAAACACCACGCGCAAAGAAGCAGCCAACCGGGCCGGATACAGCGTCAGTTGGGGCGAGGCGCTGGAACGTCTGTCCGTACAAATCCGATAACCCGCATCCGGAGAACCATCATGCTCAAGACCATCGCCATCGTAGTCGTCGTTGCCATCCTCACCGTCCTGATCTATGCCGCCACCCTGCCGAACAGCCTCCACATCGAGCGCTCGATCAAGATCAAGGCGGCGCCGCAAAAAATATTTGCGCTCATCAACGACTTCCACCGCTGGGAGGAATGGACACCCTACAACAAGGATCAGGCGATGAAAAAGACTTACAGCGGCAGCGCCGACGGCACCGGCGCCAGGTATGCGTGGGAAGGCAACAAGGAAGTGGGCAAGGGTGAGATAACCATCATCGAGTCCGCATCGCCCTCGCGCATCGCGCTCGACCTGCACATGATCGAACCGTTCGAAGCGCGCAACCATGTCGTGTTCGCGCTCAAAGCCGAGGGCGACTCCACTACCGTCTCGTGGATCATGGAAGGCGCCCAGACCTATTTTGTGAAAGTCATGGGCGTGTTCTTCAACATGGACAAGATGGTCGGCAAGGATTTCGAGGCTGGGCTGGCCCGATTGAAAGCGCTCGCGGAAAAGTGAGGCCCTCATGAACGACACTGACACTCCACGTAACCTGCCGCGCAGCGTGGTCGCCGTGCTGGCCGGGTTCATTGCGGTATTCGCGCTGTCGCTGGGCACCGACCAGATCATGCATGCCCTCGATGTCTATCCGCCCTGGGGCGAGCCGATGACCGACACCGGCCTGCTTCTGCTTGCGCTGGGTTACCGGCTGGTCTACGGCGCGGCCGGCGGCTACCTGGTCGCGGCACTCGCGCCGCACAATCCGATGCGTCACGCGCTCGTCATGGGCGGCATCGGTTTTGTGCTGAGCACGGCGGGCGGCATCGCCATGTGGGACATGGGCGCGCACTGGTATCCGGTCGCGCTGGCGCTGAGTTCCGTACCCTGCGCATGGGCCGGAGCGGCACTGCGCATTGGCCCGGGCGGCAAAGCATAGCAATGGCTTCTGCCCGCTTACCCGAAGGAGGCAAATCATGCAAAAGATATCCACCTTCTTATGGTTCGACAAGGAAGCGGCCGAGGCGGCCAGGTTCTATGCCTCGGTATTCAAGGACGCTCGCATCGTCGACAGCACCACGCTGGAGGACACGCCTTCCGGCACGGTGGAAATCGTCACCCTTGAACTGTTCGGGCAGGTGTTCCAGTTGATGAGCGCCGGGCCGCTGTTCAAGTTCAACGAAGCGATCTCCTTTGTGGTGAACTGCGACACGCAGGAGGAAATCGACTACTACTGGGAAAGACTCTCCGCCGTACCGGAAGCCGAAGCCTGCGGCTGGCTCAAGGATAAATTCGGTGTGAGCTGGCAGATCGTGCCCACTGTCATGTGGGAGATGCAGAAGAGCAAGGACCGAAACAAGCTGGCGCGCGTCACCGAAGCATTCCTGAAAATGAAGAAGTTCGATATAGCCGAATTGCAGAAGGCCTACGCGGGCTGAAACACGGGCAATGGCGGCAGGATCTTCGGGAAACCGGAGGAACCATGACCATCCATCTCGACCACACCATCGTGCCATCGCGCAATCAGATTGCGGCGGCAAGGCTGCTGGCTGAACTGCTCGGTGTACCGTGGGCGGTAACAGGCGCGGGGCAGTTTTCCCCTGTCTATGTGAATGAGGGGCTGACCCTGGACTTCCAGACTACCGACGAACAGTTTCCCGTTTACCACTTCTGCTTCCGCGTCAGTCCGCGGGATTTCGATGCCATCCTCAAGCGCATCGAGGCGGCCGGGATCAAGTATCGCAGCACGGTGCGCGGGCCTGTGGATATGAAAGTCGACCCGCAATACGGGAACGTCTATTGGAACGAACCCGACGGGCATCAGTGGGAGATGCTGACCGTCAGCTATGCGCGGCAAGCCGGGTGATGATCCCGCGGCGTCCATAAACGATAAAGGAGAATGTCATGCGCAAGATCATCGTTCTTGAATTTGTGAGCCTGGACGGCGTCATGCAGGCGCCGGGAGGGCCCCAGGAGGATATTTCCGGCGGCTTCAAGTATGGCGGCTGGACCTTTCCGTACTTTGACGACTTTTCCGGCAAGCAGATGGAGACGCAGATGAACAAGCCGTTTGAATTGTTGCTGGGCAAGACGACCTTTGAAATATTCGCGTCGTACTGGCCTCATCATGGCGCCGACTGGCCCGGTGTCAATGAAGCCAGGAAATATGTCGTCTCGCATGATGAAATGAAGATCGAATGGAAAAATACCGTGCTCCTGAAGGATGACGTGGTTTCAAGGATACGAAGGCTCAAAGAGCAGGAGGGGCCCGATCTGCATGTATATGGCAGCGGCAATTTCGTTCAGACCCTGTTGAAACACGACTTGGTCGACGAGTTCTGGCTCAAGATATTTCCGGTCACCCTTGGGGCGGGGAAGCGCCTGTTTGCCGATGGGACGCGTGCGGCAGCCTTCGAATTGACCGACAGCAAAGTTTCGCCGCTAGGCGTGGTCTTTGCCAATTACAGGCGTGCCGGTGAAGTGAAGACCGGATCGTTTGTGGACTAGATTCTTTGTTGCTGTGCACGGCCATGCAGTTGACCCTGAACCCTGGATAAAAGAAGGAGTCCGCCATGCGAAAACTGATCATGTGGAATCTCATCACTGTCGACGGATGTTTCGAGGGGGCGAAGAACTGGGACTTGCCCTGGCACGAACGGCTCTGGGGGGAAGAGCTCGAACGCTTCTCCCTGGAACAACTGGCCTCGGCCGACGCGCTATTGTTCGGGCGCGTGACCTATGAGGGTATGGCCGCATATTGGCAGACGGCACAGGGGAAGATTGCGGATTACATGAACAGCCTTCCGAAGGTGGTTTGTTCGCACACCCTGCGGACCGCCGCCTGGAACAACACCACACTGGTCAATGACAATGTGGCCGGGGAAGTGGCCAGACTGAAGCAACAGGGCGATGGCAACCTGTTCGTTTTCGGGAGCGCCGATCTTTCAAAGACGCTCATGAACGAGGGGCTCTTCGATGAATATCGCCTTGGTATCGCACCGGTCATCTATGGCAAGGGCAGGCCCTTGTTCGGTGAAGGATTGAAACTGCAAGAACTCAGCTTGCTCGAATCGCGCCCGCTGTCGAACGGCTGTGTGATCCTGCGCTACCGGGGAAAGGCATGACTGCCTCATCCCGGGCCAATCGGTCTGATAGCGCCGTCAACTCGGACAGACAAGGAGGTCGACATGAAACCCATGCACTTTTCCGTCACCATCAACGCGCCCGTCGAAAAAGTCTGGCGCACCATGCTGGAGCAGGATACCTACCGCATCTGGGCAGCGGAATTCATGCCTGGGTCGTGTTACGAAGGCAGCTGGGAGCAGGGCAGCAAGATTCTGTTCCTTGACCCGAACGGGTCGGGCATGAGTTCCATGATCGCCGAGAACCGCCCGTATCAATTCATCTCCATCAAACATCTGGGGGTGATCAGGGAAGGCGTGCTGGATGCCGGGAGCGAGGAAAGCAAGGCTTGGGCTTCAGTGTCCGAGAACTACACCTTCACATCCCAAGGCGGGGGCACGCTGCTGCACGTCGAGATGTCGGCGATACCGGCTGAGTTCGAAACATACATGGCCGAGACGTGGCCCAAGGCCTTGGAAAAATTAAAGACGCTATGCGAATAGCCCCTCGATTCATCCCAAATTAGCCCCGAACCTCTTGTAGGAGCGCAATTCATTGCGCGATTGCTTTCAAAAAATCGCTCGATAAATCGAGCTCCTACCGGGTGCGGATTTTCTAATGAACAACCCGAGTTCATTCATCGCTTCATGCACATCGGAGGAACCCGAAATGGCCAAAGTCAGCATCTACCTCAATTTCCCGCGCACCACCGAAGCGGCCTTCAATTTCTACAAGTCGGTGTTCGGCACCGAATTTTCCACGCCCATCGGGCGTTTCAGGGATATGCCGCCGCAACCGGGGCAACCGTCCCTGCCCGCAGCCGATCTCGACCTGGTGATGCATGTCGCCTTGCCCATCCTGGGCGGATTCGAGCTGATGGGCACGGACGCACCGGAATCCTTGGGCTTCAAAGTCAACATGGGCAACAACACGTACATCAACCTGCAACCGGACTCGCGCGCCGAGACCAAACGCCTGTTCGATGCGCTGGCCGCGGGCGGCAAGATCGAGATGCCGCTGCAGGATATGTTCTGGGGCGCGTATTACGGCAGCCTCACGGACAAGTTCGGCGTGCGGTGGATGTTCAACTGCGAAAGCAAGACCTGATTCAGTGAGGTAAACCCCCGGCTATACCGGGGGGTTCACCCATGTTTGACCTTTGCGGTGGTCATTAAAGAACGATCGGGCTATGCCGCATTGTTCCCTCCCCCATGCAGGGGGATAACCAGCGACTTGGCTGGCGTCGTTTGCCAGCCTAGTCGAATGGCTAGTAGTTCCATCAGGGGTAGGGTGGGGGTAGAAACCATGTGCGGATATGTTCGTAATTTCTACCCCCATCCGTGCGTGTGTTGTTGGGGCGAGCCGGCATGCCTGACGAAATGGTGGAATACATGAATTCCGCCTGGCCCAAGGCACTGGCGAAACTGCGAAGCGAAGTGACGTTTTCAGGGAGCGCGGAAATGGCTCAACTCAAGGCACGTCTTACCGAAGGCAGGCATCACAACCAATACCAATCTCACCCGGAGGATTGAACGATGACAAAGTACCTGATCTCATTTCCAGGGCCGGCGATGAACATTCCCGACCAGGACTGGGCCGCAGTCGGCGAGGCTTCGCACGCGGTCATACGCGAGGCGAAGGCTGCTGGTGTCTACGTGTTCGGCGGTGGCATCAACGAAGACGTGGCACCGCAGATGGTAGCCGCCGACGGCACCGTCACAAACGAGACCTACCCGCAGACCAGGGAGTTCGACGGCGGCTTCTGTGTCCTGGAACTCCCATCGCGCGATGCCGCCATTCAGTGGGCAGCAAAGATCGCCAAAGCCTGCCGCTGCTCGCAGGAACTCCGCGAGTTCGGGTACGATCCAGAAAGCTGAGCGGCGAGGTCGCAGCACAATGCTGCGTATTACGATGAAACCAGCCATCTTTTACGATTCCCAATCCGTCGCCGGATACGATGTGCTCCGGCCAGAGCTGGAATCAGGGATATCGAATACCGTGGGTACCGGAGTGAATTGTTTCTGGATATGTAAGAGAACGACTCCGGTACCTTTTGGTGCCGTACCTTTTGGTGCCCAAGTACATGCATGCCTTTGCCGAGGCGAGGACGGATGCGGAATTTATGCAGCAGGCTGCTGCACAATTGCCGTGGTTCCACCTTTGCACCCTGCTGGACAAGCTGCCTGGCCCCGAAACCCGCCGCTGGTATGTGTGATTGATGAACAGGTAAACCAGTCAGAACCAAAGTTGATTTGCGCGATGGGACTGGCATAATCAGGCGAAAACCATAAGGAGATAAACCATGAACATGGACTTCAAACCCTACATTACCCGCGCCCCCTCGATCTGCGGCGGCGAACCTGTCATCACCGGCACACGGATAACAGTGCGCACCATCCTTGCCAGTCTGGCAGAAGGGATGAGCACTGAAGAGCTCTTGCTGGATTTTCCGACGCTCAGCCGTGATGCCGTGCGCGCCGTGGTTGCCTTTGCGGCAGTATCGGCAGAAGAAGACCTGCCGTTGCCGGCAACCCCTGTTCTGGCATGAAGATCAAGCTCGACGAAAACCTGCCTGCGAGGTTGGTGCCCATTCTGCAACAACACGGGCACGACGTTGACACCGTGCCCGATGAGAACTTGAGCGGCAGACCGGATGCAGAAATCTGGCAAGCGACGAGTGCGGAAGGCCGCTTTCTCATCACCCAGGACCTGGATTTTTCCGATACCCGCCAATTCGCGCCCGGCACACACGCCGGTTTGTTGCTGGTGCGCTTGCGCGAACCGGGTGCGCATGCCCTGCTGGAAGCCATCACCGCCGTTGCCGCTGAAATGGCTGATTGGGCTGGCTGCTTTGTCGTCCTCACCGAAAACAAAATTCGAATCAAGCGCCCATGACGATTGACACCGCGCGTTTCCACAGGCTGCTCAATGAGTTCAAACTGGGGAACAAGAAGTCATGAACGAACAGGTTGCCTTCACCCTGCGCGGTCGCAATCCTGATGTGCTGACCTGCATCGCGAATCTTTCCAACGACGAGGTATTCACCCCGCCGGAGTTCGCCAGCCGGATGCTGGATACCCTTGCCGAGGCGTGGGCGGCCGACCAAGGGTACCGGAGTACCGACCAAGGGTACCGGAGTGAAATTGTTTCTAGATCTGATAAGAAATCGACTCCTTTCAGTTCGATGCGGAGCATGAGGCACTGCTTACGCTGGACGGAAAGATATATTCAGGCGGTCTTCCCGCCAGAGCCTTGTCGCTGGTGCGCGAATGGCTGGCTTTGCACCGGGACGAAATAGAGCAGGATTGGAAGCTGGCGCAGGAACGCAAACCGATTAACCCGATAGCACCCTTGGAGTAATGCCATGATCTTACACACTACCGAAGTTACACCCTTGCCGGGATACCGGCTTGCCGTTCGCTTCAACAATGGAGAAAACGGCATCGTTGACCTTACCGCTGAGTTGACTGGCGACATGTTTGCGCCGCTGCGCGACCCGGAACTTTTCGCCACGGCCTATCAGCACCCGGTGATGCGCACCGTAGCCTGGGCTAATGGCGCCGATCTTGCACCGGAGTTTTTGTTCGATCTGCTGGATGGTCGGCAACAACAAGCGGCGTAAGGTTGCAAGTTGCGGCAGGATGGGTAGCCTGAAATCGGTTTGACGGTTTTAGAAGCGGCCACTAAATATCCGGCCAACAACACCCCCCACGCATCCCGTAAGATTTGCGCACCATGGGGGGTTACTTTTTTCAGGGGCCTGTTGATTAGCTAAACCAATACCAAAGGTTCGGAGTGAAATTGTTTCTGGATCTGAAAAGAAATCAACTCCGGTACCTTTCGGTTGTAATGAGGGGGAAGCCGCCGTTCGTATTGGTGTTGCTAGTGCAGATGGGATAAATATATCGACTCCGTACATTTTATTCGTTGATTGATCGGAGTCTGATTCTGCGGTTTGGCTTTGCTACTGTTGGCGTCGGCTTTGGGATATCCTTGCGATATGGGTGCTGTCGACCGATTGCTGCAGTACAACACCAGCCTAGCCATAATGACCACAAATAAACAAACCACTTCGACTACCCGCAGCGACGCGATACGCGACTGGTTGCGGCGCAATCGCATCTTTAGTCGTTTTTGGTGGAGGTGCCACGCCCGATTTCCAAGACTAGTTCCCTCATTGCATTCTCGCCGCCTGTCAAGCTATATGGAGCGAGACATAGGCGATAACGAGAAAACCTCTATTCCTTTAGAAGAGGAGATGCGCGTTCTTTGCATCTGGTGCACCGAAGTGTATGGCCCGTCTGAAATCGACGCTCTATACACCGGATTGGAGAAGCTTGATTGGCACTTGGATCGTTTTCATGGGCCCCAATCGGGGTGCATTGATTGGATCAAGCGGCAGCGGCAGTTTGGCTCAGAGGGAACCTTTAATCTCGGAATCATTTCGCGTCGTGATGAAACCCGATACTTGGCGATGAACTATTTCGCTGACTTGCCAAACGGGGTCGATTATCTAATCGCCGAAGTTCATCAACTTTGCCCCTCTCTCACATGTGTCCAGATTGCGTTTGTCCTGGACGAGGCGCATCAGAAGCTTTACACCGAAGAGTTGCAAATCGAGCGCTCCACAACTCATGAACCCATAAGGGATCGCTTTGGTTCCTATCGAATAATGGATCCATATCATCACAAACAGCGTGCAATTGAGTCTCGCCGATGTGAACTTCAAACGTTGTCAGTGCAGTGGTTTCGAAAGAATTTGCCTGGCTTGTTCTGCAGCACACCGTTGGACGGATATCCCCCAACAGCTGAATTGATTACAACCCAACGCGCATCCATCCTAGAAGACTCGAGGCATGGGGGCGATTCGATGAAGTCATGGCCCCGTCTGATGGCAAACAGCTTCATTCATAATGCCTGGCGCAGCACAGAGTATTCAAGTCTATTGTTTGCACCTCAAGACTCTGACTCTGAAGACAAGTCGCACATCCTAATTTCCCTGCGTACTTCAGATCTACCCGTTGCGGCAGTAGAGCCCTTTGGCGGGTACCAGCCTTCGGCTTATACATCGCTCATACATGAGCGAGTAAATGGCATACTCATCTCCTTTGCAGCCATTTCTTTACTGAATGCATTTAGGCGTGTCCTTATACAGACGCGCGATCAGTTGAAAGTGGCTTCGCCACGAAAAAGGCGCGTCTTGAAGTCGCTGGACTACATACAGAACTTTTTCAGCGCTTCACTTCAGGTTCCAAGTATCGTAGGAGAGCTCGCAGAGAAGGCTCGCAACGAACACTCCTACCGATGGAGCTGTGAAGGCTTCATTGAGGCTGTTGCATTCCGAGGTGAGCCACCTGCGAAGTTTGATGAGCGCATTCGCGCTCATACAAAGCATCTAGCTACCCGTCTACTGAACGATGATAAAACGACTAGGGAGAGCTTCAAGCAGATCTCTGAGGTCGTGACGGCTCGTGAAAGCGTCAAGGCACAAAGGCGAATGGAGATACTTACTGTCGTCGCCATTGCCGTTGCCGCACTCTCGCTCTGGATAGCTTTGCCTCCCGTCGATAAGTGGCGCGGTGGGCTTCGCGACCTTACCAACACGATTGCAGGTGAGCCTCTCGCAACTGATTCTGTACCAGTGCCGCCTGTGGCACCTTTGATTCATAAGAAGGCGACGCCCCCAAAGACGCCTAAGCCGTCGTTGCAGGAGGGGCTGCGCGTCAAAATACAAAAGGTACCGGAGTGAAATTGTTTTAAGGAGCCAAAAGTACCGGAGACGATTTCTTCCTGCAATTCGCAGGAAGGCGGCGGCCCGGTTCAGCCTTTGAGCGGCAGGTAGATGTCGGTCAGCAATTCGTGATCGGCCACTTCTGACCTCAGGTTCAGGTAGTGGAAAAACAAGCGCGCATCACGCAGCTCTTCACCGCTGCCCGGCAGCCAGTCGCGGTACAGGTAATAGAGCTTTTCGCCCAGACGCTCGTGCGGGCCGTGGTGGCGGATCGCCGCGCAGCGCCCGCCCGGGATCGTCCGCCCTTTCACTCCCTGGGGATTGCGCGGCACTTCGCCCGCCACTTCGCCGCAAATATCGAAGCGGAATTGTTCCGGCTCCACCGTATTCGGGTCATCGTAGATCACGCCGAAGGTGCGGCTGGTCTTCACCGGCGACAGGCCGCTCTGCTTGCGCCAGTCGATGAAATGCAGCACCGAATCGTTCACCTGTTCGGGCGGGCCGCGGTGTTCCAGCACGGCCACCTTGGTTTCCTTGAAATCGACGATCTTCACTTCCATTTTCCTGCTCCTTGTCATTGTCGGCAGGCAGAACTGCTCGTTCCACGGCTGCCATTGCGGTCGTTTGCGGAACTGCGAAGGAGACTGCCCGAACGCCTGCCTGAAAGCGCGCGAGAACGACTCGGGATTCTCGAAGCCGACATCCAGCGCGATGTCCGTGATGCGCTCGTGCTTGCGGAACACCAGACGATACGAGGCATGCCGCAGCCGAACCATGCGCACATAAGCCGAAATGCCGATGCCCGCATACAGACTGAACTGCCGGTGGAAATGGAATTTCGAGAAATGCGCCACCTGGCTCAACTGTTCGACATCGAGTGCTTCGCCCAGGTGACGCTCGATGTACTCGAACATCCGCTCGAAACGCTGCGCATATGCTGATTCCCTGTCTTCGTTCACCGCTTGCCCTTCACATTCCGGGTGCCATCATGCCGTTTCCCTGCCACCCAAACCTGACAATGCTTGCTCAGTTCAAGGCCGCCTCTAATAATTCGAAGTTCTAAGCAAGACAAGGCGCGAGCAAAAAATTGCAACGCGGCATATGTTTGATATGTAAGGAGCAATTTTTTGTGAGCAACGCAGTATTGCGACGAAATTCGGATTATTAGAGGTGGCCTCAAGTGTATACCCGACAGCGGTTGCCATGGGCTGCTGCCACCACGCTGTCAGCAATTCTGGCGGCGATCAACAACGCGCCGATGGATTGCTTCCGCAGGGATGAGATACGCGCAACGTATTAGTTGACATTGCTTGCCAGGTGGAATGGCATGCAAGCGCACAGACATGTGATGCAACGTGCATGAATTTGAAACTCACTCACAGTTCGTAAGGTGAATGTCTTTTGCGTATTGGGAGGGAGTCTTGCCGATGAGCCGTTTGAAGTCGTTGATGAAGTGGGACTGGTCGCTATAGCCAAGTTCGGCTGCGATGTCGGCCCAGTTGGATTTCTGCATGGTAACCGCGAACCTGGCGGCTTTTTGCAGCCGCGAACGCAGCAATATCCATTTCAATCCCACGCCCACGTACTCCCGCATCAGCTCCTGCACCCGGCGTTCACTCAAGCTCAGCGCCTGGCAGAGCGATGCGACAGTGGGCGCCTCCATCACATCCGCCATTTCAAGAATCCTGTCGATCAACTGGATGTTCGGATCAGCGGCGGGCAATTGCTGCAACAGCAACGATTCGATACGGGTGACGCCGCACTTGTCGGATTCTTCATCCAGCATCGCCGAATTCAACGCGTCATTCGCCCACGCAAACACTTGCTCCCCAGGCAGGGTGGTGTCGGTCAATTCGCTCAGACTCTTGCCGAAAAATGGGTGCAGACCTCCGGGATGGAACATGACACCGAAGATGGTGCCGCTCCCTGTGAGTTCATATCGGTATTTTCCCGTGGTGACGCCGGTGATGCGCGAGCCTCCCGGCATGAATGTGAGGTTGGTGTAGGCGGAAGGAATCACCTCGCAGGTGAATGGCGGGTGGTCGAGAAGATCCCATCGCATTACCCAATATTTATCAACCAGCGATGCCAGTTCGGGCGAAGGAGCATATAGACGCAACTTGTAGTACTGGGCCGCTTCTATCGGATTGAGAATCTGGATCGGCAACGATTGAGCAGCATCGTCGGGCGCGGGTTTTTGCAAGTCGGGAGAATTTATTTGTTTTAACATCTTTACATCGTAAAGAAATTGGAGGAAGCGATGGTGGCGGTTATTTTTGAGCTGAATTGGTGGGCTGTGCTGTTGGCAACCTTTGGCTATTTCATTCTGGGGGCGATCTGGTTCACGCCTTTGTTTGGCAAATACTACGACATCGCACTGGGTTTCGATAGGCGGAAAGACTTTAAATGGCCCGCCATCTATTACATCTCTCCCTTCGTCAACAGCCTGGTCGTCAGCATTGCCACCGCCACGCTGGCGCACCTCCTGAAGATCGAGCAACTGGCAGATGCCGTCACGCTCGGGCTCATCGCCGGTATCGGTTATGCAGGCGCGATCTCATTCAATAACGCGGTCAATCCGGTCACGCCCCGCCCGTTACTTTACGGTGCGGTGACGGGCGGCTATCACGTTACAGGAATCACGCTGGTCGCCTTGGTCATATTATATTTACGGTAGACGAATGATCGATGTGCGTATTGTCGGTGTGGTGGCTTTAATCCGCAGAATCAATAGGGGCATGCTGAGTTAACCCGCATTTCGTGGACACTTTAATGGTCAGTTACCCTATGTCGAGCTATCATCCAAATGGCAACTTGGGGCATTTTGCGAAGACGGTAAGGGATAAGTAGTGTTGGCTGGCAATTCGCTGTTGCTGCCACTCCGTTTCCGGATTCTTCATGGGAGACCGTCATGAAAATCAAAACCGCACCGATCACTGCAACCGCAATGTTGATACGCAAACCCGTCGCAGAAGTTTTTGAGGCATTCGTCAACCCCGCCATCACATCCAACTTCTGGTTCACCAAAGGCAGCGGCAGGCTGCAGGCAGGTAAGCAGATTCGCTGGGATTGGGAGATGTACGACCATTCCGAGCAAATCACTGTCAAGGCGCTTGAAGCAAACAAGCGCATCCTCATCGAGTGGGATTCGTATGGCACGCTCACGCCGGTGGAATGGGTGTTCACCTCGCCATCCGAAAACACCACTTTTGTCACTATCACCAATTCCGGATTCGGCGGCGATGGCGACGCGGTGGTCAAACAATGTCTCGATACAACCGAAGGATTCGCATTGGTGCTGGCTGGTGCAAAAGCCTGGCTTGAACACAACATCAAATTGAATCTGATCGCCGATCGTTATCCCGAGGGGCACTAAGCGAAGTTGACGCCCCTGGCTGCCAAGGAGGTGCACCATGACTGATGCGCACAGTTACATATTTGCGCTTTCATTTGCCGCCGCTCTGGGCTGCGGCCTCATGGCGGGAATATTTTTTGCATTTTCCAACTTCGTGATGCGCGCATTCGCCAGGATTGCCCCGGCCCAGGGTATCGCCGCGATGCAGGCCGTCAACATCACCGTTTTGAATCCACTGTTTTTATCGGCGTTCATGGGCACTGCGGTTCTTTGCGCGGCGGACGTTGCAATGGCGCTGATGTTTGGCAGCGGCAACACGGCTTACCTGGTTGCCGGCAGCGCGCTGTATCTGCTGGGCAATATCGGCGTGACGGCAGCATTCAATGTCCCGATGAACGAGGCGCTCGCCGCCGTCGATGCGGGGCAGACCGACGCAGTACAAATCTGGAAGCATTACCTGGACAAATGGACGTTCTGGAATCACGTCCGCACCATCACGGCGCTGGCAGCCGCTGCGGCATTTACCCTCGCCCTGGCCGGCAATCCGGTAATTTCAACATGACTCTGAGCGAAGCGCGCCAACTGGCACTGTCGCTGCCGGAAGCGACCGAACAGCCCCACCACGAACTGAGCTCATTCCGCGTGCGCGGCAGGATATTCGCCACCGTTGCCAGGGATCAACAGCACTTGCACATTTTCGTGGACGATCTGACGCGCGAACAGGCAATCGAACTCCTGCCGGACGTCGTGGAAAAACTCTGGTGGGGAGAAAAGGTCATGGGTGTACGCGTCGCATTGCCCAAAATCGACGCCCGGACCTTGAAGGACTTGCTGCACAAGGCATGGCAACGCAAAGCGCCGAAGAGTCTGTTGCGCGATCAGGTCTGCTGACATCACGTTGTCAGCAGGGTGGGGTTAAAGTGGATGCATCGGCAACGCCCGGAGCAACGCATGAAGAAACTCGACTGGAAGAAAGAGCTCAAGCACCTGTACCAGCCTTCCACCAGGGAAGTCACCCAGGTGGATGTGCCCGCCATGAACTTCCTGATGATAGACGGCAAAGGCGATCCGAACACGGCGCAGGAATATGCCGATGCCATCGAAGCCCTGTTCGCCGTGGCTTACACGCTCAAGTTCATGGTCAAGAAAGGCGCGCTGGCGGTCGACTACGGCGTGATGCCGCTGGAAGGATTGTGGTGGGCGGAAGATATGAGCAAGTTTTCCACCGCGGACAAGAGCAACTGGCTGTGGACGGCCATGATCGCGCAGCCGCCTCTCATCACGCAGGCCATGGTGGATACGGCAATTGCCGAGGTGCGCAAGAAGAAGAACCCCGCGTCCCTGTCCAAATTGCGTTTCGAAGCCTGCACCGAAGGAAGTTGTGCTCAACTCATGCATATCGGCCCGTTCAGTGAAGAAGGTCCCAGTATCGAAAGGTTGCATCGTTTCATCGAATCCGGCGGTCGCAAACTGCGCGGCAAACATCACGAAATCTATCTGAGCGACATTCGCAAGGCCGATCCGTCGAAGTGGAAAACCGTCATCCGCCAACCGATGTCCCCAAACCATTCTTGAAGGAGAAATGTCATGAGTACAATCAATGCCATCCCCAGCGGCTTTCACGCCATCACTCCTTATCTCTCGGTCAAGGATGCGCAGGCGGCCATCCAGTTTTATCAGCGCATATTTGGCGCAAAGGTGATCGGGCGCATTTCCATGCCGGATGGCAGCGTGGGGCATGCCGAATTGCAGGTCGGCGATTCCAGGATCATGCTGGCGGAAGAAATGCCGGCATGGGGCAACCAAAGTCCGTCCACCCTGGGCGGGACGTCGGTCGGTATCGCCTTGTATGTAAGCGATGTGGATGCGATTTTCCGGCGGGCGCTCGAAGCCGGTGCAAAACAGGTCGAAGCAGTGAAAGACCAATTCTACGGAGACCGTTCGGGAACGCTGCTCGACCCGTTCGGACACAAGTGGCACATCCTCACGCACATCGAGGATGTGCCGTTCCAGGAAATGCAGAAGCGGTGTGATGCGATGTTTGCCGCAAAGTGAGGGATGTAAATCCTTAACCGAGTGCCTTGGAGGTCGGAGGCTTGCGCCGGAACACATACACAACCGATTCCAGTTCCGGCGGCAATACCAACGCACTCAGCGCGTTATCCTCTACCAGATCGAAAGCGGATTGCCGCGTGTATTCCTTCCAGTTGCCGAAGGCGAACTGGTGGCGGCTGCCGATGACGATATACAACTGCACGCCGGGTGTATTGAACACATCGCGCTCAAACTCGTTCTGCGCCGGGGGCCAGGAACAGATGACCACCTCCGGCGCATATTTCTTCAACGCCTCGCGCGCATCCAGCTTGAGCACCCAATCTGGGTACGCCACCGCATTTCCCCAGCCGTGATTATCGGTGGCGGTGAGCTGCACGCCCTGCCCTTTCAGGAAGCGCGCCAGCGTGCCGTCGCCCGCGCCGATCTCCAGGCAACGCCTGCCCGCGATCATCGCGGCCAGCGCTTCGATCAAAGGGCGCGAATAGAAGCAGAAAATGCCTTTGGGCTGCACCAGCGGCATCAGCCGCTTTTTCTGCCACACCAGCGGCCAGAACAAACGGAACCAGAACAGCGAAACCGGCTTGCGTTCCAACCCTCTGGCAAACAGCAGGCGCTGCGCCACGAAGCCGTTGAAAAGATTGAACCGCAGCTTGCCGTCCTTCACGCCCGTGTCGGCAGCCAGCACCGACAGGCAAAGTTTTTTGACCGACTCGTGCGCCATGCGACTGCGCACGAATTGCGACAGTGCCGCTTCCTGGTGTTGCTGCCGATTCCCGGAAGCCTGCTTCACCGGAGGTTTGGAGATGCGCTCCAGATAGGCTTTCAACTCCTCCGCCACCCCGCGCTCGACAATGGCCGAAATATCCTGCTGCACCGCAGCCCAATCATCCGGAAATTTTGCGCACAACTCGTCCATGGCAGGATTCGTTTTCAGCCATTCCAGCGTTTTTGCGTGTGCGTCCCGATTCATGAAAATTCGTTGAAATACTTCGCGGCTTATTTATAGAAGTGGTAACGCGATTTGCCTTCCCGTTTTGCCGTCAGCATCGCCTCATCGGCATGGGTCAGCAATTGTTCCGGCGTGCCATGATCGCGCGGATAGAAAGTGACCCCCATGCTGGCACTGACTTCAACCTGCTTGCCGTGAATCGACATCGGCTGGGCGACATCTTTCAGCAGTCGGGTCAGCAATTGCACGGCGCCATCTTCGTTCTCCAGATCGCCCAGCAGCAACACGAATTCGTCGCCGCCCAGGCGTACCACCGTATCCTCGCCGCGCAGCAGCTTGCTCAAGCGTCCGGCAACGATGCGCAGCACGTCGTCGCCCGCATCGTGTCCGAGCGTGTCATTGATCTGCTTGAAGCCATCCAGATCGAGGTAGCAAACCGCCAGCACCCGGCTTCCCCGATTGCTGCGCGTAACCGCCTGCGCAAGCCTGTCCTGCAACAACCGGCGATTGGGCAATCCGGTCAGCGCATCGTGATTCGCCTCCACCTCCAGCGTCTGCTGACGTTTCACCAGATGCGTGATGGACGACACCACGCCGACGTAATGGGTGATGACTCCCTGATTATCCTTGATCGAGGAGAGCGCCAGCCAGGCCCCTTCTATTTCCCCGCTGGCGTCGCGCCCCACGGTTTCGCCCGCCCAGTGGCCGCTTTCGGTTGCGGCCTTCCATATTTCATCGGATTTGTCCTCGCTGAACAGTCCCGGTTTCAGTTGCCGGATATCCTTCCCGATGGCCTGCTCGTGTTTCAGTTGCACGTCGAGACAGAATGAAGGATTGGTATCGATGACCATCCCGTTTTCGTCGGTGATAAAAATCGCTTCCAGCGTGCTGTCGATCACTTTTCTGGACAGGCGCAATCTTTCTTCTGCCCGCTGGCGTTCCGCGACCTCGCGCATGAGTTGCAGAGTGCGCGTGGACAAGGTGTCATACATGCTGAGAATCGTTTCGATCAGCACGCGCAAGGCACCGCTCATTTCCGTGCTCGCCTTTTCCTTGGCCTCGGTCAGCGTCAGTCCCTTTTGAACGGAAAGAACGATCTTCGCCAGGTGTTTGTCGGCCTCGAGAATGTGGAAAGCCAGCCAATGCGTCAGGAATATGACGATCTCCTCGACAACCTGCTCGGTGACCAGGGAATCCTGCTTGCCCCTGATGTGAAGCACTTCAGTCACAAAACTCTGATGCGTTTTGGCATGCCCGGTCAATAGTTCGTCAGCGGAGAGGTACTTTCTCCACACACCCTCTTCGGTCTTGAAGTGATACTGGGCATAGTCGGCCAACTCGTCGAAAATCGAGTTCAGTTCGGGCTTGTCATCGCCGAAAGCCAGATGGCTGGCCAGTTTGTTCAGCAACGCGACCAGCTTGCGATGCTGGTCGTCAATGACAGAAATTCCTGTCTGGAAATTTTCATTCCAGGGAAAGATGTCGGCAGGAGCGATTCTGATATCCATTTGTTCAATACCCGCGGAAAATGCAATTCGTGTTTCATTGTCCTACAACCAGGTTGGAAACCTAAGGACTTTCAATCCGGCCATACCCTTTGTATGGTTAATGTTTCCGCACGCATGCGACTGCATTGAAGTATTTTCGCACTGCCCGCAAAATACCTTTCCTGCGAGACTAGCTCAAGGGGAAAAGCTGAGGATCGGCATCTTGAGGATAAGCCTCCAAAGTTGCCGGCCAAGCTGGCTTGGGATGCATAATTTTGATTGGGAAAAAGCAAGTATTACGTTCATTGCCAGGCAGTAGTGACTAGAGTCAAAGCAATTCCGCTCCGAATATTTTGCCTTTAATTCTATCGATAGGTGACGCCATGATGAACTGGAATGGTCTCCATCTGCTTGTGTTGCTGTTTCTGGTTGCATGTGGCGGAGGTTCAGACTCGCCACCGCTTCCGCCACTTGTCCAAACAAATTTCGCCGACAGCCTGACTGTCAACCAAGGCGGTTATGTCGATATTCCCTTGCACAACAGTGCCCCAGGCGATGTGGTGACCCCCTACTCTGTGCCGGTCAACGGCACCCTGACGGTGGCGGCCGATGCCCGTTCGATACGGTATCAGTCCAATGGCACGGGGGTGGGCGAGGAGATATTCACACTGACAGTACAGCGCCAGCAGGTGACTGTTGAAGTGCACGATGTGATGATTTTGGTGCGGCGCACCGATGCCCGCCCGAATTTCCTGTTCGTGCTGACCGATGACCAGAATGTCGGCATGGAGCAGGCGTTGCCGTGGACTACGGTCAATGTTCGCGATCAGGGTATCGATTTCAGGAATTCCTTTGTGCCCTTGAGCATGTGCTGTCCGTCGCGAGCTTCAATCCTGAGCGGGAAGTATCCGCATAATCATGGCGTCCATACCAACGTGACGTCGGGCTGGGGAGGAGCGCCCGCATTCAAGCTGAACGGCAGCGAGCAGCAGACAATAGCTGTCTGGTTAAGCCAGGCGGGTTATTCCACTGCACTGTTCGGTAAGTACATGAACCAGTATCCAGAATACGCGCCAAGACAGACCGCACCATACAATTCGTCTGCATTGGTTCCGCCTGGGTGGAGCGAATGGTATGGGGCCATTGATCTTCTTCCGGGCGGGGAGAATCCTTACTCACAGTTCAAATATGGGTTGATCGAGAACGGCGTTGAGGTTCGATACGGCTCACAAACAGCCGATTATCTGGGAGACGTTGTGACAACCAAGGCGGAATCGTTCATTGCCCGGGCAATCAACAGCCAGAAGCCGTTCTTTGCCTATGTGGCATACATCAGTCCGCACGGCCCGGCGACCCCAGCTCCCCGCCATGCCGGAAGTTTTCTCGGGCATTCATTTGTTGCTGGCCCCGCATTCAACGAGACGGACCTTACCGACAAGCCGCAGTGGGTCAATCTGAATCCACTCCTGACACCATCGGCGATCCAGGCCATCGCGACCTTGCGCGAGAAGCGTCACGAATCGTTGTTATCGGTAGACGAAGGTATCCAGCGGCTGGTTGGCCTGCTGCAACAAACGGGCGAATTGTCGCGGACTTACATCGTATTCACCTCTGATAACGGATGGCATATGGGTGAGCATCAATTGCCACCGAACAAGGGCACAGCCTATGAGGAGGATATTCGCGTCCCGTTGTGGATTCGGGGGCCCGGCATTCCTGCAGGCAAAGTGAATAACGATCTTGTGGTCAATATCGACTTGGCACCAACCTTCAATGAACTGGCCGGCAACGCTCCACAGGCGACAGTCGACGGGCGTTCGCTGGTACCCCTGCTCAATGGCACCGCACCGCCCGATTGGCGCAAGCGATTCCTGGTCGAACACTATACGAACGTACCGAACTTCACTCCTGTCCCGCAGCCCGATCCAGGATGGTTCGAGTATTTTGCCGTTCGCGACCAAAGCCAAATCTTCGTGCAATACACGTATGGCGATCAGGAGTACTACGATCTAACCCTCGATCCTTATCAAATGACCAATACAATTGCAGCGGTCAATCCACTTGTAGTGCAAGATATGCAAAGTCGTTTACCGGCGCTCAAGGCATGCGCCGGGGCAACCTGTCGCACCGAGGAATCGCGGCCATAATAAGTGGGAACATGTCACTGCAACTGCACGTTCTACTGGCCTATCTCCCAAAGCATGAAGTGCAGTTTTGGAGGGGGCACGTATTTTGTCACCGCAAGAGGGAGGCCGATGGTTCCCAACGCCTGCGCCGCTACCCATTCGCGCTGCCCACGCTGCAAGACGGTAACCGCGTGGGCACAGAAGCGTGCCCACCCTGCCCGGCTTTCAATCCAGCCAATACCCTTGTATGGTCATTGCTTCCGCGCACAAGGGCCGGACAGGGATATGACTCACCCCAGGTTCTTGACTTAGAGTCAACTTGAAGTATTAGCATTCTAACCGTGACCAATCATTTCATTTCCATCGGCGAGCTTGCGCGCCTGACCGGGCTTTCCACCCACACGCTGCGTTTCTACGAAGCGGCGGGTGTGCTCAAACCCATCGGGCGCGCGGCAAACGGACATCGCCGCTATCAACCCAATGATGTGCTCTGGCTTGAATTCGTGCTGAAGCTGAAAGTGACCGGCATGCCGCTCGCCGAGATCAAGCAGTATGCGCAACTGCGCGCGCAAGGGGAAATAACTGCAACAGCGCGAATGGCGATGCTCCAGTTCCATCGCCAGCGATTGGCCGCAAAAATTGCCGAACTGGCTGAATGCGCCAGCGCTCTGGACGACAAGATAGGAATCTATCGAAAGATGATCGCCAAGGCGCCGCCAAAAAGGAACAGGTGACAGTATGAGCCCGACACAACAGCAACCCGGGACCAATGCCCGCTTCGAGCGCGGCTGGGAGAAGCTACGCGAGATCGACGGCATGGCCGGCGAGCGCGTCATCGCCTCGCTTGCCGACATCGCGCCCGACTTTGCCCGCTACCTGATCGAGTTCCCCTTCGGCGACATCTACTCGCGCCCCCAACTGGATCTCAAGTCGCGCGAGATTGGCGTGGTCGCTGCGCTGACCGCCATGGGCAACGCCACACCGCAACTCAAGGTGCATATCCACGGTGCGCTCAATGTCGGCTGCAGCCGCGAAGAAGTCGTGGAAATTATCATGCAGATGGCCGTCTACGCCGGATTCCCCGCTGCACTCAACGGACTATTTGCTGCGAAGGATGTTTTTGCGGAACGCGATCTGGCGGAAGCCTGATGCTCGTTCTCGGGCTGCGCCGCTACCCATTCGCGCTTCCCACGCTGCAAGGCGGTAACCGCGTGGGCACAGAAGCGTGTCCACCCTACCCGGCTGCCATCAGATCGCCAACAGGATTCTCGCTGCCACTGGCGACAAAGGAAAACCGCCAATTACTGTGGCGGGCGCGCGCGGTTACAGGATTTCGCGGTTTGTCTACGGAGAGTATGGCACGCCTTCCCAATGGGCGGAGCTCCGAGTCGAGTGCAAGATGCGAACCGCTCAACCTGTCGACGCTCACGCCGACCTTCTTGCATTAACGGACGAAGGCGGCTCACGTGGCAAGATGATGCCTGTCCTCCAGAAGGAGCAAAACTTCCTAAGGGGACGAATCGCTGAGATCGGCTTTCGTGCGACGAACAGGAGCTTGACGGCCATCGATGTGGCGACGCAGGTGAATCTCGAAGTCAACGCATCGCTAAATCGCCTCGCGAGCGAACTTGGCGCAAGCGAGTTTGAACGCCTATTCGACTGGCCGGCCGATGAAGAAATAGTTCTCGTGAATCCCGACATTGCTGGAAAAGTGCCGTACAGCAGTCGTTAGCGCATCGACCACAGGCCGAGAACCAACGCTTCCAGTTACTTCAACTGAATGCCATCTCGGGGTTGAGAACATATTTCCAAATTCGGAAATCGGAATACCCCCCCCAAACCTCTCACCCCCGCACCGGCTCCAACGTCGCATCCAGATTCAGATCGTCGCAATAGTCGAGAAAATCGCCGCGCAGCGTGGGGATGTGCACGTTGGAGCGGATGCCGACGGTCATCACCATGGTAAGCATGGCCGCGCCGGTGTGGGGTGCGGCGTAGGTGCTGGTCTGCTACTCTTCGATGTTGATGCCCTGGCGCGCGAAGAAGGCGGCCAGCTTGTTCACGATGCCGGGCTGGTCCAGCGTGGTGAGTTCGACGCTGTAGGGAGCCGAGGTCAGTTTCTTTTCCTGCTTGCGGGTGCGTTTGCAGTGGATGGCGAGGCCGATCTGGTCGGCGAATGCGGGCAGTTGCGTTTCGAGTTTTGACAGGGCATGCCAGGGGCCGGTGAGCAGCATGAACTGGACGAATTCGCCGCCCAGCACGGCCATGCGGCTCTCTTCGATGTTGCAGCCGCTGTCGGCGATCTTGCCGGTCAGACGCTCGACCAGGCCGACGCGGTCTTCGCCGGTGGCGGTAATGGCGAGGCAGTTGTTCTCTGTTTCTGTGTTCATGGGTGCGGATTCGGACGGGTTGATGATGGCTGCATTGTAGTGGCTCCGCGCAATATCCGGGAGATGGAGCCGCTACATCTTCTGCTTGATCGCCAGCACCGCCTGGTTGCGCAGGGTGCGCAACAGCGATAGCTGTTGCTCGGAAAGATTCAGGGCATTGGCTTGCTGCATGTCGGCGTAGAAAAGGCCGACGGTGATTTTTTTGATGATGATGGGCAGCAGGATGAAGCTCTGCGCATCGATCAATTCCCTGTACCAGGCGGGTATCTTGCTGGCGGTGCTCGCAGCGCCCATGTCGCCGATGACGATGTCGACGCCCTTTTCGATGACATGATGGAACACGTCCGAATCGTGGGTGATCTTGAAGCGGAAGCGCGGGATCACCTCACCCACGCCGGCCCCCAGCCCCATGCGCGCCACCATGGCGTTGTTCTTGTTGTCCCGAATGCAGATGATCGCGCGCCTGAATCCGAATCCGCGATAGATGGTCTCCAGCACCATCAGCAATACGTCGTTGAGGTTGAAGTCCTCGACCAGCGTGTTGGTCACGTCCTGGATGCCCGCACTCAGGACAGTGTTCGGGTCTGGCGGAACACGCCGCTCCTCCTTGTCCTCCGCCTTCAGCGCCGATTCGATGCCCTGTACGCCGCCGTTCAGCGCGTCTGCCTTCGCCACCCCCTTCGGCAGGGTGTTAATTGCCTGTCCGCTCCATTTTTGGATTCTCTTCACCAGCGGGCTGTGCGTCGTGTTGATCTGCAGCGTCAATGCGCGGCGCGTAAGCTCCTGCAAGCCCGTCGCCAGCGCGGCATTGAGCTTGTGTTCGGAGATGTCGAGTGCCTGCTGGTAGCGCAGGCGCACCCTGTTGAGGGCCTGCGATTTTTCGTGCTGCGCGGACGCTACCGCAATCGCGCACAAATCGTTCGCCATGTTCACAATCACCTGCACGAGCTCGATTTCGCTTTTCGGCCTCTTCACTGGCTCCCCGGCAGGCAGCCGCTCCATGCCGTCGAGCAGCCGTTTAGGGAAATTCCAGCTCCTGGCGACGCCGATGCCGATCTGGTTGCAGGTCAGCCCCAGCACCTTGATGGCGGCGTTTTCTTCGCTTTGCCCCTGTTCGACCAGGCGGGATATTTCCTGTCTCTCGTCGAAGAAATAATAAGTCACCAGCATGCGTCCGAGATTCTGGAACATGGCGCAAATCAGCAGCTCTTCGGCATCGCGAATATTGCGCCCCACCGCCAACTGGATTGCCAGCATGCCGGAGAAAAACGCGGCCACCACCTCATCCTTGAACTGGTGGGCGAGCGCCTTGTTCTGCATGAATTCGAGCATGATCAGCGACATCGCGATATTGCGCACCGTCTCGAAGCCCATGATCACCACGGCCTTGGAGATGGTGCTGATGTTGCCGCCGAACTGTCCGTAGGAAACGGTGTTGACCATCCGGAGCAATTTGTACGTCAGGGCAAAATCCTGCAGGATCACGCGCGCCAGTTTGTTGGCGCTGTCCGATTCCGATGCAACAATCTGGTTGATCTCGGTGATGATGTTGGAGAGTGCGGGGAAATCGCTCTTGCTGCGCATGCGCCGCAACAGGAAATCCAGCGTGCTGTGCGTATCCCTGGCGACCGCTTCACCGAGTGTGCCCAGGTATTCCTCGAGCGCATTTCGCATGGTTGCCGCGTTCGGGTAGCGCTCGTTTTTGCGCTTGGCGATGGACTTCATGATGATCGCTTCCAGCCCCTCGTCCAATTCCGGAGTGTGCGCAGAAGGCGCGACGACAGCTTCATGCACGACGCGGTTCATCACATTGAAAGCATTGTCGCCGCTGAAAGCGGGCACGCCCGCGACCATCTCGTACAGCACCATGCCGACCGAATACAGGTCGGAGCTGGCATCCACGCCGCCGTTGGAAATGCACTCGGGCGCCATGTATTGCGGCGTGCCAATCACTTCCTGGCTATCCTCGCTCTGCTCCTGCATCAGCCGGGCGATGCCGAAATCCATCAGCATCGGCTGGCCGCGCTGCCCGATCATGACGTTGCCCGGTTTGATATCCAGATGCAGCACGCCCTGCTGATGCGCGAATTCGAGTGCGTCCAGCAGCATGCAGGCGACCTCGGCCGACTTCACCGCGGGCAACGCACCGTCCCTCATCATGCGCTGCAGGGTGCCGCCTTCGACATAGGCACAGACCAGATAGGGCTCGCCATCCTGCTCGCCCGCGTCGTACAGGGGCACGATGTTGGCGTGCTGGAGTTTGCTGACAATGCGCGCTTCGTGCAGCAGAGTCTCGGTGTGTGCCGCGCCGGGGCGCAGCGTCTTGATGGCCACCTGGCGATCGAGTTGCGGATCGTAGGCAAGATGCACCGCCCCCTGTGTCCCCTTGCCCAGTTCGCGCAGGATATTGAAGCGCCCGATTCTTTTTGCGGCCATGAGAAAGATTCACCCTGTTTCAGTAGGATTCAGACCCAATGCATCTGGAATGATAACGGCCTGAAATCCGGAGGCTGAAGGGGGAAATTCAAAAAAAGTGGCGCGCATCAGTCCACCTCGCCATTCACATAGAACCAGCGCCCTTCTTCACGCACGAAACGGCTGACCTCGTGCAGTCGGTGTGCCCGCCCATTCACCTTGTAGCGTGCGACAAATTCGACGATGGCATGGTCGGCGTCCTGCTGTTCGTGGCGCTTCACTTCAAGCCCCGTCCATTTGGCCGGAATTTCCTGCGCCAGCCCGAGTGGTGCGGAACGGGTGGAGGGATGCCAGGTCGCCAGCAGGTAGTCTTCGTTGAGCAAGGTGTAAGCGGCGTAGCGCGAACGCATGAGGGCTTCTGCAGTAGGGGCGGACTCGTTGCCCTCCAGGTAGCGGGCGCAGCAGGCGGCGTAGGGTTGGCCGCTGCCGCAGGGACATTCGGTCAGTTTTGCCATAACGGCGCTTCATCCATCAAGGCAATTTGTTCTCTGAGCTCGAGGATGCGATCCTGCCAGTAGCGCTGGGTGTTGAACCACGGAAAGGCCTGCTTGAAGGCGGCATCGTCCCAGCGCTTTGCCAGCCAGGCCGAATAGTGGATCAGGCGCAGGGTGCGCAGGGCTTCGATGAGGTGCAGTTCGCGCGCATCGAATTCGCAGAAGTCCTCGTAGCCCGCCAGCACGTCGCCCATCTGCCGCACGCGATCCTCGCGTTCGCCCGAGAGCAGCATCCACAAGTCCTGCACCGCCGGCCCCATGCGGCTGTCGTCGAAGTCGACGAAGTGCGGGCCGTCGTCCGTCCACAGCACGTTGCCCGCATGGCAGTCGCCGTGCAGGCGCAATCGCTTCACTTCGCCCGCACGGTCGAAACAGTGGCGCACGCCGTCCAGCGCCTGCTGCGCCACGCTGCGATAAGCCGCGTCGATGTCGGTCGGGATGAATCCGTTGGCGAGCAGGAAATCGCGCGGCTCGATTCCAAAGGTCGCGATGTCGAGCGTGGGACGATGCCGGTAATCCTTGATCGCGCCGACGGCATGGATACGGCCGAGAAAGCGTCCCAGCCACTCCAGCGTGTCGCGGTCTTCCAGTTCCGGCGCGCGTCCGCCATGCTTGGCAAAGACCGAAAAACGGAAGCCATCGAACAGATGCAGGGTCTTGCCGTCGATAACCATGGCTGGCACGACAGGAATTTCGCGTTCGACCAGTTCCTGCACAAAGGCATGTTCTTCGAGAATGGCCTCGTCACTCCAGCGCGCGGGACGGTAGAACTTGGCCACCAGCGGGGCGCCGTCTTCGATGCCGATCTGGTACACGCGGTTCTCGTAGCTGTTGAGCGCGAGCAGCCTGCCATCGCAGCGCAGGCCGATGCTTTCCAGCGCGTTGAGCACGCAATCGGGAGTGAGCGATGAGTAGTTGGGTGTCGTCATGGATCAACACCCTACTTCATTTTTTGTGAATCTGCACTTCTGCCAGCCCCAAAGCCCATGTAGGGTGCGTTTACGCACCCGGTAGATCACCAACATTCCCTCCCCCTTGCAGGGGGAGGGCTAGGGAGGGGGTAGAAATGCCAACTTTACCGCAACGGCTCTACCCCCATCCTAACCTTCCCCCTGCAAGGGGGAAGGAACAGGAATTATCGGCCGCGCCCGCCGGAGCGGTGTTGTGCCGACGAAGGCACACCACCACGACTTGCGCCGCCTGCTGGTTTGCCGCCGCCGCTACGGGGTCCGCCGCCGCCTGTGCGCGCTTGCCCGCCTCCACTGCGCGGCTGTCCACGTCCTTGCCCCTGCCGCTGTCCGCCACCGCGATTCGATCCGTTCAGTATCGGCTCGGCCTTGATGCGCGGATCGGGTTCGAAGCCGGGTATCTGCACCACGGCGATCTCGCGTTTGATCAGCCGCTCGATGTCGTGCAGCAATTTGTGTTCGTCGATGCACACCAGCGAGCTCGCCTCGCCTTCGCTGCCTGCACGGCCGGTGCGGCCGATGCGGTGCACATAGTCTTCCGGCACATTGGGCAGTTCGTAGTTCACCACATGCGGCAGTTCGACAATGTCGATGCCGCGTGCGGCGATGTCGGTCGCCACCAGCACTTGCAGCTTGGCGGTCTTGAATTCGGCCAGCGCGCGGGTGCGCGCGGCCTGGCTCTTGTTGCCGTGGATCGCCATCGCGGGGATGCCCTCCTTGTTCAAGTGATCGGCCAGGTTGTTGGCGCCGTGCTTGGTGCGCGTGAACACCAGCACCTGGAACCAGTTGTTGTCCTTGATGAGTTTGGTGAGCAAGGCGCGCTTGCGCTCGCGGTCGACCGGATACACGCGCTGCTCGATCAGTTCCGCGGTCTGGTTGCGGCGCGCCACTTCGATCAATGCGGGATTATTCAGCAGGCCGTCGGCGAGCAGCTTGATCTCGTCGGAGAAGGTGGCGGAGAACAGCAGGTTCTGGCGCTGTTTGGGCAGCACGGCGAGCACGCGTTTGATGTCGCGGATGAAGCCCATGTCGAGCATGCGGTCGGCTTCGTCCAGCACCAGTATCTCGACGTGCGAGAGATCGACGGTCTTCTGCTGCAGGTGATCGAGCAGACGCCCCGGCGTCGCCACCAGGATGTCGACGCGACCATGCAGTTGCTTGATCTGCGGATTGATGTTGACCCCGCCGAACATCATCATGGATTTGAGCGGCAGGTGTTTGCCGTACATGCGCACGCTTTCTTCGACTTGTGCGGCGAGTTCGCGCGTGGGGGTGAGTACCAGCGCACGGATAGGTGCATGGATTGAAGAGTGCCTTTCACGTTCGCTTCCTCTCCCGCTGGCGGGAGAGGATTGAGGAGAGGGCTTTCCGGCAACATGTTTGGCCATCAGGCGCTGCAGCAGCGGCAAGGTGAATCCGGCGGTCTTGCCGGTGCCGGTCTGCGCGCCGCCCATCAGGTCGCCGCCCTTCAGGATCACGGGAATGGCCTGCGCCTGGATCGGTGTGGGTTCGGTATAACCGCGCTCGGTGACGGCGCGAACGAGTTCTTCGGACAGGCCGAGGGATGCAAATGACATTTATTTTCTTTCTAAATACAAACGGCCTGTCGTTCAATGGGAACGCCAGTCTGAGGCTGAATGAGGTTGGTATTACGTACCGGAATCGGCGGCAACAACCAGACTGAAACGATGTTGCGGCGCGCAGTGTAACACTAATGTCGCGGAATAATTGCGGCTTCGCGCCGCCCGCATTATGATGATGCCGTGCCGATATCGCACGATTTCACTGCGACAACCTCAAACCGGTTTTTCCAATCCAGGAGAACGTCATGAAAATATCACTTGCTGTTGCAAAGCTGTTCGCCCTTGCCGTGCTGGCTACAATCATTACGGCCTGTTCCAGCACCACCAAAGTGGAAAGCGACCTCGGTCTCAAAGGCGCGCCCGATTGGGTCAACGAGGGAACCAGCATCCTGAACAACAAGGATGGGCGCCTGTTCCACGGCGTCGGTTCCGCCTCCCCGACCGGCGACATGTCGCTGCAGAAGTCGGTCGCCGACGACCGCGCGCGCGCCGAGGTGGCACGCGTGCTGTCGTCCTACATGGATGTGGTCACCAACGACTACATGGCAACCGCCAAATCCGGCGACACCGGCGTATCCGAAGAATCGGTATCGCGCCAGATCAAGAACCTGAGCAAGGTCAACCTGACCGGCGCCAAAATCATCGGCTCCTGGCGCGACCCCAAGACCAATGTCATCTATTCCATCGCCGAACTGGACATGAAGCATGTCAAGGACACGCTGGGCGGCGTGCAGGACATGAACACCGATTTGAAACGTTATATCGAAACCCAGGCGGACAACATTTTTGACCGCGTTGCCAAGGAGAACAAATAATGAACTGGTCCCTGTTTTCAACGAAGTCGGCAGCCGTGTTGCTGTCATGCGCATTTTTCGCCGGCGGTTGCGCCACTTCGGTGGAGCGCGTGGAGGTCGACAAGACGATAGACCTGAGCGGCGCCTGGAACGACACCGATTCGCAACTGGTGTCGGCCGAGATGATGCAGGATGTGCTGGCCCGCGCCTGGCTGGAGGACTTTACCCGCGACAAGAAACGGCAGCCGGCGGTGATCGTGGGCGAGGTGCGCAACCTGAGCCACGAGCACATCAACGTCAACACCTTCGTCAGCGACCTGGAACGCGCCATGATCAATTCCAACCGGGTGCAGTTCGTCGCGTCGTCCACCGAGCGCCAGGAAATCCGCGAGGAACGCAAGGATCAGGACCTGAATGCCGCCGAGGCCACGCGCAAACCCATGGGCGAGGAGAAAGGCGCCGACTTCATGCTCAAGGGCACCATCAATACCATCATCGATGCTTCCGGCAAAACGCAATTGCGTTTCTACCAGGTGGATCTGACCCTGATCAGCCTGGCAGACAACCGCAAGGTATGGGTAGGCCAGAAGAAGATCAAGAAACTGGTGGAGCGCAGCAAGCTGACCTACTAGCCCGCCGATGCCGCAAAACCCGATGTCCGCCCTGCGCATGCCCGGCAGGATGGAAAGCCTGCCGGCGCGTCACGGCAGGTTTTTCGTCCGGCTGGCCGCGCTGGCCTGCGTTCTGGTTTTAAGCGGGTGCGCAACCTACAGCAGTTCGTTTGCAAAAATCGAACAGCAGTTGGCGGGACAGCAATACGACGACGCGCTGAAGACGATAGAGGAAAAATCCAAGAGCAAGACCGAGCGCGTGCTGTACCTGCTCGACAAAGGCATGGTGCTGCGCATGAAGCGCGATTTTGCGGCTTCCAACGAGTCGCTGGAAGCCGCCAAGCAGGAAATGGAGCGGCTGTATGCCGCCAGCGTGAGCGAGAATGCACTGTCCTTCGTGGTCAACGACGCCACGGTCAGCTATGCCGGGGACGATTACGAACAGGTGCTGGTGCACCTTTACATGGCGCTCAATTACCTGGAACTGGGCGAGCGCGACGAGGCCCGGGTCGAAGCCCTGCAGGTGGACATCAAGCTGCGCGAGATCGGCGAAAAGATTCCGGAAAGCAAGTTCACCGAGGATGCGCTGGCGCGCTACCTCACCGGCATGATCTACGAAGAGTTGGGTGAATGGAGCGATGCCATGATCGCCTATCGCAAGGCTTACGAAGCCTACAAAAAATACCAGGACAACTTTTCCGTCGCCATGCCGGACATGCTCAAGCACGATCTGGTGCGGCTGGCGCAGCGCGAGGGATTGACCGACGAACTGGCCGGGTACCGGAAAGAATTCGGCATGGTGCCGGAAAAAAAGAAAGCAGTCGGCACCGGCCCGGAAGGCGAACTGGTCTTCGTGCTGAACAACGGCCTCGCCCCCATCAAGCGCGAGCACGTCGTCGGTACTTTTGCCCCGCCGCCCTCGGTGGCGGTTGATACCTCCAGGCGCCCGAGACGCCCGGCGCCGCCGATGCGCGTTATAGCCAACACCCGGGAGACAACCGCACCTCCTGTACTGATCCACATCGCCCTGCCCTATTACGAATCGCGTCCGTGCCATGTTTCCAGCGCCCGCATCAGCGTGTCCGGCAAGCAGGCCGACACGCAACTGATGGAAGACATCGACGCCATCGCGCGTTCCAGCCTGAGTGCGCGCATGCCCGCCATCACGGCGCGCGCCGTGGCCCGCGCCATTGCCAAAGGGGCAATACAGGAATCCGTGGACAAGGCCGGACAGCAAGGCGACGATGCCGGCGCAAAACTGATCGGCTCACTGCTCGTGCGCGTTGCCGCCGTCGCCACCGAGCGCGCCGATACCCGCAGTTGGCTGACATTGCCCGCCAACGTTCAACTGGCCCGTCTCACCCTTCCGCCGGGCACTTACGATGTCCAGATGGAGTTGCTGGGCAGCGACGGCCGGGTGATGGCAACCCGCGTGTTTCCGCAAGTAACCATCCGCAAGGAACGCAAGACGTACCTGACGCAGCATTCGGTGCCATAATGATTACGACACAAGGAGATCAAGATGAGATTATCTACTTATGCATTTTTTCCCCTGCTGCTCTCCCTGCTCTCCGGCTGCGCCAGCCAGCCGACCATACCCGACTGGATCGCAGGCGACAGCGCCAAATACAAGAATGAGCAATACATGATCGGGCGCGGACAGGCAGCCACGCAGGAAGAGGCAAAGGACAGGGCCCGCGCAGATGTGGCCAAAGTATTCCAGGTGGCGGTGGTCGTGAGCAGCGAAGATATCCAGAGTTCCAAATCCGACGCCTCCGGTGCCGCGAAATACGAGGGACAAAGCTCGCGCCAAATCAGCACGCGCACCGACAAGATCATCAGCGGCATCCAGATCGCGGAGTTATGGCAAGACCCGGCCCAGGGCAACTATCACGTGCTGGCCGTGCTGCCGCGCCTGCAAACTGCCAACAGCCTGCGCCAGCAAATCGGCGAACTCGACACTGCCACCCGCAATTACATCGAGCAATCGCGCAAGGAAAGCGACCTGTTCCTGAAGATCGCCGCCGCCAGCCATGCACTGGATGCGCAGCAGGAACGCGAACTGCTGCAGAAAAACCTGCAAGTCGTCGATGTCACCGGTCACGGACTGGAACCCCAGTGGAGCATCGCCAAACTCAAATCCGATTTGGGTGCGTTATTGCAGCGCGTGAGCATCGCGCCGCGCGTGGCCGCCGATGCGCCCGCCGGTCTGGCGGAGATGGTGGCTGGCGCGCTGGCACAGGCCGGATTCATACTGGATACCGGCGATCACCCCACATTCGTCGTGCAGGCGGGCATGAACCTGACCGATCTGGGGTTGAAGGACGGCTGGTACTGGCAACGCGGCAACCTGCAGATCACGCTGCTCGAAACCGCCAACAACCGGGTGCGCGGCATGCATATCTGGAGCATCAAAGGCAACGCCCCGAACAAGACCGATGCCACCCGGCGCGCCATGGATCAGGCAAACGCGCTCCTCAAACGGGAACTGGGCGGCGCGATCATCGAGATGGCGATCGCGCAATAAGCAGCAGGCTGTGCTTCTGTCTGCATTGGCTGGCTATGTCGGATGATCGGCCAGAGCTGCCGTCTTAGCTTGGACTATTTGCGTCCGCTGAGCAGATCAAACCTGACTTCTCTGAAGTCCAATTGCGTCCGTACTTGGCATTTATTATTATGCGGATAGATCAAAACTTATCATCGTGTATCTAAAAGAAAAACGAGATGATAACCTCAACCCTATTTGTCGTTACGCGGATGCGTGCGTTCGCATAATCGCTGTTAGATTTGTTTTTCAAGGAATAACACTATGCCATTTGCTGACCTCATGAATGACACGGTTGCCCTTCTCAAGAAGGATGGCACTAAATTTAGTAGCCTCAAAGCGAACGTTCAGCGCAACAAGATATTCATGGATGCTGGCAAACTGTTAATTGAACCGGAAGACCTCATTCTGAGGACTATGTCCAACGGAGCCGAGGAAACGTATCGTGTAATTGATCCAGGCTTCTATGAAGCCTTTCATGGCATACCGTCAAACTACCAGATGGAGGTTCAGAAGTTGGGTGTCCCAGAAGCAAAGAAGGCCGTTCAAAATATCACCTTCAACATCACAGGCCACAATGCCCGGATCAATCAAAACTCAATAGACAATTCAACAAACGTAGTGCAGGTTGACTCTACCGCGCTCCAAAATCTCCAAGCTCTTCGCGCTGAGATTAGCCGATTACATATATCAGAAGAAGAGCGCGTTTCCGCTATCGAGGTGGTGGATACCGTTGAAGAACAATTCAAGTCTGGCGCCCCCAAGAAATCAGTTGTTTCGGCGCTGCTTAACTCACTTCCTCACGTTGCCAACATCACTTCAATTGTTGCCGCCATAGTGAGTCTCATGTGAGCGTGCAAAAAACGTAACCCAGGACGGCGCAAAGGCGCGCCGCCTCTCAACTTTACGTTATAAACGTTATGCATGAGACACAAATTGACTCCGGCACCTTGTAACTACCTTTTAACTAGGGAGTTTGATCAATATGGTACGTCAGGTGGCTGCTTTATCGACAAGTCGCTTTACGATAGCGTCCATGCCCGAGTTGGTTGGCAAACTGGAGCAACATGAAAAAGCACTCCTAAACAAGGCGTGGGATAGTTACGTTTCTCACGGCAGACTATTCCCTCTAAGAGGCCTTACAAGTATTTTCGGTAAGCTAACGATTAAAGAAGGTTTCTCTGGCTTAAACGAAAGCCTGATCTACGAAACAAATGAACAAGATGGGCGCTATTTTAAGTTAACGCTCTGCGGTGCCTTTCTAACTAATCATGGCCCGGTTCTGACCTCTCTACTTGTTCGACTCCTGGATCTTGTCAAAGACCTTTGTGAAAACGATAGTTTTTTAAAGCAACTGAATAGAGACCAAATAAAGGATCCTAGGGCTTTCAGAGTCGGAAACTCAAATTCTGTTTAGACTCCTTACTCTGGGCTTGCCGGGTGGCATGCCTTTCTATTTATCCAGTTACGCGCCAGAGGGTACTGAATGGACGATCACCATCAAAGATTTGGAAGTCTTTGAACTTCTCCGCGCAGATGAAACGCAGGCATATTTGGATGAGCGCCTGTCAGAGGGTTACAGACCGGATGAGCCATGTTCATATGAGGAACGACTTACATATCAGTTGCAAAGAGAGAGCACTGTCTTACCGATTGTCGACTACGATATATCCGCTGGTTCGGCGGAGGCAAAATCCACCTCAACGGCGGACGAAAAGCGTTCAGATTTGAACCCATGGCCAGTTATCCGTGGCTTCCTCCTTAACCTATCTAGCTATGACGTATCGATCAGTCTATTCTGACGCTACTTTCAACCTGCGCAAAGCCAGGACTGAGTGTCCAGATTCTCACATCGAAACTACCTACTGATTTTGCTCTTGAAGGCAAGAAGTGGCTGAGCCAGCATGCAGGATGTTCACTCTATGTCCGTACAGCCAAGGAATTCCATGACCGCTTCATCGTTCTTGATAACTCTGCATGCTGGCATATCGGTTGTTCAATCAAGGACGCCGGGAACAAGGCATTCATGCTTAGCGAGTTGGAAGATCACGATAACCGCGAGGTCCTGCTTGCACAGGCAAGAAAGTCATGGGACGCTGGGATGGTTGTGCTGTAGTGAAATAGTAGCGTGAGTGACTGCAAGTTCCGTTATTCAAGGCACAAAGGACGCCCAGACCGCCCGCTCTCGATTTCCGCAATGGCCGAAAAGCAGCCGTTAAAAAGTGAAAGCTTAATTGCTCCCCATTTTTCGTTCTCGTTTAGAACGAATTCTGGCATCAAGTCGCGGCCAATATTCGGAATGGAATTTTTTTGATATTAATTCTGTCGGGGCAGCGGCCATGACATCGATTCCTCATTGCATAACCGGCAACCACGGTTTAGCCCGGCATGCGAACGATGCGGAATTCGGCAGGATTAACCTCTGGAATAAGCTTGGCTTGGGACACTGCTTTCGCAGCGGGCATGTTGCCAGCCTTCTTGCCAAAAGCCGCCTGGCGAGCTGCTTTGCTGAAAGAGGGTTTTGCCGCCACCACTTTTGCATGATGCACAGACCCGCGCGCACCGGCCTTCACAGGTTTCGCTTTTTTCTCAACGGCATGGGCAATTGCTTTTTTCATGACGGCATCCTAGCACGTTAAGTCTGAACCGTTCAATGCGGCATTGGACAACCGACAGCGCTGGGTAAAGCGCAAGGACAGGGAGGACCTAGCACCCGACGATGCCCGGCCAGTTGATACGACATTTCCGCTCAGACGTTGAACAGGAAATTCATCACGTCGCCATCCTGCACGACGTAGTCTTTTCCTTCCACGCGCATCTTGCCCGCTTCCTTGGCACCGTGTTCACCTTTGAACGCGACAAAGTCGGCATAAGAGATGGTCTGCGCGCGGATGAAGCCTTTTTCAAAGTCGGTGTGGATGACACCGGCCGCCTGCGGCGCGGTATCGCCCTTGTGGATGGTCCAGGCGCGCACTTCTTTCACGCCGGCGGTGAAGTAGGTTTGCAGACCGAGCAGGTCGTAGCCGGTGCGGATCAGTTTGTTCAGGCCGGGTTCGTCCAGGCCGAGGTCGGCGAGGAATTCCTTCTTGTCGGCATCGTCGAGGTCGGCCAGCTCGGCTTCGATCTTGGCGCACAACGCCACCACAGGAGCGCCCTCTTTCGCCGCGTGTTCGCGCAGACGGTCCAGGTGCGGATTGTTCTCGAAGCCGTCCTCCAGCACGTTGCCAACATACATCGCGGGTTTGACGGTGAGCAGGCACAGCGGCTTGATGATGATCTTGTCGTCGTCGCTCAGGTTAAAAGTGCGCGCCGGTTTGCCTTCGTTCAGGTGCGGCAGCAGCTTCTCCAGCACGGCCACCAGCTTCTGCGCATCCTTGTCGCCTGACTTGGCTTTCTTGCCGTCGCGCTGGATGGTGCGTTCCACCACGGCGAGGTCGGCCAGCGCCAGTTCGGTGAGGATGACTTCGATGTCGGAGATGGGGTCGACCTTGCCTGCCACATGCACGACGTTCGGATCGTCGAAGCAGCGCACCACGTTGACAATGGCATCGGTCTCGCGGATGTTGGCGAGGAACTGGTTGCCCAGGCCTTCGCCCTTGGAAGCGCCCGCAACCAGTCCGGCGATGTCGACGAACTCGACGATGGCGGGCTGCATGCGTTGCGGTTTGACGATCTTGGCCAGCTCATCCATGCGCGGATCGGGCACTTCGACGATGCCGACGTTGGGCTCGATGGTGCAGAAGGGATAATTCTCCGCCGCGATGCCAGCCTTGGTGAGCGCGTTGAACAGCGTGGATTTGCCCACGTTGGGGAGACCGACGATACCGCACTTGAGACTCATGTTTATTTCCTTAAATTCAAAATCATTTGCCACAGAGAACACAGAGTACACAGAGATGGTCGAGGTACTCTATCTGTCGGAGGTTTTCTCTGTGTGCTCTGTGATCTCTGTGGCTAAGATTGTTTTTACGCACTATGCAGCTTCAACATCGCTGCTTCCAGTTTACCCTCGATGATGAGCGGCGCAACATCTTGCGCACGCTGCAGCGCTTCTTCGATCAATCCCTGCTCTTCCTTGCGCGGCGCATTCAGCACGTAATTGACGACCTGGTCGCGCTCGCCGGGATGGCCGATGCCGACGCGCAGGCGCCAGAAATCCTTGGTGCCCAGGTGCGCGACGATGTCCTTCAGGCCGTTGTGCCCGCCGGGGCCCCCGCCCAGTTTGAGTTTGGCACTGCCCGGCGGCAGGTCGAGTTCGTCATGCACCACCAGTATCTGGTCCGGCAATATCTTGTAAAACAATGCCAGTGCACCGACCGACCTGCCGCTCACGTTCATGAAGGTCTGCGGTTTGAGCAGATGCACTTCGTGCCCGTGCAGGTTGACCTTGGCGATCAGGCCGTGAAATTTGCCGTCGGCCTTGAAATTCGCATTTTGCAAACGCGCCAGTTCATCCACCCACCAGAACCCGGCGTTGTGGCGCGTGGCTTCGTACTCCCGGCCCGGATTACCCAGTCCGGCTATCAATCTGATCGGTTCGCTCATAATGAAAAAACCCGCCATGCAATGTTTGATCGCATGGCGGGTTGTTCCTGAAGCAGGTTACTTCTTGGCTTCTGCAGCAGGCTTCGCAGCGGCGGCTGCAGGAGCAGCGGCTGCGGTTGCGGCGGCAGATGCAGCTTCGGAAGCAGCGGCTTCGGCGGCCGCCTCGACGTGACCGCGCGGCACCTGCACCGTCGCCACGGCATCGTTTGCGTGGTGATGGCCCGCCACCGCAACGCCCTTGGGCAGCTTGACGTCGGACACGTGGATGGAGTGGCCCAGGTCCAGATGCGCCAGATCCACCTCGACGGAAGCAGGCAGATCGGCCGGCAAGCAATTGATCTCCAGTTCGTTCAACACGTGGCTGATGATGCCGCCGCCGGTCTTCACGCCGGGTGCGATCTCGGCGTTGATGAAGTGCAACGGCACCCTCATGTGGATCTTCTTCTTGGCATCGACGCGCTGGAAGTCGATGTGCTGGACTTGCTGGCGGAACGGATGCATATGGAAGTCGCGCAGCAGCACGGATTCCTTCTTGCCGTCCAAATCCAGCGACAGGATGGAAGCATGAAACGCTTCGTTGCGCAGTGCGTAATACAGTGTGTTGTGATCGAGTTCGATCAAGGCCGCCTCGCCCGCACCGTAAACGATGCCGGGAACGCGATTCGCCTTGCGCAGACGGCGGCTCGCACCCGTTCCTTGCGCCTTGCGTGTTGTTGCGCTGATTTCGATTGCCATTTTACTTCTCCACTTCTAATGAAGCGCTCCGCGACCAGAGGCTTCGGGTTGTGCATCAGCCAACATGGCTGACACGAAAACTTAATCCATGAACAGCGAACTGACCGACTCTTCCGCGTTGATGCGGCGCATGGTCTCGGCCATCAGTTCCGCCACGCTCAATTGGCGGATGCGCTTGCAGTTGCGCGCTTCTTCGCGCAACGGGATGGTGTCGGTCACCACCAGTTCGTCGATCGCCGACTTTTCGATGCGCTCGATCGCCGGGCCGGACAGCACCGGGTGCGTACAGTAGGCAAGCACGCGCTCGGCGCCCTTTTCCTTCAGGGCATTGGCCGCTTCGCACAGGGTGTTGGCGGTATCCACCATGTCGTCCATGATGATGCAGGTGCGCCCGGCCACGTCGCCGATGATGTTCATCACCTTGGCCACGTTCGGTTTGGGGCGGCGCTTGTCGATGATGGCCAGATCGGATTCCAGGCGCTTGGCCAATGCTCGCGCACGCACCACGCCGCCGACGTCCGGCGAAACCACGATCAGGTTGTCGTAATGCTGTTTCCACACATCCGACAACAGGATGGGTGCGGCATATATATTGTCAACCGGGATATCGAAGAAGCCCTGTATCTGGTCGGAGTGCAAATCCATGGTCAGCAGGCGGTCCACGCCGACGCCGACCAGCATGTCGGCCACCACCTTGGCGGTGATCGCCACGCGCGCGGAACGCGGACGGCGATCCTGGCGGGCGTAGCCGAAATAGGGCATGGCGGCGGTGATGCGGGCGGCCGAGGCGCGCTTCAGCGCATCCACCATCACCATCACTTCCATCAGGCTGTCGTTGGTCGGCACGCAGGTGGATTGCAGAATAAAGACATCCTTGCCGCGCACATGCTCGAGAATCTCGACCATCACTTCGCCGTCGGAAAAACGGCCGACCGTCGCGCGGCCGAGGTGGATGTGCAGGTGCTTCGCCACGTCTTGCGCGAGCTTGGGATTGGCGTTACCGGTGAAAACCATCATGTCGCCGGACATGGTCACCTCGCAAAATTAAAATGGGCGCGAACGCCCATCACGATCCGGTTGAAGAATCTGGCTGGGGAGGTAGGGATCGAACCTACGAATGTCGGAATCAAAATCCGATGCCTTACCACTTGGCGACTCCCCAATTACTTTTTGAAGACGCTGTCTACTTCCGCGCTTCTGCTGCAAAATCTTTCAGCGGATGCTGCTGCAAACCGCGCGCGGCAAATCCGCGCATATTCGGCGGCAACTGCCGCATTACTGCCTGCGCTTCCTTTTCGGTGGCGAACTCGGCAAATACGCATGCGCCCGAGCCCGTCATCCGTGCGGGCGCGAACCCGGCCAGCCATGCCAGATGTTCAGCCACTTCGGGGTATAACTTGCAGGCTACCGCTTGCAGGTCGTTTTTTAACCCGTTCCGGCCTTCCGCCCGAAAATACAGCCCCTTCGGAAGGGCGCGCATTGTCATCGAAATCGTATTTCGTGTCAATTCGGGATGGCCGAATATCTGCGCGGTGGGCACCTGTACCGGGGGGCACAGCACCACATACCACGCCTCCGCCAGGGGATATGGCTGCAACTGCTCGCCCACACCCTCGGCAAAGGCGTTTTCGCCGAATACGAACACCGGCACGTCGGCCCCCAGACTCAATCCCAGTTGCATCAGGCGTTCGCGCGTCAAGCCCAGTCCCCACAGCCGGTTCAGCGCCAGCAGGGTGGTGGCCGCATCCGAACTGCCGCCGCCCAGGCCGCCGCCCATGGGGATGCGCTTTTCCAGTTCGATGTCCACGCCCGATTTGCAGCCGGTCTCCTGTTGCAGCAGGCGCGCGGCGCGCACGCACAAGTCCTGCTCCGGCGGCACGCCGTCCAGTGCGTTGATGCGGTGCACGTCGCCGTCCTGGCGCAGGGTGAAATGCAGGGTGTCGTTCAGGTCGATGAAGCGGAACAGGGTTTGCAGCAGGTGGTAACCGTCGGCACGGCGCCCGACCACATGCAGGAACAGGTTGAGCTTGGCGGGGGCAGGACAGGTCAGCGTTTGCATCTAATTAAACCCAAATTACTAGCCACAGAGTTCACAGAGGACACAGGGAAAGAGTCGCCCCCACAAGCTTGGCTGGAATCCGCCGAAGCGGATTTGCGCTAGCGATTTCTCTGTGATCTCTGTGTTCTCTGTGGCAAATTTGTTTTTCAAGGTTCATTGCGCCTCCCATTCGTCGATCAGCAGCACGACCTCCATGCCGTCGCGTTGCAGCTTCAGCCGCAATGGCAGCGCATCCGGCGCGGCAGCCGCATAGCGCGAATAGCCGATCTCCCAGCCCTGTTGCTGCAGCATGCTCACTTGCCCGTTGGCATCGCGTTCGATGCTGGACTCGCTGCCGGGGGCGGGCAAGGCCGTGACCCAGTAACGCAGGCCGGACAGCGGCAACTGCCAGCCCAGCGCCTGCTGCATCAGGGACTCCATATCCTGCGCCGTGTAGCGTTTGCCGGAGGCCTCCAGCGTGATTTCCTGCGCGTCGCGGCGGATGCGCGCCATCGTCTGTCCCAGCGGCGCCAGCAGCAGGATTTCATCCGCCTCCGCCCGGTGCTCCCAGCGCACGCCGGCGCTTTCGCGCTTATCGCCCTGCTTGACGGCGACGCGCCCGTTGAACGCGAATGGCGCATCGGCTTGCAGCGGACGCTGCACCGCGACGGGCGCAGTCGCGCAGCCGGTGAGCAGCAAAATCAGCAACAAAAGGAAACGCGGCATATCTATGGCAGGAAACGCTTCATCACCGCTTTGAGGGTTTCATTGTCGGGATTGGCTTTCGCGCTGTCTGTCCAGATTTTGCGCGCGTCGTCCTTGTCGCCCCGTTGCCACAACACCTCGCCCAAGTGCGCGGCGATCTCGGGATCGGGGTTGGCGGTATAGGCGCGACGCAGGAATCCCAGGCTTTCTTCAAGATTTCCAAGCAGGTAATTCCCCCAACCCATGCTGTCGATGATCGCCGCATCTTCCGGCGCCAGTTGATAGGCCTTTTCCACCAGCTTCATCGCTTCCGGGATGCGCTCGTTGCGATCCAGCAGGCTGTAGCCCAGGGCGTTGTAGGCATGCGCGTTGTCCGGTGCGATCCTGATCAGCTTGCGGATCAGTTGCTCGAACAATTCGTTCTTCTTCAACTTGTCCGCTGCCATCGCCGTCTGATAGAGCAAGTCCGGATTCTCGGGAAATTTTTCCAGCCCCTGCGCCAGCACCCGGTAGCTGTCTTCGTATTTCCTGTCCTCGCGCAACAACTGCGCGTCGATCATGATCAACTGCGCTTTCTGCTGGTCGGTCTTCGCCAGCGCCCGGTGCAGGGCTTCGCGCGCCTCGTCCAGCTTGCCGGCCTTGTCCAGCAGGGCGACTTCGCGCAGGCGGGCCGAGTAGGCATATTCGCCGTCCTTTACCTGGCGGTAGTGCGCCATCGCCACTTCGTCGTTCTGTCTCACTTCGTTCAGTTGCGCGAGATAGTAGTGCACCGTGCTCTCTTCCTTGCCGCCCTTGCTCAGCGCCAGTTGCAGTTCCTGCTCGGCGCGGGCGTATTCGCCCATCTGCATCGAAATCAGCGCAACGGCAAAAGCAATATCCGGGCTGTCGGGATTGTCTTCCAGCAAGCGCTCGAATTCATCGCGCGAGGCGGGCAACTGCTTCTGGTTGAGCAGGGCGCGCGCATAGTACAAGCGCAGTTCCTTGTTTTGCGGATGCGCCCGCAGGAAGTTTTTCAGCAGCGCCAGCCCTTTTTGCGGTTCGCTGCCCAGATACAACTCCGCCTCGAATGCCGCCGCCACATCCCAATCGGGCTTCAGCACGACCGCCTGCCGCGCTTCCGCCAGCGCAAGGTCTCTTTTGCCCGCCGCCAATGCCGCTTGCGCGACGGTCAAATGCCCCTCCGCCACTTGCGGATAAGGGCGGGTCGCCTCGATCATCCAGTTCAGCGTGGCCTCCTTGTCGGGAGAGCGCGCGATCATCGGATAGACGCTGGTAAAAGTGCGCCCGGCATTTGCCGGATCGGCGCTCAAGACCGCATCCAGAGCCGGCCGCGCATCGTTCGTCTTGCCGCCGCTCAACAGCAGCGAGAGCAACATCTGCTTGGCCAGCGGCGACGAGGGTTCCAGTTCCTGCCACAGCTTGAACGCCTCCACCGCACGGTCGTACTGGCGGGATTCGTACGCCAGTTGCGCGGCGCGTTTGGCCACGCGCGGGTCGCGGGTGGTTTTCGCCAGGTCCAGATAGGCTTGGGCCGCCAGTTCGGGATTGTTGCGTTGCGCGGCAATGTCGCCCAGCAGGAATTCGTAGAGCAGGCGGTCGGTCAACGCCACGCTGGGGAGGTCGAGTTTGGGCGTATCGATGATCTTTTCCAGATCGGCATTGACCGCCGGTGCCGGTGTGTCTGAAACAGCCTCGTTGGGGACGTGCGCGCAAGCTGCCAGCCATAAGGGCAATACAAACAAAGCGCTGTAAATTTTGGAGAAATTCATCGATAACCCGCGTGTTTTGGTGCGAGACGACATATTAGGTTATATTCGCGCTAACTCAAAACCGCGCCGCTTCAACCGCATGAGCCTGCCCCTCACACTTTCCGCGCATGACCTGACCTGTCGCCGCGACAACCGCCTGGTGGTGGACGGCGTTTCGCTGGAATTGCGGCGCGGCGAGGTATTGGGGCTGCTGGGACATAACGGCGCGGGCAAAAGCACCACCTTGCAGATGCTCACCGGGGCGCTGCCGCCGCATGGCGGCAAAATCGAGATTTGCGAGTACGACCTGCAACTGCAGCCGCAGCAGGCCAAAGCCTGCATCGGTTTCCTGCCGGAGCACCCGCCGCTGTACCGCGACATGCCCGTCGACGGCTTTCTGCGCTTCGCCGCGCGCCTGCACCGCGTGCCCGCCGCCAGACTCGCCGATGCGCTGGCGCTGGCCAAGCAGCGCTGCGGCTTGCAGGACTACGGCAAGAAAATCATCGGCACCCTGTCCAAGGGTTTCCAGCAGCGTGTCGGCATCGCGCAGGCCATCATCCACAACCCGGCCGTCGTGGTGCTGGACGAACCCACTGTCGGCCTCGACCCGGCGCAGATACGCGACATTCGCAACCTTATCCGCGAACTCGGCGACAGCAGCAGCGTGATCCTGTCCACGCACTTGCTGAACGAAGCCGAGAGCCTGTGCGACCGCGTGATCATCCTGCAAAAAGGCCGCCTGATCTACAGCGGCAGCAGCGCCGAAATGACGGCGGACGGCAATATGGAAGAAGCGTTCCTGCAAATCACCCGAAACGAGGCGGCCTCCGCATGATCCGCACCATCGCCAGAAAAGAGTTCCGCAGCCTGTTCGCCGCGCCATCCACCTGGCTGATGCTGGCGGTCATGCAGTTCCTGTTTGCCTGGTTCTACTTCGGGCGCATGGACGACTATCTGCAGGTGCAGGCGCAACTGGCGCAACTCGACAATGCGCCGGGTGCGACGATCTCGGTCGCCGCGCCGCTGTGCAGCGTGCTGGCGCTGATGCTGATGATGCTGATCCCGCTGTTCACCATGCGCCTGATCGCCGAAGAGCGCCGCAACCAGACCTGGGTGCTGCTGCTGACCGCACCGGTCACGGCCACGCAGATCGTACTGGGAAAATTCCTCGGCCTGCTGCTGCTGCTGGTGTTCATCGTGGCCGGCTGCGCCGCCATGCTGTCCACCCTGCTGCTGGGCACGCACGCCGACATCGGCCTCATGCTCTCCAACCTGCTGGGCGTGCTGTTGCTCGCCGCCAGTTATGCCGCGCTGGGTTTGTATTTTTCCGCATTGAACAAGCAGCCCATCATCGCCGCGATCAGTTCGCTGGGCATGTCGTTCGGCCTGTGGCTGCTCGAACTGAGCGCCAGCGACAACCGCAGCTTCCTGCGCGCGATTTCGCCCAACGCGCATTTCCAGAACCTGAACATGGGCCTGGTCAACAGCGCCGACCTGATCTATTTCGCGCTGGTCATCGCCACGCTGTTGTGGCTGACCGTACGGCAACTGAACGACGAAAGGCGCCACACCGCATGACGCGCATCCCGCCCCTGCTCAAGCGTATCGTTTCGCTGCTGCTGGTGCTGGCGGCGGCGGGCGTGCTGTTCCAACTGGCCGCGCGCTATCCGGCGCATTGGGACGTCACGCAGAACGCGCTGAACAGCCTGGAGCCGGGCAGCGTGGATGCGCTGGCCCTGCTGCAGGGGCCGGTGAAGATCACGGTGTACGCCACCGAGCAGGATGCGCAAGTGGGCGACATGCGCAAACTCATCCGCGAGTTCGTCTCGCTCTACCAGCGCTACAAGCCCGACATCTCGCTCGCCTTCGTCGACCCGGTGAAAGACGCGGAAGCGATGCGCAAGGCCTCCATTAAAGGAAACGGCGAGATGGTGGTGGAATTCGGGGGGCGCAGCGAACACCTCGTCACCCTGAACGAGCAGACGCTTTCCGGCGCCCTGTTGCGGCTCGCCCACAACAAGGACCAGCTGCTGATGTTCCTGGGCGGCCACGGCGAACGCAAGCTGGACGGCCTCGCCAACCATGACCTGGGCGAGCTGGGCGGCCGCCTGAAGCAACTCGGCTACCGGATTTCCAGCCTCAATCTTTCCGTGGCGCAGGACGTACCCTCCAACGCCAGCATGCTGTTGCTCACCCACCCGCAAACGAAGCTGATGCCGGGAGAAATCGGGAAACTGCAGCGCTACCTCGACAACGGCGGCAACCTGCTGTGGCTGGTGGATGCCGAGCCGTTGCGCGGCATGGAAGCGCTGGCCGAAAAACTCGGCATCACCTTCATTCCGGGCATCGTGGTGGATCCCGCCGCGCAGGAAATGAATGCCCCGC
Source organism: Nitrosomonadales bacterium (assembly GCA_016235045.1). Lineage (GTDB taxonomy): Bacteria > Pseudomonadota > Gammaproteobacteria > Burkholderiales > Gallionellaceae > Sideroxyarcus. The sequence goes on from JACRME010000008.1 coordinate 339,543, forward strand.
CGAACTGGACAATCGGCAACGGCTACCCGCCGCATCCCGTCACGCGCAATTTCGACCTGATTACCGTCTTTCCGGATGCGAAAGCACTGGGCGTCGAGCCCAACGACGAATGGCAGGCGCATACGCTGATAGAGGGCGCCGCGCGCGGCTGGGTCAGCGACCACGGCATCGGCCGGCGCTTCGACAAGAACCGCGACATCCCCGGCCCGGTCAACCTCGCCATTGCACTGCAGCGCAACGTGAATGACCGCGAGCAGCGCATCATCGTGGCAGGCAGCGGCGCCTTTCTCGCCAACGTCTATTCCGGCAACGGCGGCAACCTCGATCTCGGCATCAACATGGTGAACTGGCTGGCCAACGAAGAGCGCCTCATCACCATCCGGCCGCATGCGGCAAAAGACGGCCGGATCGCGCTGAGCAAACGCCAACTCTCCATTCTCAGCGTGAGCTTTCTTGTGCTGCTGCCGTTGCTGCTCGTTGCAGTGGGCACGATGCAGTGGTGGCGCCGAAAGCATTGAGCGATGCCGGAATTACCCGAGGTTGAAACCACGCTGCGCGGCATCGCGCCGCATCTCCGCAATCAGCGCATCGCCGACGTCGTCGTCCGCAATCCCCGGCTGCGCTGGCCCATTCCGGAAAAATTGCCCGAACTGCTGCGCGGACACACCGTGCACGGCTTGCAGCGCCGCGCAAAATATCTGCTCGTTGCCTTCGATCACGGCACGCTCATCCTGCATCTGGGCATGAGCGGCAGCTTGCGCATCTTGCCGGTCGGTACGGCGCCGCAACCGCACGACCACTTCGACCTGGTACTGGACGACGGCCAAATGCTGCGCCTGCGCGACCCGCGCCGTTTCGGCGCCGTGCTGTGGCACGAGGGCGATGTCGCGCAGCATCCCCTGCTGGCCGATCTCGGCCCGGAACCGCTGCAAGCCGGGTTCGACGCCGAGTACCTATACGCCGCCACGCGCAAACGCAAGGCGGCGATCAAGCAGGTCATCATGGATAATCATGTCGTGGTCGGCGTGGGCAACATTTACGCCAACGAGGCGCTGTTCCGCGCCGGAATACGGCCGCAACGGGCCGCGGGCAGGCTCGGCAGGGAAGACTGTGCGCGATTGGGCAACTCCGTCAAGGAGGTGCTGCGCGCGGCCATCCGGAAAGGCGGCAGCAGCCTGCGGGACTATGTCGACAGCGACGGCAAGCAAGGCTACTTCCAGCAGCACTATTTCGTTTATGGCAGAACGGGAGAATCCTGTCGCCGCTGCGGATCCATCATCAGGCAACTGCGGCAGGGACAGCGTTCGACTTTCTATTGCCCGAAGTGCCAGCAATAGGCAAACCTGCGGCCTTGGCCCGGATATTTCATGAGGCAGTTTTGTAGGAGCCCGGCTTGCCGGACGATTTTCCACATAAACCATATCGCGCAACAAGTTGCGCTCCTACGGGCAGGCTGGTAGTCATGCAGAGGGTTAGACGTTCTCCCCGTGCTGCAACAGATAAGCCGCCATCTTGCGGTCCGCATAGACGATATGATCAAGCAGCCAGTCCTTGATCGACTGCAAAACCAGCAATTCGCGCCCCTGGTTGAATTGCTCCTTGAACTGCAGCGCCTCCCTCACCAGCCGGGCATGTTCGGCTTCGTGTGCAACCTGCTCCGGATAATGGCATTTCGTCATGTAACGGCTTTCGGTTTCGAAATGGTGCGTGGTCGCAACCAGCAATTCGTCGATCGTTTGCGCGATGGACTCCGGTGCTTCGTTGCGCTGCAAGGCCTCGTTCAGGCGGTTGACGAGATAGGCCAGATTGCGGTGCTGCCCGTCGATTTCCTCTATCCCCACCAGATGCTGCTCATCGATCTTGACCCACTGAAAATCGCCCTTGGGCGATGACTTCGTTCTGAAGAACGTATAGGTGTTTTTCCCGCGACGTTTGCTCTCGTACATCGCCCGATCGGCCGCGGTCATCAGGCTGTCCATTGCACTGCCGTGCTCGGGATAAATCCCGATACCCACACTCGCCCCCACGCTGCACTCGTTGCCGTCCGACAATGTCATTTTCTGGGCAAACGCCTGCACAATTTTTTCGGCGACTCCCTTTGCCTGTCGCGGGTCTTCCAGGTCGCCGAGGATGATCGCAAACTCGTCGCCGCCAAAACGCGCCACGGTGTCGACAGCCCGTACGCAGGCCAGGAACCGCTGGGCAGCCATTTTCAGGACATTGTCTCCCGCCTCATGTCCGAATCGGTCATTGATTGCCTTGAATCCATCCAGGTCGACGAACAACAAGGCCACATTTTTAGTATCGCGCTTGGCCTGCGACATCGCTTGCGACAGGTGATCGAACAGCAAAGCCCGGTTGGGCAGCCCGGTCAGCTTGTCGTGGTAAGCCATAAACCCGATCAACTGCTCGGACTGTTTGCGCTCGGAGATATCCTGAATCGCGCTGACGATGAACTCCGGTGCGCCTTGCGAGTCCCGAATCAGCGTATCCTGCACGCTGCCCCAGACCACCTTGCCGTCTTTGCGGATATAGCGTTTTTCGATCCTGAAACCCGGTATCTCCCCGGCCAGCATCTGCTTCACCAGCGTAAGGCCGGGTTCGATATCGTCCGGGTGGGTGATCTGCAGCCATGTCAGGTGCAGCAGCGACACTTCCTCGCGGCTATAACCGAACAGGCTGCAAAAAGCGTCGTTGACCTCGATGAATTCCCCTCCGGGCGTATTGCGCGCCATTGGCAGGGCGGTGTGTTCGAATACGGCGCGAAAACGTTTCTCGCCTTCCATCCGCAGGGCATCGGCGCGAACCCGTTCTTTCAGTACGGCGGCATCTGCCGCCATCTGCTCGCGGCGGCGCCATTGCCAGAACCCTGCACCGATCGCGCCGAAAAAGAACAACGCAAAAACGACTGCCACCCGCTGCATTTGATCGACCACCCGGTAAGCCTCGTCCTCGTCGATCTTGGAGATCAGCATCCAGCGCGTGCCCGCGATCGCGGTGGCATAGGACAGCACCTGTTTGCCGCGATAATCCAGGGCGTGCTCAAGCAGCCCCTGCTTGCCGCGCAACGCAATAGCCGCTGCCAGTTGCACCGTTTCCAGCGGCAAGCTGAATTCCAGCGGTTGTTCCGCACGGTGACGGAGTTGATTCAAATAGACGACTCTTTCGCCGTCCTTGCGCACCAGTTGCGTCTCCGCCGTCTCGCTTTCACCCGGCCACTGACGCATCAAGGGAAACAGGTACTGGGCGGGATCCTCCACCAGGTAGATCGCGCCCAGACAGGTCGCGCCTTCGTTCAACGGACTCATGAACCCCATGACGGCGGGAAGCAGCGCATCGTTCTGCCGATGCAGATCAATGAACTTGAGTTCGCCGGACTCCGCAACCTTGCAGGCCTCGTCCGCCCGTGCCAGCGCATCCGGGACGCGCTCGCCAACCGAGAGAAGGACGCGCCCGGACGAGTCATACAAGACGATCGCGCGCGATCGATATCCGTCCAGGAATGCTTTCAGACGCTCAGCCAGCAGGGTGCGGCGGGCATCGTTGCGCGCGCCGCCGCGTATCCACTGCCTCGCCTCCAATGAGAAAAACGAATTGCCGGAAAGTGTGCTGACATTGGCCACCCGGCTATCCAGCCAATCCTGTATCTGTTTCGTCTTGAGCGCCCCCACCGCCGAGATGCTGCGTTGCGCCTCGAACCTGATCCCGTCGCGCAGGTTGCCGAAAAGCAGATTCCCCGCCAGCAGCGAAACGGCAATTGCCGCCAGGAACATCGGCAGCGGTTTGACCAAGAATTGCTTTGCGCCTGAGTAAATGCTGCTGGAATCCATATGGGCATTTCCGGAATGAGCCGCGTGCGGCAACACTACTCCAGCCCAACGCGAATTTGAAGGGCACCGCAAAGAAAAAGCCCGCGCCAGGGCGCGGGCTTTTTCGCTACGCCGCAATACTTATGCCTTTTCTGCCATCAACTTTTCGTACTTGGCCTGCAATTGCTCCTTGGTTTCCACATGTGCCGGGTCATGCGGGATGCAATCGACCGGGCATACTTCCACGCATTGCGGCGTGTCGTAGTGGCCAACGCATTCGGTGCATTTTGCCGGATTGATGACGTAGATTGTCTCGCCTTGCGAAATGGCGCCGTTCGGACATTCCGGCTCGCACACATCGCAGTTGATACACTCGTCGGTGATGATTAATGCCATTCCTACTCTCCTTGATTTACGTTGAACTTTTCTTTCAATCTCGCCGCCACCAGGGGCGATACGAACTTGCTCACATCCCCGCCGAAACGCGCGACCTCGCGCACGATGCTGGCGGAAATGAACGTGTATTGCTCCGCCGGCGTCAAAAACACGGTCTCGATATCGGGATGCAGCGTGCGGTTCATGCCTGCCATCTGGAATTCGTATTCGAAGTCAGATACGGCGCGCAATCCGCGCAGCACCACACGGGCGCCCTGAGACAACACGTAGTGCATCAACAACATGTCGAAACCCTCGACCTTGACGTTGTCGAAACCGGAAAAGACCTTGCGTGCCATCTCGACGCGCTCGTCCAGCGTGAACAGCGTCGCGCTGCGGCTGGCCGCGACGGCGACGATCACCTGGTCGAACAGCCCGGATGCGCGCCGCACGACGTCCTCGTGCCCGCGCGTGATGGGATCGAAGGTGCCCGGATAAACCACTTTGGTCATGCTCATACGCGTTCCAGTAATTGGTAATGTACCGCTCCCGCCCTGGCACGCTTGAGGACTTTCCAGGCCGCGTCCGGCTCGAACACCGCACCGCTTTCCAGATAGACCAACCCGCCTGGAGTCATGCTGTTTGCCAGCAGGGGTAGCAATTGGGGCAGATAATCGCTTTTAAAGGGGGGGTCGAGAAAGACCACATCGAACGGCCCGTTTTCTTGCCGGGCGAATTTTAGCCCATCCTCGCAGCGCAAGGCTACATTGCTCAATGCCAGCCTGTTCAGATTGTCCTGCAAAGCCCGATAAGCGCTACGGTTATTTTCCACCATCACTACCTGCTCCGCGCCGCGCGAGGCCGCTTCGAAGCCCAAAGCACCGCTGCCCGCAAACAGATCCAGGCAACGCTTTCCATGCATTGTTTGACCCAGCCAATTGAACAGGGTTTCACGCACCCGGTCCGGCGTGGGACGCAATCCTTCGGCATCGGGGAATTCGATGAGGCGGCTGCGATGGGTGCCGCCGATGATGCGAACCTTGTTTATTTTGCTCTCCCGGAACGCCGGCGTCCCGTCGGCTTGTTTCTACAAGCCGGCCGACGAGAACGCCGTCGCTCCCACGATTCGTTATTCTTTTCCTGCCATCCCGTCGGGCGCGCCGACGATCACCGTCGCCAGCGCGTCCGGATCGATGCGGCGCTTGAACGCGTCGCGCACCTGCCGGGTGGTGACCTGCTCCACCCTGACCGTGAAGTCATCCAGATAAGTCAACGGCAGTTCGTAGTAACCGATCACGCTCAGGTAATCGATGATCTTCTTGTTGCTGTCGATGCGCAACGGGAAACCGCCCACGATGTTCTGCTTGGCGGCACGCAGTTCTTTCTCGGTCACGCCTTGGTCCACGAACGTGCGCAAGGTCTGGCGCACCAGTCGCAGCGCCTCGTCCGCCTGCTCCTTCTTGGTCTGCAAGCCGATCTGGAATGCGCCCGGTTGCTGCATCGGCATGAAGTAGCTGTACACGCTGTAGGCGAGGCCGCGCTTCTCGCGCACCTCGTTCATCAGGCGCGACACAAATCCGCCGCCGCCGAGAATGTAGTTGCCGACGTACAACGGAAAATAATCCTCGTCGTTGCGCGCAACTCCCGGCGTGCCGATCAGGATGTGGCTCTGGCTGGCCGGATGCGCGATGCGCTGCTCGCTGGGATCGATGCGGATCAACACCGGCGCAATTTGCGTACCGGCACCCGCGGCGGGCAAATTGGCAGTCAGGCGCTGCGCAATGGCTTCCGCCTGGGCGCGGCTGATATCGCCCATCAGGGCGACCACCGCGCGGCTCGCCGCATAATGGGTTCGATAAAAACCTTCCAGATCGGCGCGCTGTATCTTCTCGACATCTGCCACTTCGGTATGCCAACCATAGGGATGTGCCCCGAACACCGCCTTGCCGAATGCCTTGTCGGCGATGCTCTCCGGCTGCGTTTCGGCTTCTTTCAGCGCAGCGATCAGGCGCGCCTTCTCGCGCGCCAGCACCGCTTCGGGAAACAGCGGCTGTTGCAGGCAGCGCGCCAGGATATCCAGCGCGGCATCGCGTTCTTCGGCCTTGCTCAAAGTGCGCAAGCTCAATCCGGCACGGTCGGAGTCGAAATTCCCGCCCATTTGCGCACCGATGTCGGCCAGCCTGCGCGCGATGTCGTCCTCGCTCAGGTCTTGCGCCCCGAGGTCAAGCATGCCGAAAGCGACTTGCGCCACGCCGACCTTGCCCGCCGTATCGAAACCGCCGCCGGCAGGAAAATTCACCGCCACATCCAGCATCGGCAGGCCGTGGTCTTCCACGAAATACACGCGCGCACCGCTGGGCGCCTGCCAGTGTTGTATCTGCGGCGTGGCGAGCGCAACGCCTGCCGCACCCAACAGGACTGCGATAGAAACGAATTTAGTGAGCATGAGCCGCTCCTGCCGGGTTATGTTTGGGCTTGTCGGGCAATGGCTGCGGATCCAGCGTCGCTACCGTCAGGCGGTCGTCGTTGAATATCTCGCGTGCCACCTCCTGTACTTGCTGCGCGGTGACCGCCTGCAATTTCTGCAGCATCACCGGTACGGCCTTGTACGAAAGACCGGCGCTTTCCAGTTGCCCGATCTGCATGGCCTGATAGAACACCGAATCGCGCTTGTACACTTCGCCTGCCATCACCTGCGCCTTGACGCGCTGCAACTCTTCCGCATTCACGCCATCGCGCACCAGTAACATCAACTGCTCGCGCAGCGCTGCCTCAACGTCGCCCACCGTCTTGCCCTCGCGCGGCGTGCCTTCCAGCATAAACAAACCGGGGCCGCGCGCCACGCTGTCGTAGCCCGTGCCGACATCCATCGCCACTTGCTGCTCGCGCACCAGCGCCTTGTTCAAACGTGCCGAACTGTTGCCATCCAGCACGCCCGCCAGCACTTCCAGCGCGTAGGGTTTCCAGTCCTTTTCCGCATCGCGCAAGGTCGGCGCGTGCCAGGCCATGGCGAGATATGGCAGCTCTGCCGGCGCCTTGACCACGATGCGCTTGATGCCGAGTTGTGCCGACTCGCCCACCGCCTTGCGTTCTGGCAGCTTCACTTCGGGGATGCTGCCGTAATATTTCTGCGCCAGCGCAAACACGCTGCCCGCCTTGACGTCGCCCGCGACCACCAGCGTCGCGTTGTTGGGTGCGTACCAGGTCTTGTACCAGTCCAGCGCGTCGGCGTCGGTCATGTTTTGCAGGTCGGTCATCCAGCCGATGATCGGGTTATGGTAGGGATGTTCCTGATAGGCCGCCGCCATGAGTTTCTCGTACATGAGCGAGCGCGGCTCGTCGTCGGTACGCCAGCGTCGCTCTTCCATCACCACCTTGATCTCTTTCGCGAACTCCTTTTTCGCCATCTGCAGGTTGTGCATGCGGTCGGATTCCAGCTTCATCGCCAGCGCCAGTTTGGATTTGTGCATTTGCTGGAAATAGGCGGTGTGGTCGTAGCTGGTGAAGGCGTTCTCGCGCCCGCCCGCTGCCGCTATGATCTTGGAGAATTGCCCGACCGGGACATCCGTGGTGCCCTTGAACATCATGTGCTCCAGCACATGCGCCACGCCGGTGACGCCGGTGCGCTCGTCCATGCTGCCCGCGCGGTACCAGACCTGCTGCACCACGACCGGCGCGCGGTGATCTTCCTTGACGATGACCCTGAGGCCGTTGCCCAAAGTCTTTTCATACACTTCCGCCTGCGCCACGGACGAAATCTGCAGCAACAGCGCGATGACGATTATCTGGATTCTCATTTCCCCACCCTATGGATGCGCGATTCGGCATAAAATGAGCGCGCATTATGCGACATTTCATCCACACCCGAACACTCTTGCATGTTTAGCTTCCTTAAAAAGACTCCCGCCACCGCCGAATCGACCAACTGGCTCACCCGCCTGACGGGCAGTCTGGCACGCACCGGTGGACAGCTCACCGCATTGCTGGTTCCCGGCGGCCGCATCGACGAAGACCTTTACGAAGAACTCGAGACCATTCTCATTACCGCCGACGTGGGCATGGACGCCACGCGCGCATTGCTGGCCGATGTGCGCCGCCAGGTGAAGGAACAACACCTGACCGAGGCCGGCCAGTTGAAAGAAGCGCTGGCGCACGCGCTGCTCAAACTGTTGCAGCCGCTGGCCAAACCGCAGGACGTCGCCCCGCACAAACCTTTCGTCATCATGCTGTGCGGCGTCAACGGCGCGGGCAAGACCACTTCCATCGGCAAACTTGCCAAGCATTTCCAGAATCAGGGCAAGTCGGTGCTGCTGGCGGCGGGCGACACCTTCCGCGCCGCCGCGCGCGAGCAACTGATGGAATGGGGCAAGCGCAACGACGTCACCGTGATCGCGCAACAAAGCGGCGATGCCGCCGCGGTGATCTACGACGCGGTGCAGGCGGCGCAGGCGCGCGGCATCGACGTGGTGCTGGCCGACACCGCCGGACGCCTGACCACGCAGGCGCACCTGATGGAAGAGATCAAGAAGGTCAAGCGCGTGATCGACAAGGCATTGCCCGGCGCGCCGCACGAAGTGCTGCTGGTGCTGGACGCCAACACCGGCCAGAATGCGCTGTCGCAGGTCAAGGCCTTCGACGAGGCATTGCAGGTGACCGGCCTGGTGCTGACCAAGCTCGACGGCACCGCCAAGGGCGGCGTCATCGCCGCGATTGCCAAGGCGCATCCGATTCCCGTGCGCTTCATCGGCGTGGGCGAGGGACTGGACGATCTGCGGCCGTTTGTGGCGGAGGATTTTGTTTCTGCTCTGCTTGGATTAGAGGCTTAACCCCTTTTTAGCCACAGAGATCACAGAGGACTCAGAGATGACAGCGCTTGCTCATACTTCCACCGCTCCGAATGTTGAAGCGATCTTCTCTGTGCCCTCTGTGGCAAAAAACAGTTTTTCAAAATGATCAAATTCAACCAGGTCTACAAACGCTACCCCGGCGGCCACGAAGCGCTGAAGAACCTCAACTTCGACATCGCCGAGGGCGAGATGGTGTATCTCACCGGCCACTCCGGCGCGGGCAAGAGCACACTGCTCAAGCTCGTCGCCGCCATCGAGCGCCCGAGCAGCGGCGGCGTGCTGGTCAAGGGGCAGAACATCCGCTCGATCAAGCCCGCCGCCATCCCCGCGCTGCGCCGCAACATCGGCCTGATCTTCCAGGACCACAAGCTGCTGTTCGACCGCAACGCTTTCGATAACGTGATGCTGCCCCTGCAAATCTGCGGCTTCGACCACCGCGAGGCGGGCAAGCGCGTGCGCGCCGCGCTGGACAAGGTTGGCCTGCTCGACCGCGAGAAGGCCAACCCCATCGCGCTCTCCGGCGGCGAACAACAGCGCCTGTGCATCGCGCGCGCCATCGTCAATCGCCCCACCATCCTGCTGGCGGACGAACCCACCGGCAATCTCGATACCGAGTATTCGAACGAGATCATGAACATCTTCAAATCGTTCCACCAGGTCGGCGTGACGCTGCTCATCTCCACCCACGACGAAGGCATCCTGCGCCAGTTCCCGGCGCGCGCGCTGCATCTGAAGAAGGGGGAACTGCAAAAGTGAAGACGCTGATCGAACACCTGCGCGTATTGCACCTTACCCTGCGCCGCCTGCTGCTCACCCCCAATGCGACGTTGCTCAATATCCTCATCATCGGCATCGCACTAAGCCTGCCGGTCGGCGGCTATGTACTGCTGAAGAGCGTGCAGTCGCTCGGTTCGCAGATTGCGGGCACGCCGCAGATCAGCGTGTTCCTCGCCGCCGGCACGGGCAGCGGCGACATCGAGCGCATCGGCGACAGACTCAAACAACATGCCGGAATCAAAAGCATCGAATTCGTTTCGCGCGAAGTGGCGTTGAAAAAGCTGCAGCAAAGCACCGGATTGTCCGACGTGATCGGCGGACTGGCGCAGAACCCGTTGCCGGACGCGTTCGTCGTCTTTCCCAAAGAGGGCAGCGTGGCCGCACTGGAAACCCTGCGCAGCGAATTGAAGACCTGGCAGCACTTCGAACACGTGCAACTCGACTCGGCCTGGATACACAAACTGGAAGCATTGCTGGATTTCGGGCGCATGGCGGTCGTCATCCTCGCCGGGCTGTTGAGCTTCGCGCTCATCGCCATCACCTTCAACACCATCCGCCTGCAGATCCTCACGCGGCGCGAGGAAATCGAGGTGGCGAAACTCATCGGCGCGACCGACGCCTTCATCCGCCGCCCCTTCCTCTACTTCGGCCTCACCCAGGGACTGCTGGGCGGCATCGCCGCCTGGCTGTTGGTTGCCGGCAGCCTGCAGTTGCTCAACCACCAGGTCGGCACGCTCACCCAACTCTATGCCAGCAACTTCAGCCTGCAACACCTGTCGCTCCCCGACAGCGTGACGCTGCTGGGATTTTCGGCCTATCTGGGCTGGCTGGGCGCCTGGTTTTCGGTGTCGCAGCACCTGTGGCAAATCGAGCCGCGCTAGCGGACTGCGCCCGTCAAATACCCCCATTCCCGGGATCACGCATGGATGCCGGACGCAAAATCATGTATCGTCTGGCCAAATCACAGTTTGGCTCTATAAAAAATAACAAACTTGAACAGGGGGAAGCATGGCGTTCTTGGAATGGTCTCGCGAGTTGGAATTCGGCATCCCGGTCATCGACAACCAGCACAAGCGTATCGTGGCGTTCATCAACGAACTGAACGATGCCTGTCAGACCGGCAATGCCGCAGAAACCCAGCATGTAATGGAAGGACTGCTCAATTACACAGTCACCCACTTCGAATTCGAAGAGGACTTGCAGGAAAAATCGGGGTATCCGTTCCTCAAGGCGCACCGGCGCATCCATGAGATTTTCATGAAAAAGGTTGCGGCCATCCGGGAACGCTCGCAACAGGGCGAGGACATCGCCCCCGAGTTGTTGAGTTTGCTGAAGGGCTGGCTGGCCAATCACATCAAGAGCGAAGACCGGGACTACGTCGAGTCGGTGAAGACGGTCGTCGAGAGCAGCGACCAGGAAGTTTCCGGCTGGCTGAACACGACAATCAAAAAGTTCTTTGGATAAAGCACTGCCGCGCCGCCCGTCCCGGGTGAACGCGCACCGGCGAGCGGTGCGCGCTGCCTATTTGGGCGGATTCAAGTGGTTGTTCAATTCCGTCAGATCCTGAATAACGTCGCGCGAGGCGCGCGAATATTCTGTCTTCAGTAGCGCATCGGAACCTGCCAGATCGTTTTCCTGCACCTTTTTCACCACGGTGCCCGCCACAAAATGGAAATTGGCGTGATCGGAACGCAACTTGTGGAAGCTTTCGTCGTTGTGAAAATGCTTCAGCGCAGGTCCGTGTATCCACTTGCCCAGAACGCACTGGTCGTCGCGGCAAATCACCATCGGATCCAGTTCCTCCTTGGACGTTCCATCCACATAGCTCTGCAAACGACCTTTCCACTTCATGTGAGCAGCGATGCATTCGGCAATGTCGACTTCCGAACGGATCGTGTCGATTACTTTCGCCCTGGCTTCCTCATCATGCCCGCCGTGCCCAAACAACCTGGAAAAAAATCCCATGTTCTTTCTCTCCCTGACGTTTTTATTGTATTGATCGCCCAGCCTGCGCGATTCTATAACCTCTCCCGGGCCGAATGAACAGGAATCGGACAAAAGGTTATGCTCCCCATTTCCTGCTTGCCCAGGAACCGCTTTCCCTTACCGCCCCGCCACCATCATGCTCTCGACCAGCACCGAGCCGCACTGGCGCGAGCCCTGCACCAGCACGTCGTTGCCGACGGCGGCGATATGTTTGTACATATCCTTGAGATTGCCCGCGATGGTGATTTCCTCCACCGGATACTGGATCTCGCCGTGCTCGACCCAGAAGCCCGCCGCGCCGCGCGAATAGTCGCCGGTGACGGGATTGACGCCGTGGCCCAGCAGTTCGGTGACCAGCAGGCCGCGCTGCATCTGGCGCAGCAGGCCGTTGAAGTCCAATGGGCCCGGTTGCACGATGAGGTTGTGCGTGCCGCCTGCGTTGCCGGTGGTCTGCATGCCCAGCTTGCGTGCGGAATAGCTGCCGAGGAAGTAACCGCGCAGCACGCCTGCTTCCACAATGGCGCGGCGGCGGGTGCGCACCCCCTCGTCGTCGAAGGCACTGCTGCCCAGGCCGCGTGGAATGTCCGGCACGTCGTCGATGCGGATGTTCTTCGAGAAGACGGGTTTGTCCAGTTGGTCGAGCAGAAAGGAGGATTTGCGATACAGGCTGCCGCCGCTCACCGCACCGACGAAATGGCCGATCAGTCCTGCGGCAACGGGCGCCTCGAACAGAACCGGACACTGCAGGGTATCGAGCTTGCGCGCATGCAGGCGGCGCACGGTGCGCTCGGCGGCGATGCGGCCGATCTCCTCGACTTTCAGGATTTCGCGCGCATCGCGCGCCGAGCCGTACCAGTAATCGCGCTGCATGCCGTCGCCCTTGCCCGCGATCACCGAGCAGCTCACGCTGTGGCGCGAAGCGGGGTAGCCGCCGATGAAGCCCAGGCTGTTGGCCTGCACAAAGCGCCCTTCGCTGATATTGACGGTCGCGCCTTCGGAATTGTTGATGCGTTTGTCGGCCTTGAACGCGGCCTGCTCGCATTCGCTTGCCAACTGGATGGCTTGTTCGACGTTGATTTCCCACGGGTGATGCAGGTCGAGATCGGGAAACTCGGTGGCCAACTGGTCGGCATCCGGCAGTCCGGCACAGTCGTCTTCTGCGGTGTAGCGCGCGATGTTGAGCGCGGCATCCACGGTGTCGCGCACCGCCTTTTTCGAAAAATCCGAGGTGCTGGCATTGCCGCGGCGCTGGCCGATATACACGCTGACGCTCATGCCCTTGTCGCGGTTGTATTCGATGGTCTCGACCGCGCCCTGGCGCACCGTGACGGTCTGGCCGAAACCTTCCGAAACTTCGGTCGCACTGGCGGAAGCGCCCTGCTGGCGGGCATAGCGGACGATTTCGGACGCCAATTGCTGCAGGGAATCGGCGCTGTGGAAGGCTTTTGAAACTTTGGAGTTCATAAAATTCGGGCGGCTGGTTCGTCGGGAGGCGCTATCATAGCAACATCTGTTGAACCTTACCGACCCCATGAGCACGCGCCAACACCACCACGACGAGCTGGAAGAAGAATTACCTCCCAGCAAGACCAAAATCAAGAAGCAGATGCTTGAACTGCAGGACCTCGGCAAGACATTGACCGGTCTGTCCAAAGAGAAACTGAAAGAGCTCAATCTGGAAGAAGACCTGCTGGAAGCCATCCTGGAATACAAGCGCATGACCAAGTTCGGCGCGCTCAACCGCCAACTGCAGTACATCGGCCGCCTGATGCGCGAAGTGGATCCCGCCCCCATCCAGTCCAAGCTGGATGCATGGAACGGCGTGTCGCGCCAACACACGGCATACCTGCACCAGGTCGAGAACTGGCGCGACCGCCTGATCGAGCACCCGGATGCCCTCACCGAACTGCTGGCCGCACACCCGGAAGCCGATGCCCAGCACCTGCGCACCCTGATACGCAATGCGCAGAAAGAGAAGGAACTGCTCAAGCCTCCCAAGAGTTACCGCGAGCTGTTTCAGGTACTGAGAGATGTTATTCCCGAACCGGATTGATCCCGTAGGAGCGCAACTTGTTGCGCGATAAGGTTCATGCGGAAAATCGCCCGGCAAGCCGGGTTCCTACAAGAACTGCCTCACGAAATATCCGGGCTGGTTTCGAGGATTCAAGGTTTTTGAATTAATACTGGCTGCACCGTGGAAGCACAATAATGACCTCTGTTCTCCCCAACATCACCCTGGATACCGGCTCCAACCCGCAACACAGCATCATCTGGCTGCACGGACTCGGCGCGGACGGCGAGGATTTCGTGCCCATCGCCGAGGAGATGGAACTCCCGGTCGCGGTGCGTTACATCTTCCCGCACGCCCCCATGCGCCCGGTGACCATCAACGGCGGTTATGTGATGCGCGCCTGGTATGACATCCTGGTCGGGGCCGCATCGGCAGAGTTGTCCGCCAGCATCGGCCGGAATGAGGATGCGGAAGGCCTGCGCGAATCGCAGGCCGAGGTCGAAAAATTGATCGCACAGGAAAGACAGCGCGGCATTGCAGCCAAAAACATTTTTCTCGCCGGCTTCTCGCAAGGCGGTGCAGTCGTCTTGCATACCGGGTTGCGGCACAGGGAGGCGCTGGGCGGAATACTGGCGTTATCGACTTACCTGCCGCTGGCGCAGACATTGCGGATGGAAGCCGGGGCTTCGGCCAGGCTCACCCCGATCTTCATGGCGCACGGACTGGCCGATCCGGTCGTCCCTTACGACCTGGGCCGGGCATCTGCCAGGGAACTGTTGCAGCAAGGCTACGCGCTGGAGTGGCACGATTACGCCATGCCGCATTCGGTGTGTCCGGAAGAGATCGGGGATATCGAGCAGTGGTTGCAGCGCAGGCTTGCCGGCTGAGACGTTATTCGGCCGAACCTTCCTGTTCCATGCGGCGGTAGCGCGCCAGGTCGTAGTCGTCGCCGGTCTCCACCAGCGCCAGCGGAAGCAGCAGGTAGCCCTTGCCCCCCAGATCCATATTCAAGCTGCGGTTGGGGGAGAACGAGTTTGGCCGCATCAGCAGCCAGGCCTCGCCGCTGGCATCGGCAGGACGGTTCAAATACAGGGCAATCTGCATATCCTCGTCGGCCGGTTGGGCACGGTCGGTCAGCGATATGCCGACAATCTGCGTGCTGAGCACTTCCACGCCGATATGCATGTTGTTCTTTTCGTCCCGGCTCAGGCGGCGCACGATACCCGCCCCCCAGTGCTGGACGTTTTCCGGCTTGCTGCCGATCAGCGAGCCGATCTTGATCCCGTCCACCCGGGTAGCGGGGATCACGCTGCGGAAGCCGGTGGCGCTGATATCTTCCACATCCCATATCTCCGCAGTATCCGGGTTGAAGAAATTCAACCCGACATCCGCCTGCTCCAGCATCTTGAAGAATCCGTTCGCCACCTTCAGGTTCACGTTGATCTTGCGGCGCGGGTTGCGCCGGGTAGGAAGCGGCTGGGTCAAATTGTCCGTCAGGCGGCGCAATATATCGCGCACCATTTCGACATCGTAGTTCGCGCCGCAAAAATTGACATTGTCCGGCACGATGCCTTTTTCCAGTGTCTTGGCTAACGCCTCCAGTTGTTTCAGCGCATCGCCCACCGAAACAAAGCGCAGGGCCGGGTGCAAGGTGGCATCGCTGGCCACGCGCATCGGCGGCGTTGGCTGGGAAAGGTCGAACACAAACAGGGCGTTGGCGTTGTATTGGTCGTCCACACGCAACCCTTTGCCTGCATAGGCGATCAGGCGTTCGGTGATATGTTCCTGCAAGGGGTTCAGCACGCCCGCACTCACGCCATACCAGAGCTGCTGCCCGGCAAACTCCTGCCGTGCAGTCGTGTTGCCCGGCACTCCCGGGTACAGCCCCACGGCGTCGTCGTGATAGCCATGTGACTCGGCATGCCCGTAAAATTCGGACAAATGGTTCCACAATCCGGGCTCGACCAGGGCGTATCGCGCCGCGGCCAGCTTCAGCCGCCCGGTTATCGCCGCAATGCCGCGCGCGGCCATCAATGCCAGGTCAGGCTTGAGTCCGGAAGCGCCGCGCCAATCGTTGCGGTAGCGCGTCAGCACATCGTGATGAACCAGTTCGCTATGCGTATAAAACCCGTTCAGCACGGTCCACAGGCGGTTTTCCTGAAATTTCGACACCGGCTGCATGGAAAAGTAGTCGCGCAGCAGTTTGCGCACATGCGGCTGCGCGGCCTCGTCGAACAGGCGCAGCACCGCAAATTCGTGATCCAGGCGGAAATCGTCGGCCAGTTCGATGATGGACTCGATCCAGCTCGTCAGCTCCTGGACTGTGTTCAACGCATCGTTCTTTGGAATTTCTTCCAGAACCTCTTGTGCCGACTTTATGTCCGCCAGAGGGTGATCCGATTTCTTTCCAAATATGCCCAGCATTGCGCCTCCCGACGTTCGCGCGTCTTGTATGGGTCATAATATAAGCACAAATTGTCAGCAGTTACCATATGCCAAAAGGCCTATAACCTTCATATTTACAGATGATCCCGCTACTGCATAACTTGTCTTTCCCTGCGGTCACGCAAGCCCTGCGTTCACCCAACGGATTGCTCGCCGCGGGCGGCGACCTTTCGACTGCGCGCCTGCTGGAAGCCTATCGGCACGGAATATTTCCGTGGTTCAGCGCGGGCGAACCCATCCTGTGGTGGAGTCCGGATCCGCGCATGGTGCTGTTTCCAAATGAATTCAAGGTTTCGCACTCGTTGCGCAAGACCCTGCGCCACGGCCGCCACCAGGTTCGCGTCGACAGCGCGTTCGAGCAGGTGATGCGCGCCTGCGCCGCGCCGCGCGAAGGAGCCAACGGCACCTGGATTCACGAAGAAATGATCGCGGCCTATTGCGAACTGCACCGCCTGGGCTACGCGCATTCGGTGGAAACGTGGATGGACGGCGAACTCGTCGGGGGACTGTACGGAATGGCGCTGGGCAGGATGTTCTACGGCGAATCCATGTTCAGCCGCAAAACGGACGCGTCCAAGATCGCACTCGCCCACCTCGCCGCACAGCTTGGCCGATGGAATTTCGGCATGATCGACTGTCAAATGAATACGCCCCATCTGGCCTCGCTCGGCGCACGCGAGATTCCGCGCAAGGAATTCATCGCCCGCCTGCAAGACTTGATAAACTGTAGCCCTGTACCCGCCTGGCGATTCGAAGAAGACCTGTTCACATGAGCCTGCTCAACGACATCCCGCTTTCCGCATTGCACCTCTACCTGACGGCCCCCTATCCGTGCAGTTATCTGGAGGGGGCGGAGGCGCGTTCGCAAGTCGCCACGCCCAGCATGCTCATCACCACGCCGGTCTACTCCGAACTGGTGCGCCACGGTTTTCGCCGCAGCGGCACCTTCACCTACCGCCCGCATTGCGATACCTGCCGCCAATGCGTGCCGGTGCGCGTGGTGGTCAACGACTTCCATTCGACGCGCTCGCAGCGCCGCAGTTGCAAACAGCACTACGACCTGAATGCGACGCTGCATACACTGCAGGACAAGCCGGAATACTTCGCGCTGTACCACCGCTATCAGGAAGCGCGTCACCGCGACGGCGGCATGGACGACGACAGCCCCGAGCAATACCGCAATTTCCTTTTGCAAAGCCATGTGGACACGATGCTGGTGGAATTCCGCGAAAACGGCGTATTGCGCATGGTGAGCGTGGTTGACGTGCTGCAGGACGGGCTGTCCGCGGTTTACACCTTCTACGAGCCCGATGCACCGCAGGCGAGCTTCGGCACCTACAACGTGTTGTGGCAAATCGAGTTGTGCCGGAAATTGCAGCTACCCTATCTCTATCTCGGCTACTGGATCGCCGACAGCCGCAAGATGGCCTACAAGGCCCGGTTCCAACCATTGCAGGGCCTGCAGGATGGCGTGTGGCATCCGATCTTGCAGAAAGACGCTGCATGAGGAACCGCCTTACCGCTTTCGCCGTCGCCCTGCTGCTCCTGCCCCCCCTGGGCATCACGCTGGCGGGACAGGAATTGGATAGCGCTTCCGCCCTCGCCGGCGACCTCTGGCTGCCGGCACTGTTCGCCGCAGGCGCCGTGCTCGCTTTCGGTTTCCTGCTCGACCTGCTCACTTTCCGGCGCACCGGCCACAGCCTGCTGCGTTCGCAACGCAGCTACCTGCTCTGGAACGGCGCCGCAGGCGCGGCCACGGGCATGCTGCTCGCCTACCTGAACCTGTTCGCGGGCACCTGGTTCACCCCGGCGGGTTCGGACACCCAGGCGCTATTGCTGGCCGCGCTCTGCGGAACAGCACTGCTGCCGGCCATCCTGGTCGCGCGCCTGTGGCTGGCCGGATTGCCCGGGCTGGTCAAGTTGAGTACGCGCAAGTTCGCCTTACCCGAACCCCCGGCAGAAACCGCGGCGCTGCTTCTGGTGCTGGCAGCGCTGACAGGATTGATCGCAGGTCCGATCTGGATAGACCGCCTGGGCTGGCTGCTCTGGCTGTCGCCGTTGCTGCTGCTCGCCGCGCTGCAATTGCTGTGGCACGAAAGCACCGTCTTTTCCGGCCTCGCACAAGGCGACTGGAGCCGCCTGCTGTTCGGCGCCATCTCCGGCATCGCCGTCGGCGGCTTCGCGCTGGCGGCTTATCGTTTGGGCGGCGGCACGATCCATCTCGACGCCAACACCTGGCAACTGATCGCCGGTCTGTCCATATTCGGCCTGCTCTGCCTGCAGATCGGCGACATCGTCGCCGAACACTGGCGCGGCAAACAACGCGGCGAAGTATTCAAGAAAAAACCGTTCCCCGTTTCCGTCGTCTCGAAGAAAGACCAGTAATGTCCATGTTCCAGTTGTTCCGCCCCGCCCTGTTTGCGCTCGACCCCGAGGCCGCCCACCACGCCACCATCGAAGGCCTGAAGACCGCCAACTGCCTCGGCATGACCACGCTGATGTTCAAACGCCCGGCGGACGACCCGCGCACCGTGATGGGCCTGACCTTCCCGAATCCGGTCGGGTTGGCGGCGGGCCTCGACAAGAACGGCGAAGTGATCGACGCGTTGGCCGCCTTCGGTTTCGGCTTCATCGAGATCGGCACCGTCACCCCGCGCGCGCAACCCGGCAACCCCAAGCCGCGTATGTTCCGCCTACCCGAAGCGCAGGGCATCATCAACCGCATGGGCTTCAACAACGACGGCGTGGACGCGTTGGTCGCAAACGTGAAGCGCTCCAAGTTCAAAGGCATCCTCGGCATCAACATCGGCAAGAATGCCGACACCCCGATTGAAAAAGCGGCAGACGATTACCTCATCGGCCTGCGCAAGGTGTACGAGCATGCCAGCTACGTCACCATCAACATCTCCTCGCCAAACACCAGGAACCTGCGCCAGTTGCAGGGCGGCGACGAACTGGATGCGCTGCTGGCACAACTGAAAGCCGAGCAGGAAAAACTCGCGCAACAGCACAGCAAGTACGTGCCGCTGGCCGTGAAAATCGCCCCCGACCTCGACGCAAATCAAATCAAGAGCATTGCAGCACTGCTCATCAAACACCGCATCGACGGCGTGATCGCCACCAACACGACGTTATCGCGCGAAGGTGTGGAAGGATTTCCGCACGGCAATGAGGCAGGCGGCCTGAGCGGCGCACCCGTGCGCGACAAGTCCACCGCTGTCATCCGCCAACTCGCCGCCGAATTGCATGGCGCACTGCCCATCATCGGTGTGGGTGGCATTCTCACGGGAGCGGATGCCGTGGAAAAAATGCAGGCAGGAGCGGCGCTGGTGCAGGTTTACAGCGGGCTGGTGTATCGCGGGCAGGAACTGGTGACGGAGTGTGCGACCGCGCTCAAGGCCAAATAGCACGGCGGAAGCGCCTGTTGAATAACCGCGCCATGTCCCTTATAGTGCGCCAGCAGTGGCAGTAATTTCCACCTCAACCCAACAGCAAGGCGGTGCAACATGACTCATTCGCGCATCACACTGGACACCGGCAAACGCGGCGGTCGCCCCTGCATCCGCAACTTGCGCATCAGCGTCTATGATGTGCTGGACATGCTGGCCGAAGGCATGAGCGAAGCGGACATCATCGAAGACTTCCCCGAACTCGAAATCGCCGACATCCGCGCCTGCCTCGCTTTTGCCGCAGACCGTGAACACAGCCTTTACACCGTGGCGGTGTGATGAAGCTGCTACTCGATGAGAATCTGTCGAGGCGCATCGTCCCATTTCTTCAAACCGCATTCCCCGGCTCCTCGCAAGTCGCCCTGCTTAATCTCGAGGGCGCAACGGACACGGAAATCTGGCAATACGCAAAAACAAACGATTTCGTGATCGTCAGCCGCGATTCTGATTTTCAGGAACGCTCACTTGTCTCCGGACATCCTCCGCAAGTGGTCTGGCTCAAGATCCCGAACCGTTCAAAAACGGTCGTCCTCAACATCCTGCTCGATCATCACGTAGAAATCGAACAAGCCCTGATCGGGCAGAACCATGCGTGCGTGGAAATAAGTCCGGCCAGATTGAAGTAGTTCGAACTTGGTACCTTAATTTTTCCGTTCCTACCGAATCGTGAATTTGCTGTGTGCAAGACGCTTCCAGACGCGCTCAAGACCGAGCCACTTGAGCATCGATCGTGCTCGACGCAGCCAAGTTGCGCGTCTGGCGAGTTTGTTGAGCGCTGGAACAACTCGATCAGGAGGCAACCGAACAACGAGTTCTTGCATGAATTTATTTGTTGAGCCGCGCCGCCCCCTTGTATCCTCAATACCTGGAACACGTTGGAAGGCATCACCCCATTCCTTGACCAAGCTGTCTGGAATCTCCATGCGGCGATGGCAGAATCTAAGTGCATCGGCCACCTCTCTCTGGCGAGCCGTACAACGCGCCTCCGTAGCCCGCCGAACATACCAAGCGAGCATATCGGCCGTCTGCAAGGGTACTACTTCGTTGTCACTCGCGAAACGCGGCGGGCCTCCGAGTACGTCTGCCAGCATCGAGTCCATGTGCTTCAAGGGCACGTACCAGAGCGCCGCATCTGTCCCCACCTTCCCCTGTTCATCAAAGAATAGTTCAACAGGCCCTCTAAGATTCTCTTCAAGAACCGTCCGTGCCACGCCATACATGATTCCCACAAAGCACGAAAAATACGGGTGTCGCAGGTCGTAAGGCGCACGACCACGCAACTCCTCATTGTGAACCGCCCGGCTAATGCTGCACTCGATGGATAGCGGCTTGTACTTCGCCAAGACGGCAACTAAAGAATCAATCTTCGCCTCTCGTGCCTCTTCCGACCACCCCTGAAAGCAAGTGATCATGTGTAACGACGCTATTACTGGAGGACGCGCGAGCTCCGTCGTCCAATCCTCAGTCAGTCGCCCCCATGCCTCCGCACTCTGTATGTATCCGGCCAAGACAAGTCGCTTATCGGTGCGAGCGTCACTCGCAGAGTCATCGACATAAACTTCAAGCATACGCCCCCTGATATGCCCCGCGTTGGAGCGAATTCGCACGGAACACATGTTCGTTCAGTCGCCGAATTGATGCAAGCAAACACAACCTCAGCTCGTGGGGCGGGTTAGTCTTGGGTGTGCACGTTCATGTGCCCCACACTACGTCAAACAACGCTCTTCCTCGTTTTTACACCTTTTTTATCCCCACGCTGGAATAATCCAGCCGCATGAAGTCCTTCCACCCTTTTGCCGCAACGACTCAGCCGCGTACTCTCACTGCGCGTACGATGTGGGTCATTGCCGCCAGCAGCCTCGCCACGCTGCTGGCTTGGCCCTGGCGCGATCTGCTCGACCCGGCCAACACGGCGATGCTGTATCTGCTGGCGGTGGCCGTGGTGGCGGCGCGTGCGGGCAAGGGGGCGGCCATTGCGGCGGCGCTGCTCGGTTCGGCGCTGCTCGACTTTTTCTTTATCTACCCTCATTTCACTTTCACCATCGGCGATGCGCAGCACATCGTGACGGTGGGAGTGATGCTGGCGGTGGCGTTCATCATCGGCAACCTGACGTTGGGTCTGCAACGCGAGAAGGACGCCGCGCTGGAGCGCGAGCGGCAGTCGCGCGCGCTGTACCAGCTCGCCAGCCGGCTGGCGGGCGCGGTGACGCTGGAGCAGGTAGACGAGCTGACGAGCAGTTTTCTGCACGAGACACAGTCTTGCCAGGGCAAGTTGCTGCTGCGCCACGGCAAAGAGGTGCTGCCCGTGACGAAAGATCAGCAGCCGCTGTCCGGCAAACCCTATTACGCGGCGCAGGCTGCGCTGCGCCAGGGCGCGGCTCAGGCCACGCTGGACGAGCCGATGCAGTGGCTGTTCCTGCCGCTGCACGGAGCGACCTATGTGCGCGGTGTGCTGGCGCTGTCCGCTTCCGGCAGCGACTTGCTGAACAACGAACGCCTCCCCCTGTTCGAGGCCATTGCCGCGCTGCTCGCCGCTTCGGTGGAGCGCCTGCATTTCGTCGAGGTGGCGCAGCGCGCGCAATTGCAGATGACCGACGAACGCTTGCGCAGCAGCATTCTCTCCGCGCTGTCGCACGACATCCGCACGCCGCTCACCGTGCTGTACGGCATGGCCGACACGCTGGCGCAATCGGCGTTGCCCAAGGCTTTGCACGAGATGGCGGACGCGATGCGCCAGCAGACGCTGCGCCTGAACAGCATGGTGTCCAACCTGCTGGACATGGCTAGGTTGCGCGCGGGCGACATCCGCCTCAACCTCGAATGGCAGCCGGTGGAGGAAGTAATCGGCGCGAGCATCAAGTTGCTCGGCCCGGCGCTGGCGCAGCATCCGGTGAGCGTTGCGTTGCCGCCCGATATGCCGCTGCTGCATTTCGACGCGGTACTGATGGAGCGTGTGTTGTGCAACCTGCTGGAGAACGCTGTCAAATACGCGCCGCCCGGCTCACCCATCCGCATCGCGGCGCGCACCGACAAGAAGTTCGCGCACCTTTCGGTGTGCAACGACGGCTCGCAGTTCCCGCCCGACCGTCTGGAAGATCTGTTCGAGTTGTTCGAGCGCGGCGATGCCGAATCGAACATACCCGGCGTGGGGCTGGGGCTCGCCATCTGCCGCAGCATCGTGACCGCGCACGGCGGCAGCATCCATGCCGACAACGACAATGGTGCCTGCGTGACCTTCACGCTACCCTTGGGTGCCCCCCCCACTATCGAGCCGGAGGATGAGCATGAGTGAACCCACCATCCTGCTGATCGAGGACGAGGCACTGATACGCCGCCTGGTGCGCGGCGCGCTGGAAGAGGAAGGCTACCGCGTGTTGGAGACCGGCACGCTGAAAGAGGGATTGGCGCAACTGCATGCCGAAACCGTGCAACTGCTCCTCCTCGACCTCGGCCTGCCCGACGGCGACGGCATCGCCTTCATCCGCGAGTTGCGCACACAGTTCGCACTGCCGGTGCTGGTGCTCTCCGCGCGCTCGGCGGAGGGCGAGAAGATACGCGCGCTGGATGCCGGGGCGGACGACTACCTGACCAAGCCTTATTCCAGCGGCGAACTGCTGGCGCGCGTGCGCGCGCAACTGCGCCGCAGTCCGACCGAAAGTGAATCAACCGGGACGCTGCTGAGCTTCGGCAATGTGGTGGTCGATCTCGCCCAGCGCAACGTCACGCGCGGCGGCGAGCCCGTGCGCCTCACCCCCATCGAATACCGGCTGCTGTGCGCCATGCTGGCCTCGCCCGGCAAAGTGCTGACCTACCGCCACCTGCTGCGCGCGGTGTGGGGCAACGCCTTCGTCGAGAGCAACCATTACCTGCGCATTTATGTGAGCCACCTGCGGCAGAAGCTGGAAGACGACCCGGCGCAGCCGAAACATTTTTTGACGGAGACCGGGGTGGGATACCGGTTTCAAATTTGAAGGCATCCCACTTGCAACGCCGTCATTGGTGAAACTACTAGCCATTCGACTAAGCGCGATGAAACATGCGCAAGTCGCTGGTTATCCGGCGCAGGCCGGAATCCAGTTGACGGAATATTTCTCACGCATGCGGGACAACAACAAGGTTTTGTCCGCTTCGCGGAGTTTTTTTATTGCTGGATACCGGCCTACGCCGGTATGACGGCTTGATGGACAATCTGGAATAAAGGGAGACCGCAACATGACCCAGGCAAATCAATCCTCCACCGGCATGCTGGCCCTCGCCGCGCTCGGCGTGGTCTACGGCGACATCGGCACCAGCCCGCTGTATGCCTTCAAGGAAGCCTTCGCCGGAGCGCACGGCTTGGCCCCCACCGAACCCAATGTGCTGGCGACCCTCTCGGCGATGTTCTGGGCCATGATGCTCATCATCTCGCTCAAGTACGTGTGGGTCATGCTCAAGTTCGACAACGACGGCGAGGGCGGCGTGCTCGCCCTGACCGCCTTGGCGAACCGCTCGGCGCGTAGCGCCCCGCATTGGAAACTGGCGATCGCCACCGCCGGCATTTTCGCCGCCGCGCTGTTCTACGGCGACGCGCTGATCACCCCGGCGATTTCCGTGCTCTCCGCCGTCGAGGGACTCAGCGTCGCCGCGCCCACGCTGGAACACCTGATCATTCCCGTCACCGTCGGTGTGCTCGTCGGCCTGTTCTTCATCCAGCGCCACGGCACCGGCAGCATGGGCAAACTGTTCGGCCCGGTCACGCTGCTGTGGTTCGCGGCGTTGGCCGTGCTCGGACTCGTCAGCATCGCGCAAACGCCGTCCGTCCTGTTCGCGCTCAACCCGATGCATGCCGTCCGCTTCGCCCTCGAGCATCCGGCCGCCATGTTCCTGCTGCTGTCGGCGGTGTTCCTGGCGCTCACTGGCGGCGAGGCGCTGTATGCCGACATGGGACACTTCGGCGCCAGGCCGGTGCGGCTGGCGTGGTACGGGCTGGTGTGCCCGGCGTTGCTCATCAATTATTTCGGCCAGGGCGCGCTGGTGCTGCGCTCGGCGGAGGCCATCCAGAATCCGTTCTACCTGATGTCGCCGGAATGGTTCATGCTGCCGCTGGTGGCGCTGGCCACCGCCGCCACGGTGATCGCCTCGCAGGCCACCATCTCCGGCGCGTATTCCATCACCCTGCAGGCGATGCGCATGGGCTACCTGCCGCGCCTGTTCATCCAGCACACCTCCGATTCGCAACGCGGGCAGATCTACATTCCTGCGGTGAACTGGATGATGCTGGTCGGCGTGATCATCCTGGTGCTGGAGTTTGGCTCGTCCGGCGCGCTGGCGGCGGCCTACGGCATCGCCGTCTCGGGCACCATGATCATCACCACCCTGCTCACCGTGTTCGTCACACTGATGCTGCCGGGGCGCGCACGGTTGCCGCTGCTGCTTGCCCTAGCGGCATTCGCCCTGCTGGAATTGCTGTTCTTCGGCTCCAACCTGACCAAGGTGGTAAGCGGCGGCTGGATGCCGCTGGCGCTGGGCCTGGTGCTGTTCGTGCTGCTCTCCACCTGGAAGAAGGGCAGCACGCTGATCGCAGCGCAACGGCGCAAACTCGATATCCCGATGGCGCTGTTCATTTCCGGCACGCAGCCCGAGGTGCCGCGCGTGCCGGGCACCGCCGTCTACCTGACGGCCGACCCGACCATGGTGCCCAGCGCGCTGTTCCATAACCTCAAGCACTTCAAGGTGCTGCACGAGCAGACCTTGTTCGTGCATGTGGTGACCGCCGATATGCCCTACATCGAACCGCAGCAGCGCCTGAAAGTCAGTCAACTCGCGCCCGGCATGTATGACATCGCCCTGCACTTCGGTTTCCGCCAGGAAGTGGATATCCCTGCGGCTTTGGAGGGATTGTCCGCGCACGGCGTGGAGTTGGAACCGATGGCAATGACCTACTTCATCGCCCGTTCCAACGTGGCGGACGGCCCCGGCGGCATGTCGGCCTGGCGCTGCGCGCTGTTCTCGTGGATGACGCGCCAGTCGGAGGGTGCGGCGAGCTTCTTCAACCTGCCCGCCAACCAGGTGGTCGAGCTCGGCACCAAGGTCATGTTGTAAAGGGTTATATCGATATAGCCTTGCAGTGGTTGAACCTATATTAGAAACGGCGGATAATCCGCCGCTCTTGAGGAATCGCTGTAATGACCGAATACTTGCTCATCCTCGTCAGCACGGTGCTGGTGAACAACATCGTGATGGTGAAGATACTGGGACTTTGCCCGTTCATGGGCGTGTCCAAAAAACTGGAGGCCGCTGTCGGCATGGGGGCCGCCACGACCTTCGTGCTGACGCTGGGTTCCGGCGCCAGTTACCTGATCCAGCATTACCTGCTCGGTCCCGATCTCGCTTACCTCACCACACTGTCATTCATCGTGGTCATCGCGGGCATCGTGCAATTCACCGAGATGGCGATCAAGAAGACCAGCCCCGAGCTGTACCAGATCCTCGGCATCTACCTGCCGCTGATCACCACCAACTGCGCGGTGCTCGGCATCCCCCTGCTCAACGTGCAGGCCAAGCATGATTTCGTGCAGTCGCTGCTGTTCGGCTTCGGCGGTGCGGTCGGCTTCACGCTGGTGATGATCCTGTTCGCCGGCATGCGCGAACGCATGGAGGGCGCGGATGTGCCCGGCATCTTCAAGGGCTCGGCCATTGCCATGGTCACCGCCGGATTGATGAGTCTCTCGTTCATGGGATTCTCGGGCCTGGTGAAATGATTTCTGCGTTGTGGGTAATGGTTGGCATTTCCTTGCTGCTTGGGGCAGTGCTGGGTTATTCCGCGATCAAGTTCAAGGTCGAAGGCAATCCGCTGGTGGAGAAGATCGACGCCGTGTTGCCGCAGACGCAGTGCGGCCAATGCGGCTTTCCGGGCTGCAAGCCCTATGCCGAGGCCATCGCCAAGGGCGAGGCCGACATCAATAAATGCCCTCCCGGCGGCGAGGAAGGAATACACAAGCTGGCCGAACTGCTCGGCGTGGAATTCAAGCCGTTCGGCGAAGGCGCCGGCCCGCGCGCCAAGGCGGTCGCCTTCATCGACGAACAGACCTGCATCGGCTGTACGTTGTGCCTGCAAGCCTGCCCGGTGGATGCCATCGCCGGTGCGGCCAAGCAGATGCACACCATCATCGCTTCGGAATGCACCGGCTGCGAACTCTGCCTCGCGCCCTGCCCGGTGGACTGCATCAGCATGCAACCCATCGAAGAAAACATCGGCAACTGGAAATGGCAGTACCCGGCCATCCCCATCGTTCAGGTCAACCCGCGATGAGACAGCTCCATAAATTCCACGGCGGCGTCCACCCGCCCACGCACAAGGAAGAATCGACGCGCACGCCCATCGCGCAGGCCGCAATTCCGTCGAAGCTGGTCATCCCGCTGCATCAGCATGTGGGCAACCGTGCCGTGCCCGTGGTTCAGGTCGGCGAGCGCGTGCTCAAGGGCCAGATCATCGGCAGGCCGGACGGGCGCCTTTCCAGCGCGGTGCATGCTTCCACCTCCGGCACGGTCAGCGCCATCGAGATGCAGGTGGTCGCGCATCACTCGGGCCTGCCCGACCTGTGCGTCACCCTCATCCCGGACGGCAAGGACGAATGGATTGCGCACAGCGGTGTGGACTACAAGCAGACCCCGCACACCGAACTGCGCCATATCCTGCGCCAGGCTGGCATCG
The DNA here is from genome assembly GCA_016235045.1 of Nitrosomonadales bacterium. Taxonomy (GTDB): domain Bacteria; phylum Pseudomonadota; class Gammaproteobacteria; order Burkholderiales; family Gallionellaceae; genus Sideroxyarcus. Next base: position 366,935 of record JACRME010000008.1, read on the forward strand.
TCGGGCTGGGCGGCGCGGTGTTCCCCAGCGACATGAAGTCGTATTCCAACAAGCACAAGATCAAGACGCTGGTGCTCAACGGCGCCGAGTGCGAACCCTACATCACCTGCGACGATTTGCTGATGCGCGAACGCGCCGCCGACATCCTGCGCGGCGCGGAAGTGTTACGCGAACTGCTGTACGCCGAGGAAGTGCTGATCGGCATCGAGGACAACAAGCCCGAAGCCATTGCCGCGATGCGGCAGGCCGTACAGGACGACAAGCACCAGTTTATGGAAGTGATCGCCGTGCCCACGCTGTATCCGGGCGGCGGCGCCAAGCAGCTCATCCGCGTGCTTACCGGCATCGAGGTCGCCGCCGGCGTGCGCTCCACCGAGATGGGCACGCAATGCTTCAATGTCGCCACCGCCTATTGCGTATGGCGCGCGATCACTTTCGGCGAGCCGCTGCTGTCGCGCATCGTCACGGTTACCGGCAATGTCGACCGCCCGCAGAATTACGAAGTTCTGCTCGGCACCCCGGTGAGCGAACTGGTCAAACAGGCAGGCAACAAGCCGGACACTAACCGCCACATCATGGGCGGCCCGATGATGGGCGTGGACCTGCCCTCCGGCGCAGTGGGCGTGACCAAGGCGACCAACTGCATCATCGAGGCATCGCCCGCGCTGTTCCCGCCGCCGCCGCCCGCGCTGCCCTGCATCCGCTGCACGCGCTGCGCCGATGTCTGCCCCGCCGACCTGCAGCCGCAGGAACTGTACTGGTTCGCCAAGGCCAGGGATTTCGGCAAGACGCAGGAATACAGCCTGTTCGACTGCATCGAATGCGGCGCCTGCGCCTATGTCTGCCCCAGCCAGATCCCGCTGGTTCAGTATTACCGTTTTGCCAAGAGCGAAATCTGGCAGCGCGAACAGGAACACCAGGCCGCCGAGATCGCTCGCGAACGCCACGAATTTCGCGTGCTGCGCCTCGAACGCGAAAAGCAGGAAAAAGCCGAGCGCCTGGCACAGAAGGAAAGAGCAGCCGTCGCGGCCAAACCGGTGGCGCCCACCCCCGCACCGGCGCTTGCCGATCCGAACGCCGACCCGGACGATACCCTGCAGATGCGTATCGACGCCGCCGTTGCGCGCGCCAAGGAACAGGTTGCGGCCACCGAGCCGCCGAAGAACACCGACGCCTTGACGCCGCAGCAGCAGGCCGAGATTGCCGAGATCGAAGCGCGGCGCGCCAAGTTCCATGAGATCGCTTCTCATGCCGGTGCAGACGACGAGTCGCCAAAACAAAGTTAAGGGACATCCAAGCCATGTGGTCATCGCCTTTCATCACAACCCCCAGCAGCGTCAGCCAGATCATGTTGCGCGTGCTGATCGCGCTGATTCCGGGCATCGCGCTGTACGTGTGGTACTTCGGCCCGGCCATCCTGGTGTCGATCGCGCTCGCGTCCATCACTGCCCTGGCGACGGAAGCCGTCATGCTCAAGCTGCGCCAACGTCCACTCAAACCGTTCCTGACCGACAACAGCGCCCTCATCACCGGCTGGCTGCTGGCACTCTCCATCCCGGCACTCGCCCCATGGTGGCTGGTGGTCGTCGGCACCGCTTTCGGCATTGCCGTTGCCAAGCATCTGTACGGCGGCCTGGGCAATAACCCGTTCAATCCGGCCATGGTCGGTTATGCCGTCCTCATCGTCTCCTTCCCGGCGCACATGACGCACTGGCTCACGCCGCACCCGCTCGGCGACATCGTGCTGACCTTCTCCGAACAGATGAACTACATGTTCAATGGCGTGCTGCCGGCAGGCCTGACGCTGGACGCGCTGACCATGGCGACCCCGCTGGACACGCTGAAGACGCAGTTGCACCTGGGTCTGGCGGCGAACGATATCCGCGACATGCCCATCTACGGGCGGCTGGCCGGCAAGGGCAGCGAGATGGTGTCCATCGGTTTTGCCATCGGCGGGCTCTACCTGATTTACACGCGCGTCATCAACTGGCTCATCCCGGCCGTATTTCTCGGCGCCCTGTTTGTCATTTCCGGCACCTTCCATCTGCTCGATCCGGTTCACTATGTCACGCCGATGTTCCACTGGTTCGCCGGAGCGGCGATGCTGGGCGCATTCTTTATATATACGGATCCGGTCGGCGGAGCGACCACCTTCAAGGGCAGGATTATCTACGCCTCGGGTGCGGCCCTCATCACCTACCTGATCCGCGCATTCGGCGGTTTCCCAGACGGCATTGCGTTCGCCGCGCTGCTGATGAACATCTGCGTCCCGCTGATCGACATCTGGACGCAGCCCAGGGTATTCGGCAAGAAGGGAGGCGGCAAATGAGGCGCATTGCCCGCTCCACCCTGCAGACCGCGGTCAACCTGGTGTTCTTCTCCGTGCTTGCCACGGCGATCCTGGCTTCGACCTACTTCCTGACGCGCGATGCGATCAAGAAAAGCGAAGACGCCGAGAAGCTGAAGCTCATCAACCAGATCGTCCCGCCCGCCCTGTTCGACAACGACATCATCAGGGACACCCTGAGCATCCCGGCGAACGAGTTGCTGGGCACGGAAGGCGACACCCTCGCCTACCGCGCGCGCCTCAAGGGCGAAGATTCCGCGGTGGTGCTGGAATCCATCGCGCCGGACGGCTACAGCGGCAGGATACGGCTGATCCTCGCCGTGCGTGCCAACGGCGAACTGGGGGGCGTGCGCGTCGTCACCCACAAGGAGACGCCGGGGCTGGGCGATTACATCGAACTCACCAAGAGTCCCTGGATCAAGGGCTTCGACGGCAAGTCGCGCGCGGTGTATAAAGATGCCGACTGGAAAGTGAAAAAAGACGGCGGCCAGTTCGACTACATGGCCGGCGCCACCATCACGCCGCGCGCCGTGGTCAAGGCGGTGAACAAGGCGCTGATCTACTTCGAGCAGAACCGCGACAAGCTGTTCGTTGTAAATGAAGCGCAGAAGGAGAGTGCAAAATGAACCTTCAGGAATATAAAGACATCCTCCACAACGGCTTGTGGAAGCAGAATCCCGGCATCGTGCAATTGCTCGGGCTGTGCCCGCTGCTGGCGGTCAGCAGCACGGTGGTGAACGGCGTCAGCCTCGGCCTGGCCACCGCGCTGGTGATGGCGCTAAGCAGCGGCAGCATCGCCCCGATACGCAACTACGTGCCGAACGAGATCCGCATCCCGGTGTTCATCCTCATCATCGCGGTGCTGGTCACCGTGGTGCAATACCTGATGAACGCCTACATGTACGGCCTCTACGTCGTGCTCGGCATCTTCATCCCGCTCATCGTCACCAACTGCATCGTGCTGGCGCGCGTGGAAGCGTTTGCCTCCAAGAACGCGGCCTTGCCCTCGGCGCTGGATGGCTTTGCCATGGGCCTGGGATTGACCGCGGTGCTGGGCGTGCTGGGCGCGATGCGCGAAGTGCTGGGCAAAGGCACGCTGTTCTCCGGCATCGACCTCGCGCTGGGCGACATGGCGCAGGGTTGGGTGTTGCACATCATCCCCGACTACAAGGGTTTCCTCATCGCCATCCTGCCGCCCGGCGCATTCATCGGGCTGGGACTGCTGATCGCCGGACGCAACTGGCTCAACCTGCGCGCCGAACAGAAAGCGCGCAGCAAACCTGCCCCTTCGATAGCTGCCCCGGAAGCCGCGCAAGGATGAACCCGGCGAAACGCCGCGAGATCTTCCTGCGGCTGCAAGCGGCCAATCCCCACCCCACCACCGAGCTGGAACACAGGACACCGTTCGAACTGCTGGTCGCGGTGATCCTCTCGGCGCAGGCCACCGACAAGAGCGTCAACCTCGCCACGCGCGAACTCTTTCCCGTCGCCAACACGCCGCAGAAAATCCTCGACCTCGGCGAAGCCGGACTGCGCGAGTACGTGCAGCGCATCGGCCTTTACCAGACCAAGAGCAAGCACATCATCCGCATGTGTCGCATCCTGCTGGAACAGCACGGCGGCGAAGTGCCGCAGACGCGCGAAGCTCTGGAAGCCCTGCCCGGCGTGGGCCGCAAGACCGCCAACGTGATCCTGAATACCGCTTTCGGCGAACCCACCATCGCCGTCGACACCCACATCTTCCGCATCAGCAACCGCATCGGCCTCGCGCCCGGAAAAGACGTGGTGGAAGTCGAGAAGAAACTGATGAAGTTCGTGCCGGATGAGTTCAAACAGGACGCGCATCACTGGCTCATCCTGCACGGGCGCTATGTGTGTGTGGCGCGCAAGCCGAAATGCCGCGAGTGCATCATTCAGGACTTGTGCGAATTCAAAGGGAAAAATTTCGACTGATGCCGTAAGCAAGATTCGCCGCCGGATTGGATCAATTCGATTTGAACTCCTCTTCAATCGGGATGCCAAATGAGTTAGCCGGCATGAATCGAACATGATCGCCGGCATCTATGCAGAACAGGAGGATGATATGGCCGAGTCCAAGATGCCTGTCTGGAGCCCCGCGGAACTGCACCACCATCTCAACGAAGGCAGCCGGTTCGCCATTCTGGATGTGCGCAATCAGGGTGAATTCAATGCCTGGAAGATCGAGGGCAAGGTTCCAATCCACACTGTCAACATACCTTATTACGATCTGCTCGACCTTGAGAACGAGAACGAAGAGCTCGCCACTGCAGTTGCCCGTGCGATCCCGAAACTGTTGAAGGACAGGCTGCCCCGGAACGGGCCGATCCTGGCGGTATGCGCGAGGGGCGAGACCTCGCCCCACGTTGCGGAAGGACTGCGGCGGCTCGGCTATCAGGCCTTCAACCTGGAGGGCGGGATGGTCGCCTGGGGCGACCACTATGCAATAAGGGGCATCGAAGAAACGCCGCGGCTCACCATCCTGCAGATCAGCCGCCCGGCACGGGGTTGCCTCAGCTACCTGCTGGCCAGCGGCGGCAAGGCCATGGTGGTCGACCCTGCGCGCCATATCGGGATATACACCCGCATCGCCGCCGAACGGGGCTGGCGTATCACAGGCGTGCTCGACACCCATCTGCAGGCCGATCATCTCAGCGGCGGAGTGTCCTTGGCGAAGGCGGTCGGGGCGGATTACTGGCTGCATCCTTATGACAGCATCCATCCCGGCGACTTGCTGCCGGCGACATTTCCATTCCGTTACCTGGAGGACGAAATGACGTTCAAGCTGGGTGAGGTGAGCGTCCGCGCACTTCACCTGCCCGGCCATACGCTCGGCATGATCGATGCGCTGGTGGATGACCGCTTCCTGCTCAGTGGCGACGCATTGTTCATCGGGTCGATCGGGCGGCCCGATCTGGGCGGGAAGGCAAAGACCTGGATTCCGCTCCTCTTCAGTTCGCTGCAACGGGTGCTGGCGTTGCCAGGCCGCACCATCGTGCTCCCGGCCCACTTCAGCCACCTGCGCGAGGCAGACGAGCAGGGTTGCTACCGCGCAACCCTCGGCGTCCTGCGCAGCCACAACGAGGGTTTGCTGATGCTAAGCCGGGGACTGGCTGCCTTCAGCACCTATATCGAGGAAAGTTTGCCGGAACATCCGCCGTCCTATGACGACATCCGGCGGGTCAACACGGGTCTGCTCCAGGTGGACGAGGCGAAGGCCAGCGAACTGGAACTTGGGCGCAACCGCTGTGCGCTGTCGCGCCGCGAAACCGGAAAGCAGGCAAGCGAAGAGGCTTCCTTGGTCTGACAGGCGGAATGCCTATTGCAGGAGTCGGCTTGCCGGCGAAATTGATTGTCGGATTCGCCCATGTTCGCGGAGTGGCGAAACACTCCGCCCTGCCTGCGCATTGTCGTGCGATATCCGGAAGGGTATGCTGTCCCCATGAACAGGACACCGAACTCAACAAGCCACATTCGCGAGGGGCGCATGAAACTGGTCGCCTTGCTTCTGTACATCGCAGCGCAGAAGCAGAAGGGGCTCGACACGATGGAGCAGTTGTTCAGTCGCTTGAGGCTGCCGCGCAAAGGCTGACCTGTCCGGGCGCTTAGCCGGACTAATAAAGCACTTCCAGCCAGCGGCCCGCATCGGCCAGTTCTTTGCGCTTCGCCGCCCAGGCATCTGCCGATCCAGCGATGTTTTCCATCGCCCTGGCGATCATGTCCAGCATCTGTTTCATTCCCGCCACGTAGACCCGGCTGTCCGCACTGTTCATTATTTCCCAGACCTCGGCCGCATTCTGTTCCAGCGCCCTGTCCAGTGCGATGGGCGCATTGAAGGCGGGGCGCGGACTCACGGCCTGGAAGGCCTTGAAGGTCGGCTGGTCGATGTAGTTGCCGATGTCGTTGTTGGCCTCGTTCATGTACAGCGATTCCAGGCCGGTGCGCGCGCCATGGAACAGCCGCACTTTGCCTTTCCAGCCGCCATGCTGCTGGTAGATCATGCGGATCAGTCCGCGGAACGGCGCAATGCCGGTTCCCATGCCGATCATCAGCAGGTCGGCATTGGGGTTTTCGGGGGCAAGGAACGGGTAGCCGACCGGCCCGGAAAATTTGATCGTGCTGCCCGGCTTGAGATCGCACAGGTAGTTTGAGGCAACGCCGCCGTATTCTTCGCCGCTGGCTTCATCCACGTAGAAACAGCGGCAGACGCAAATCTCGAACTGTGCCCCCTCGCCGGTCTGGTCGCTGTCGGCAATTGAATAGAGCCGGGGATGATAGGTGTTGCCGTACTGGCCTGGGGCGAGGACGCGGATGCAAGTCCCCACCTTGCTGTCGAAATAAAGATTATCGGTGCGGAAGACCAGTTGCCTGACTTCTTCCCGCGAGGACTCGGGCGTGATGCGCTTCGAACTCAACAGCGTCGCCGTAAAAATCATCGAGTCGCCAGAACCGTCTGTAATTGCATTCTTCATAGTCGCCTCCTTCATGTGCATTTCTCCGATTGGCCGCCCGGCAAGTGCTACTTTATACCCGAAGGCAGCCGGCCAATAGGCCTTCGTGATAGTGCAGAAACGCTCGAGCGCGTTGACGGATGCGTCTGTAGCAAGGACAATCCCGCGCAATATCAAGGTGCCTCGCATGTACAACCCGACCCGCGACGAAGCAAGAAGTTTCCTGTTCGAATCCTGGCGCAAACGCTGCGCCGGGGAGTTGCTCACGCCGCTGGAAGACCTCGCCGCACAACTGATCGCCAGGCACCCGGAATACCATGACCTGTTCGGCGATGCGGAAAGCTATCGGGATAAGGACTACGCGCCGGACGGCAACGCGGTGAATCCCTTCCTGCACCTGATGATGCACCTGACCATCGAGGAACAAATCGGCATCGGCCAGCCGCACGGCATCCGCGAACAATTTGTGCGGTTGACGCAAAAGTATGAGTCGGAACACGAGGCGCAGCACGCGATCATGGACTGTCTGGGCGAGATGATCTGGCAGGCGCAGCGCAACAAGACCGCGCCGGACGCGGCGGTCTATATTTCCTGTCTGGAGAAACAATGAGGCTGTCCAGGATCACCACGCGTACCGGCGACGACGGCACGACCGGCCTGGCCGACGGTTCTCGCCTGCCCAAGGATCATCCGCGCATCGCCGCCATCGGCAGCGTGGACGAACTCAACAGCCATCTCGGTGTGCTGCTCGCCGAAACGATGCCGGAGCCGGTCCGGCTGGAGTTGCTGCGCATCCAGAACGACCTGTTCGATTTCGGCGGGATGCTCGCCTCGCCCGGCGCGCCGTTCGCTGCCGCCAAGCTCGTCCGCCTGGACGAGGCGATCGCCCACTACAATGCCGACCTGCCGCCGCTCAGGGAATTCGTCCTGCCCGGCGGCACCCGCGCCGCCGCGCTATGCCATATCGCCCGCTGTGCTGCGCGGCGGGCCGAGCGCGATTATTTTCAATTCGTGCAAAATGAAACAGCCCCTCGCGAGGGGCTGCAATATCTCAACCGGCTTTCCGACCTGTTGTTCATACTCTGCCGGGTGTTGAACCGCGAAGCGGGGCAGACAGAGACACTCTGGCAACGCTAACCAGCCTGCGTGTGTTGTTGGGGCTGTGTCAATTCCGTCCAGCCTTTGGCTGGTTACGGATTGCCTGACTTTGTTATTAGCCCCTTACAACCACGGCGTACCCCTGGCGGGTGTACTTGGCTGGCGTATTTTGACAGCCTAGTCGAATGGCTATGCAAAGCTAAGGCTGATCCGCAGGCGGGATGATCTTCGGCTTGCGCAGGCTCAGCAACCACATCACGTAGCCCGACAGGCAATAGCCGAAGAACAGCAGGAACAGGTGCAACGGCGGATCGACCGACACCAGGATGAAGAACAACGCGAACATGAAAATGACGATGAACGGCACGCTCTTGCGCATGTTGATCGACTTGAAACTGTAGTACTTGAGGCTGCTGACCATGCTCAGGCCCGCGAACACCGTCAATGCGGCGGCATACCAGCGCAATTCGAAACCGGTAAAACGGTTGTCCAGCATCACCCAGACGAAGCCCGCCACCAGCGCGGCAGCCGCGGGGCTGGGCAAGCCCTGGAAGTAGCGCTTGTCGACCACATCGATATTGGTGTTGAAACGCGCCAGGCGCAACGCCGCTCCCGCGCAATAGATGAAGGCGGCGAACCAGCCCCACTTGCCCAGATCGCGGAACGCCCATTCGTAAATCAGGATGGACGGGGCGACACCGAACGACACCATGTCGGACAGGCTGTCGTACTCCGCGCCGAATTCGCTCTGCGTGTGCGTCAGCCGCGCCACGCGCCCGTCCAGGCCGTCCAGCACCATGGCAATGAAGATGGCCACGGCGGCGTACTCGAACTTGCTGTTCATCGCCTGCACGATGGCATAGAACCCGGCAAACAGCGCAGCGGTGGTGAACAGGTTGGGCAGCAGGTAGATGCTGCGCCGACGCAGGTCGATGTGTTTACGCAGGTTCGGGTCGGTCATGGGTTAGAGCTTGGCCAAAATTGTTGTCGTGGCGGACACTTTATCACCGATGCCGACCTTAACGGTAGCACCGAGCGGCAGGTACACGTCCACGCGGGAGCCGAAACGGATAAAGCCGTACCGCTGGCCGCGTGCCAGCACATCGCCCGCCTTGATGTAACACAGGATGCGGCGCGCGATCAGCCCGGCCACTTGCACGAAGGTCACGGTTTGCCCGTCGGTCGTCTTGAGTACCACGGCATTGCGTTCGTTCTCGCTCGAGGCCTTGTCCAGATCGGCATTCACGAATTTACCGGGGAAATATTGCACTTTTTCTACCGTGCCGTCGGCTGGGCTGCGGTTGGAGTGCACGTTGAACACATTCATGAACACGCTGACCAGGATCGCTTCGCGTTGGGCATAAGGGTCTTGCGCACGCTCGACCTTGATCACGCGCCCGTCGCAGGGCGACAACACGGCACCCGCTTCTTGCGGAATCGCGCGCGCCGGGTCGCGGAAGAACTGCAACACGAACACGAAGATGATCCACAGCGGGATGGACCAGGTCGCGCACCATGCTGTTGCCGCGATGGCCAAAACCAGTGAAATTGCCAGAAACGGCCAGCCCTCGCGGGCGATGATGGGGTGGGGATATTGATTCATAGGGAGTAGTAAGTGGTGAGTAGTGATTGAGGTGAAGTGGAGTAAGTGGGAGTTGGTGCAACTACCCACTTACTACTTACTACTTTCCAATATTAGTTTTTCGATTGATCGACCAGCTTGTTCTTGGCGATCCACGGCATCATCGCGCGCAACTGGCCGCCCACGACTTCGATCGGATGCTCTGCGTTCAAGCGGCGGCGTGCAGTCATCTCCGGATAGTTGGTGCGGCCTTCCAGGATGAACTGCTTGGCGTAGGAACCGTTCTGGATGTTCTTCAGGCATTCCTTCATCGCGGCGCGCGCCTGATCGGCGATCACGCGCTGGCCGGTGACATACTCGCCATACTCCGCGTTGTTGGAGATGGAGTAGTTCATGTTGGCGATGCCGCCCTCGTACATCAGGTCGACGATCAGCTTCAGTTCGTGCAGGCACTCGAAGTAGGCCATCTCGGGCGCGTAACCGGCTTCGGTCAGCGTCTCAAAACCGGCTTTCACCAGTTCCACTGCGCCACCGCACAGCACGGCTTGTTCGCCGAACAGGTCGGTTTCGGTCTCTTCGCGGAAGTTGGTCTCGATCACGCCGCCCTTGGTGCCGCCGTTGGCAGCTGCATAGGACAATGCGATGTCCTTGGCTTTGCCGGACTTGTCCTGATACACGGCGATCAGCGTGGGCACGCCGCCGCCCTTGAGGTATTCGGAACGCACGGTGTGGCCGGGGCCTTTCGGGGCGATCATGATCACGTCCACGTCGGCGCGCGGCACGACCTGGTTGTAGTGCACGTTGAAGCCGTGCGCGAACGCCAGCGCGGCGCCAGCCTTCATGTTCGGAGCGACGTCCTTGTTGTAGACATCGGGGATGTTCTCGTCCGGCAACAGCATCATCACCACGTCGGCGTTCTTCACCGCATCGGCCACTTCAGCGACCTTGATGCCGGCCGCTTCGACCTTCTTCCACGATGCGCCGCCCTTGCGCAGGCCGACCGTCACGCTGACACCCGATTCCTTCAGGTTCTGCGCGTGGGCATGGCCTTGCGAGCCGTAGCCGATGATGGTCACTTGTTTGCCCTTGATCAGGGACAGGTCTGCGTCTTTGTCGTAATAAACTTTCATGTTGGCCTCTCAGTAAAAATATATTTAATGTAGGGTGGGCACGTTTCTTGTGCCCACGCGTGAGCTCTAATCCCCGCGTGGGCACAAACAACGTGCCCACCCTACCTGTTTAAAGCTTCAAAATCCGGTCGCCGCGCCCGATGCCGGATGCGCCGGTACGGACCGTTTCCAGAATCAGGGTATGGTCGATCGCTTGCAGGAAACGATCCAGCTTGTGCTCTGTTCCGGTCAGTTCGATGGTGTAAGTCTTGTCCGAAACATCGATGACACGGCCGCGGAAAATATCGGTCATGCGTTTCAGTTCTTCGCGGTCGTTACCGGTTGCGCGCACCTTGACCAGCATCAACTCGCGCTCGATATGGTCGCCGTCGGTCAGGTCCATCACCGTCACCACATCCACCAGTTTGTTGAGCTGTTTGTTGATCTGCTCGATCACGTCGTCGGAGCCGCTGGTGACGATGGTCATGCGCGACATGGTCGGGTCTTCGGTCGGCGCCACGGTGAGCGACTCGATGTTGTAGCCGCGCGCCGAGAACAGGCCCGCCACGCGCGACAGCGCACCGGCTTCGTTTTCCATCAGCAAGGAGATGATGTGTCGCATTACAGATCCTCCGCCAGAATCACTTCGGACAAGCCCTTGCCGCCGGGAACCATGGGGTACACGTTCTCGGTCGAGTCGGTGCGGAAGTCCAGGAACACCAGATCGTCCTTGCGCGCGAACGCCTCCTTCAGCGCGCCTTCCACATCGGAAGGCTTCTCGACCAGGATGCCAACATGGCCATAGGCTTCGGCCAGTTTCACGAAGTCCGGCAGCGCGTCCATGTAGGACTGCGAGTAGCGGTTGCCGTGGAAAAACTCCTGCCACTGGCGCACCATGCCCAGGTAGCGGTTGTTCAGCGCAATCACCTTGATCGGCAGACGGTACTGCTTGCAGGTGGACAGTTCCTGAATGTTCATCTGGATGCTGCCCTCGCCGGTCACGCAGGCCACCGTCGCGCCCGGGTGCGCCAGTTGCACGCCCATCGCTGCAGGCAGGCCGAACCCCATCGTGCCGAGGCCGCCGGAATTGATCCAGCGGCGCGGCTGGTTGAACTTGTAGTACTGCGCCGCCCACATCTGGTGCTGGCCGACGTCGGAAGTCACAAAGGCGTCGCCACCGGTGATTTTATGCAGGGTTTCGATCACGTATTGCGGCTTGATGAGCTCGCTGGAGTTTTTGTAGCTCAGCGAATTCGCACTGCGCCACTCGGCTATCTGCTTCCACCAATCCTTCAGGGCCGCCGCATCGGGTTTCTGCTTGCTGCTGTTCAGCACCGACAGCAGGTCGGACACTACATTCGCCACGTCGCCGACGATGGACACATCCACCTTCACCCGTTTGGAGATGGAGGCCGGGTCGATGTCGATATGGATGATCTTGCGCGGCACCGAGTTGAAATGCGCCACGTTACCGATCACGCGGTCGTCGAAACGCGCGCCCACGGCCAGCAGCACGTCGCAGTTCTGCATGCCCATGTTGGCTTCGTAGGTGCCGTGCATGCCCAGCATGCCGACGAATTGCTGGTCGCTGGCCGGAAAGCCGCCCAGCCCCATCAGCGTGTTGGTGCAGGGCGCGCCCAGCAGGCGCACCAGTTCGGTCAATTGTAGCTGGGCCGCGCGCTTGATCTGGCCGATGTCGCCCTGAACCTGCGGGTTGTAGGAGCGAATGCTCACCGTCGCGGGGTAGGAATACTCCGCTTTCTGATTTGATACATCCTTGGGTATATCCACCAGCACCGGCCCGGGACGTCCGCTCTTGGCCAGATAAAACGCCTTTTTCAGCGTCGCCGCGATGTCCTTGGCGTCCTTGACGAGGAAATTGTGCTTTACGCAGGGACGCGTGATGCCGACCGCATCCACTTCCTGGAAGGCATCTTCGCCGATATAGCTGGTCGGCACCTGGCCGCTGATCACCACCAGCGGGATGGAATCGAGATAGGCCGTGGCGATACCGGTGACGGCATTGGTCACGCCGGGACCGGAGGTCACCAGCGCCACGCCGACCTTGTCGGTGGAACGGGCATAGCCGTCGGCGGCATGCACCGCGGCCTGCTCGTGGCGCACCAGCACATGCTTGACCTGCTCCTGCTTGAACAGCTCATCGTAGATGAACAACACCGCGCCGCCGGGGTAGCCGAAAACATATTCGACCCCTTCTTCCTGCAAACAGCGGATGGTAATTTCTGCGCCTGTCAGTTCCATGAATCCACTACCTTGATAAAACACATGAAAGACCGAGCAAGATAAAGGCTGGCAGCGTTTTGGTCAACCCCTGAAAGGCTCCGAAACGGCTGAAATCCCTAATCGGCGGGCGAATTTGCTAGTATCCGCCCCGTTCAATCGGGAGTCATCGAAACTGTCCACGCCACTGCAACTTTCCGAATTCCTCCTTCTGGTGGAACGACGCGCCTTCAAACAGGCGCAATTCGCAGTTCGCGACCGGCATGCAGCGCTGGACATCGTGCAGGATGCCATGTTGAAACTCGCCGAGCGCTACGGGGATCGCCCGGCAGAAGAATTCCCCTTGTTGTTCCAGCGTATTCTGCAAAACACCATCCGCGACCATTACCGCCGCCAGAAGGTGCGCACGTTCTGGACGACCCTGTTTTCGTCGTTTACGCCGCGACAGGAGGAGGATGCGTTCGACCCATTGGACACCCTGCAGGATGATGGCAATGAAAGCCAGCCAGCGGGCCCGGAAGAGTCCCTGGCCCAATCCCAGCTAGTTGCGGAGATCGAGAAAGCACTGGGTAAACTCCCGCCGCGTCAACGCGAAGCCTTCCTGTTGCGTTATTGGGAGGAACTGGACACAGCCGAAACGGCTGCCGTCATGGGGTGTTCCGAGGGCAGTGTGAAGACGCACTGCTCGCGCGCCACCCACGCACTCTCCGCTATACTGAGAGAGAAAGGAATCGACCTGTCATGACCCGCAAATTGAAGACCCACGAGATCGGACGGTTGCTCAACCGTTCCGCTGAACGGCTCGACCAGAACACGCTGGACGATCTGCAATCCGCCCGCCGTTCGGCGCTGAAATATCAGCAAAAACCGCGACAAGTTCCCGTGCTTGCGTGGCTGACGCAACACGGACTGACCGGCCATCGTTCTCTTTCCGGCCATAAAACACTCGGTTTCGGAATTGCCATGCTGTTCGCAGCAGTACTGCTGGGCAGCATTTCCTATTGCCAACACGCCACCGAACGCGACCATGTCGAGCTGGACATCGCCATCCTGACCGACGATTTGCCGGTCGACATGTTCGTCGATTAACGGTGGATTGCCCGATGCCTGCTTTGTCGCGTATATACCTGTCCATCGCGCTTCTGGTGCTGTCGTGCCTGCCTTTGGCGGCCGCCGCCCAGACCTGGGCAAGCTTGAACCCGCAACAGAAGGAAGCGCTTGCACCCTTGTCCAGCACCTGGCATACCTTATCCGAGGCGCAGCAAACCAATTTTCTGGCGATCGCCAAGCACTATCCCAAGCTGGATGCCCAGAAACGGCAGCGCCTGCACTCGCGTATGGAAGCCTGGAGCAAACTCACCCCCGAGCAGCGGCAGCGCGCCCGCGAAAAATACAAGGCATTCAGTAAGGTTCCGCCGGAAAAACGCGAAGAAGTCAAAAAAATGGTGCGCGAACAGCAAGAGTCGCAGGCACCCGTCGCCCCCCATCAGTAGCCATCGCCCGCCGATGCTGTGGCAAGGCAGTTGACCAACGGCTACCGCCGCTCGGTGCGCCAGAGCATCCACAACGCCAGCGCCAGAAACATCCAGCTCATCGCCGTGGCACTCAACAACGGCGACCAATCGTTCAAAGCGCCGACGTTGGCAAACAGCCTGCCCACAAAGTGGAAACTCAAACCCAGCACGATGCCCATGAATATCTTGCCGCTGATGCCGCCTTCACGACGCTGGTAAGCCGAAAACGGCAAAGCCAGCAGCATCATCACCAGCACCGCGAACGGATAGACCAGCTTGTTCCACATTGCGATCTCGTAGCGCGCGGTCTTCTGGTGGTTGTCGCGCAGATGCCCGGTATATTGATACAGGTTCCAGGCCGACATCTGCTCGGGCACCACCAGCAACACGCTCAAAATATCCGGGTTCAGGGAGGAATGCCATTCCGCCAGGGGGCGATTGTCGACAATGGCAATACGATTCTCGAAACGCGTCTGCTTGACGCTCTCCAGTTGCCAGCGCTGGCCCTCCAGGTAGGAAGCATGTTCCGCAGCGATAATGCTGCGCAAGTGATAACTGTCGTCGAACTCATAGATGTTGATCCCCATCAATGACGTATCCGGCAGCACTCCCTTAACATTTACAAAACTGCGTTCGTCTTTCACCCAGACGCCGGAACGGAACTCCTTTGCGGTGACCTGCATGTTCTGCGCCTTCAATTTTATTTGCTGTGCCAGGCGTTCGCTCGGTGCAGCAACGAATTCGCCGCACAAAAAGCACAGTATCACCAGCGGCAGGCCGATCCTGAGCAGCGCCATGATCATCTGCTTGAGCGAAACGCCGGAACTGCGATACACCGTCAGTTCCGAATTGGCCGCCATCTGCACCATGGCAAAAATTGTTCCGATCAGCACCGCAACCGGGAACAACTCGTACACATGACCGGGAATAGTGAGCATCACAAACAGCATCACATGCCCCAATTTGTAATCGCCGCGCCCCATCATATTCAGTTCGTTGATCAGGTCGAGCAAGGCAAACAGCATGATGAGGGCCGCAAACACCAGCGCGATGCTGGCGTAGATTTCCCGCCGCAAATACCCGGTGAGCAGCCTCATCTCTTCCACCTGCGCCAGACAGATACCGACGAGCGATGGTAGAACATCAGCAACGTCACCAATATCATCAACGAGTGGATGCTCAGCAGACCGACTGTCGCACTGACCTTGCCGTACCCAACCCAGGAATTGGTCACGCTGATCATGTTGTTATAGAACATATAGGTAACGATGGCGATGATCAGATTGAGCGAGCGCCCAGCGCGCGGGTTCACGTAACTCAGCGGGATGGCCAGCAGCGCCAGAATCAGCGCGCTGAGCGGCAAACCGATACGCCACTCCAACTCCGACATATTCCACGGATTCGGATCCTGCAACAGAAGCCTGGTCGGAAATGCCTTGTAATTCGGCCTTTCTTTCCGCAATTCGACCGGCTCGATGCGCATGGCATAACGCTCGAATTCGACGATCCTGAAATCAGCCTGGCCGGGAACTCCCTCGTAACGCGTGCCGTTGAGCATCACCAGAAACCGGTCGCCATTGGCGGCCGTCTCCTGAAAACCCTCCTTGGCGACCATCGTGCCTTCTTTGCCGTTCTGCACGGACTGCACGAAGATGTTGCCAACGCGCTTTTTCTCCACATCCACGTCTTCAAGGAAGAACACGCGGTCGGCCTGTTTCGATTCGCGGAAAGCCCCCGGCGTTGCCGCCGCCACGTCGTCGCGGCTGTCCAGCCTGCGCCTGAATTCTTCCGCCTTGGACAAGGCCCATGGCGACAGCACCAGGCTCAGCAGCGCAATCACCAGCGTCACCGGCACGGCATACCCCAGCACCGGGCGTATCCAGCGCGTCAGCCCGACGCCGGAAGAGAACCACACCACCATCTCGCTATCGCGGTAGCTGCGCGTCAGCGTCAGCAGCACCGACAGGAACAGGCTGATGGAGAGCAAAACCGGCAAATAGTTGATCGCGCTGAAGCCCATCATCGCGAGCACCCCATCCACCGCGAGCAAACCGCTGACCGACTCGCCCAACAGGCGGATCAACTGGGTAAACACGACGATGCCCAGCAGAATGGAGGACACCAGCAAACCCGTGCTCGCGAATTCGCGCACCAGCGACCAATAAAAGATGCCATGCACGCGCGGCTTCTTTGACTTTAGTGGTGGGGATTGCGGATAATCCGGCATCGGTGGCAAATATGAGTTTATTGAGGAGAAGCGCGTGGAATTTAGCATAAAACAAGGCAGTCCGGAAAAACTGAAGAGCGGTTGCGTGGTGGTCGGCGTGTTCGACGGCGGCAAACTGTCGACGGCGGCGCAAGTGCTCGACAAGGCGGCCAAGCACGCGCTCAGCGATGTCATCGAGCGCGGCGACATGACCGGCAAGTCCGCGTCCACCTTGCTGTTGCACAAACTGCCCGGCGTTGCCGCAGAGCGCGTGCTGCTGGTCGGCTTGGGCAAGGCCAGCGAACTCAACCACAAGACCAGCCTGGAAATTCTGGGCGCGACCTTCAGCGCATTGAACGCCACCCCCGCCAAGGATGCCACGCTGTATATCGTGGACGAAGGTGTGGGCAAGGATGCTGCGTGGGTCATCAAGCAGGCGGTATTCACGGCGGCCGAGCAGGCTTTCCGCGCCGACGGCATGAAGAGCAAGCCGTCCAAACCAGCCACGCTGAAGAGTATTGCATTTGCCACGCTGGAAAAACCGGCCGCCGCACTGAAGAACGTGCTCGACCAGACCGCCGCCACCGCGCGCGGCATGGAACTCACCAAGACGCTGGGCAACCTGCCGGGCAACATCTGCACCCCGAGCTACCTCGCCGCCAAGGCGCTGGCGCTGGGCAAGGCGCACAAGAACATCAAGACCACTGTGCTGGACGAGAAAGCCATGCAGAAGCTGGGCATGGGCTCCTTGCTCTCCGTCACCCGCGGCAGCGAACAGCCGGCCAAGCTGATCACCATGGAATACTCCGGCGCGGCCAAAACGCAGAAACCCATCGTGCTGGTCGGCAAGGGCATCACCTTCGATTCCGGCGGCATTTCGCTCAAGCCCGGCCCCGAAATGGACGAGATGAAATACGACATGTGCGGCGCAGCAAGCGTGCTCGGCACCCTGCAGGCCATCGCCGAGATGGGGCTGAAGCTCAACGTGGTCGGCGTGATCCCGACCTGCGAGAACCTGCCCGGCGGCAAGGCCACCAAGCCCGGCGACATCGTCACCTCCATGTCCGGCCAGACCGTCGAGATCCTCAACACCGACGCCGAAGGCCGCCTGATTTTGTGCGACGCGCTGACCTACTCCAAGAAGTTCAACCCGGACACCGTCATCGACATCGCCACGCTCACCGGCGCCTGCGTCATTGCGCTGGGCCATGTCGCCAGCGGCATGTTCGCCAACGAAGACAAGCTCGCCGTGGAACTGCTGGCCGCGGGCGAACAATCGCATGACCGCATCTGGCAACTGCCGCTGTGGGAAGACTACCAGCCGCTGCTGGACAGCAACTTCGCCGACATGGCGAACATCGGCGGCCGCGCGGGCGGCACCATCACGGCGGCCTGTTTCCTCGCACGCTTCACCAAGGACTACCGCTGGGCACACCTGGATATCGCGGGCACGGCTTGGAAGTCGGGCAAGGAAAAAGGCGCAACGGGACGTCCGGTACCGTTGTTGACGCAGTATTTGATTAATCGAGCCGCCGCCAAGTAAGCCTGAAACAGACCCGATGTAGGAGCGCAATTCATTGCGCGATGACTTCGGGCTCCTACATCCAACTCGAAATGGAATGGCATGACCAAAATTGACTTTTATACCGGCTCGGAAGACAAACTCAGAACTGCCTGCCAACTGAGTCACAAAGCGATGCAGAACGGCCTGCGCGTGCTGCTGCACGCGCCTGACGAAGCCACCGCCCACAAGCTTGACCAACTGTTGTGGCACTTCCCCGCCACGGCCTTCATGCCCCATTGCCACAGCAATGAGGCTGATGCGGCCACCCTGCCGGTGGTCATCGGACGCGACGAGTCCTTCCCCCATTCCGAGTTGCTCATCAGTCTGCACAACGAATGTCTGCCGTTCTTCAGCCGTTTCGAGCGCGTCATCGAGATCGTCAGCCAGGACGACGAGGACGCAAAACAGGGGCGCGAGCGCTACAAGTTCTACAAGGATAGAGGCTACGAACTGCGCCACTTCGACCTGCGCAAAGCATAAAACGCCGCAGCAGGATGGGTGGAGCGAAGCGATACCCATCGTTTTTCGCATCCAATTGATGGGTATCGCTTCGCTCCACCCATCCTACAATTGTCGCCCGCCCCTGTATAATCCCGCCCTTTCCGACGCACCCAACTCACCCGTAAAGACCGTAATGGAACTCGCAAAAAGTTTTGACCCAAAAGACATCGAATCCCGCTGGTACCCCACCTGGGAAAACGCCGGTTACTTCAAGGCCGGACTCGATGCCTCGAAGAAAGAGAATTTCTGCATCCAGCTGCCGCCCCCCAACGTCACCGGCACGCTGCACATGGGCCACGGCTTCAACCAGACGCTGATGGATGCGCTCACCCGCTACCACCGCATGAAGGGCGACAACACCCTGTGGCAACCGGGCACCGACCATGCGGGCATCGCCACGCAGATCGTGGTCGAACGCCAGCTCGACGCGCAGGGTATCTCGCGCCACGACCTCGGCCGCGAGAAATTCATCGAAAAGGTGTGGGAGTGGAAGGAATATTCCGGCAACACCATCACCCAGCAGATGCGCCGCCTCGGCACCTCGCCCGACTGGTCGCGCGAACGTTTCACCATGGATCCGAAACTGAACAAGACCGTCACTGAGACCTTCGTGCGTCTGTTCAACGAAGGCCTGATCTATCGCGGCAAGCGCCTGGTGAACTGGGACCCGAAACTGCACACCGCCGTCTCCGACCTCGAAGTGGTACAGGAAGAAGAAGACGGTTTCATGTACCACATCCAGTATCCGCTGGCGGATGGCTCAGGCCACCTGGTCGTCGCGACCACCCGCCCCGAAACCATGCTGGGCGACGTCGCGGTGATGGTGCATCCCGAGGACGAGCGCTACAAGCACCTGATCGGCAAGCAGGTCACGCTGCCGTTGTGCGGCCGCACCATCCCGGTCATCGCCGACGACTACGTAGACAAGGAATTCGGCACCGGCGTGGTGAAGGTCACGCATGCACATGACTTCAACGACTATGCCGTGGGACAGCGCCACAAGCTGGACATGATCTCCATCCTCACGCTGGATGCGAAGATCAACGAACACGCGCCCAAACAATATCAGGGCATGGACCGCTTCGCCGCGCGCAAGCAGATCTGCGCCGACCTCGAAGCGGCCGGCCTGTTTATCAAGGCCGACAAGCACAAACTGAAAGTGCCGCGCGGCGACCGCACCGGCGTGGTGATCGAGCCGATGCTGACCGACCAGTGGTTCGTCGCGATGAGCAAGGCAGGCTCTGAGGGCAAATCCATCACCGAACAGGCGCTGGAATGCGTGAGCTCCGGCGAGATCAAGTTCCACCCCGAGAACTGGGTCAACACCTACAACCAGTGGCTCAATAACATCCAGGACTGGTGCATCTCGCGCCAACTGTGGTGGGGTCACCAGATTCCCGCCTGGTACGGCGTGAACGGCGAAGTGTTCGTCGCGCGCGATGCAGAGGAAGCGCGCAAGCTGGCCGACAAGGCCGGTTATGCCGGACAGCTAGACCGCGACAACGACGTGCTCGACACCTGGTTCTCTTCCGCGCTGTGGCCGTTCTCCACGCTGGATTGGGAAGAAGGCAAACCGTTCGACGCGCAAAACGCGTTCGTGAAGCAATACCTGCCTTCCTCCGTGCTGGTCACCGGTTTCGACATCATCTTCTTCTGGGTGGCGCGCATGGTGATGATGACCAAGCACATCACCGGCAGGATCCCGTTCAAGGATGTTTACGTGCACGGCCTGATCCGCGATGCGGAAGGCCAGAAGATGTCCAAGTCCAAAGGCAACGTGCTCGACCCCATAGATTTGATCGACGGCATCGGCATCGAAGAACTGGTGAAGAAACGCACCACGGGCCTGATGAATCCGAAGGATGCCGAGAAGATCGAGAAGCGCACCCGCCGCGAATTCCCGGAAGGCATCCCCGCGTTCGGAACGGATGCTTTAAGGTTCACTTTCGCCTCGCTCGCCTCGCCCGGTCGCGACATCAAATTCGACATGCAGCGCTGCGAAGGCTACCGCAACTTCTGCAACAAACTGTGGAACGCCACGCGCTTTGTGCTGATGAACTGCGATGGGAAGGATGTGGGGCAGGATGAATCGCTGCCGCTGGAATTCTCGGCTGCCGACAAGTGGATGATCAGTGAGTTGCAAAAGACCGAAGCCGAGATGGCGACGCACTTCGCCGACTACCGTTTCGACATGGCCGCGCGCGCTGTTTATGAACTGGTGTGGAACACTTATTGCGACTGGTATGTAGAACTGGCCAAGGTGCAGATGAATGGCAACGAAGCGCAACAACGCGGGACGCGCAGAACTTTGGTACGCGTGCTGGAAACTATCCTGCGTCTTGCTCACCCCATCATCCCGTTCATCACCGAGGAGTTGTGGCAGTCGGTCGCGCCGATGGCGAATGCCAAGGGCGACAGCATCATGCTGCAAGCCTATCCCAAGGCCGACAGCAACAAGATCGACGCAGCCGCCAGCGCGCAGGTCGCACTGTTGCAGGAACTCACCACCGCCTGCCGCAGCCTGCGCAGCGAGATGAACCTGTCCCCCGCCGCGCGCGTGCCGCTGATTGCGGCCGGTGATGCAACGACATTGAACGCGCTTGCGCCCTACATCAGCAGCCTCGGCAAACTCAGCGAAGTGCAGGTCGTCGCCGAACTGCCGGAAGGCGATGCACCGGTATCCATCGTCGGCAATTTCAAGCTGATGCTGAAAGTGGAAATCGACGTGGCAGCAGAACGCGAGCGTCTGGACAAGGAGATCGCGCGCCTTTCCAACGAAATCACCAAGGCGAACGCCAAGCTGGGCAACGAGAGTTTCGTCGCGCGCGCACCGGCGGCGGTGGTGGAGCAGGAGAAGAAACGTCTGGAAGAGTTCGGGACGACGCTGGTGCAGTTGCAGGCGCAGCGCAGGAAGCTGGGGTAACCCATGTAGGAGCGCAGCTATGCTGCGCGATTTCGTATCGTGATTTCATCGCGCGATAAATCGCGCTCCTACAGGTCGTTTACTCAGCGGCGGCGGATCAGAAAAATGAATTCGCCGCCCTGCTCCGTTGAAGAAAGCAAATCGTTGCCGGTCTTGCCGCAGAAATCCACAAAATCCTTGGGCGAACCCTTGTCCGTAGCCACCACTTTCAGAACCTGGCCACTGCTCATGAATGCCAACGCTTTCTTGGCGCGCAGGATGGGGAGCGGACAAGCCAGCCGCCGCACATCCAGTTCGACATCGAAAGTTAGGTCATTCACGCGAGAATTTTCCCTTCGCAAGAAGCTACTCATCTTCCTTATCGTCGCTCAGCAAGCGCGAAATGCGCGTGTTCGCCATGGACAACCGCTTTACCAGCATTCCCAGGAACGCCTCGCTGAACTGGAAGCGGCAATTCGCCGAGGCGCGCGATAGTACCTCGGGGTTGATTTCGATCAGGACAACTTCGGTCTTGGACACGACATCGGTGGAACGATGCGCATCCTTGCCGGAAAGATGCGCCATTTCGCCGAAACAATCGCCGCGATGCAGCAAGCTCAGCAGCCGGCCCTGCTTGAGCACCAGCACCGAGCCGTTGGCGATGACGAAGAAATTCACCCCCTCCTCGCCTTCATGCACGATCGATTCATCCTTGGGCACCTTGTGCCAATCGCTGATCCGCAGCACTTCCCACAACTCGACATCGCTGAAATTGCAGAAGAAGTTCAACTCGCGCAAAGTATTGAATTTTTCGGTATCGAATATTTCGTCCTGCTGCGGCGCGCTAAAGCTGATGAATGACACCAGGTCGCGCGCGAACTCGTCCCAGGTCTGGTAGCGTTGCGCCAGATCCTTGTTCATCGCACGCAGCACAATAGCGTCCAGCTCGGTCGGGATTTCCGGCCGGAAAGTGCTGGGTGCATGCGGGTTGATATTCATGATCTGGTAGATCATGCTGTAACTGTTGGCCGCATCGAACGGCAGCTTGCCGGTAAGCAGGCGATACATCGTCACGCCGAGCGAATAGATGTCGGTCTGGTGCGTCAGCGGCTGCTCCCTGATCTGTTCCGGCGACATGTACGCGGGCGAACCGACGCCGCTGACCTGCGTGCTTTGCTGGTTCTCGATCACTGCCGCGCCGAAATCCGAAATCTTGATATCGCTGTCGCCGCGAAGCAGGATGTTTGCGGGCTTGATGTCGCGGTGCGTAACGCCCTGGTATTGCGCATATTCCAGCGCCTTGCAGCACTTGTAGACGATCTCGGCGATACGTCCGATATGCATCAGGTGGTCGACTTCGCCGTATTTCTCCAGCGTCTCGCCTTCGACGTACTCCATCACCATGTAATTCAGGTCGCCCTCCATCACGGCGTCGAAAATTTTGACGATGTGCGGGTGCGACAATTTCCCGGCGAGCGAGGCCTCGGTTAACAGCAGCTTGCGGTAGGCCCTGGCTCGCGTGGTATCGTGCAGGACATCCAGATTGAATACCTTGAGCGCGATTTGCTGCTGGTTGAACGGGTCGAGCGCAAGGTACACCGTGCTGGTCGCACCGCGCCCCAATTCCTTGACGATCTCGTATTTGCCGACTTTATCCATGCGTATCCTCGCCCGCAAAGCCCTCTCTCGTTCTTTCTCCCGCGCGCGGGAGAAAGAACGAGCGAATCACTACGCGAGATTCATATTTTCCGGCGGGCATTCTGAAGGCTGGACGGCAAGCTGTCCAGCAACAACAAAATTTACGGGGATTTACAGTGCGGCGCGGAACTCAAGTGGGGCGGTGCTATCATATTGTCCATGAAAAAATCGTTACTTTCCGCTTTACTCGCCCTGCCCTTGCTGGCGCATGCAGACGGCTTGCCCGACATGGGCGATATCTCGCAGGAAATGATCTCGCCGCAGATGGAACGTCAAATCGGCGAACAAAGCATGTTCCAGATTCGTGCCGACAAGAAATATATGGACGATCCGGAGATCACCGACTACCTCAACCGGCTGGGCGCCCGGCTCGTCGCGAACAGCCCGGAGCCGGGGCAGGCATTCGAGTTTTTCGCCATCAATGACAATGCCATCAACGCTTTCGCGCTGCCCGGCGGCTTTGTCGGCGTCAACACCGGACTGATCCAGTTGTCGCAAAGCGAATCCGAGCTCGCTTCGGTATTAAGCCATGAAATTTCGCACGTTACGCAGCATCACTATGCGCGCATGGTTTCCGGCCAGCGTTACGACTCGCTCGCCGCACTGGCCACGCTCGCGGTGGCGATCCTGGCCGCGCGCAACAGCCCGGAAACGGCGAACGCCGCCATCGTCGGCGCACAGGCGGGAACAATTCAACGCCAACTCAACTTCACCCGCACACACGAAAAGGAGGCGGATCGCATCGGTCTCGGCATCCTGGAAAAATCCGGGTTCGATACGCGCGCCATGCCCTCATTCTTTGAGCGCATGCAAAAAGCCACGCAACTGGTAGAGGGCAACACCCCCTCCTACCTGCGCACGCACCCGATCACCCACGAACGCATCGCCGATGTCGACGATAGGGTGCAACAAATTCCCTACCATCTCGTGCCGGACAGCCTGGATTTCCAATTGATGCGCGCCCGTTTGATCGCGCAGCAGAAACAGTCGCAGGAGGCAGTCACCTATTTCGACTCCGCTTTGGGCAACAAGAAATTCGGCAATCCGGTCGCACAGCGTTACGGCCTGGTGCTGGCGCTCCTGCGCAACAACCAGCCGAAACGCGCAACGCAGGAATTCGCTTTGCTGCACAAGCAAGCCCCGCGCAATGCCACCATCGAAACGCTGGCCGGGCAAATCAAGCGCCTGGACAAGCAGGACGGGGAAATCATCGCGTTCTACCGCACGGCGCTCAAGAACTTCCCGCAACACCGCGCGCTTACCTACGACTATGCCGAAATCCTGCTGCAGGATCAGCGCTATGACGAAGCGGTCAAGCTGCTCGATGAAAAAATATTGCAGAACGGCAACGATCCAAAGCTCTATGAGCTGCAGGCCCGCGCCTATGCCGCATTGGGCAGGCATCAGGAAGAGCATCACATGCTCGCCTACAACTACATCCTGCACGGAAACCTGTTCGGGGCGATTGAACAACTGGAATTGGCCAAAAAGTCGGGCAATGACTACTACCAACTCTCCACCATTGAAACCGAACTCAAGCAGTACCGCGAGATCGCCGAAGCCTACCGCAAAAAACAATAGACTTCGGGCATTGCTCCCGGCCGCAACGAAACCTAGAACTTCAACTCTTCGTAATGGCGTTCCATGATTTCAAGCGCAACGGCCAGCCGCTTGGGCAACAGCGTGCGCGCCTTGGCGAAATTAATGGACGTTTCGTTGTAGAAAAGATTCACGAGATAAGAAACCCCGATCGCGTCGTGCAATTCGGTCTCGGCAATTTCCAGGACGCTGTCGATAAAGGCGAAGTGCTTGCGCACGGCAAGCCAGTCCCGCTTGTGTATCGCATCGTGCGTGGCCATCTTCAGTGCAGCGACTTCGAGGTGCAGCACACCCAAATCCGCCTCCTCGATGCCCGCCACCACTTCGGGAAAATGGATCGCAAGGTAACCTGCAAAACGCGAACTTCCGGCCAGCGAGATGGGCTTGAATTGCGCGAGCTTGTCCCGATCGAGCAGGGAATTGCGAATCGACTGGGATTGGGCCTTGCTGGATGCCGTCTTGCCGTAGGCATACCAAGTGCCGGTGCGCTCTTCTTCAAATACCATGATGACCTCCTGAGAACCAACATGAGTAGGCTGGGCATTCTGGGGCGGTAAACGCAAAGAGTCAAGAGGCTGATAAATATGGGTTAATTTTCCGCACTCCCCTGTTCTGCCGCGATGGTCGGGAATAAGTGCAGCCTGCCGGGAAAAAATGGCCTTGGTTCGTACAGGTTATCAGCTCCATTTCGCCGGTTAGCGACTGGGCTCAGGTCAGACCGGGGCAGAAACTCGCTGCTGGGTGAAGCGTGCAAACAGGAAACTGGCGGCAATCACCGCAATGATGGAACAGCCGATGAACAACTCGCGCCCCTCCTGCCAGGACGAGGCTTCGGGGAAGAAGCGGCGCGACAGGCCCAGCGCCGCCACGAACAGGCTGAGCAGGGCCACGGTCACGCCCATGATGCGCGACGCAGCGCGCGCGGTGGCATCGGCGCGCTGCAACAGGTGCGATATCCAGAGCCCGTTGGCGGCATCGGTCGCCATCATGCCGGCCATGAAGCACACGGCCAGCAGCAGCGCGGACATGACCCCGCCGTATTGCGTGGCGGTGGCGGAAAACAGCGTGGCTTGCGAAAGCGTGTCGAAGGAGAAAGCGAACAGCGAACCCACCAGGGCGATCAGCACGGGGTGGTTGGCATGCCTGAGCTGTCCCAGCCAGCGGCCTTTGAGGCCGACCATCTGCACCATCTCATGCGCGGGCGTGGAGAACACCGCATACAGATTGAGCGCACCCAGGGAAAGCAGGAAGAAGGCCGACACCCAGGCGCCAACATCGTCCATCCAGGCGGGCACCGCGCCCTGCCGGAACAGGAAACTGGTGGCGACCGCAACGATGCACACCACGATGCCATGCCCGAGCGAAAACAGGAAACCGCACAAACGTGCCAGCTTTTTGCGCCCGGCGGCGGCATTGAAGCGGGTCAGGCCGTCGATGGTGGCGAGATGGTCGGCGTCCATGCCGTGCTTCATGCCCAACACGACCGCCAGTGCGATCAGGGGATAAATGCTGTCATGTATGGATTCCATTTCGCCTCCCGTAAGAAGATTTCCATTATTCTCTTACAAGAACCATGCCAATGAAAGTCAATCCTCCATGCCGCCACCCGAAAACTTTCAACAACATGATTAACATCGACAAAACGGGCATGCCGAATTTGCATCCGGGCACTGCGTGGTGAAATTGCGCAGCGTTTAAGGAAAATACCGGAAAGCAGCTTTCCGCTTTAATTCCAGCCTATTTCCGGTTTGAGCGGGGCAGGCAGAGTTTGAAAACCGCGCCGCCACCTTCCGCATTGCTCACCGAAAGCTGTCCGCCATGGCGTTCGATGATGCCGTAGCTGATCGACAATCCCAACCCGGTGCCCTTGCCGACCGGCTTGGTGGTGTAAAACGGGTCAAATATCTTTCCCATCGCCTGTTCCGAAATTCCCGGTCCGTTGTCGCGGAACAGGATACACAACACATCACCCACCACCTCCGCGGTGATCGTCAACAGCGGATCGGGAATTTTTTCCGTGGCATCCGAAGCGTTCTGCACCAGATTGGTGATCACCTGCTGGATCTGTCCGGGCGAACCGAAGAACGGCATGTCTTTGGGCAACTCGATCTGCACGCGGAAATGAGTCGGCGTGGCGCGCGTCACCCAGTGCACCGAGCGCTCGATGGTTTCCGCCAGGTTGAACTCGACGTTCTCGTCGCGATCCGCCGCGGAAAACCGCTTCAAGCCGTCCACAATATCGCGCGTGCGCTCCGCGCCTTCCACCGAACCGTCCAGCAAGGGCTGCAGATCGTCCAGAATATGGTCGATGCGCAACTCGGTGCGCAATTTCTCCAGCGCAGAATGCGGTTCGCCGTCATGAATCGCATCCAGGTAACGTTTCAACCGCGGCGTGTAGCGCTGCATCGCATGCATGTTGCCCAGCACGAAACTGATCGGGTTGTTCAACTCGTGCGCCACCCCCGCCACCAGCTTGCCCAGCGAGGCCATCTTTTCGGATTGCAGCAGTTGCTGCTGGGTGCGCTTGAGTTCGTCGTGCGCCTCGCGCAGCTTGTGATAGGCGCGCCGCAACTCGCCCACCGGGCGACCGGTGATCACCACGCCCAGCAATTTTTTGGCGGCCGACAAACGCGGCGTGAAATTCAGCGCCACCGGCGTGGCATTGCCGTCGCGCGTGCGGAACTGCAATTCCACGTCGTTGGCGGGCTCGGTCGTCAGACTTGAAATCACCCGCTTCGCGGTCGCGCAATCGCTTTCGTCCGCAAACAGCGAGGACAGCTTTGCGCCCTTCATTTCCTGCTCGGTCTTGCCGGAAAAAGCAAGCAGCGAATGATTCACCTCCTCGATCACGCCGTTGCGGTCGCATACCACCAGCAGGTCGGACATCGAGGTCAGGATGCTGAAAATGAACTGCTGCGATTCTTCCAGTTCGGAATTCTTCTGCTCCAGCACCACTTCATATTGCAGCAGTTCGTTGTACACCTCGTCCATCGAGCGCACCACCTCGATCCAGGCGGATTCCGAGAACGGATCCAGTTCGCTCGGAACCGGCAAACGCGTGGGGGAAGTATGGTGTGTGCTCATGGCAGTTTGCCTCCGCGCGCTCTGATCAGGATGAGGGATGGCTGTGCACGTGACCGTGGCCGGTATCCGCCTCGACCGGCACCAGATTCACCTGCCCGTGGCGCACGCCGCGCTCGGCGATCAGCGCATCGGCGAAGCGCCGCACCACCTCGGTCTTGCCGCGCAGCATCACCGTCTCCAGGCAGTTTTCGTGATCGAGATGCACATGCGTCGATGCCACCACCAGATCGTGGTGATCGTGCTGCAGCCCGGTCAGCCGCTCGGCCAGATCGCGCTCGTGGTGGTTGTAGACATACGACAGGCTGGCCACGCAAAACGGCGCCTGTGCTTCCTGCAGGCGCAGCGCATCCAGCTTGCCGCGCAACATGTCGCGCACCGCCTCGGAGCGGTTCAGGTAACCGCGCTCGCGGATCAGCCGGTCGAACTCGCTGGCGAGTTTTTCATCGAGTGAAATGGTGAAGCGTTCCATATTCCTCCTTCAACAAAAACAAAAAACATTTGCCACAGAGCACACAGAGATCACAGAGAGGAATGGCAGGAGAAAAACAGGATGCGCTCTGTGGAAAGATATGTGCATTGTTGAGTTCTGCCGAATTCTCCGTGTGCTCTGTGTACTCTGTGGCTAATTGTTTTTCAGGCTCTTAATGCACCGTACACACCATGCACGGATCGAACGACCTGACTACATGCTGCACCGCCAGCGGCGCAGCGTTGCCGCCTTCTTCCGCTTCCAGACCGACCAGCGCCTGTTCCAGCGCGCCGGGCTCGCCGCTTGCATCGCGCGGCGAAAAATTCCAGGTGGTGGGCGCGATGATCTGGTAATTGTTGATTTTCCCGTTGCGCACATCCATCCAGTGCCCGAGGCTGCCGCGCGCCGCTTCGATCAGGCCAACGCCGCGCGCGTCCTGCAGTTCGAGAGGCGGATAGCAATACGCGTCCCCCGGCAGGATCTGGCGCAACCAGGTCTCCATCACCGGCAGCACCAGCGCGAATTCCAGCATACGCCCCACGATCCGCGCCGTCACGCTGGCGCCGTGGCGGTCCACCATGTCGCGCACCAGCGGATGCCCGGCCACCATCTGCCGCGCCAGCGCGCCGGTTTCCACCACCCGCCCGGACAGACGCGGCGCCTTGCACCACGAGTATGCGTTCTCCTTGTCGGGCTGCGGCAGCGTGCGTCCCACTTCCGGCGCCAGCGCGACGTCGCCCGCCATCCAGCTGCTGGTCACATCTTCGCGAATCGCGCCGATATCCAGCGGCTGCAATTTTTCATCCGCCCACAGCCCTGCCGGAAACAAGGGGGATGTGCCGTCGGAATACGCGCCGTAACTGATGAACCGGTCGGTGGCGCGCCCCATGTTCTGCAATCCCAGATCGCGCGCGATATGCAGGAAACGCGGGAAGTCGGCATTGCGCGCGCGCGGCTCCATCCAGGCATAGAGCGCCGCTTCGGAATCGAGCGCCGCCACCGCTTCCAGGCTGTCGCCGAACAAAGTGCTTTCCAGAAAACCGCGAAACTCCGCCAGCAGTATTTTCAGGCGCAATTTTTCCGCCTCCTCCAGCGCGCGCGACGAACCGCCGGGCTGCAGCGAAAGCGTGTGCGGCCACCGGCCCGCGAGATAACCCATCACATTCATGAATTTCGCGCGCACCGGCAGTACCTCCGCCGCGGCCGAGCCCGTCAACGCCTTGAAACGCGCTTGCGCATCGGCAAACCATGCGCGGTCGCCATAGCCGTCGCGCGCAAAATCCGGCATGAAGAACAAATAGAAGTGGCTCAGGTGATCGGCCAGGTTTTCCGCCGCCAGCGTCAGGTTGGCCGCCAGGCGTCCGTTGGGCGGCGGCCGAATGCCCATGCCCTGCGCCAGCGCCAGTGCCGCAGCCGCCGATTGCGCCACCGAGCAAATCCCGCAAATGCGCGGCACGAAGACCATCGCATCCAGCGGATGCTTGCCCGCCAGAATCTGCTCGAACCCGCGGTACATCGGCGAATTCACATAGGCGGCACGCACGCGCCCGGATTCGATATCGAGCGTCACTTCCAGATCGCCTTCGACGCGGTTGAACGGACCTACGATGCGACGGCTCATTTCAGGCGCGTCCTCTTGTTCGCGGGGGTGACCACCTGGTGGTCGGCGACCGCATTTTCCTTCACGCGCTTCGGCGTGGCCGACTTGGACAATGCCGCCAGCGCCACAAACCAGGCTTTCGGCATGTCCGTCGGCAGGCCGATGGGAATCCCCGCGACCTTGGGCGTGATGCCGAAGGCATGGCCCGGCTCCTCGAAGCCCGGCTCGGTGCAGGCGATGCAGGCATATCCGCCGCGCGTGCAGGAGCCTTCGCCGTTCCACAACCGGATGTTGCAGTCGGCATGCACTTGCGTGCCCTTGCACCCCATGTGCTCCATCAGGCAACCCAGATCGGACGGTTTGTGCGCGCTGGCCTTGAATTCATAAAACTCGTTGCGCTTGCAACCGTGGTGCACCAGGTGATCGGCGAACAGGCGCGGGCGGCGGTATACGTCCAGGTTTTCTTCGTACATCTCGCCCGCGGCAAGCGCCACCAGAGTTTCCATCACCCAGTTGGGATGCGTCGGGCAGCCCGCAATGTTGATCACGGGCAATCCGCCTGCCGCCCGGTATTCCTCGCCGAGCAAACCGCCCTGCGCGTCGCCGTCGTATTGCATGCCGCAGGCATCGGCCGGGTTGATGCCGGCCGAAGTCACCCCGCCATAGGCAGCGCAACTGCCGACCGCCACCGTATGGTGCGCGACCTTGGCCAGACGCTCGATCATGCTCATCATCGAAATGCCGCCCGTCCGCCGGTGAAAACCGCCGCTGCCGAACGGCCCTCTGAGCACCGAGCCTTCCAGGCACAGGATATCCAGCCGCGTTTCGCCGCTGGCGCACGCATCGAAAATCCGGTTCACCTCGTCCGCGCTTTGCTCGGACAGCGAGGGATGCCACAGCAGATTGATGCCGAAACTCTTCAGGGTGTCGACCAGATTGCGGCAATCCGCATTCAGCAACGACAGCGTGCAACCGCCGCAGCCCCCCGATTGCAGCCAGAGCAGGTTGAGGTTCCGATGTTGCATAACATCCTTCATGACCAAACCCTATTTGCCACATAACCAGCGACTTGGCTGGCGTAGTTTGACAGCCTAGTCGAATGGCTAGTAGTTTTTTCAGAGAACACAGAGAGCACAGAGAAAGTGACTACACGGTTGAAAGTGGCAAGTTGCCAACTGAGTCGTTGGTGCAACCTGTTCAATTGGCAGACCAATTCAAAGATTGCCTCAGATTTCTCTGTGTGCTCTGTGTTCTCTGTGGCTTGTTTTTGAATTTGACTCATTCGGTTTTCTTCTCCAGCCCGTAACGTGCCAGCTTGCTGCGCAGGCCGACGCGCGACAATCCCAACTCGGTCGCGGCTCGCGTCTTGTTCCAGCGGTGGCGGATCAGGCATTCGTGCAGCACCCGCGCTTCCAGCGCCTCCATGCGATCCTTGAGGCTGCCGTCCAGCCCGGCGAGTATGCTCATGTCCTGCGACTGCTCTTCCGGCGCGGCGCGCAACACCTTGGGCGAGAACAGGTGCGCGCCGATGAATTCCCCGTCGCACAGCAAAATGGCGCGCAGTATCTCGTTCTGCATCTCGCGCACATTGCCCGGCCACTGGTAATTGCACAGGCACTCCAGCGCTTCCGGCGTGAATCCCTGGATGTCCTTGCCCATGGCCGGCGCGGCCTCGCGCAACAGCGAAAGCGCGATGAGCTGGTTATCCATCTTGCGGTCGCGCAAGGGAGGCATCGGCAGCACGAACTGGGTCAGCCGGTAGTACAAATCCTCGCGGAACCGCCCCTTGCTCACCTCTTCTTCCAGGTTGCGGTTGGTTGCCGACAGCACGCGTACGTCGATCTTGCGCGAACGCGAACTGCCGACCGGGCGGATCTCGCCTTCCTGCAGCACGCGCAGCAACTTGACCTGGAACGACGGCGAAGTATCGCCGATCTCGTCCAGGAAAATGGTGCCGCCGTCGGCCTGCTCGAACAGGCCGATCCTGTCCTCGTAGGCGCCGGTAAAGCTGCCGCGCTTGTGGCCGAACAGCTCCGACTCCAGCAACTGGTCGGACATCGCGCCGCAGTTCTCGATGACGAAGGCGCGCGTGGCGCGCGGGCTGGAATAGTGGATGGCGCGCCCCAGCAGTTCCTTGCCGGAACCGGATTCGCCCGAGATATGCACGGCAATGTCGCTATTCGCCACACGCGCCGCCAACTCGATCACTTCGTTCAGCGGACTGTCGAGCGCGCGCACGATGCGCGAAAACTCGTAATGCTCGCGCAGCTTCTCGTGCTTGGTCGCCACGCGCCGCTGCAGCACCGGCTGCATGGTGCGCAGCTCGATGTTCATGCGGTTGCTCTGCTGCTGCAGGTCGTGCAACTGCGCTGCCGCGCGCACGTTGAGCAGCAGCGATTCCGGATGCCATGGCTTGAGGATGTACTGGTAGATGCCCGCGACGTTGATGCCCGCGATGATGTCCTCGACATCGGTATAACCGGAAATGATCATGCGCACCGCATCCGGCCAGCGCTCGCGCACTTCGATCAGGAAATTGATGCCGGTCACGCCGGGCATGCGGTGGTCGCACAGCACCACCTGCACCGGCTCGCGTTCCATGATTGCGCGCCCCTCGACGGCGTTCGACGCGGTCAGCACGTTGAATTCCTCATCCAGCGTGCGGCGTATCGACTCCTGCGAGCGCACTTCGTCGTCGATGACCAGTATGGTGGGGGGTTGCGTAACCATGACTCAGTAGCCTCCTGGTGAAACCTGGCGTTGATTCAATCGTTTCGTCATGCGCTCTCCTACGGGTAACGGCAATTCACGATGCACCGCCAGATGGCGCGGCGTGAAAGCGTGCGGAATCTTGTACACGAAATGATGCCGTGCGTAATGATAGCTGGGATCGAAGCCGTAGAAGTTGCGCCGCATTTCGCCCAGTTCTTCCGCGCGGTAGTTTGCCAGCGGTTTCCTCGCCTCGTCGCAGGCGCGGCGCGCGCATTTGTCGGCAAGGCGCCGCCCATAGTCCGGCGCCGTCGCCAGCTCCAGCGCCATGCGCTTGACCCTGGCGCGGAAGTCCGTTGGCGCGTCGTCAAAACAGGCATCGATCAGCCCTTCCTGCACCGCCCCGGCGGCCGGGATCGGCAGGCGGTTCTGCATGATGGCCTGCGCGCGTTCCTTGCCGACGCGGGCCGGCAACAAGTAAGTCCAGTATTCGGAACCGTACAGATTGCCCATGTTCTTGTAGTGCGGGTTGAGCACCACCGCCTGCCGCGCCCATACCTGGTCGGCCGCCAGCGCCAGGAAGCAGCCGCCCGCGCCGGCGTTGCCCTGCATCACCGCCACGGTGAGCTTGCCGGTGGTGCGCAATATCTCCAGCGCCAGATCGTCCATCGCCTCGATGTTGCGCATGGATTCGTCGGCCGGGCTGTCGGCCGCCTCGATGCGGTTGAGGTGGATGCCGTTGGACCAGAAGTCCTCGCCGCCCATCAGCACCAGCACGCGCGTCGGCTGTTTGACTGCATTGATGTAGGCCTCGCGCAAACGCAGGCACTGCCCGGTGGACATCGCGCCGTTGTAAAAATCGAAATGCAGGAAACCCACGCTGCCGTGTTCTTCGTAACGGATCTCGCCCGGTACGGCACGCTCCAATTCCGGTAATTGCGCCGACTCCGGCGCGAAGGCCACCGCCGCCGGCAACTTGAATGCGGGATCGTGTTCGAGGCGGCCCACATGACCGATCCACACCGCGCCGTCGGTGGTGGCGCGCAACAGCGCGTCGCCGCAGCGCCCGAGCACCTCGCCCGCGGCACCGCGGTAGCCGGTGTCGGCGCGCGCATCGAACAAATGGCATGGCTGCCCGAACAGCATGTCTTTCACGCCCGGACAGCCGTCGGCTGCATTCAGCTTGCGCAGCACGGTGGCGGTATCGTCGTGCTGCCAGTCGATGGCGCGCTGCGCCTGTTTGATGAAAGGACGTTCGGTGCCGCGCACCGCCGTCTCGAACTCGTTCGACGGTGTTGGCGTCCAGGTGCCGCCGATGTAATCGGGATAGTGCGCCAGCGCCTCCAGCACGCCGCGCACCGCCGCATCGGCCACTTCGCCGCGATAGATGCTGGATTTCTTTGCGTCACGCATGGCGAAAGTCTGCGCCGACCAGATGTCGCCGCCGTCCATGACGGCATTGGCCTGCAACACTGTCACGCCCCACTCGGCCACGCCCTGCTGGATCGCCCAGTCCAGCGAGGACGGCCCGCGGTCGCCGACGATGCCGGGATGCACGATCAGGCACACATGGCGCGACCAGATCGAGGCCGGAATGGCGCGCTTCAGGAACGGTGCGACGATCACCTCCGGCTGCCACAAAGCCACCGCCTCTTCCGCCACCGAATCGGCAATGTCGAGCTCAACGCTGACTTCATGACCGCACGCCTTCAGTTCCAGCCACAGGCGCTGGGACAGGCTATTGAAGGAATGGGTCAGCAGCAGGATACGCATGGGGTCGTCAACAGATTCGCGGCAACTGCTCGCCCGCCAGCCAGTCCACATTGCGGCGGCCGCCGAAAGCCGTCTTCATCTGCACGAAATGGTGCGGGTCGGCATGCGCCGAGCCGATGATTGCCGCGCCGGCGGCCAGCGGATGCGCACGCATCACTTCCAGCAGTTTCCCGGCATCGGCGGCATTGCAGATTGCGATCAGCTTGCCTTCGTTGGCGACATACAAGGGATCGAGGCCGAGGAATTCGCAGGCGGCGGCCACCACCGGCTTCACCGGGATGGCTTCCTCGTTGATCATCAGGCCGACCTCGGATTGCCTGGCGATCTCGTTCAGCGTGGTGGCCAGGCCGCCGCGTGTGGGATCGCGCAGGCAGCGGATGTCCGCCCCGCTTTCCAGCATGGCTTCAATCAGCCCGTGCAATGCGGCAGTGTCCGATTCGATGGGCACATCGAAGGAAAGATTTTCGCGCCGACTCATGATCGCCATGCCATGGTCGCCGATGCTGCCGGAAAGCAGGATGGCATCGCCGGGCAGCACGTTGGCGCCGGACAGGTCCAGCCCGTCCGTCACCACGCCCACGCCGGTGGTGGAGATGAACACGCCGTCGGCCTTGCCCTGCTCGACCACCTTGGTGTCGCCGGTCACGACAGGCACGCCCGCCTCGCGCGCGGCCGCCGCCATCGATTGCACGATGCGCTGCAGGTCGGCCAGCGGGAAACCTTCTTCCAGGATGAACGACGCAGAAAGGTAAAGCGGCTTCGCGCCCATCACCGCCACATCGTTGATGGTGCCGTGCACCGACAGGCAGCCGATGTCGCCGCCGGGAAAGAACAGCGGCGACACCACATGCGCATCGGTCGCCATCACCAGCCGCCCGGCAGCAAGCGGCAGCAGCGCGCCGTCGTTGCCCTGGCGCAGGTATTCGTTGTCGAATGCGGCCGCGAACAGCTCCTCGATCAACTGCGCCATCGCGCGGCCGCCGGAGCCGTGGCTCATGTCCACGCGCCCGTTCTTGATGTCGAGGCCGCGCACATATCCTTTTTTTACTTCACCACTCATGATTTTGTCTGTTCATCCATAAAGATTAGTGCGTAGGGTGGGCACGTCGTTTGTGCCCACGCGGGGCGAATATATGAATCCGCGTGGGCAGAGCGAATGGGTAACGGCGCAGCCGTTGGGGCCCATCGGCCTCCCCCCTGCGGGGACAGAAACGTGCCCACCCTACAAGTGCTCATCTCGAAACCACCTCTACATCTTTAAAGCGTCCATAACTGTAATGTGCCGCGCAGGCGCCTTCCGACGACACCATGCACGAGCCCAGCGGATTTTCCGGCGTGCACACCGTGCCGAACACCTTGCAGTCCTGCGGCTTCTTCACGCCGCGCAGGATCGCGCCGCACTCGCACGCCTTGTTGTCGGCCACCGGCTGGTAGACGATGCCGTAGCGCGCCTCGGCGTCGAACTGCGCGTAGGCCGGGCGAATCTTCAGCGCCGAGTACGGCACTTCGCCGAGGCCGCGCCATTCGAAGCTGCGGCGCAACTCCAGCACTTCGGACACCATGGCCTGCGCCTTGAGATTGCCTTCGCGCGTGACGGCGCGGGTGAATTCGTTTTCCACTTCGGCGCGTCCGTCGTTGATCTGGCGGATCAGCATGAGGATGGCCTGCAGCACATCCAGCGGCTCGAAGCCCGCGATCACCACCGGCTTGCGGTATTCGTGCGCGAAATGTTCATAGGGCTGGCTGCCGATCACCACGCTCACATGCGCCGGGCCGATGAAGCCGTCCAGCGGCACGGTGCCGTACTGGCGCACTTCCGGCGATTGCAGGATGTGGGTGATCGCTGCCGGGGTCAGCACGTGGTTGCACAGCACGCTGAAGTTGGTCACACCTTCGGCTTGGGCCTGCTTGATGATCAGCGCAGTCGGCGGCGTGGTGGTCTCGAAGCCGATGGCAAAGAACACCACTTCGCGCTGCGGATGCTCGCGCGCGATCTTCAGCGCGTCCTGCGGCGAATAGATCATGCGCACGTCGCCGCCGCGCGCCTTGGCGCGCATCAGCGACAGATTGTCGGAAGCCGGCACGCGCAAGGTGTCGGCATAGGTGCACACGATCACGTTCCGCTCCAGCGCCAGGCGGATCGCCTGGTCGACGCGCCCGATCGGCAGCACGCACACCGGACAGCCGGGACCGTGAACCATGCGCACATTGGCCGGCAGCAGGTCGGCGATGCCGTAGCGCGAGATGGCATGGGTATGGCCGCCGCAGAATTCCATGAAGCTGTAGCTTTTGTCGCCTGCCGCTTCGCGCAGGATGTTGGCGACGATGTTCTTCGCCAGTTCGCCGTCGCGGAATTCGTCGATGTATTTCATGCCACACCGCCCGCGAGTTCATCCCGCAGCTCATCCAACTGCCCCATCTCGGCGAACATTTCCAGCGTGCGCTCGGCTTCGTCCTGATCCACTTTCTGCAGGGCGTAACCGACATGCACGATCACGTATTCGCCGATGGCGGCTTCGTCGATCAGCGCCAGCGAGATCTCCTTGCGCACGCCGCCCAGGTTGACGATGGCGTTGCCCGGAGTCGTCAGTTCTTCGATACGGGCGGGAATGGCGAGGCACATGATCAAGCTCCTTGATTGAGTTGTTGCAGCGCGATGGCGGCCTGCCCGAGCGATATCGCGCCGTCGTTGGGCGGCAATTGTTGCGCGGTCAGTACGCACAGGCCCTGGTCGGGCAGATTGTCGACCAATGCCTGCGTCAGAATATTATTGAGGAAACATCCTCCGCCCAGCGCCACGTGTTCGAGCTGGGTCTGCTCGGCAGCGCGCTTCAGCCATGCGCTCAGACCGGCAGCCAGCGTGGCATGAAACAAGGCCGCGCCGTACGCGGCGTCGTTGCAGTCGGCAAGCGTGGCCAGCAAGGGATGGAAATCCAGCACCCCTTCGGCGGAGAGCGCATAGCCGTCCGCCAGCGGTTCGGCCTTGCCGTGGCGGTCTGCCAGACCTTCCAGCAACATTGCCGCGTGCCCCTCATAGCCCTGTATTTCATTGACGCCCAGCAATCCGGCCGCGGCATCGAAGTAGCGCCCCATGCTGGTGGTCGCGACGCAATTCAACTGGCGCTGCAGCATGCCGAACACCGTTTCCGCGCCCGCTTGCGCGGAAAAGCGGCGCACGATTTCGTCGCCGCGCTGCATGTCGAACAGCGCCGCTGCCGCCATGCGCCAGGGCTCGCGCGCCGCGCGATCCCCGCCCGGCATGACCAGCGGCGCGAGGTGACCCAGGCGTTTGCTTGTCGCACCGTCCACCCGCAGCAACTCGCCGCCCCATGCGCTGCCGTCGCTGCCCAGACCCACGCCGTCCAGCGCCAGCCCGAGCACCGGTCCGACGATGCGATGCTCGGCGCAAAGCGCCGCAATGTGTGCGTGGTGATGCTGCACCGCAACGCACGGCAAATCGCGTTGCGCCGCATAGGCCTGCGCGAAATGCGTGCTGTAAAAATCCGGATGCAAATCGTGCGCCACCGCCTGCGGTTGCACATCGAGGATGTCGCTCAGGTAGCCAACCGTCTCCTCCAGCATCTGCCGCGTGCCGGCATGGTCGAGATCGCCGATGTGCTGCGACACGAACGCTTCATTGCCGCGCGTGAGGCATACCGTGTTTTTCAACCATGCGCCGCAAGCCAGCACCGGCGGCCCGCTGAACGGCAGCCTGATGCGCCGCGGCGTATAGCCGCGTGCGCGGCGGACGAACGCCGGGGCAGCGCCCTGCCATTTCATCACGCTGTCGTCGCAGCGATGCAGGATGTCGCGGTCGTGCGTGAGGAATGCATCGGCCAATCCCGAAAGCGATGCGCGCGCCTCGTCATCGTCCTTTACCAGCGGCTCGCCGCCGGGATTGGCGCTGGTCATTACCAATGCCAGCGTCGAAGCCTGCGCCAGCCAATCCATTCCTTGCGGGCGACCGAGCAATTCGTGGAACAGCAGGTAATGCAGCGGCGTATACGGCAGCATCAAGCCGATGCCGGGCAAGCCGGGTGCAATGCCCTGCAGTTCCGTCATGCAAGCGGCAGACTGGCGCAGCAGCACGATGGGCCGTTCGCCTGTTTCCAGCAGCGCGGCATCGTTTTCGCGGAAGTGCGCGTAGTGGCGCGCGGACTGCGTATTCAGCACCATCACCGCAAACGGCTTTTCTTCGCGCTGCTTGCCGCTGCGCAGCCTGTCCACGGTCGCGGCGTTGCGCGCATCGCACACCAGATGGAATCCGCCTATGCCTTTGACGGCCACCACCTGCCCGGCGCGGATGCGCCCGGCGGCGGCGGCAATGAAGTCATCGCCGGCGATCGCATTCCACTGCGCATCGAACATGCCCAGGCTCGGCCCGCACTTCGGGCAGGCGTTGGGCTGCGCATGGAAGCGGCGCGTGGTCGGCGTATCGTATTCCGCCTGGCACTCCGGGCACTGTGCGAACCTCGCCATGCTGGTGTTGACGCGGTCGTAAGGCAGGCGCGCGGTCAGCGTGTAGCGCGGGCCGCAATGGATGCAGTTGATGAAAGGATGGCGATAGCGCCGGTTGGCCGGATTGAACAATTCCATCAGGCAGGCCGGGCAGATCGCCATGTCGGGCGCAATGCCGGTTTGCACCTTGCCCGTCTTGCTGGCGGCAATGCTGAATCCCTGCAAACCGATGGTGCTGTCCGCAAAATCGTGCGTGACTTTTTCCACATAGGCCAGCGCGGGAGGCTCGCTCTGCAGGCGCTCGATCAGGCGCATCACTTGCTGTTGTTCGCCTTCGACCGATATCTCCACGCCCTCGCTGTCGTTGCGCACCCAGCCGGCCAGCCCAAGTTCGTGCGCCAGCTTGAAGACGAAAGGCCGGAAGCCTACGCCCTGCACTTGCCCCGATACTTTGATTTGCGCGTGGATCATAACTGCCTTTAAAACCAATTTTAACCACAGAGAACACAGAGCTCACAGAGAAAAACCGTTGCCGTATTCTCTGTGTTCTCTGTGAACTCTGTGGCTTGTTTTGGGGTTTTGCGATTCATATATTTCGACAGGTATTGTTCAGCTCACTCCAACTCACCTGCCGTCGATGGATTTTCTTTCAACTGCTTTCTTGCAGCCCGCCCTGATCCAGTCCAGCCATTCATCCATGCCCTCGCCGCTGGTGGCCGAGATGCGGATCACCTGGATGTCGGGATTGACGCGGCGCGCGTTGGCGACGGCCAGGTCGGCATCGAATGTCAGGTAAGGCAGCAGGTCGCACTTGTTCAGCAGCATCATGTCGGCGGCGCGGAACATGTCGGGATACTTGAGCGGCTTGTCTTCGCCCTCGGTCACCGAAAGGATCGCCACCTTGTGCGCCTCGCCCAAATCGAAACTGGCGGGACACACCAGGTTGCCGACGTTTTCGATCAGCAGCAGGCTGTCGCCGTCCAGCTTGAGTTGCTGCATCGCCTTGCCCACCATGAAGGCATCGAGGTGGCAGCCCTTGCCGGTGTTGATCTGTAGCGCGGGTGCGCCGGTGGCGCGGATGCGCGCGGCGTCGTTGTCGGTCTGCTGGTCGCCCTCGATCACGGCCAGCGGCACGCTGCCGTTCAGCGCGGCTATGCTCTTTACCAGCAGCGTGGTCTTGCCCGAGCCGGGGCTGGATACCAGATTCAGCGCGAAGATGCCGTGTTCCGCCAGGTAGCTGCGGTTGTCGTTGGCGAAAGAATCGTTCTTGGACAGGATGTCCTGTTCGATCTTCACCATGCGCGCCTGGCTCATGCCGGGCGCATGCGCACCGGCCGGGCCGAGGCCGTAATGCGCGGTGTCTTGCGAATGCGTGTGCGAATGGTCGTGATCGTGGCCATGTCCGGGCAAATGATCGTGTCCATGGTCGTGCGAGGTGCCGTCCGCGTGCAGGTGGTAGTGCAAGTGTTTTGCCTGCGCGTGCTCATGGCCGTGATCGTGGGTGTGGTCATGCGCGTGGTCGTGATCGTGCGCCGTGCCGTCGGCATGCACATGGAAATGCCCGCCGTGGCTATGGCCGTGCTCACCGTGCTCGACTGCCTTGCCGTCGATAGTCGTTTCTCCTGCACCGCACCCGCATACGTTACACATTGCTTCCTCCTATTCAACGTCGAGTTCTTTGACTCGCATTTCATTCCCGCCAGTCACCTGCACCTGATGGCTGCCGCACTTGGGGCAGGCATCGAACAAGGCTTTTACATTCACCGTTTCGGCGCAGTGCAGGCACCAGGCCTGCCCCGGCGTTTCGATGATCTCCAGCTTCGCATCCTCGGCGATGCTGTCGCGCACCACCGCATCGAAACAGAACTTCATCGCCTCGACTTCCACGCCCGCGAGCTGGCCGATCTCCAGCCACACCGTCTTCACCCGGCTGAAGTTCTGCGTCTTGGCCGAATCTTCGATGATTTGAAGAACGCCCTCGGCCAGCGACATCTCATGCATCTGAATTCCTTATCTCGATCTCATATGCCACGCAGGGATCCAGCGACATCGCCTCGATCTGCGCGCGGTACTCCAGCAATCCGCCATCGTGTTCC
The DNA here is from genome assembly GCA_016235045.1 of Nitrosomonadales bacterium. Taxonomy (GTDB): domain Bacteria; phylum Pseudomonadota; class Gammaproteobacteria; order Burkholderiales; family Gallionellaceae; genus Sideroxyarcus. The sequence goes on from JACRME010000008.1 coordinate 407,954, forward strand.
GCCAGCCCGCACAGATCCTGCGCGAAAGCCCCGGCCGGATGGAAGTTCCACTCGGTCGGCGCGACGATGGCATAGTCCGCCACCTTGTCGCCCTCCAGCAGCACGCGGTGCAGCAACAGCCCGCGCGCGGTGCGCACCACGGCGATGCCTTCATCGGCCGCCGGGCTGGTCATGTCCAGTCTGTTCGCAGCATCGCCGTTCGCCATCCTTGCCATATCCACCATCCTGGCCAGCAAACGTGTCAACGCTTTCGATCCGCTCTGCTGCCACACATCGCGCAACAGCGGGCTGTCGGCGTAATAACTCCATGCTCCCGTCTCCGCCGCAACACCCTGCCAATCCGGACGCGCTGCGAATGCGGCATCCCATCTTCCGGCACAGGCCTGCTCAACTTCCGCCGCCGACCAGGCCGGCAGCAGCCTGACTTCGTTGCGGCTGCATCGGCTCTGCGCCAGTTCGTCCAGTTTGGCCAGCGGCCGCGCCAGCGCGCTGCCCGGCTTGCGCCACCACGATTGCATCGCGGCGTAACTGTCCAGCGCCAGCCATTCCGCGATCGGCATGCCCAGACCATCGCGCTCGAACTCCTGCCGGAACACTTCCATGCCGGTCTCGCCCGCGCCGATCTTGCGCAACATCGAATACCAGCCGGCGAATTGTTTGTCCTCCTGCGGCAGGCCGAGCAGCTCCGGCCAATCCAGCATCGCGCGCCAGAGATGTTCCTGCAGGGCTTCGCACACGATGGTGTGTTGCATTGTCGCAACGGCGGGGCTTTGCTCGCGCATCGCCGCCAGCATGGCGGCACTGGCTGCCGCACCCTGCGCCCGGCCGCACACGCTGAACAATAGCGGCACGATCTGCAACACCTGCGTCGGCGTCTTGCCTTTCAATACCCTTGCCGCCATCGGGCGGGTGGAACCGATATCCGTCGCTGCGACCGACTCTCCATCCCACACAACGCCCAGCGTCAACTTGCCGACATCGAACAAATTACATCCCCAAAAAACTGCCGCGCAGGAAATCGCGCCGCGATAACGGTTTGTCCAGCACCGGCTCGCCTTTCATGCGCGCGGCCTCGAACTCCTGTTTGCGCTCCGCATCGCGCGCCCGGTCTGAATTATCCTCCACAAACAGCGCCTGCATCACCTGTCCGGCGACGCCCACTGCATCCTCGTGGCGCTCGATGTCGATCACCGGCGAAATCAGCGAACAAATCTGGCAGGTGCCCAACTCCGGTTCGTTCAGGCCCATGAATTCGTACCGGCCGGAGGGAAATTCCCAACTCATTTTCTCGTCCGCGCCCAGCGATTTGAGCGGCGCCTTGTCGCCCGGCATCAGCACCAGACTGATCGTCCAAGGTGTGACCAGCACACCCACCCAATGTTCCTGCCACTCGCGAAACCCCACCGCCTGCACGCGCAGCGCGGAATTGCAGATCGGCAAACCCGCCATGCGCGTTGCGGCGATGTCGTTGAATACCGCTTCCAGTTTTTGTTCGACCGCGTTCATGCGTTTTCCACCATAAACTTGTGCTTGGGCGCATCGCAATTCGGGCAGGTCCAGTGTTCCGGCAATTGCGAAAACGGCGTGCCCGGCGCGATCTGCCAAACCGGATCGCCCAGAACAGGATCGTACACCTCCCAGCAGATTCCGCATTCCATCCGCACCCGGTCGCCGGACGATTTTTCATTGTCGCCCGAAAGCGAACCCTCGAACATAACCATGTCAGTCGCCCAGTTTTTCCTGCACCTGCATCACCAGCAGCCACTCGCCCAGGCGGGCTATGCTGTCCTCGTAGTCTTCCCGCGAGGCTTGTGCCACTTCCGGCACTTCGCTCACTTCGATGGTGTTCAGGATCAGCGTGTCCATGCTGTTGAAATACTGCACCCACCAGACATTGGGCACCATGGTGCTGGTGATGCGGCAGTTGCCATAGCCGCGCGACAAGATAGTGACCGCTCCCACGCCCAGCGCCGTCGACAGGCAATTCATGTCCTCCGCCGACATCGGCAGCAGCGTCAGGTTCACCACATGCGCGGCGGCACCCGCCTGGTGCGCGCTTGCCTTGCCCAGTATCTCGGCCAGCACGGACAGTGCATTCATGATGCCCGGCGTCTTTTCCGGAATCGGGCATTCCAGCGACGTGCCGTCGTGCGCCCAACGCGTCACCATCGGAGGGATCGCACCGGCCATGATGGTATCGCCGATCAGGCGCCCGTCGGTCGCATATTCGTGAATTCGCCATATCCCCGCGAATACCGTTTCCTGGATGCGGTACTGGCCGGAGCCGCGCACCGCAATGCTCACTTCGCCCTCGCCCAGGGTCTGGTTGAGCAGGCGCACAACCTCCGCATCCATCTGCTGCAACTCGACGACCGGCTGCACCCGCGAACCCAGCGGCGCGGCGCGCATGCCGTCGCGCAAGCGCCCGACCACCGCACACGCTGCCGCCATCAAAGCGGGGTCGGCTTCATCGTTGATGACCGGCAGGGCAAACGTCATCATCGCGCTGGGCAGCGGCATGTATTGCAGCACTTCGTCCTCTTGCGGCTGCGAACCGGGACCGGCGACGACGGGGATGGGGAATTCTTTCATCATGTTCTGCTCCTTGAGTTGATTTGGTCTCGTCGACATGGATGATAGATAGTGCCGACGAGACGTCGGCGCTCCCACCAAACCTGTTCTTAGTGGCAAGCCGACGGTTCACCTGCCGCCGTCACCGGAATCCCGACCGACGGCGCGCGACTCACCGGCTTGTCCAGCATCGCCGCGATCTCGCGCGTGTATTCTTCCCAGTTGCGCATGCCGTCGATCGCGCCGACGTAGCCGCCGTCGCGCACGAACACCAGCGATGGCCAGCGCGTGATGCCGAAGCGCGCCTGCTCCCTGCGCGCCAGCTCGGGCGAGATGACCGCGGCGCGCAAGCGGTCGCCGGTCAGCTTGAGCACTTCGGGCAGGATCACCGCTACGTCCCAGGTCTCGGGTTGCTGGTCCGGCTCCTGCGTGAACAGCACCATGCCGTCGCCGCCCGCCATGACGAAGGCTTCCAGCCCTTCCTCGTCCAGCAGCACGATCTTGCTTTGCGCGCGCAACCGTTCCAGCAGTTTGTAGAAACCCGCTTTCATCTCGGCTGCGCGCACCGATGCAAACTCCACTGTCTCGCTCATGCATTGTCCTTTCTCAAGAATTCCGGCAGCGTCGGCTCCCGGTTTGCCAGATCGGCGAAAAACATATCCAGATTCACTTCGCCGCCGTCCGACAGCGCCTGCAAACCGTCCAGTGCCGCATTCACCAGCGCCGCGCGCTCCGCATCGATCACTTCGCGCCCCGCATCCAGGAATGTGAGCAGCCACTGGCCGGCTTCGACCTGCCCCACCAGCATGGTGTTGATCAACTGCCTGCCGTTGCGGCCCTCGCACAGCGCGGTGTTCTCGTGCACTTCGACCACCTGCATCGGAATCCCCAGACACATGCTCAACCCTGCCCGCTTATGAAACGCTCGTCGCCGAACCTGCAAGCCTGCGCTTCGGAAGGACGGCCCGCTTCGTATTCGTCCATCTGCAACACATGCTGATGTTGATCGGCCATGACGGGAGTTTGCCGCGCCCGGTACGGGATGCCCCATTGCCGCATCTGCAGCAGCGCCACTTCCAGCGCATGCGGTATCTGTTCCTTGACGACATCGCGCAGGCTGCCGCCGAAGTCTTCCAGTTGCTCCGGCTGCACGCCGATCAGCATCATCGATTCCGGCAGGCGGCCGGCCAGCGCGGCGCAGGCAATCACTTCCTGGAAGCCGGTCTGGTGCAGGCTCATTTTCTTTGCGCCCATGAAGCGCGGCACTTCGTTGTCCTGGGCGATCACCATTTCGCCGGGGGGCTTGCCGTAGTCCACCGCATCGAACACGATCAGGCGGCGCGCATCTTCCAGGAAGGGCAGCAGGTACAGGCCCTGGGTGCCGCCGTCCAGCACGGTCACGTTCGGCTCGAACTGATAGGCGGCGTTCACAGCCTCGACGCAGCGCACACCAAAGCCCTCATCCGCCCACAGGATGTTGCCGATACCCAGTATCAACAGCTCGGTTTTTTTCATGACTCTCCTCTCGTGTTACGACCTGCGTAACAGCACGACTCATGCCAGCGCCCGACATACGAATTAGGTATAGGAATTAAATGGTTAGTAGCCGGTCGACAAATCCGACAAAACTAATGTGGACATTTTCTTTGCAGTTGCAAGACACTAGGCGTCGATCATAACCTTCCCGTAATACAGTTGCTTGGCATGATGCAGGTCCCAGGCGAACTGCAGCTCCAGCCAGAACGCCACATCCGTGCCGAAATGCAGGGCCAGGCGCACCGCCGTATCGGGGGTGATAACGCGCTTTCCACACACCAGTTCGTTGACGCGGCGGCGGGAAATGCCCAGCGCAGTGGCCAGCGCTTCCTGCGAGATGTTGCCGGGCTGCAGATAGCGCGTTTCGAGGAAACGCCCCGGGTGCACCGGCGTGCGCGGTGCGGCCCAAAAGAAACGCGGGCTTTTGCCCGCGTTTGCTTTCAACTCTTGCGACATGGCTTGTTAACTTTAAGGGAAGTGAGCCGCAAGCGAAGACTTGATCTTCTACTCGCGGAACGTGCGTTTGCCATCGATCATCGCGCTGATCATGGTTTGCCGCGACATGATGTCCTCGCGGATCGCCGTGTACACGTGAATGATCACGAAACACACCACGCCCCATGCCACCAGGTGATGCCAGGTGTGCACGGTCTGGCTCTGCCCGAACAGCGGGATCACCCAACTGGTGAACAGCCAGTGCGACCAATGCCCTTCCTGCGCCCCCTCGCCGTACAGCGCAAAGCCGGTGACGATCAGGAAGGTGCCGCTCAGCGTGATGGCAAAGTACATGAACAAGTGTCCGAGCGGGTTGTGACCCACATATTTCTTCGGATACTTTTCGAGGAAGGCGTACCAGCGTATCTCCTGCAGCAAACCGGCCCACCAGTTCCCGTCGGTCACCGGCAGCAGGAACAACTGGCGCGCATGGTGGTTGCCCACGAACGCCCAGTACAGCCGCACCAGCAAGCCGATGGCGAACACATACCCCGCCACAAAGTGGGTGAAGCGGATGTAGCCCATGAGGAAATTTTCGCTCGCCTCGCCGCTCACGCTCGGCAACGGACTGGCGATGAACCAGCCGGTGATCGCCAGCGTCACGATGCTGAGCGCGTTGATCCAGTGCCACGCGCGCACCGGGGCCTCGTAGACATACACCGAGTTGCCCGCCGCGGTGATCGCCGACTCGTCGTCTTGTGTTGTAACTGACATGACAGTCTCCTTTCCGTGCGCGTTAGCGAACCGTGACCTTGCTCATCTCCTGACCGTCCGGCGACATGACGTGTGTTGAACACGCGAGGCAGGGGTCGAAGCTGTGCAGGGTGCGCAGAATCTCCAGCGGTTGATCGGCTTTGGCCAGCGGTGTGTTCATCAGCGAAGCCTCGAACGCGCCGATCTGTCCTTTGGCATCGCGCGGACTGCCGTTCCAGGTGGTCGGCACCACGCACTGGTAGTTGTCGATCTTGGTGTCCTTGACCTTGATCCAGTGACCCAGCGCGCCGCGCGGTGCTTCGGTGAAACCCACGCCTTTCGCCTCGGCGGGCCACTTGCTCGGATCCCATTTGTCGACGTTGGCGGTGGAAGTGTCGCCCGCCTTCAGGTTCGCCATCAGCTTGTCGAACTGCTGCACTTGCAGGTCGGCGCAGTACAACGCCTCGATGCCGCGCGCAGCCGTGCGTCCCAGCGTGGAGAACAAGGCCGTGACCGGCAGGTCGAGCTTGTGCAGCACGCCGTCGATGGTGTCCTTGATGATCGGATACTGCTTGGGCTGCAAATAGCCCAGCACCATGCGCGACAGCGGACCGACTTCCATGGCGTTGCCCTTCCAGCGCGGCGCCTTGATCCACGAATACTTGGCGCTCTCGTCCAGCGCCTCGATCCTGGTGCGCGTGCCCTTGAAGTTGGGGCCTTCGGGATGATAGTTGGCCTCGGTGACGCCGTCCCACGGGTGCAGGCCCTTGCTCTCGTCCGCATACTTGTACCAGGAGTGATTGACGAATTCCTGGATCTCGTCCGGATTGCGCAGGTCGATCTCGTGGATCTTGGACAGATCGCCGTTGATGACGGCACCGCGCGGCAGCAACAGATTCGATGCGGTGTAGTCGTTGGCGCGCTGCGGGATGTCGCCGTAGGACATGAAGTTCTTCGACGATAATCCGCCGCCGTAGCCCCAGCCCTTGTAGAACGAGGCGATGGCCAGCAGATCGGGGATGTACACCTGCTCGACGAACTCCTTGCTGCGGTCGATGATGCTCTTGATCAGGTTCAGGCGTTCCATGTTGATCGCGCCGACGGCGCCGGTGTCGTTGACGTTAATCGCGCAAGGCACGCCGCCCACCAGCCAGTTCGGGTGCGGGTTCTTGCCGCCGAAGATGGTGTGTACCTTGACGATCTCCTTCTGGAAATCGAGCGCTTCGAGATAGTGCGTCACCGCCATCAGGTTCGCCTCGGGCGGCAGCTTGTACGCCGGGCTGCCCCAGTAACCGTTGCTGAACGGGCCGAGCTGACCGGATTCGACAAATTTTTTCAAACGATTTTGCACGTCGCGGAAATAACCGGGCGATGACAGCGGCCAGGACGAGATGCTCTGCGCCAGCTCCGAAGTCTTCTTCGGATCGGCCTTGAGCGCGGACACCACGTCCACCCAGTCCAGCGCGTGCAGGTGATAGAAGTGCACCAGATGGTCGTGCACATACAGGTTCAACTGCATCAGGTTGCGGATGGTGTTGGCGTTCTCGGGGATCTGGATGTCGAGCGCGTCTTCCACCGCTCGTACCGAGGTGAGCGCGTGCGTACCGGTGCACACACCGCAGATACGCTCGGTGAAGGCCCAGGCATCGCGCGGATCGCGGCCTTTCAGGATCACTTCCAGACCGCGCCACATGGTGCCGGTGGACACCGCGTTGCGGATCACGTTGTTGCTGTCGAGGTTCACTTCGACGCGCAGGTGGCCTTCGATGCGGCACACCGGATCGACCACCACGCGCTTGCCGCTGTTGTCGAGCTTGAAGCCCTGGGTTTCGTAAGCTGACATGATTATTTGCCTCCCTTGTTCTGATCTTCTTTACCGCCGCGCGCCTTGGTCAGCGCGCTGACTGCCGCGTGCGCCACCACTGCCGCGCCCGCGATGCCCGCGATGGTGCCGCCCACCTTGTCCGCGTTCGACTCGACGCCAAACTGCTTGATGTCGGTGACGCGGTTGTAGAAGCCGCCCTTGTCCCAGAAGCCCTCTTCCGAGCAGCCGATGCAACCGTGGCCGGACTGGATCGGGAAGGACACGCCGCCGTTCCAGCGCACGGTGGAGCAGGCGTTGTAGGTGGTGGGGCCTTTGCAGCCCATCTTGTACAGGCAGTAACCTTTGCGCGCGGCTTCGTCATCCCACTCTTCGACGAACTGGCCCGCATCGAAGTGCGGACGGCGATAGCATTTGTCGTGGATGCGCTGACCGTAGAACATCTTGGGGCGTCCCTGTCTATCCAGCTCGGGGATGCGGTCGAAGGTCAGCATGTAGGTGACCACCGCGGTCATCACTTCGGCGATGGGCGGGCAACCCGGCACCTTGATGATGGGTTTGTCGGTGATGACTTTGTGAACCGGCGTGGCGCGGGTCGGGTTCGGCTTGGCGGCCTGCACGCAACCCCAGGAGGCGCATGCGCCCCAGGAGATGATGGCTTTCGCATCGGCGGCGGTTTCTTTCAGCACTTCCACGAACGGACGTCCGCCGTGAATGCAGAACATGCCGTCCTCATTCAACGGCGGATTGCCTTCCACCGCGAGGATGTAATTGCCTTTGTACTTCTTCTTGATCTCGTCGATGATCGCTTCGGCCTGATGTCCGGCGGCGGCCATCAGCGTGTCGTCGTAATCCAGCGAGAGCATGGACAGCACCACGTCCTTCGCCAGCGGGTGCGCGGAACGGATGAACGATTCGGAACAGCAGGTGCATTCCAGACCGTGCAGCCAGATCACCGGTGTGCGCGGTTTGGTTTCCATCGCATGCGCGATCTGCGGCGCCATCGTCGGCGCCAGACCCAGCGATGCTGCGGTCAGGCTGCAGAATTTCAAAAAACTGCGACGCGAAATACCCTGCCTCCGCATCACTTCATAAAATGTTTCTGTCGACATTTCTCTCTCCCTTGTCAGTCAGCTCAGGCTATCTCTGCACCACCAACCGTTCGCCCCAACGGTTAATCGTCATTACGCCTGTTGCATATCAAGTTCCGTGCCACGCAAACCAAACCGCGCGCAAGCCAGATGGATCGGGCGTTGCAGCCTGGCGACGAATCAATAACCACTTTTCGATTGGGAAACAATATTGCTCGGATATTCGCAACGATTGGAAAGCGCATGTCCACAATTTTGGTAAGGACACGCGAATGGGAGCGTTAGATGCTTGTTGCGAATGTGAAATTTGCGTGAAGAAAATGCAGGGCAACGAGATTCCATTGCGCAGGATGTAACGCGGAGAGTTACATCAGCGCATCCGCTTCAACCTGAACAACCCGCTCGCCTCGCTGTCGCTGCTGAAATACAGCGCTCCATCCGGCCCGAACGCCACACCTGCCGGACGCGCCCAGCGCCTGCCGTCCGGCAACTGGAAACCGGTGACCAGATCGTCCACGCGCTTTGCCTGCCCATCCAGAAAGCGCACCGCCACCAGCTTGGGCACGCGGCGCGTGGCGGAGCTGCCGATGAATCCGCCATCCGGCCTGGTGCCCCAGGAACCGTGCAGCGCGACCACCGCATCGAATTCCAGTTGCGCATCCATCGCCCCCCTGGGCACGAACGCCATCCCCAGCGGCGCGTTGCGCGACGGAAAAGTAGCGGCCGGGATCGTCACTTCATTGATGGGGCGCGGCGGATTGCTGGACACGCAATCGTCGCGCTGCACTTGTTGGCCGTCGAACTGGAACCACGGCATGCCGTGAAAAGAACCCGCAGTGAGTTTGCTGAAATATTCCGGCGGCTGGTCATAGCCCAGATGATCCGGGCCGTTGTTGCTGGCGTACATCGCGCCGGTTTGCGGCTGCCAGGCGAATCCCACCGGATTGCGCAGCCCCGAAGCAAAAGGCTCCCAGCTTGCCTTGCCGCCGACTTCCCTCAGCGCAAGCACACCGCCGCGCCGGTCATCGAATGAATAACCCGCGCCCAGATACTGGTCGCTGCAATTGCGCTGGATGCCCAGACTCACATACACCCGCCCATCCGGCCCCACCCCCACGGTGCGGCTGTCATGTCCGCCGCCGGCGGGCAGCGCCGCCAGCAACTTCAGCGCATCCCGCGCAATGGAAGCCTGCCCCGCACGGTAGGGCGCGCGATACACCCCGTCCGTCTTCGCAATCAGAATCTCGCCCGGCCGGAACGCCACGCTGTGCGGATAACCGCCCGGCTCCACCAGCACTTCCGGTTTGGTATAGGGCGGCGGCACGCGATACACCGTGCCCGTGCGCGAACCCGCGAACAGGTCGCCATTGGCGGCAAACGCCAGCATGCGCGGCGCGTCCATGCCGCCCAACCATTCCAGCCGGTAACCCTTGGGTACGCGCACCGTCCTGCGCTCGCCTTCCACCGTCAGCGTCTGCTCTTCATAACCCAGCCCCTGCACGCCCGCCTGGGCAGGCGCGCAGGCAAGACATAAAACAAACGACAAGCCGAGTCCGCCGCACCGCATCACGCGCGCCAGCAACCGCAGCAAGGAATCGCGACTCATCTCGATGGAGTTCTCCGGGTGTCCTCGCGCGATTATATATCCGCGTTAATGGATACCACGGTCGGCAACACGATAATGAATAAGAACATGCCGGCCATAAACCAGCGAAAGCACGTTGCGCAACGCTCATAGGATTTTTTCATTTGATCACCTCGCTCACCCACTGATCAACCCGAACAATCATCAACAGCGGAGTTGATCGACGATTGCATGCTAGGCCCGGCACGCGGAACAAACCATACCGCCTCCGCTGTATTTTGGCCGGAAAGACAGGGGAACATGTTGTACAGGGCGAACGGCATCCTCGATGGCAAATCGCCGCACCAACCCCGGATCGAATTTCACGTTCTCCGGCTTATCCGGCATGGCGCGCATACGCATGTGTTTCAACAGTCACGTGGCTCCGAATATTCCTCGCCGACACGCTGTAAAATAATGCACCCGGGAAACCCGCTGAAGATATGAGGAATGAGCGCTTAACCATGCTGAACAAACTGAACACCTTTCTATCCACCCTCATTGCCCCCGCCAGTGTAGGTAGCCGCCCGGAACACACCCTGCAACTGGCAACTGCCGTGCTGCTGATCGAAGTCATGAAATCGGATGCCGAGATGGAGGTTCGGGAGCAGGCTGCGGTACTGGAAATTCTCAAGGCAAGGTTTGATCTATCCGATGCGGAGGTGATGCAATTGACCGAACTGGGACACCAAACGGCAAGCGCCGCCAACGATTTTCATCAGTTCACGTCCCTCATCAACCGCGAACTGGAACCGTCCGAAAAGATTCGCATCATCGAATACATGTGGCAGGTTGCCTACGCCGACGGAAAAATCAGTGCGCATGAAAACCACCTGATGCGAAAAATTTCCGACCTGCTCTACCTTCCCCACCGGGACTATATCGCCGCCAAAATGCGCGCCAAGCCTGCCGAACGGGATTAATGGAAGCGCCGACGTCCTCGTCGGCCATTTCAAAAAAGCCGACGAGGACATCGGCGCTCCCAACCTTCAAACCTCCACCACCAGCGCCGGTTTGAATTCCCTGTTCTCCGACTTATCCGGATTGCGGCAATAACCGCGCGGGTTGCAAACCACCCGGGTGCCGCGCAGCACATAATCAAAACTGTCATGCGTGTGACCGTGGATCCACAGCGCGCTCGCCCCCAGCAATTCGTCCAGGTTGGACGCAAAACAAGCGGAAGTGAGAACCGGCTTATACCGTGCAGCGACGGATTGCATACTGGGCAGGTGGTGCGTAACAACCACGGTCTGGCCAGGGAAGGGTTGCTGCAGTTTTGCCGCCAGCCATTTGCGCGATGTTTTATGCAACTGCGCGGATCGCGCCGGGCTGAACACGCGGTCGCGCTCGCGGATCAACCGAAAGTCGTTCAGGTATTTCTTGCCTTCGGCCATCGCGGACTTTTTCAATTCCTCGCCAAACAGATTGAAATCAGTCCACAGCGTGCTGCCCAAAAAACGCACGCCCGCGATCACCACCTCATCGTTGTCCAGCAAATGCACACCCAACTCGCCAGCGCGCGCACGCATCTGCTGCAGCGTCTCCGTGCGTTCCCGCCGATAAAACTCGTGGTTGCCCGGCACGTACAGGATTTCTTTGGCGGGCCAAATGCTCCGCCCCCACGCTATCCCCTGCACCTGGTTCCCGATATCGCCCGCCAACACCACCACATCGCACTCGACGGGCTGCGGCTGATAGCTGGCAATTTCAAGATGCAGATCGCTCAGAACATGAATGCGCATAGGCCCTCCACGTACATCATTCTGCACCCTTCAATCCCACCCCGCGCTAAAATCCCCAACCCCGCCCCACAGGACCACCCCATGACTGAAGAACGTCTAGAAAACATCGAAACAAAAATCTCCTTCCAGGAAGACCAGATCGAGGAACTGAACAAAACGGTCTATCAGCAGCAGCAGAAAATCGAGCGGCTTGAAGCGATCTGCGAAGCGCTCGCAAGACAGGTGCGATCGCTGGCTGATGCGGGGAATGAGGGCAGGGCTGCGAACGAGAGGCCACCACATTATTGACGTGTAGTCCCACCGCAAGAATCACCACCCGCGTCGGGCGCCAGCGATAAAAGTCTCGCTTTGCGGCGAGGCTTTTTGTTTGCATGCTATTTCCGCGCGCTATTGCCCCAGCAATTTGAGCAACTCATCAATTGAAAGCTCCTTGCCTCTCCCCGCCTGCAAACATCCCGAGCCAAAATGCTGCGCATAGTGATCTCGCTGGGTTGCATCGTTATTCACATAAGGCGCGAACTGCTTTTTGAGGGCATGCGCATCGCCTGTTGGCGTCTTGCCAATCAGCCGTAGCATCATCGCTTCAAAACAGGGTTCAGATTTGAGCACCTGAATTTTATTGGTTCTTGCCAGTTTTTCGGTTTTTTCGTTCCAATCTGCATCCGTATCAAGCATAGCCGCGACTGCATCATATTCGGCATTGGCAATCTGTCCTGCTGTCCACTTGATGACGTGCAGTGCACCCTTCCCGCGCGCATTCTTGATGGCCACGGAAAGCCCGCAACCGCGGGGTACATAAAGCTGTTTGAGATGGCTCAAGAAAGCGACTTCGTCATAACCTTCACCGACAATCAGCAAAGTACGCTGCGCTTTCCAGATCGCCATGGCCGGTGCCGATCAGAAAATAGGCACGGCGCCATAAGCGCCCGCCATATATTTGGCGTAATAATTGTCATCGTTGCGAATACCTTCCACCGCATCCATCCTGCTGGCAGAGCTCTCGCACTCCTCATTTTTCTGCACCAGCATCACCTGCGACTTATGCACCAGGTTCAACACCTCGACAGCATGGCAGGTAAACAACAGCTGCGCCTGATGCGGATTGGTTGACGGGTTGGCAAACAAATCGAGGATGGGTTCAAGCATGTGCGGATGCAGGTCATTCTCGAATTCGTCGATAACTGCCAAGCCGCCGATTTCCAGCGTATGCAGCAGGCGCGACAAAAGCACAAACGCACCTTGCGTGCCGCTTGATTCAAGCGCAAAAGACAACTGAAATTCCGTCACCCTGTTCTTGTGCTTGCCAAACGGCACCCATATTTTCTGGTTGGGCTGCTGCGGATTGTTTATTGATACCTCAACCAATTCCACGCCGGACAAGCCGAGGTCCCATGCCGATAACAACTGCTCCATGCGCTTGCGTTGCTCGGGATGAGCAGAGAAATGCTGCGCAGCGTTCTGCACATCCTGATTGCCGATTTGCACACGGCCCAACACATTGACGTTGCTGTTCACATTCGGCGCAGTCAAACTCACCGCCAGCGGCACGCCGAATTGTGCAGCCCACGCGATAAGCGAAACATTCGGGCGCACCTTGCGCGCCTCCTGGGGTGCCAGGCCGAAATCCTGCTGCTTAACCGAATAAGAGTTGGTCGCCGCATCCCAATCCCGGATGAACACATAGCCGAACCGTTCGCGTTTCAAATACAGCGCCTCATGCAGCACCCGTTCGGGCGTGCAGCGCAACACATAACGCCACAGCTTGCCGTCGAAATCCAGCATGCACTCCAATTCTGTGGGTTCATTGCCCGCCGCGGCGTGTGGCGTAACCGGAATAACCGCATCCGGCGGCAACTGGAATGAGTTGGCAATGAACCAGCTCATGAAAACCACAGGCTTCAACAACGCCGTCTTGCCGCTGCCGTTGGGGCCGATCACCGCCATCAGTTTGGACACACGTTCGCCCGTCGCGGCCTCGGTCATCCACTCCGTCATGGCGACCTTGCGGCTGATGGTCAGATCGACCTCGACTCGCTCACGGAAGGACTGGAAGTTGGTAAACGCATAGCTATGCAGCACTTTTATCACCTTTAATTTGCGTTTTCGACAATATTTTGTCGCTAGTGCAAGTTAGCATGAATTATAGCGGCAAGCAAGCTGCCTGTTTAGCCCCTAGCCAAACACCTGCGCCAGCAGTGCATCGAAGGTGGCTTGCGCCTTGGCGGTGGCGGTGGTTTGTTGGGTTTGAATGCTGAATATCTCTGCACAACGCTGATCAAAAACATTCTGCAAATCGAGTGGTGGCACTGGAACAGGAAGATTTCTCAAGATTTCGAGATTGATGTTTTTTTGAGCAGCTTGCGGTGCATTTGCTTCAAGTGTGGGCTGAAGAAAACCAAGCCATGACTGCACGTATTCTGTTCGCACAAGTTCACCGGGGAGAAAGCCAACGACGCTATCTGGAAAACATGAGTCGAAGTCTAGGACACCTGTCTTCGCAATATTTGCCGCAATCGTGATGCACAAAGTGCCTCGTGGCCATAACCTGCTTTGTGCCAAGCCCAATTCAGAATAGGTCGTTGTGTAGCCAGTAATGCGGCCTCCAGAATTTGCCACATCGCCCGTTTGGATGAACGGGTAAGCACCACCGTAAAGCTCAGCAGCATCTCTTGGGCGATGTCGTGATTTTCCTCTATCCAATGTTCCAATTGCACCGAATGGTGCAGTAGTCCACCCCTTCGGATTTGTCGCGGGGTCGCCGAACATGTCGAGGAACAGGGCGGGGATGAGTTCGGCGGCTTTTTTCTCGGCATCGCGCCGCAGCCGCACGATACCCTCGGCGCGGGAGAGAATATCCACGATGCGGCGTTGCTCTGAGAGGGGTGGCATTGGCATCAAAGCCGCCTTGATAAGCGACAACGGTAGCGATGGCAGACTTGTTGTCTGTGCCTGACTCCTTGGGTCATACGACAACGACCAATAGTAAAGATATTCAGGCAGTAACTTTTCCTTATTCGGCACGATAACGGCCAAGTGCGAAACAACATATGCTTCGCATCCCAGCATTGCTCGGTGATTAAGATTCACCGATGCCCCGCTCTTTGGAATTAAGACGCTGCCGACTGGAAACAGTCGGAGGCGATACTTAGATACTGACTCGTCACCGACCCTATCGGTCGATGTTCTGAGGTCAGCGGTGCGGTGCTCACGTCCGACATCCTGCATTCGAATGAACAAGTACCCATCTTCCACAAAATCACCAGACTCTTGTGGCGCAGGATTTCCTGCTACAACTTCGGCTACTTCATCCAGGCGCAACACTGACCAAGACATCAAACGTTCTCCGCAAGTACTGCGCGCAACGCTTCCACTTCCTCGACAATCTCCACCTCAATCGCCGCCAGTTCATCCAGCAACTCGCGCGGGTCGCGATGCTCAACGGCGGACTGGCTCATCGGGCGGTAGCGCCCTGCGGAGAGGTTGAAATCATTGGCGCGGATTTCGTCGGCAGTGGCGAACCATGCCTTGTGCGGCCATTCGGCTTGCGGGTCGCGTGCTTGCCATTGCTGCCAGCCTGCTTCGCGACTGCGATAGGCGCTCAATAGCAATGGCAGGTCATCTGTTTCGATGGGGGTGTCGTGGTTGGCATCCAGTTTGTAGCCGTCGTTGTCGGCATGCAGGAACAGCACGTTGTCGGTGCTGCCGCCCTTCTGGAAGAACAACACGGAAGTCTTTACGCCGGAGTATGGCTGGAACACGCCGCCGGGTAAGGAGAGCACTGCCTTCACACGGCAGTTCTCTATCAACTGACGGCGCAGTTCCTTGTGCGCGCCGGTGGAGCCGAACAGCACGCCTTCCGGCACGATGACGCCGCAGCGCCCGCCGGGGCGCAGGCTGTCCATCATGTACTTGAGGAACAGCAGTTCGGTGGAAGTGCTGGTGCCGACTTTTACTTCGTCCACGATGCGGTCTTTGTCCACGCGCCCGGAGAATGGAGGGTTGGCGAGTACGATGTGGAAACCTTCTTGCGGCAGACCCAGTTCGGCTTTGCGCTCGTTATCCAGCGTGGTGGTCAGCACGTTGCGCAACAGGATGCGCACGTTGGCCAGGCCGCGCAGGGTGAGGTTCATGGTGGCGAGGCGCACCATCTTGGGATCAACGTCGTTGCCGTAGAAGGTGGCGGTTTGCAGTGCGGAAACTTGCGCGGCAGAAAGCTTGTCGCCGAAGCCGCGCCGTTGCTGCTTGCCATCCACTTCATCTTCATGAATCGCGCCGGGCGATGAATGGGCAAGGCGGATGTGGTTGTAAGCGGCAACCAGAAAACCCGCCGTGCCTGCTGCCGGGTCGTAAATGGTTTCGCCGACTTTGGGATCGATCATTTCGACGATGGCGCGGATGATGTGGCGCGGCGTGCGGAACTGGCCGAGTTCACCAGCCTGCTTGATCTGGCGCAGCACATGCTCGAACAGGTCGCCCTTGGTGTCGGAGTCCGCTTGATCGAGGTGCAGACCATCCACCAGATTGACCACTTGGGCGAGTACGGTGGGTTCGTCGATGGAAAGACGCGCGCCTTGCATGAAGTTATGCGCTGACTTTTCGCCCAGCTCGGCAAAGAAGGCAAACACTTCGTCGCGCACAAAGCGCACCAGTGCTTCGCCGGACAAACCTTTGGCCCAGACTGACCAGCGGAAGTGATCTTTGCTGATGGTCTTAATGTCTTTCTGCGGCGCGTTGAGCGGGTTCTTCAGCTTCCACACGCCTGCAAACAAACTCTCATAGGGCTGCTTAAGAACCTTGGCGCGTATCGCGTTTTCTTTGTCGATGCCCTCTACCAAGTAAAAGAAGAACAGGAAGGAGAGTTGTTCGGCATTGGCGACGGGATCGGGATAGCCGCCACCAAAGAGGTAGTCGCGTATCTGGTCTATGGCTCGACGCATGTCGGCGGTTAATGGCATTCAATATTCCTTTGTTGTTGATGAATTACCCTTCGATACGGCGCTACGCGCCTACTCAGGGCGAACGGGTGGGAATTTCCGCTCGTGGTGAGTAGCCCGCTTAGGCGGGCGTATCGAACCACATTCAGGCATACGTTGTGATGTAAATCAGAACAACTCATTTTGCTTTGATTCTTGAAAAATCTTTCTTTGCCAGTTGTGATACTGCGCCCCAATTACCCAGCATCATGGCTTCCTTCTTTTTCCGGCTCCAACCCTTTATCTGCAATTCGGCAGACAAAGCCTCCTCACGTGTTGTGCATTCCTGAGACCAAACCAATTCAACAGGCAAGTGCTCGGCGGTATAACCACCGCAAGCGCCTGTCTGATGTTCGCCCATGCGTTTCTCAAGATTATCGGTGTGCCCAGTGTAATAGCTGACATCGGCGCAACGGAGGATATAAACCCAGAAGGTCACTGTATTCCACCACCAAGTTCTTTATGTCCGGCAAGGCCTACGGTATCCGCATCTACGCCAAACACAGCAGCATTGAGGCTTTCGATTATTTCTTCCAGACGGTTTTCATTGCCGAAAACGCGCACCGCTTGATTGTATCCACCCAGTTGCGAGAACGGGTGAAAAGCGAAATGCCCGGAGGTGAATTCTTCCATGGTTCCGGCATTGGCGCGCAGTTGGCTGCCGATCATGCGCAGCCAGCTTTCTTCGCCGGGGTTGATACCGTGCTGCGCCAGCAGCCATGCTTCAAAGCGCAAACCCAGCTCGGCGGCTTTCTGCTCGGAGGCTTCGGGGAAAACCATGTTGCCGTTCTCGTCCACGGTGATCCATTCGCGCGTGGTCGGATCGATATGGTCGTTGATGTCCAGGGCCAGCAGGCGACGCGGCTCGTAATGACTTTTTTTCTTGGGCTCGGCCATGATGCCGCCGATTGCGTATTCGTCGTCATCGCCGTGGTAGTCCGCCACGCCCACGAAGTCGAACATGGTGAACAGCGGTTTGTTCTGCGATTTGCGCGTGCCGCGTCCGCGCATCTGCTGGTAAAGAATGGTGGAACGGGTGAAGCGCGCGAACACCAGGTTGGCCACTTCGGGGCAATCGAAACCGGTATCGAGCATGTTGACCGACACCAGGATTTGCGGGAACGGTTCTTTCTTGAAACGCTTGATCTTGGTCATACCATCCACCGTGTCGTCCTGCCCCATGCCCGAAACCACATAGTCGGCATAGCGCACATCGGGCGATGATTTCTTGTCGGCAAAGGCTTGGTCGAACATTTGCGCCAAGGTTTCGGCGTGGCGTTTGGTAACGGCGAATACGATGGTCTTGCCCAGCAGCGGCTTGCGCAGAACGCCTTTGAGATCGACGTAGCCGTTGTCCATCACCGAACGGAATTCGCGCACCATGGCGCGATTGCGTTCCGGGATGGTGAAGCGCCGCTCCAAGGCGGATGGGTCAACAATCAGCGGGTCTTTATCCTTGAATATCAACTCGAATTCGGCGCGGGTCTTGTCGTCCATCGCCGTCCAGTCGAGTTCACTTTTCTTGACCTCGAAGCCGCCTTCGGCTGCGGTCTTGACGGTTTTGGCTTTGTATATCTGGTAAGGCACGAGATAGCCGTCGCTGATGGCGTCTTTGAGTTTATAAGTGAAGGTGGGTTTGTCCACCTCGAAGAAACGCAGAGTGTCTTTGACGAACGCCTTGTCTTCCTCATCGCCTGCCTCTATCTCGGCAGCAACACAAGGCGTGGCAGTCAGGCCGATCTGCACGCCATCGAAGTGTTTGAGCACCCCGCTCCACTGGCCGTAAATGCTGCGATGGCATTCGTCCGAAATCACCAGATCGAAATAGCCCGGCGAGTAATCGGCATAGATGTTCACCATGCTTTGCAGCGTGGTGATGGTGATCAGCTTTTCATCCTGAAAGCGTCGCCCGGCGCGCAGCACGTAACAAGGATAGTCAGGCAGATGTTCGGCGAAGGCATCTTCGGTTTGTTTGGCCAACGGAATGCGATCCACCAGAAACAGCACGCGGGTGATGGCATTCGCTTCGAACAGCCGTTTGATAAAAGCTGCGGCAGTGCGGGTCTTGCCGGTGCCAGTGGCCATTTCAACCAGGAGCTTGCGGCGACCTTGCAGGATTTCTTCGCACAGTATCTGGATGCAGTTCTTCTGGTAATCGCGGCCGGCAATCCGTGTGTCCGTTTCCACGGCCAGCAAATCGCGCTTTACCTGCCGCGTGGCGAAGCGGCGTTCCAGATCGGATTGTTTGAAGAAGGTTTTAACCGGATGGGGAAAGGCGGCACTTTGCCATTCCCAGAAGCGAACTTCGTTGCCGTTGGTGAGGAAGATATATGGAACGTTCAACTGCTTGGCGTAACTTCTCGCCTGCTCGGCGGCATCACCCGGGTTCACCGAAAAACGCTTGGCCTCGACAACCGCCATTGCCCGACCGTGACGGTCGCACAGCACATAGTCAGCGCGCGTACCGTCTGGGCAGCTCACCTCATAGCGCACCGCGTTCTGGTCTTGGGTATCCCAGCCCTGTGCGGCGAGTTGGGCATCAATCAAGACACGGGAGAAGGCTTCGTTACTATTCAATGACATTTACTTTTTTTCCACGGCGCAAAGCCGATGGGGCATTTTTTGTTCGGTTCGGATGGTGCCATAAGTGGCGGATGGCGTTAATCAATTCTGCAATTGCGCGGTCGTTGCCTGCGACTTTGCGTTCGAGTTGGTCGAGTTTGGCGGAGAGCTCTTTGTTGCTGGAGCCTAAATCACGCAAATCGACAATGGCTCACACTACATGGACTCCCCTTCGTGGATCACAAAACATAACCATGTGAATGCTATCGGTTTTGTATGCGCTGCGCCAGCAGCGCATGAGGCCTTGCGTCCGGCTGCGTTGAATGAGTTTGCGGCAAACCTGCCCAGAGCAGCGTCAAATCTTTGTGAATATATAGGCTCTTTCACCCAAATGACTAGGCAGATGTATAGACCTTTCGGCATATGGACATGACAACCCGCAACGAATACCTTGCTTCGGGCAAATCTTCAATAACGCATTCGGACTGGAGGATATGATGCATCCCATTATTTCTTTGCTGGCGGTTATCGCGATTGGTGCCTTTGTGCTGATGTTGAGTGTTCTGTTTACAACCGAATCGGGTCAGAACAAGGACATGATGATTGCCAAGAGCGTGGCTTGGGGAACTGGTTTCTTTCTTTCGATGAGTGTTCAGGTGGCTGCGATTGCTTCCATGAGCTAGTTGAGTTTGGCCGCACCCTGCGACAGGCCAAGTGAACGGCATACCGGATTGGAAAAAACAAAAAGCCTCGCATTGCTGCGGGGCTTTGTTTTTGGTGGGCCCTCGCGGACTTGAACCGCGGACCAAAGGATTATGAGTCCTCTGCTCTAACCAACTGAGCTAAGGGCCCGTAAGCTTAGTTATCCCCGTCGAGGAAGCTCTTCAGTTTTTCCGAACGCGACGGGTGACGCAGCTTGCGCAGCGCCTTGGCTTCTATCTGGCGGATACGTTCGCGGGTGACGTCGAATTGCTTGCCGACTTCTTCCAGCGTGTGGTCGGTGTTCATCTCGATGCCGAAGCGCATGCGCAGCACTTTGGCTTCGCGCGGGGTGAGGCTGTCCAGAATGTCCTTGGTGACGTTGCGCAGGCTGTCGTACACCGCGGCTTCGATGGGCGCCAGCGAGTTGGCATCCTCGATGAAGTCGCCCAGGTGCGAATCGTCGTCGTCGCCCACCGGGGTTTCCATCGAGATGGGTTCCTTGGCGATCTTGAGGATTTTGCGGATTTTGTCTTCCGGCATTTCCATCTTGATCGCCAGGGTCGCCGCGTCGGCTTCCAGCCCGGTCTCCTGCAGAATCTGGCGCGAGATGCGGTTCATCTTGTTGATGGTCTCGATCATGTGCACCGGGATGCGGATGGTGCGCGCCTGGTCGGCGATGGAGCGCGTGATGGCCTGGCGGATCCACCATGTGGCATAGGTCGAGAATTTGTAGCCGCGACGGTATTCGAATTTGTCCACGGCCTTCATCAGGCCGATGTTGCCTTCCTGGATCAGGTCAAGGAACTGCAGGCCGCGGTTGGTGTATTTCTTGGCGATGGAGATCACCAGACGCAGGTTGGCCTCGATCATGTCGCGCTTGGCGCGACGTGCCTTGGCTTCGCCGTTGGTCATCTGCTTGTTGATTTCCTTCAGGTCGAAGATGGGAATGCCCACGCGCTGCTGCAGGCCCAGCATTTTTTTCTGCTGGTCGACAATGGCGGCCTGGAAGCGCGACAGCGTTTCGCTGTAAGGCTTCTTGGCGGCGATTTCGTGCTTGACCCAGTCCAGGTTGCTTTCGTTGACCGGGAACACCTTGATGAAGTGCGGACGCGGCATGTGGGCCTTGGTCACGCACAGTTCCTGGATGCTGCGCTCGCAGGCGCGCACTTCCTCCACCAGCCCGCGCATGGTTTCGCACAGGGCGTCCACTTGTTTGGCGGAGAAGCGGAATTGCATGAGTTCTTCGGAAATCTGGTTTTGCAGCTTGTCGTACTGTTTGCTGCGGTAGCCGTATTTTTCGTAAGCCTTGCCCAGTTTGGTGAAGAGTTCGCTGATCAGGGCAAAACGAACCAGCGCGTCCTCCTTGAGCTGGGCCAGATTGGCGGCGGCGGCGGCTTCGCCGTCCTCTTCCGATTCTTCTTCTTCCTCTTCCGCTTCTTCGTCGACTTCTTCCTCGTCGACCGGCTCGTTGACGACGATGCCGTCGTCGGTGTCGATGAAACCGTCGATCACTTCGTCGATGCGCAGTTCTTCCTTGGCGACTTTGTCGGCCAGCATGAGGATCTCGGCGATGGTGGCGGGGCAGGCGGAAATGGCCTGGATCATGTGCTTGAGGCCGTCTTCGATGCGCTTGGCGATCTCGATTTCGTCCTGGCGGGTCAGCAGGTTAACCACGCCCATTTCGCGCATGTACATGCGCACCGGGTCGGTGGTACGGCCAAATTCGGAGTCGACGGTGGAGATGGCGGCTTCGGCTTCTTCGGCCGCGTCTTCGTCGGCCACGGGAGGCGCGGTCTCGGCCATGATCAGGGTTTCGGTATCCGGCGCGACGTCGCACACGGTGATGCCCATGTCGTTGATCATGCTCACCACGCCTTCGATCTGCTCGACTTCGAGCATTTCCGGCAGGTGGTCGTTGATTTCGGCATACGTCAGGTAGCCGCGTTCCTTGCCCAGCAGGATCAGCGCCTTCAACCGTGTGCGGCGGGCTTCGATATCCTGGGTTGGATCAGCTGCGGCGGCCGCGACGGCTTTGTCTTTGGCTGCTTGTTTGATGCTGGCTGCGGTTTGTTTGACGGGTGTGGCTTTTTTCTTCTGTTGCGGAGTCGCCATTTTGAGAATTCCCAAAGGTTGATTCGTACTCGAAATACCCGGCACCCGAAAAACTGGGTGCCGTCGAAAAGGGCGCGGATTATACCCGATTTCTAAAACATTTCCGAAGGTTAGCGTTGCTTTACCCCTCGCGGGCCGACTGCAATTTACGTGCCTGAGACCGCTTTTTCAGGCAGCCGGCGTCTTTATCTGCTGCAATTCTTTCTTCAACTGCTCGTGCCGGTCGCGCTCTGCCAGGCTCATGCCGCCCAGCCCTTTGGCCAGCAACGCAGACATTTCGGCTTCGATGGCGTCGCGCCGGATATTGCGCAACAGGCCCAGGAAGTCGGACTGCACGTCGAAATCCTCGCCCAGGTGCATGATTTCGCCCTGTGCCGCATTCAGCGCCTGCTGGTGAGCCGTACCCTGAAAGTGCTGGATCATCGCCGCAGCGCTGGTTTCGTCCGCCGATTCGTGCAGCCCCCGCAAGGGGGACGCCGGTGGGTACCCCAAAGGGACGCTGGCGGTATCTGCTCGCAAGCTCGCAGACCGCTCAGTCAGCCCGATGGCTCCGCCATCACCCTCCCGCAGCCAGTCGGCGATGGCGGCGATGGCCGCACCGTCCGATCCTTCGGGCTGGAAACCACGGGGCAGCTCGCGCGCCAGTTCCGGCTTCATCACCAGACAGCGCAGCAATGTGCGCAAACTGGAAGGCGCGGCGCGTTTGGCCTTTGGCGGCGCCGGTCGCGCTGGCGCAGCGACCGGTTTGATGGCCCAGAGCGCTTCAAGTTCCGCCTGGGTGACGCCGGCCAGCGCTGCCACTTCCTTGCGCAGCAGCAGCGCCGTGGTGGGCGCGGTGATGGCGGTAAGCAGCGGCTGGGCGTTCTTGAGCAAGGCGCTGCGGCCTTCCTGGGTTTTGAGGTCGACCTCGGCAGTCAGCTCGCGCAGCAGGTAGCCGGAGAGCGGCAGGGAGTTATCGAGCTCGTGCTCGAAGGCTTCGGTGCCAAATTCGCGGATATAGGTGTCGGGGTCGTGCTCTTCCGGCAAAAACAAAAAGCCTAGGCGCTTGCCATCCTGCAGTTGCGGCAGTGCATTTTCGAGGGCGCGCCAGGCCGCCTTCTGACCGGCGCGGTCACCGTCGAAACAGAACACCACCTGATCACACAAGCGCAGCAACTTTTGCACGTGATACGGCGTGGTCGCGGTTCCCAGGGTGGCCACGGCATATTCCACGCCGTTCTGCGCCAGCGCCACCACGTCCATGTAGCCTTCGACCACGATCACGCGCTGGTGCGCGCGGATGGCCTTCTGCGCCTGGAACAGGCCGTAGAGTTCGTGGCCTTTTTCGAACAGCGGTGTCTCGGGCGAGTTGAGGTATTTGGGTTCGCCCTTGTCGAGCACGCGTCCGCCGAAGCCGATGACGTTGCCGCGCACGTTGACGATGGGGAACATGATGCGGTCGCGGAAGCGGTCGTAGCGCTTGCCGCCTTCGCCTTCGATCACCATGCCGGTCTCGACCAGCGAAGCATCCTGGTAGTTGGGCACGGCAGCTTTCAGGTTCTGCCAGTCGTCGGGCGCGTAGCCGATGCCGAAGCGCGCGGCGACCTCGCCGGAAAGGCCGCGGCGTTTGAGGTAGTCGATGGCGCGCGGAGTCTGTTTGAGTTGTTCGCGGTAATAGCGCGTGGCGGATTGCATGAGGTCGTACAGGTCGGGGGCGACCTTGTGCTGCGGCAGGTTGCTGGCTTCCTGCGGCACGGTGACACCGATGCTCTTGGCCAGGTCTTCCACCGCTTCGACGAATCCCATGCCGGTGTGTTCCATGACGAAGCCGATGGCGGTGCCGTGCGCGCCGCAACCGAAGCAGTGATAGAACTGTTTGCTCTGACTGACGGTGAACGACGGGGATTTCTCGGTGTGGAACGGGCAGCAGGCGACGTAGTTGGCGCCGGCCTTTTTGAGCGGCAGGTAGCGCTCGATCACGTCCACGATGTCGAGGCGATTGAGCAGATCCTGAATGAAACTTTTTGGAATCACTCCGCCCTCGCGCTTTAGTGGCCTGGAGAAATTGTTTCGATCAAACTGAAAACGGCTTTTGTCCGCAGATTACACAGATTCACGCAGATTAAGGGCAACAACAATGAAATCGTTTCCCCACCCCGATTCGCAGTTAAATCTGGTTAATCTGCGTAATCTGCGGATAACAGGTTTTGCTATTTTGTTAATTGTGCCTTGATCAGGCCGGATACCTTGCCCATGTCGGCGCGCCCGGCCAGCTTGGGCTTGACCACGCCCATGACCTTGCCCATATCCTGCGGACCGGCCGCGCCGGTCGCTTTGATGGCGTCGGCGATGGCGGATGCAATCTCGGCTTCGCTCAGTTGCTGCGGCATGTAAGCCTGCAGCACGGTCACTTCGAATTCTTCGACATCGACCAGGTCCTGGCGGTTGGCCGCCTTGTACTGGGTGATGGAGTCGCGGCGCTGTTTCAGCATCTTCTCGATGATGTTCACCACGTCGGCATCGGTCAGTTCGATGCGCTCGTCGACTTCGCGCTGCTTCATGGCGGCCAGCAAAAGGCGTATCGCCCCGAGACGCGCCGTTTCCTTGGCGCGCATCGCGGCTTTCATGTCTTCGGTGATTTGCTGCTTGAGACTCATATCAAACTACCCTTCGCCCATCAGGCGAGGCAGATCAATACAGCTTCGGCGGGAGAGTCTGGCTGCGCAGGCGCTTGTAGTGGCGCTTCACGGCAGCGGCCAGCTTGCGCTTGCGCTCTGCTGTGGGCTTCTCGTAAAACTCGCGGGCGCGCAGTTCGGTCAGCAGACCGGTCTTTTCCACGGAACGCTTGAAACGGCGCATCGCCACTTCGAACGGCTCATTCTCTTTCACACGTACAGTTGTCATGGACAAACTACCTTCTACCAAAAAATCGAGGGCGCGATTCTACAAAACAACGGCTTATTCCACAACCGAAATCTTCCCCTAAGTTGGGCGGTCTGAAGATCGCAACGGAAACAACCACTTTTCAAGTGATGATAATCAGCACGAAAAATAGGATACTATTTTAGTAGGAGGATCTCTTAAACCAATAAATCAGAATAATCAGTCAATCTGATATCTTCTTGCGGAGAGATTTTAATGGTTGAAAAACAGAGCGTCCCGAAGCGTATCTGGAATTTCCTGAAACAACCGAGCGCAACGTATTCCGTGCTCGCCATCGTGGTCTCAAGCATTGTTGCCGGCGTTATCTTCTGGGGCGGGTTCAACACCGCCATGGAGGCGACGAATGGGCAGAATTTCTGCATTTCCTGCCATGAAATGCGCGACAACGTGTATGCAGAATTCAAAAAGACGGTGCATTACAGCAACCGGGTTGGCGTGCGCGCGACTTGTCCCGATTGCCATGTGCCCAGGGATTGGGGTTACAAGCTGGTGCGCAAGGTGCAGGCCAGTCGCGAGCTTTGGGGCAAGCTGGCGGGTAACGTCGATACGCCGGAGAAGTTTGAAGAACACCGCATGGAAATGGCCAACCGCGAGTGGGCGCGCATGAAGGAGTCGGATTCGCGCGAATGCCGCAACTGCCACAGTTTTGATGCCATGCGCGAGTCGGTGGATACGCTGGCGGTGTACGAAAAGCACATGAAGGCCGATGCCCTGGGCAGGACCTGCATCGACTGTCACAAGGGCATTGCGCATCTGTTGCCCAGGGAATATGTGGATCTGGCTGAGCAATGAGCGGGCGACCAGGCGCCGTGTTATCTCAGGCGGGGAATCACTTCTTCGGCGAACATTTCCCGGCTGATCAGTCCCGTATGCGTGTAGACCACTTCGCCGTTGCGTGCAATCAGCACTGAAAAAGGAACTACGCCCTGAGTGTTGCCGTAACGCGACATCAGGGTGTTGTCCGGCGTATTGGCCAGCAGGACCGGGTAGTTGATTTCCAGAGAGCGGTGCACGTTGCGCAGTTTCGCCTCGTCGTCCAGGCCGATCCCCACGATTTGCAGTCCGTCTGCGCCGTATTGGTTCTGGTAGGCGACCAGGTCGCGTATCTCGCTCTGGCAGGGTGAGCACCAACTGGCCCAGAAGTTGAGCAGGACGACCTTGTTCTTCCATTCCGCCAGTTGATGTGGCTTGCCGTCCAGGCCGGGCAGGGTGAAGGCCGACGGCGGCTTGTCTGCGGCTGCTTCGCCTGCGCCGGCGTCCGGCAACGTCATGCACATTACCAGCGCCAAGGTGAAGGCGACTGCCCTGCTCATTGCGTGGCGACGGGTTGCGACGCGGCCTGCGTTGCCATGACGTTCCAGGTCACCGGATAGCGTTTCTCCAGTTCGCCCAGATAGGCAGGCAGGTTCTGGTTGACCATCATCTGCTTCACGCGCTCGCGCACATCTCCAAACGGCTTCTGCTTGCCGATGCGGCGTTCCAGCACCACGATCAGGTGGAAACCGGATGGGGTGGAGACGACTTCGCTGATTTGTTCGTCTTTCAGGGTGGGCAGAACTTTCATCAGTTCGGGCACGCCGCGGCCTTCGGTGATCCAGCCGATATCGCCATTCTGTTTGCGGCCGACCGGATCGATGCTTTCGCTGCCGGCCAGGTCAAACAGGCTTTCCCCTTTGACGATGCGAGCACTCAGCGCTTCCGCTTGTTCCCGGGTGGCGACGACGATTTGTCCAACGTGGTAGCTGACCGGGATGCGGCCGATTTCAGGGTGCTTGACATACCAGTTGCGCAGGGATTTCTCGTTGGGAACCCATTCCCCGGTTTTCTTTTCGAGCATCATGGCGGGCAGGCGCTCCTCGACGTAGCGATCAATTTGGCTCGTTACGTTCGCGCCGTCGCGCTCTGCGGCCATCGACACCAGCAGGACTTCGCTGCGATCCTTGAGTTGCTGCCTGACCCATTCCGGGTTGAGCCGTTTCTTCTGCATTTCGGCATCCACGATGTCGCCGTAGGTGATGCTGAACCCATCCCCTTCCATGAGGACGGTTGCCGGCTTGATGCCGGGTTTGATGCGTTGTTCATACGATTTGGCATGGCTGTCCTGCTGCAGCCTGAGCATTTCGGCGCGCTTTACCGGTTGGAACTGGGTGGCCAGGTACGCCGATTTGGCGGCTTCGAACGCGTCGGCGTCGCCCTTGAATTGCTGCTTCATCGCTTCGAGCGTGTCGGCCGGAATGGCGATGCCCACGCGCAATTTGTTCATGTAGCCGCGGTAGAGCAGTCCTTGCCGGAAATCGGCCTTTTCGCGCTGGAATGACGGCGTTTTGTCCATGCCCAGGCGCCTGGCTTCCAGCGCCAACAGACGGGCCGCCACCAGCCGCCGCAGCATGTCGCCGCGCAGACTGGCCTGTTCGTCCTCGCCCATGGTGTTGAACTGCGTATAAAACGGCGAACTGGAGACTGCCTGTTCCAATTCATGCGAGTTGATTGTTTCGTCCCCTACCGTGGCCATCACCTGGTCGGCCGCACTTGCGTGGAGCGGCGAACACACCAGGGCAACGGTGAAGAGGCAGGTCAGCAACGTATTTCTGTTCCACATAGCGTTTTGTCCGTTAATGGTCCGAGCGCCCGCCGGAGACGGGAGCAAACCGGTTTATCTTTCCGACATAGCAAATCGGGGGGTTGCCCCCCCGATTCGTTGTTCCAATCAACTATGCTGCTTAGTCTTTTGGTATTGCACCGCCAAGGTCTTTGGCGCTGCCGTGCATCCATGTTACAGCCAATTCGAAGTCGTTCAGGATCGGCTTGCCATCCCAGACATGCTCCTTCTTCTTGGCGATCAGCGGTACGCCGGCCTTATTGGTCTCGTGGCAGGAAGCACACTTCAGCGGGCCGTGAGAGTTATCGGGATTGTACTGCGCAGCCTGCTTGTACGAAGTGTAGTCGGTGTTCGAGGTGACCGGATACAGGCCGTGGATGGATTCATGGCAGGACTGGCAGCTCAAACCGGCGTGACCCTTGGAGTAGCGCATCACGCTGTACTTGCCCGGCTGGTTGATCGGGTATGCCTTGCCGCCCTGACCTTCGACGAACGGGGCAGCGTGGCAGTCCGCGCAGTGCGGTGCACCCGGAGACAGCCAGTAGTCGCGGCCATGCGTTGCCGCATCGTACGGCACGGCGGTGGCGCCGGTCGCACCTGCAGGCAGCTTCAGGGTCTTGACGTCCACAGCCGGGTTGGCGGAAACGATGGACACGCTGACGTCGCCGTCTTCATCCTTGCTGACCAGCGGGCCATTGCCTTGCAGCGCGATGACGGCGATGTCCGGAACCAGGCGTTTGGCTGCCCATGTTTCCAGGATGCCGGACGAACCCGGTGTGTCTTCGCCCTTGTCGTTCATCACGACCTTGGGATCCAGGTACTTGGCTTTCAGCACATCGGTGGACACCCCGATTGCCTTGGCGATCTCATCCAGCGACTTGTTGCGGATGGTGGAGCCGGTCTGCTTGTAGGCATTGGTCAGGTTGTCGCGCTGATACAGTTCGCGCGAGAGCTGGTTGTGGCAGTTGGTGCACCACAAGCCCTTGCCGTCTTCCTTGGTGCCGATCTTGGATACGTTGCTCTGCATCCACTTGCCGACGGAATTCAGGTGCTCCGGCGATTCGACACCGTCTTTATCCTTGTTGCGGTTGGCATGCACGTCGCGACCGACATAGCAGCCGCCGGATGCATCGCGGTTGTCGCCGTTGGCGTAGGCGTTCTTGCCTTCCGGAGTGATCGGATAGTTGGCCATCTTGCCGTCCTGGCGGTGAGCCGGGTGGCAACCCTGGCAGGATGCGGTGCGGCCTTGGGAGTCCGGCAAGGGAGCCTTGGCCTGGTGCACGGTGTGGATCGCCTGGGTCAGCGCAGAGATGGTGACATCTGCGCCGGTCTTGGGATCCTTGAAGGTCTTCGACTGCAATACGCCGATGACGTTGTCCGCGTGGCACTTCTGGCACAACACCGGATCGCGTCCCAGGCGGTTATCCAGGGAACGGCTGTTGGGGTTGTAGTTCTTCATGAAGTCGGTGCCGGTGCGGTCGTCGTGCATCTGCAGGATCGAAACCGAGGTGGCTTTCAGGTTGGCGATCCAGTCGCTGGCGCCCAGACCTTTCCAGAATGCCTTTTCCTGCTGGTACAGCGTGAACTTGTCGCCGTTGGCGGTCTTGTTGCTATGGCAGTTGGCGCAGTTGGGAATGTCGATCGGGCTGGTGCCGACGAAGGTGACCGGTTTGCCGGAGTGCGAGTCGATCACGGGCGCGCCGGTCTTCTCGTCCACCAGGCTGACCCAGGCTTCCTGGAACGGCTGGATGTCGGCTTCGGTCAGCGTCAGCGGGTCTTGCACCGAGCGGTCGTTGAATGGCGTCAGCGGCAAGCCGAGCGCGTCCCAGATGCCGGGGTTGGTCAGCATGATGGGAACGTTGTCGAGCACGGAAGACTTGGTGTACACGATGGTGCCCACGTCGCCGGTGTAGTGCAGGTAACCGCCCTTCATCGGGCTGGGAACAGCCGCACCTGCCGGGCCGTTGTCGCGCGGAACCGGAATCTGGACGCCGACAAACAGTTTTTCCTTGTCTGCGCTGGTGCCCTTGGGATTGGTGCCCTTCAGGTCCTTGTACACATAGAGGTGGCTGAAATAGGCGTTGGCGACGTTTTCGTTCGCCGAGTACTTGCCGTCGCCGTTAACGTCATACGGAACGTCCCAGTATTTCAGCTTGGCGCCTTCGGCATAGGTGTTGTCGATATGGCCATAAGCCAGGCGGAAACGCTTTTTGCCGTCCACCAGCACGCCGGGTTCCTTTGGATCGGATTCCAGCAGCTCGGGGAATTTGTTGGGGCCGGTCGACGTCTTGATGACCTGGCTCTGCACCGAGTTGTAGGGCGGCAATACGCAGCAATAGCTGAAATCGAAGCCGGTACAGTGCATGCCGAGTTCGTAGTTGATGGTGATGTTGTAATCGTTTTTCGGCTTGGTAACCGAAGGCGCAGCCAAGGCCGCACCGATTACGAAGGAACATAACAGCGTTCCGGCGAACAATATTCTATTCTTCACGAAAACCTCCCTGATTGTTATCGGTTAAACAATTCCAGGCGGGGCGGAGGTTTGGAATGCTCTGCCTGAGCCTAAGCCTGGTGTGGTTCGTTGCGCGATGTTTATTCGCGAGTTCCTGCTGCTTCCATTCCATCCCCTGTTCTTGAAGCTGGTATACGGGGAGTACGAATTACTTAATGTATCCGGGGCAATTTGTGCACGACCCCTTTATGGCAATCGATACAGGTTTTGCCCGCCGCTTCGGCTTCGGCATGCTTGCTTTGCGCGCCTTTGTCCTGCTCTGCCAGATCCATCGCCGCCAGGCTGTGACAGTTGCGGCAGCCGATCGAGTTCGATTCTTTCATGCGCGCCCATTCGCGCTTGGCCATTTCCCCGCGCTGGGCATCGAATTTCTCGCGCGTGCTGAAATCGCCGGTTATTTCCGCCCAGACATCCTGGGCGGCGATCAGCTTGCGGTACATTTCGGAATACCAGTTCTTCTTCGGCACGTGGCAGTCGGAACAGACGGCGCGCACGCCTGATTTGTTGGAGTAATGCAGCGATTCCTTGTACTCCGCATAGTTGTAACTCATGCTGTGGCAGGAAGTGCAAAATTCCAGCGAGTTGGTCGCCTCGACTGCCGTGGTGAATCCGCCCACCCCGATCATCAGCCCAGCCACCAGCATGAGCAGCACAATGGCCACGCGTACGAGCAGGTGACTGCGCTTGAAGCGTTCGAACACTCCGCCTTGTCCGGATTCAGTTTTCATCGCGGACAGCCCTATCGGTCATTTGGTAGCGCATCGATTCAGTGATAACTGCCGTAAAACTGAATCAAGGCATCGATATCCTCTGGCGTGACCTCGTCGAGCTTGGCCTTCATTTTCTTCGGTATCGGCCGCTTGCCCGCAACGAATTCGTCCAGGGCCTGGTGCAGATACGGCATCCATTGCCCGGCCATCATGCCGGCATCGTCCTTGGCCTGGGTGGCGCCCTCGGAATGGCATTTTTCGCAATACATGTCGTGAATTTCCTTGCCCTTTGCGGCCAGCGCCGGATCGAATTGCTGCTTGGCGCGCACGAATTTCTTTTTGGACAAATACACGGCAATCTGGCGGACATCGCTGTCTTTGAGATCCTTGGCGATCTGGCACATGCTGCTCTTCTTGCCCTTGTCGGGCCCGCTGCGATATTTGGTATCGGGACAGTCTCTTTCGTGATCGCGGTACGCCTTGATGTTGTTGACCAGGAATTCGACCGAATAGCCGCCGATGATGGGCACATCCGACTCGGTACTGGCCCCGTCTTTGCCGTGGCAGTACGTGCAGGTCTTCAACTGGCTATCCAGGCTGGCGGATAGCGCAGCGAACGGCACGAGGCCGAACAGAATGCTCAGGAATAGGAAATTAAAACAGGACTGCCTGTTGCGCTTTTTCAACATCGACTCCCCAAAGTGAAAAGCATTTCAATTAGATTTTAAGAATGCGCCCACTCTTTTTTTGCCGATTTGAACGCCAATCGGACAATTTGGTCGAGTCGCAATCCCACGGGACGCATTACAAGTGACAGACGGATTAGCGTCTATCACCCGCAAGGAGTGTGGTTTATGGCCCGAAAGTGTTATATGCCGAGGGGGCTTTCGGGGAATTGCCGGCTAATTGACGCTGACGCGGCCGAACTTGCGCTTGCCGACTTGCGCCACGACGACCGCGCCCGCCTTGAGCTGCAGCGCCTTGTCGCTGACCTTTTCGCCGTCGAGCTTGACGCCGCCCTGCTCGATCATGCGAAGCGCTTCGGACGTGCTGGCAACCAGGCCGGCCTGTTTGAGCAGATTGGCGATTCCGATAAGGCCCGCCGTACTGGCAACGGCGATTTCGGGCATGTCGTCCGGCAACACCCCTTTCTGGAATCGCGCCTCGAATTCCGCCAGCGCCTCCTCGGCCGCCTTTAGCGAGTGGAAACGGGCGACGATTTCCTGCGCCAACAGCACCTTGATGTCGCGCGGGTTGCGCCCGCCGTTCACTTCCTCGCGGAAGTTGGCGATCTGCGCCAGACTGCGGAACGAGAGCAGTTCCAGGTAACGCCACATCAGGTCGTCGGAAACGGACATGAGCTTGCCGAACATGTCGGTCGGCGTGTCGGTAATGCCGACGTAATTGCCCAGCGACTTGGACATCTTGTTGACGCCGTCCAGACCTTCCAGCAGCGGCATGGTAAGCACGCACTGCGCCGGCTGGCCGAAGTGCCTTTGCAACTCGCGCCCCATGAGCAGGTTGAATTTCTGGTCGGTGCCGCCGAGTTCGATGTCGGCCTTGAGCGCCACCGAGTCGTAGCCTTGCACCAGCGGGTAGATGAATTCGTGGATGGCGATAGATTGGTTGGCCTTGTAGCGTTTGCCGAAGTCGTCGCGTTCCAGCATCTGCGCCACGGTATGGGTCGCCGCCAACCGGATCAGGTCGACCGCGTTGAATTTATCCATCCAGGCAGAGTT
This sequence comes from Nitrosomonadales bacterium, assembly GCA_016235045.1. GTDB lineage: Bacteria > Pseudomonadota > Gammaproteobacteria > Burkholderiales > Gallionellaceae > Sideroxyarcus. The sequence goes on from JACRME010000008.1 coordinate 440,359, forward strand.
GAACACGACTTCGGTCCTGGCCGGGTCGAGCACCTTGAACACCTGGTCTTTGTAACTCTCCGCATTGGCAAGCACCTGCTCGCGCGACAAAGGCGGGCGGGTAGTGTTCTTGCCGGTGGGGTCGCCGATCATGCCGGTAAAGTCGCCGATCAGGAACAGGGCGTGGTGACCGAGGTCCTGCAACTGGCGCATTTTGTTGAGCAGCACGGTGTGGCCCAGGTGCAGATCGGGCGCGGTGGGGTCAAACCCCGCCTTTATTCGAAGCGGACGACCCAGTTCGAGTTTCTTGATCAGTTCGGATTCGAGCAGCAATTCGTCGCTGCCGCGTTTGATTTGATTGAGGATTTCTTGTTGACTCATATCGAAAAGCCGTTTGTGTGTGTCTTGTCCGACGCCTCGGCGAGTTTTGAGGCAGTGCCGCTTTCTGTTAAAGTGCGCGCCATAACTTAATAAGTCCTTGTGTTTGCCGATAAAGATTAACGGGCATTCGCAAGGATCAGCCGTCTTGGGAGGCGCGAATGTTACCGCAAAACACCTTGTCACACGCGCACAAAATGAAGCTGCGATGGTTCGTCACCTTGTCTAGCCTGCCTTTGCTGGGGGTGGTTACTGCCTTCGGGATCATGCCGCAGACGGATGCCGTTTCGCACGAACAAAAATCAGTTGTCGAAGACATCGCCCTGCCCGCCTCTGCCATTGCGGTCGGCAACGCCACCACGTTCTGGCGCAGCGAGCGCATCCAGCGCGGCGACACCGTTGCTGAATTGCTGCTGCGACTGAATGTCGACGACCAGGCGGCAAGCGATTACTTGCGCAAGAGCAAAGCCGCCGAAGGACTGCGCCAGTTGTCCGTAGGCAAGGAAGTCCAGGCCGAGACGGATGTTGACGGTGCGCTGGTGGCTTTGCGCTATCTGGGCAACGACGCGAACCAGGTGATTGTCGAAAGGAACGGCAACCGGTTCCAGACCCGCATCCTGCCTGCCCTGACCGAAAAACGTGTGCAAATCCGCACCGGCGAGATCAAATCCAATCTTTTTGCCGCGACCGATGAATCCGGCCTGCCCGACCCGGCGGCCAATCAGTTATCGGACATTTTCGGCGGCGACATCGATTTCCACCGCGATCTGCGCAAGGGCGACAAGTTCACGGTGATTTACGAGATGAACTATGTCAACGGCGAACCGGCACGCACGGGGCGTATTCTCTCCGCCGAGTTCGTCAACCACGGCCGCGCTTTCCGCGCCGCCTATTTCCAGACTACCCAATTCACCGGCGACTATTACTCCCCGGAAGGCAAGAGCATGCGCAAGGCCTTCCTGCGCTCCCCCATCGAGTTTTCGCGCGTCAGCTCCGGTTTCAGCCGCTCGCGTTTCCATCCGGTGCTGAACAAGTGGCGCGCGCATAAGGGCGTGGACTACGCCGCCCCCACCGGCACCAAGGTCAAGGTCACCAGCGACGGCGTCGTCTCCTTCGTCGGCAAGCAGGGCGGTTACGGCAATGTGGTGATGGTCAACCACCAGGGGCATTTCACCACGGTATACGGGCATTTGTCGCGCTTCGCGGGCGGCATCCACAAGGGGCAACGACTGGGACAAGGACAGATCGTCGGCTATGTCGGCATGACCGGTTTGGCCAGCGGCCCCCACTTGCACTATGAGTTCAAGCAGAGCGGCGTCCAGCGCGACCCGCTGAAAGTGGCGCTGCCGGACGGCAAGCCGATCAGCGCAGTGCAAAAAGAGGTCTTTGCGGAAACGACACGCGATCTGTTCGGGCAACTGGATACGTTCCGCAACACGCGCATAGCCAAGCTGGATTAGGTGAACGCAACAGCCGACTTATATATTGGCATCATGTCCGGCACCAGCCTGGACGGCATCGATGCCGCATTGGTCGATCTTTCGCAACCTTCCCCCCGCCTGGTTGCCAGCCATTACCAGCCCTATGCCGAGCCGCTGAAAGAGGCGTTGCTCGCCCTGCATCAGGTCACGCACAACGAACTGCACCTGTCGCAACTCATCGCCAACCGCCTTGCCCGCGAATACGCCGATGCCACCCGGATATTGTTGAAGAATGCCAAAGTTGGCGCCGGATCCGTGCAGGCCATCGGCTGCCATGGCCAGACCGTACGCCACCGCCCGGAGCATGGCTACACCCTGCAACTCAACAATGCCGCACTGTTGGCCGAACTGACCGGCATCCACGTGGTGAGCGATTTCCGCAGTCGCGATATTGCCGCCGGCGGTCAGGGCGCGCCGCTGGTTCCGGCCTTTCACGACAGGATATTGCGTCATGCCGGAATCCATCGCACCATTCTCAACATTGGCGGCATCGCCAATCTGACCGATCTTGCCCCGGGCCGGGATACATTGGGATTCGATACCGGCCCCGGCAACCTGTTGATGGATGCCTGGATTGCCAGGCACCAGGGCAAACCATACGACAAGGACGGCGCATGGGCCGCCAGCGGCAGGATCGTTCACACCCTGCTGCAAAGGTTGCTGGCCGATTCGTATTTTGCCGCTGCTCCACCCAAGAGCACCGGGCGCGACCTGTTCAATCTGGATTGGCTGAAAAGGCATTTGAACGGCGAAGAAGCGCCGGAAGACGTGCAGGCCACCTTGCTTGCGCTCACCGGCGACAGCATTGCCGCTGCCGTGCAGCGCTTCTGTGAGGGAACCCGGGAAATCTACCTGTGCGGCGGCGGCGCGCACAACGAGATGCTGTTTTCACACCTGCAGCGCGCGTTACCGCAATGCCGCCTGCAGAAGACCGAGGCACTCGGAGTCGCGGCCGACTGGATGGAAGCCATCGCCTTCGCCTGGCTGGCGCAACAGGCCATGCACCTGCGTCCGGGCAACCTGCCGGCCGTTACCGGCGCCAAACACCCCTGCGTGCTGGGCGCGATCTATCCCGCATAAAAACAAACGGGGCGCTTCCGCGCCCCGTTCTTCAAACAATTTCCAACTCTCGTTTATACCGAGAACGACGATCCGCAACCGCAAGTCGTGGTGGCATTCGGGTTCTTGATGACGAACTGCGAACCTTCCAAACCTTCGGTGTAGTCGATCTCTGCGCCAACCAGATACTGGAAGCTCATCGGATCGATCAGCAATTGCACACCGTTTTTGCTCATCACGGTGTCGTCTTCGTTGGCCACTTCATCGAAAGTGAAACCATACTGGAAGCCGGAACAACCGCCGCCGCTGACGAAAACGCGCAGCTTCAATTCGGCATTGCCTTCTTCCTCGATCAATTGCTTCACTTTATTCGCTGCACTGTCGGTAAACAGCAGCGGATCCTGCATTTCAGTTACTGTATTCATATTGCCTCCTTAAAACCGGTTGATTTATGACTCGGCTGTTCCAAGTTTGAACGCCACCACTTTGTCTTCGGCTTCAGCCAAGTGGATCAGTTTGCCTTCTACGATCGCCCCCAACTGTATTTCCAGGGTTCTGTAGTGAACATCGCCTGTGACCTTGGCCTTGCTCTGCAGTTCCAGATATTCCGCGACATGCACCGGACCCACCACCGTTCCGTTCACCACCAGATGGGTAACCTTGATCTCGCCGTCCACGCGCGCCTGCTCGCTCAGCACCAAAGTGCTCGGCTTGCTCGGATCGGCGATGACGTTGCCCTTGATTTCACCGTCCACCCGCAGGCCGCCCGCGAAATGGACGTTACCCTCGATCCTGGTTCCGGCCCCCACGAGCGAGTCGATGCGGTTCTGCGGTTTGGTTTGCCGATTGCTGAACATGCTTGTTCCTCCTTTAGGATACTGGTTGCAGGCCGATTGTCCGTGTGATCCTGGGTTCCTGCATCCCCCTCTCGAACACTCGCACCTCGACGCTTTCGAGCGCCATTTCCGGCGGCAACTTAATAACCTTATCCACTCGCTGGTAATATTTGAAGCTTAATTGATACGACGCGACATCCTGCGGCGAGTCCGCCTGCGGGAATTGTAGCACTACTTTATTGCCGTCTTGTTCCCCGTTCACCACCAGCAACATGGCGCCCTTGAATTCCCTGCCGCGCTGCTGGACGCTCTGCACCAGCAGCATGCGCAAATGATATTCGCCCGGCAGGGAATCCGGTTCGATCTTGAGGCGATGGATGGACAATTCCGCCTCGCGCGTGCCGGTCAACGGCAGATTTTCGAAGAACAGCAGATCCTCCTTGAGGCGCGCGTTCTCGTCATTCAGGCTCTTGACCTGCGCGCTGACTTCGACATCGGAAGCACGCTCGATCTGCCCCTGGCGTTCAAAGGCTGCAATCTGGTTGGTGAGCTTGGCATTCTCTTCCTGCAGCGACTGCACCTGATCGCGCAACTCGCTCAGTTCCTTTTCTGCCTGGCTGCGATGAAAGCCGGCCAGTTCCAGGCCCGAATCGTATGCCCACATGACTGCCATCCCAATGACCACCAGGAAGGGCAAAGCGATCGCCCAGCGCACATACCAGGGCACATGCGGGCGCACTGCAAGCCGCGGCGCGGAGATGCTGAACTTGCGGCGGAAACTGCGCATCATCTTCATGATCAGGGGAGCAACGGAACCACGTTCAGACCGCTGGCCTCGGGCAGGCCGAACATGATATTCATGTTCTGTACCGCTTGCCCGGCCGCACCTTTCACCAGGTTGTCGATCACCGACAACACCACCACCGTATCGCCGCCTTGCGGCCGGTGCACCGCGATGCGGCACAGGTTGGAACCGCGCACGCTGCGCGTCTCCGGCATGCTGCCTGCCGGCAGCACGTCGACGAAAGCTTCGTCGGCATAGCGTTGTTCGAACAATGCCTGCAAATCCGCGTCCTTGTTCTTGAGCCGCCCGTACAGCGTGGCATGGATGCCGCGTATCAGCGGGGTCAGGTGCGGCACGAAGGTCAGCCCGACCGGCTTGCCCGATACATTGGTCAGTCCCTGCCTGATTTCCGGCAAATGCCGGTGCCCGGCCACGCCGTAGGCCTTGAAATTGTCCGACGCTTCGGCGAACAGGGTGGGTATCTCGGCCTTGCGGCCCGCGCCGGAGACGCCGGATTTGGCGTCGGCGATCAACGATCCTTCCTCGACCAGCCCAGCTTCAATCAGGGGGATAAAGCCCAGTTGCACCGCCGTCGGATAGCAGCCTGGATTCGCCACCAGCCGCGCCTGCTTGATCTTGTCCCGGTTCACTTCAGGCAGGCCGTACACCGCCTCCGCCACCAGCTCGGGGCAGGCATGGGTCATTCCGTACCATTTTTCCCACACGGCGATGTCCTTGATGCGGAAGTCTGCCGCGAGGTCGATCACCCGCACGCCGGCGTCCAGCAATGCCCTTGTCTGTTGCATGGCAATACCGTTGGGGGTGGCGAAAAACACGACGTCGCACTGGTCGAGATGCGCCTCGTCGGGATGGGTGAAAGACAGGTTCACATAACCGCGCAGGCTGGGAAACATCTGGCTGACCGGCGTGCCCGCGTCGGCGCGCGAGGTGATCGCGTGCAACTGCACTTGGGGATGCCCGGCCAACAGCCTCAGCAATTCGACACCGGTATAACCTGTCCCGCCTACGATTCCGACCTTCAGCACGATTTATCCTTCCAACAAAACATGCGAATAATAAATGAAAAGGCCGCCCTTTGGCGGCCTTTCCGGTACTGCAACAAGCTTAACGCTTGGAGAATTGCTTCCTGCGGCGCGCCTTGCGCAGACCGACCTTCTTGCGCTCGACTTCGCGTGCATCGCGAGTGACCAGACCGGCCTTGCTCAGGGTGGGCTTCAGGCTGGCATCGTATTCGATCAGGGCGCGGGTGATACCGTGGCGCACTGCACCGGCCTGGCCGGATTCGCCGCCGCCGGACACGTTCACCATGATGTCGAACTTGCCAACCATCTCGGTCAGTTCCAAAGGCTGACGCACGACCATGCGGCCTGTCTCGCGCGAGAAGAACACGTCGATTGGCTTGTCGTTGACAGTGATGTCGCCCTTGCCGGGCTTGATGAACACACGTGCCACCGCGCTCTTGCGACGACCCGTTCCGTAGTTATAAGTTACGCTCATGATTAAGCTTTCAACAGATCGATGGGTTTCGGTTGCTGCGCGCTGTGCGGATGAGTCGCACCGCCGTAGACCTTGAGCTTGCTCAACATCGCATAGCCCAGCGGACCTTTCGGCAACATGCCGCGCACGGCCTTTTGCAGCACGCGCTGAGGATGGCGCTGTTGCAGCTTGAGGAAGTTGGTCTCGTAGATACCGCCGGGATAGCCGGTGTGGCGGTAGTACATCTTGTCCTGTGCCTTGTTGCCGGTCACGCGCAGCTTGTCTGCATTGACCACCACGACGAAATCGCCGGTGTCGACGTGCGGTGTGTAGATGGCCTTGTGCTTGCCGCGCAAGCGGATAGCGATCTGGCTGGCCAAACGGCCCAGGATCTTGTCGGCGGCATCAACCAGCAGCCAGTCGTGCTGGACTTCGTGCGGCTTTGCGGAAAATGTTTTCATGGCATTTCCTAAAACTAAAAATGGATAACAGACTGCGAAGGGCGCGCATTCTATGTCAGGCATCTACCCCTGTCAAACGAAACTCCTGCCCGGGCCGACCCTGTCGCGGGGCGGCATTTCAGGCGACGATCGCCCGTCATTTTACGCCACACCATCGCAACCCCATGTTGCAAAAGCCTAAAGTTTCAACATGCGCGTTGTTTGCGATAAATCGGACAAGTCGATTACGCGGTAACGCATGCGGTCTTCGCCATCGTTATCGGTACAGGTCGTCGAACTGCCGTCCAATGCCAGTTGGATGCCGTATTTGCGGGCATCGCCGCTGCAATCCAGGCCGTAATGCATGTGCCCGAACAGCACCCCCTGCACCCTGTCGCGCGCCACCTGGCAGAACGAATAGGCATCTTTCAAGCGCCGGAAGGGACGCGTCAATTGGGCAAACAGGTGATACAGCGACTTGCCGTCGCCGACATCCGGCATCACGCTGTACCCAAACGAAAAAGGGTGGTGGTGCATATAGATGAAGGCCTGCCTCCCCGCCACGGCCGGACTGTCCAGCATATGGTTCAGCGCCCACAACTGGTTTCCGCCAAGGCGCCCCTCGGCGAACAGGCGATCGAGGAACTTCAACTCCTCCGCGTTCGAATCCAGGCCGATGAAAACGTAACCCGCTCCGACTTCGCTCAACACCGGAAAGCTTGCCGGCTTGCCCTGAAAGATGTAATCGCCGAATGCTTGCTGAAACGCAAGCGCGTCTTCGTTGCTCACCGACACCGCATTGCCGTAATCGTGGTTGCCCGGGCTCAGCAGCACGCGGTAGCGCGCCGCGAGACGGTCCAGCAACACCCGCGCCGCCCGCCGGTTTGCTTCCGTCGCGCTGTCGATCAGGTCGCCGGTATGCACGACCACGCAATTTCCCGGCGCATCCGGCGGGTTTTTGAGCAGGTCTTCCACCACCCGTTCGAATCGCAGCGCGTTGTCGCCGCGACCGATGTGCGTGTCGCTGATATGGATCAATTTCATGGTGAGCGCCCCTGGAACAAGGAAAGCGCAACGTAGCCAGCGGCCCCGGCACCGTCAATATGCCAAACGGCCTAGATACGGACTAGTACTTGGCCTGACATAAACAGATTTTCAGCGAAGCAGCAGCCCATCCAGCCAATCGCTCCAGCGCCGATATTTTTCGGCGAGGCGCGAATGCCGCACCCGGATAAGTTCTGCCTGTCTCGACCCGGTCGACGTCATGCCTGACGCAAGTTGCGCGGCACCGGTCAGGCTGGCATCCGTCTGCAACAAGCGGAAAGTGGCCAAAGGCACGCATTGCGCAATGCCTTGCTGCAAACAGGGCAAACCCGACAACCCGCCGGAAAGATAGACGCGCTCAACGCCGAACTCGCGCCGGAAGTCTTCCAGTATCCGTGCCACGCGGAAAATGATGCCCTCTTGCAGCAGCAGCGCGATGCGTTGCGCCGGCAGATGCGCAACCGGTTCGGAAAAGGCAATGCCCAAATCGCTGCGGAAAAACGGCGCCCCCAGTCCGCTCGGCTCGGCCAGGCAGAAAATTCCGTCGCTGCCCAAGTCCTCGGCGCTACATGCCTCGGCCGGATAAGGCGCCAGGGCGGCAGCAATGGAGTTGAGCGTGCCTTCGCAGGCAAAATGCGTGTGCCGCGCGCCGTCCTGCCACACCAGCGTTTGCAGATAACCCTGCGGCGCATGCCCGCCCGGGGGCAAGTTGCATGCGACGAATCCGCCCGTGCCCAGATTGACCAGCGCTTCCGGCTGGCCTGCGGCGATGCTGGCCACCAGTGCAGCCGACTGGTCGCCCACGCTGGCTTGCAGGATCAGGCCATTCCCGAGAGTCAGCCCCAACCCGGCCGACGGCACGATGCGGGGCAATATTTGCTGCGGAATGCCGAACAATTCGCACAATGCGGGCGACCACTGCCTGCTCCCGATATCCATCAGCAAGGTGCGTGCGGCCATCGAGACATCGACCACATGCTGCTTGCCGCCCGTCCAGCGCCAGATCAGAAAAGTGTCCAGCGTACCCAGCAGCCATTCGCCGCTTTGCAGCCGTTCTTGCCATGCCGGATGTTCGCGCAGTGTTACCTGCAACTTGGGCGCCAGGTAATACTGCGTTAGCGGCAACCCGGCAAGTTCGCGAATTTCGGCTTGCCTGTCGCGCAAAGCGGCACAACTTGCCGCGCCCCTGTCGTCCTGCCAGGAAACGAGCGGCGTAACCGGCTTGCCACCGGCGCGTTCCCAGATCAGGAACGAAGAGCGCTGGCTGCACAGGCCGAACGGCGGGCGCACTTCCGCAACGTTACCGACAAAGTCGGCAGTTTGCGGGAGGAAGTGCGATGCGCCCGCTCCCGCACCTGAGGGCTGCGCCCCACCGTGTCGCGGGCGCACTTCCGCCTGCGCCAGGCACTCGGCCAGCACTTCATCTGCCGCCTGCGCATAGGCCAGCGCATCGCTTTCGTAACGCCCGCCGTCTGCAGATATTGCGGGGGCACGGCGCGAGACGGTGCAGGCAAGCGTACCGTCCTGCGCCAGCATTCCCGCCTTGATCGCCGTCGTTCCCAGGTCGAGCGCGACAGCCGCCATCATGGGAGGCAGTCCCCCACCTCCTGCGCAATCCTGTCTTCATTCCAACCCAGCACCGGCAGCAGCAGTTCGGCGAAGTGGCGCAACTCGGCTGCGTCCAGCTTCGCCAGGATCAACAGCGGCATGCGGCGACGCAACAGGTCGGGCAGGTGCACCACCATCTCGTCGCGCGCGCACAGCAGCAGGTCGGCATAGATGAACGGCAGATCGGACACGATGCGCACCGCCAGTTGCGGCGTTTCCCCGACGATATGGAACACCTGCTCGATGCGTGCGCCGTGACGCCGCAGCAGCCACTTCGCGCTCTCCGCATCGATGCCGAGTTGTTGCGCTTGCGCGGTCTTTTTTTCCGACCACTTTGCAAAATCCTGCCGCGGCTTCCACGGAAGATCGCGCCCGTTTGTCGCACAGCCGGTTGCCACGCCCAGGCGCGCGCACACCGTATCGACAATGACCGCCGCATCTTCGCGTGCCGAGGTGAGCTTGCCACCGATGGCGTGATGCACCCCGTTGTCCGCCGTCTTCAACTCCCAGTCGCGGCTGACCGCGGAAGGATGGGCGGCGTCGCTTTGCTTCATCACGCGCACGCCGGCATAACTGCCGACGACATCCTGCTTCGTCCAGGCTGTCTTGAGATAACGATTGGCGGCGGCAAGCAGGTAGTCCACGTCTTCCGCCCCGACCGCCACGCTGTCGATATCGCCGCGATAGTCCGTGTCGGTGGTGCCCAGCAAAGTGCGCCCGTACCACGGGATGATGAAAAACACCCGGCCGTCCGATTTCGCCGTGAGCAATATGGCCTCGCCGGTCTTCAGGGCCGGCAGCACCAGATGGATGCCCTTGCTCAGGCGGCACCAGGCGCGGCCCGGTCCGGTCGCCGTCGTCCACTGCCCGGCGGTGCTGACATATTGCCTGGCATGCACTAGCACCGCTTCATCCGTGACGCCATCCTGCACCGTCGCGCCGCACACCCTGCCGCGGTCTTCCTGCCACGCGACGAGTCTGGCGTAATTCACGCACACCGCGCCGAGCGCCATCGCCCCCGCCACCAGTTCCAGCACCAGCCGCGCATCGTCGGTCTGCGCATCGCCGTAAGTGAAGCCGCCTCTCAGCGTCGTATCCTCCAGAAACGGAAAATGTTCCGAGAAATGGGCGTGGTCGAAATGATGGTGCTGCATGGGTTCGCCGGGGAATCCGGCCAGCGCGTCGTACAGTGTCAGCCCGGCCTTCAGCTTCAAAGTGCCGTTGCGGCTGTCGGCATACACCGGCACGCCGAAACGCAGCGGCCACACGCGATGCGGGGCCGCCCGCAGCAACATGCGCCGTTCCCGCAAGGCCTTGCGCACCAGCTTGAAATCGTAGGTTTCCAGATAGCGCAGGCCGCCGTGGATCAGTTTGCTGGATGAAGACGACGTGGCGCTTGCCCAATCGCCCTGCTCCACCAGCGCGACCTTCAGCCCGCGCAGCGCCGCATCGTAAGCCGTCCAGGCGCCATAGATGCCGCCGCCGCACACCAGCAGGTCGAACTCGTCGCGCAGCGCAGTGAAATCGCGCTTCATTTGCCCCTCATCTGCAGCGCCTTTTGCGGCACGTCGCTGATCAGCACATCCACGCCCAGGGCCAGCGCGCGGGCGATCTCGGCGTCGGTATCGCAGGTATAGACGGCGATGCGCTTGCCGCGCTCGCGCACCAGTTTCATCATATCCACGTCCAGCGTGGAAATATGCACGCACACACCGTACAGGAAAGGCTGCTCGTCCAGCGCACGCTGCGCGTCGCGCACGGTGTGTTCCGGCTCCAGGTTCAGCACCAGCGGAAACTGCTCGGCAAAACGATGTGCGTAGATCAGGCTGTCCAGATTGAAGGACGAGATAATGATGCGGTCATCCGTCATCGCCCCCACCAGCGCCAGCGTCTTCCTGACCTTGAGTTCCTGCCGCACCTGCATTTCCCAGTCGCGATTCTTGATCTCCAGCAGCAAACGGCAGCGCGGGCGATAGGCCGAGATGAATTCCTGCAGACTCATCACCCCTTCGGGCGCAACCGACGCCGCAAAGTGCGCGGCAAAATTCATCGCCTGCAATTGCGCATAATCGTAATCGTCGATGTGATTGCCGGGCAGCTTCAGCTTCTTCAGGTCGCGGTCGTGCCACAGCACAGCCACCTCGTCGCGGCTGAGCTGAATATCGGTTTCGATGCCATCGATGGGGTAGGTCAGCGCCTTGTCGAACGCGCTGCGCGTATTTTCCGCCGCCTCCTTGTTGGCGCCGCGATGGGCGAAGATCATGGTTTTATTCATGGCAACCCCGCGATGAAATTTTGCATGGATGCTTCCAGCGCGGCGTAGTGCGGGTTATAGGTCAGCCGGCGCACAACCCCGTGGCGGAGATTCTGCTCGGTCGCCTCGCCCAGCCAAGTGTCGGGCCCGCGCGCGCAGCAGGCGTGGTAACTGGTCTTGTCGTTTTCGTAATAATGCAGGCAGTTCACATAGTCGCCATTGGCCCCGTAATGTTCATCCTCCGGCGGTATGACGATCGCGGTGTGCGCGCTGCTCAAGATGTGTTGTCCGGGCACTGCACTGTTCACCCATTCGATATTTTGATGATCGGGCTTTTGCGTCGCGTACCACACCAGCCTGTTTCCGGCATGCCGTGCACGATCCATAAAGCCCAGGGTCGCCGACGCGGACACCGTGACATCGTCCGCGCTGGCGGCGGCGAAAAGCGGTATCTTCAGCCCTGCCCGCGGCAAGGCCTGCGTCAGCGCATACATTTGCGCGGCGGCGTTCTTGCAGAAGGATTCGTATTTGTACTTGTCGCGATCCTGCATCACGTTTAGCCACGCCTCCTTCGGCACCCACCTGCTGTAAAACCGGTGCAGGTTCGCCCACTTGGCGCGAATGTCGATTTCGAATGCCGGGGAAAACAGGAACAGACCGCGCACGCGCTTGTCTTTCGCGCTTTGCAGCACGCTCAATGCAGCACCAGCCGAAAGACCGCCGAGATACAACTCATCCACTTCTTCCGCCAGCCTGCTGGCACCAAAGTTCACCGCCTTCCTCCACTCCTTCCAGCGTACTTTGAGCAAATCTCCGGGCTGGGTGCCGTGTCCCGGCAGCAGCGGAGCCATGACGCGAAAACCCATGCGCTGAAAAAACGCGGCCAGATGGCGCATTTGGTACGGCGAATCGGTCAGGCCGTGGGTAAGCAATATGCCGCGCCTGTAGGGCTTATCGTTCCCCTTTTCAAAACTGCCTGTCGGCAGAAGTTCGAATGGCGAATTTCCGGCAATGATTTGCTCCCCGTCGTTCTTCCATTCGTGGGCCTGCCGCAGCATCTCCTGCGTGCGCTGCACATAGGCCGCAAACGACATCCCGCCACCGACAAAGTGTGTATTCAACCCCGATGGCCGATGCCGCAAGCCAAGTATATCCATCAATCCTCCGTCATATTCGCGTAACAACCCGGCGCTATCGTCCTCTTCCCAATTAGGCAAGCAGGAGCACCCATGCCCGGCATTCTACCTGTCGCGAAGTATCGCACCACAGCCCGCGCGGAGTTTTTGGCGAAACAGGCCCTGTCGCGCACCGCGGAACCCGTTATGACGCCACTACGCAATATCATCGAGCAGCGGCGCTTGAGCGCGCTGTTCCAGCCCATCATCGATCTCAAGAGCGGCGAGTTCCTGGGTTTCGAGGGCTTGATCCGCGGCCCGGCGGACAGCCCCCTGCATTCCCCGATCAACCTGTTCGGCGCGGCCGCGCAACAAGGCTTGCAATTGGAACTGGAAATGCTGACGCGCCATACCGTGCTCGAATCGTTTGCCAAACTCAACCTGCCCGGCAACCTGTTCCTCAACGTCAGCCCGGCGACCATGACCCATCCCAGTTTCAAGAACGGCCAGACGCTGGCTTTCATGGAGCAACTGGGCATCGAACCGGAACGGGTGATCATCGAAATCACCGAGAACCAGCCGACTTTCGATTTCGAGGGCATGCGCAGCGCGCTGCTGCATTACCGCTCGATGGGATTCAAGATCGCCATCGACGACCTGGGCGAAGGCTTCTCCAGCCTGCGCCTGTGGTCGGAACTGCGCCCCGAGTTCATCAAGATCGACATGCATTTCGTGCAGGGCGTGGACCGCGACCCGATCAAGCTGCAGTTCCTGAAGTCCATCCAGCATATCGCCGAGAGTTGCGGCACCCATGTCATCGCCGAGGGCGTGGAGACCGAGGCCGAATTGCGCGTCGTGAAGGACATCGGCATCATGCTCGGCCAAGGCTATTTTATCGCCCGCCCCAGCCCCACGCCGCCGTTGCTGGCCTCCACCGAAACCGGTCGCATCATCAACTCGTCCAACATCGCCATCTTCCCCATGGCGGAATTGAACCAGCGCTCGCAGACGACGGCGCACAAGTTGCTGACCTACGTCGAGCCGGTGCATCCGGCCGCGCTCAACGATCACGTGTTCGAGCGCTTCGGCGCCAATCCCGCATTGCGCATCATCCCCGTCGTGAAAAGCGGCAAGCCGCTGGGCATCATCAACCGCTACCAGTTCATCGACCGGTTTGCCAAACCCTTCCAGCGCGAACTGATGGGCAGAAAGGCGTGCGAGGGGCTGATCCAGGGCGAACCGCTGCTGGTGGAAAAGAACATGCCCATCGAGGAGTTGAGCCACTTCCTGGCCGAGGCGGACAGCCGCCATTTTGCCGACGGTTTCATCATCACCGAAAATGGACGCTACATCGGCGTCGCTTCCGGACAGGATCTGCTGCGCGAATTGACGCAGATGCAACTGGAAGCCGCGCGCTATGCCAACCCGCTCACGCTGCTGCCGGGCAACGTGCCGATCAACGAGCACATCGAGCGCCTGCTGCATGCCAACACCTCGTTCGTCGCCTGCTACTGCGACCTCGACCACTTCAAGCCCTTCAACGACAACTACAGCTACCGCAGGGGTGACGAGATGATCCAGCTCACCGGCCGCATCCTGAATTGGGCGTGCGACCCCAAGCTTGACTTCATCGGCCATATCGGCGGCGACGACTTCATCCTGCTGCTGCAAAGCCGCGACTGGAAGACGCGCTGCGAGCAGGCGCTGCGCTCGTTCGAGCAGGCTGCAAAACTGATGTTCCGGGAGGAGCATCTGGCCGCGGGCGGATACAGCAGCGAAGCGCGCGACGGCACGATCAGGTTCCACCCGCTCACCAGCCTGTCCATCGGCGCCATCCAGGTGGCGCCCGGACAGTTCATGTCGCATCACGAAGTATCCGCCGCCATGAGCGACGCCAAGAAGATGGCGAAGAAAACCAGCGGCAATTACCTGTTTATCGAGCAGCGCGGCGCGGCTGCCACACAAGGAGGTCAAGTCCCATGAAAAAACCAGCCGCAGAAAAAGTCGCCTGCAGCATCCGCACCCTGCTGCTCACGCAGGGCTTCGGCAGGACGCTGGAATATTTCTGCACGTTCTCGGCGTTTTCCGTGCTGTCGGCGGATTGACCAATGGGAGCGCCAACCTCCCCGTCGGCAATTTTGAACAATCTTGCCGACGGGACGTCGGCGCTCCCGTAAAACGCATTCAACCTGCTCAATAACCAGGAACACATTTTGACCCGAAGACTGATCGCCCTGTTCCGCGCCGCGCGTCTCGCATTGCATATCGGCTACGGCCTGGTGCTGGCGGTGGCCTATCCGTGGTTCGGCATGAACATCCGGCGCCGCATCCTGCAAAACTGGTCTGCCAGCCTGCTGCACATCTTCAACGTGCGCATCGACATCGCCGGCGACGATCCGCTGCACCGATTGCGCCAAGGCCTCATCGTCACCAACCATATTTCATGGCTGGATGTGTTCGTGCTGAATGCGGTGGTGCCGATGCGCTTCGTGGCCAAATCCGAGGTGCGGCGCTGGCCGGTGATCGGCTGGTTGTGCGCGCGGGCGCAGACCCTGTTCATCGAACGCGGCAAGGCGCGCTCTGCGGCGCGCATCAATGTGCAACTGGTGGAGCTGCTGCAGCGCGGCGAATGTCTGGCCGTCTTTCCCGAGGGCACCACCACCGACGGCACCGCGGTCGCGCATTTCCATTCCTCGCTGCTGCAGCCCGCCATCGACGCCGGGTCGCTGGTGCATCCCGTCGCCATCCGTTATCTGGATGCCGACGGCGGGCACAGCACCGCCGCCGCCTACATCGACGACCTGTCCTTCGGCGCGTCGATGTGGAGCATCCTCGGCACGCCGCAACTGCATGTGCGCCTCATCGCCACGCCGCCGCTGAATGCCGGCGAACTGGACCGGCGCAGCCTGACGCAAAAATCGCACGACCGCATCAGCAGCGCGCTGCGCATGGCTGCTTCACCGAACTTTCATATTCCCGTAACCCCCGCGCAACATTCGGAAAGTAACCTGCTCCCGTCAACCCGATAGGAGAGCAGTAATGTTAGACCTGATCCGGCAGCAAGCAGTCGAAGCGCAGCGCAAGCTCACCTTCAGCCTCGCCCATAGCGTGACCGAAATTGCCGAAGCCCAGCGCATCCGTTACAAGGTGTTCGGCGAGGAAATGGGCGCGAATCTGCCCAGCGCCGAACTGGGACTGGATATCGACCGCTTCGACGAATTCTGCGACCACCTGCTGGTACGCGACCATGCCAACAACAAAGTGGTCGGCACCTACCGCATCCTGCCGCCGGAGCAGTCGTACAATTCCGGCGGCTACTATTCCGAAACCGAGTTCGACCTGTCGCGCCTGATGCATTTGCGCGACCGCATGGCGGAAGTGGGCCGTTCCTGCGTGCATCCCGACTACCGCGACGGCGCCACCATCACCCAACTGTGGAGCGGGCTGGCGGATTACATCGGCAAGCGCGGCCACGAGTACATGATCGGCTGCGCCAGCGTAAGCATGAGCGACGGCGGCCACTACGCCGCCAGCGTGTACAACAAGGTGCACAAGCTCCACGCCGCCCCGGCCGAGTACCGCGTGTTCCCGCATTGCCGCCTGCCGCTGGAATCGCTGAACCAGAATCTGGACGTGATCGTCCCGCCGCTGATCAAGGGCTATCTGCGCCTGGGCGCCTACGTTGCTGGCGAACCTGCCTGGGATCCCGATTTCAACTGCGCCGACCTGTTCATCCTGATGCCGGTGGCGCGCATGAACGCGCGCTACGCCAAACACTTCATGAGGAAGTCGGCGCAATCGTAAGCCCGGCCAAATTCACGTTCCCCCTGTTAACGCGCATGTTTTATGATGCGCGTTCTTTTTTCGTACATTGCAAGGAAAGACCCGATGGAAAGTCCCTATAAAGGCAAGACCGGCATGGTTCGATTGTGGAACGCCTTCGGCTATTCCCTGGCCGGATTCCGCGCCGCCTACAAACACGAAGACGCCTTCCGCCAGGAAGTGCTGCTCGCCGTCATCCTCATCCCGCTGGCCCTGTGGTTGCCGGCGGGCTATCTCGGCAAGGCGCTGATGATCGCCAGCGTGCTGCTGGTGATCATGATCGAACTGCTCAACTCCGCCATCGAGGCCACCGTCGACCGCATTTCGCTGGAAAACCACGACCTCGCCAAACGGGCCAAGGACATCGGCAGTTCGGCGGTGCTGGTGAGCCTGGTCAATGTGGTGGTGGTGTGGGTGCTGGTTTTATTTAGTTGAAATCAACCCTTTTAGCCACAGAAGACACAGAGGACACAGAGAAATTGGATGAGCGGCCTCCCAAATTTGCGGGCTATTCGTCAACACGAAAAACCCCTTAACGTTCTCTGTGTGCTCTGTGATCTGTGTGGCTAATTTGCCTTTTTCTTTCCCTCATTCATAAAACCTTCAAGTAGCCTTAATCAAATATTCATGCGCGCGCGACAAGATGCGCCGCATGAATACACCTGACGAAAATTCCAGCACATCGGCGCCGCTGAACATCGCGCTGGTCACCGAAACCTACCTGCCCGAGGTGAACGGCGTCGCCATCACCATCGGTCGCATGGTGCAGGGCCTGCGCAAGCGCGGGCACCGCATCCACCTGGTGCGCCCGCGCCAGTTCAAACAGGATGTGGCGGCGAAAGAGGATGACTACGAGGAGACGCTGGTGACCGGCATGCCGATTCCCGGCTACCCCGAGCTGAAATCCGGCCTGCCGGCCAAAGGCCTGCTGCTGCGCCTGTGGAAACTGAAACGCCCGGACATCGTGCACATCGCCACCGAGGGTCCGCTGGGCTGGTCGGCTTTGTCTGCCGCGCGCAAACTCGGCATTCCGGTGAGCACCGATTTCCACACCAACTTCCACAGCTACACCGCGCACTACGGCGTCGGCCTGCTGAAAAAACCAATCGCCGCCTACCTGCGCCACTTCCATAACAAGGCGGCATGCACGCTGGTACCCACCGCTTCCCTGCAGCAGCAACTGGAATTCGAAGGCTACAAGAACGTGCTGGTCGTGTCGCGCGGCGTGGATTCGGAATTGTTCCATCCGGCCAAGCGCAGCGCCGAACTGCGCGCCACCTGGAATGCGGACGACGCTACGCCGGTGGTCATGCTGGTAAGCCGCATCGCGCCGGAGAAGAACCTGCATGTGGTCATCCAGGCATTCGAGCAGATGCGAAAGGTCAACCCGCTGGCACGCTTGGTGATGGTGGGCGACGGTCCCGCGCGCGCCGAACTGGAAAAGCAGCATCCGCAGGTGATCTTTGCGGGAATGCAAACCGGCGAGCCGCTGGCGCAGCACTACGCCTCCGGCGACATTTTCCTCTACCCCAGCCTGACCGAGACCTACGGCAACGTCACCATCGAGGCGATGGCCAGCGGACTGGCCACGGTTGCCTACGACTATGCCGCCGCGCGCCAGCACATGCGCCACGACGTGAACGGTTTGCTGGTGCCGTTTGCCGACACCGATGACTTCGTGACCCAGTCCAGGGGATTGATCGCGGATATGGATCGCGTGCAGCGCCTGCGTCTTGCCGCACGGCAGACGGTTGAAGCGCTGACCTGGGAGCACATCATGGGCGAAATGGAAGCCGTGTTGCTCGACACCGTGCGCAAACAGGGAGAACAATATGTCCAACCTGAACTTTCAACTGCAACAGATTAGCCGCTGGGACGCGGAGCTCTGCGCGTTCTGCAACCGGCGCAGCCGCAATTTCACGGTGCGCAACCTGTTCCGTTTTGCCAGCCGCCTGGGCGACGGCGTGTTCTGGTATGTGTTGATGATCGTGCTGTTGCTGGAAGACGGCGCAGCAGCCCTGCCCGCGGTGTTGCACATGATCGCGGTCGGCCTCGCCGGCACGGCGGCATACAAATTCATCAAGGGCAAGACCCTGCGCCCGCGCCCGTTCAACGTGTATCCGGCCATCGTCTGCGTCGGCAAGACACTGGACCAGTTCAGCTTCCCCTCCGGCCACACCCTGCACGCGGTCGCGTTCGGCATCGTGGCCGTTGCCTACTACCCCGCCCTGCTCTGGCTGGTGGCTCCCTTCGCCGTGCTGGTCGCGCTATCGCGCCCCATACTCGGCCTGCACTACCCCAGCGATGTGCTGGCGGGTGCGGCGCTGGGTGCGGCGATCGCGGGGCTCTCGCTCGCCTTCTAAGCAATCGTAGGGTGGGCACGTTTTCTGTGCCCACGCAGCCGTGCAAAGGGTGTTTCAGCGTGGGCACAAAAACGTGCCCACCCTACAACTACAACTACTCGCATTTTCGGGAAGCAAGTTGCCAGAGTGGGAGCGCCGACGTCTCGTCGGCATGTGCATGATCAGCCGGCGTGGACGTCGGCGCTCCCGGCTTACGCATTCGGGCTGAACACATCCTGCGGCAGCGGGATGCGGTGCCGCAACTGCATCGGCGAGATGAGCTCGATGCGGTTGCGCACTGCCGGATCGTCGGCATGCGGGTTGGCATCCCACACCGGCTCCTCGCCCGACAGGATGCGGTCGATGTGCGCCAGGCGCGCGCCGGTCTCGCTCAGGTAGTAATTGAAACGGCGCTGCATCCCGGCATCGAGTGCGCGCGCGCCGTGGTAGCACAAATGCGCAAGGCGGCTGCTGCGCAGCAGGTTCTCCGCCCCCGCCAGCATCGACACCCCGCGCGCAGCCAGCAGCCGGGAGCAGGCGAAATGCTGCGCCACGTATTCCGCCAATTCGTCCCGGTGCGTGCGCATCAATTCGCCCGGTTCGGCAAACAACTGCTGGCGGATATGCATATCCATCGCCCATTCGCAGGCCGCATGCGTCAGCACCGGCACATTGCCCCACATCTTTTCGTGCGCCGGGACAAAGTGGTTGTGCGCGATCACGTCGACCAGCAAGTGGCTGACGAAACCCAGCGACAGCGCGTATTCCTCGTCGCCCTGCGCGTCGTCCAGCAATTTCCGGGCGCGCTGCCACTGGTGCGTGGTGGAAAACGGTTCGCCCCAGGGACGTTCGCTCAACAATGCCAGGTCGGGCAGGCAAGCCCCGGCCAGCACCAGTCTGGGAAAGGATCTGATCGCGCGCCGGTAGCGCGGATCGCTGAGCGGCACCGCCCACAGCAGCAGTTGGGCGAAATAGACATGGGTGTATAGCCCCCAGGCGTGCGCATCGACGCTCCACAACAGCAGCGGAATGTACCAGCGCCAGTATTTGAGCAGGCTTTTCATCCCGCGCAGTGTCGCCGCGGCATGCGAAACTTTAATGACACGCAGATGATTCTATTGTGACGCTGCCGGCTTCGTCTGCTTCTGGGATAATGCGCTGCAACGATTTCGGAACCCAACCATGTCCTGGCTGCTCACCAACTTCCTCGGCGCCTTGCTGCTGCCGCCGCTCAACCTGTTGCTTTTGGCAGTGCTCGGGTTGTGGCTGTGGAACAGGCGTCCGCTTGCTGCGCGCCTTCTGCTCGGCACATCAATCTGCCTGTTGTGGTTGCTCTCCACCCCCTTCATTGCCGAAGCGTTGCTGCATGGATGGGAAGGCGACCCGTATGTCACCGACACCAGGAAACCGCTGGCCGATGCGATAGTCGTGCTGGGCGGCGGCACTTATTTCCATGCTCCGGAATATGGGGGCGATACCGTCGGCTTTGCCACATTGGAACGGCTGCGTTTTGCCGCCAAGCTACACCGCGAGACCGGCAAGCCTGTTCTGGTCACCGGCGGCGCCCCGCAAGGCAACAGCACTTCCGAAGCCGAGCAGATGAAGCAGGTACTGGCGCAGGAATTCAGCGTACCCGTGCAATGGGCGGAGGGCGCCTCGAACAACACACTGGAGAATGCGCGCCTGAGCCGGAAGCTGCTGATGCAGGCCGGAATTTCCCGCATCTATCTTGTCACCCAAGCCTGGCACATGCCGCGCGCGGTGCAAGCCTTCCAGACAGCCGGCTTCCAGGTCGTTCCCGCCCCGACGGGGTATACCACCCGTTACCGGACCGATTTGTCGGCATTCGTCCCGAACGCCTATGCCTTGCTGCAAAGCAGGATATTCATGCACGAGTTGGTCGGAATGTTCTGGTATCAGCTAAAATCCTGACCGCCTGTCTTTTCCGCTGGGAGCGAACCCGCTCCTTCCCCCTTGCAGGAGGAAGGTTGGGATGGAGGCAGAGTTGTGGAAGAGGTGTTTGATACCTGGGTTGCCGGCGTACTCCTTGAGAGTAGTAGCGGAAACACAGTGTTTTCGTCGAGAATACGCAACAGCAAATTTCACCACGCGAGGTGTCACATGAAAGCACGCATCAAATGGGTAGAAGAGGTTTCCTTTCTCGGTGAAACCGAGAGCGGCCACGCGGTATTGATGGATGGTCCGCCGGCCGGCGGCGGACGCAATCTCGGCCCCAGGCCCATGGAAATGCTGCTGCTCGGCACCGGCGCTTGCACCGCTTATGACGTGGTGAACATCCTGAAGAAGTCGCGCCAGCAGATCACCGATTGCGTAGTGGACGTCCAGTCTGAGCGTGCCGATGCCGATCCCAAGGTATTCACCAAGATCCACCTGCATTTCGTCATTACGGGAAAAGACCTCAAACGCGAACAAGTCGAGCGTGCCATCGACCTGTCGGCGAACAAATACTGCTCGGCGTCCATCATGCTGGGAAAGGTGGCGGAAGTGACGCACGATTACGAGATCGTGGAAGGATGACTCCGTAGGGTGGGCACGTTTCAGGTGCCCACGCGGAAACAAGTACTGCTACAGCGTGGGCACCCGAAACGTGCCCACCCTACATCAGGAACAAATCAAACCCAATACACCGTCTTCGTCATTACCTTCGACATCCCCCGCATCGCCAGCTTCACCGGCAACGGCAGTTCTGCCGCACCCAGTTCCACCGCCATATCGGCGTGTCCGACCTCGTCTACATACATCTGCTGCGCCACGGCGCGGCTCTTGGCATCCTGCGGCGGCAGGCCATCCAGATGGCTTTGCAGGTGCGCGCCCACCTGGCGCTCGGTTTCGGCCAGGAAGCCCAGGTTCCACTTGTCCCCCAGCGCACCGGCCAGCGCCCCCAGCGCCAGCGATCCGGTATACCAGAACGGATTGAGCAGGCTCAGGCGGCCGCCCAACTCGTAAACGCGGTGCGAAGTCCAAGCCAGATGCTCGGTTTCCTCCCACGCCGCCTGCTTGAGCTTCTCCTGCACCCTGGCATCGCGCGCAGTCAGCGCCTGCCCCTGATACAAGGCCTGCGCGCAAATCTCGCCGGTGTGGTTGATGCGCATCAGCGCGGCGGCATGTTTCTTTTCCGCCTCGCTCAACGCCGCGTCGGCAATATCCGCATCGGGATACGGGCGCGCGGTCGGCGCTTTGGCAAACAGCGTGCGCAGGCCCTTGTCGAATTCAATAATCAAGCTGTCCAGATTCAGCATGGCTTCCTCACTGTTCGTCATACGGGCAATTTAGGCATTCGATGCAGCACTGTCAAATAAAAACGGCCACCCGAAGGTGGCCGTTCAGTTTGTTGCTCCGGTAAAACCGGATTACAGCAGAAGTCTGGAATTAGAACTTCTTGTTCAGACCAACAGCGATCAAGGTAGCGCTACCACCATTGGTGGCAGGAGTTACCAGGTTAGCTGCTACACCGTATGCTGCTGTGGCATTGCTGTTGCTTACCTTGTGATAGGCAACATAAGCGGTTGTGGTCTTGGACAGGCCTTGCAGATAAGCCAGAGTCATGCCGGAACCATTGTCGTCAGCAGTCGTGGTAGCGATTGTGTTCTTGGCATAGCTGAATGCAACTGCGCCAGGACCAACCGGAGCTACGACACCGAAGGACATCGCTTTGTTGGTGTTGCCGGCATCGCCGGATGCATCGGTTTTGGTGGTTTGGTATGTTGCCAGCAGCTTGGCAACGCCCAGATCATAAGAACCGCCCAAGGCTACGTCTGTTCTCTTCACTGCACCAGTAGAGTCGTTGCTTGTTCCGGCATATACGCCGCCAACTGCCAGAGGGCCGCCGGTGTAAGTAGCAGAAACCAAAGTTGCAGTAGTCTTCAGGCCAGCAGTCGTGCCAGAAGGCAGAGTCAGGTTGCCGTACACGTTATCAAACGATGTTGTGTAGTTCACAGCAACGACCACGCCACCCAGGTCCGGGGAGATGTAGGCCAGCGCGCGAGGAGCACGTGCGGCTACGGCAGCGGAACCAACCAGGAATTGACCTTTGGTCATGCTTTGCAGCGGAGACACGGCAGAACCGGAAGTCGGGTCGAACTTGACAGCCCAGTCATAGCCTGTGGTTTGCAGGTAGCCGGTTGCAACGGTACCGAAACCGCCAGCCAGTGCCAGCATTTCTTGACGAGCAGCACCAACGCCGTCGGATTGTTGAGCGTCCAAAGAATATTCGACTTTAACAACAGCCTTCATGCCGTTGTCCAGGTCTTCTGCGCTCGTCACGCCGATGCGCGAGCTGGACAGACCGCCGGAGAGAGCCAGCATGTCGCTCTTGGTGCCGGTGGAAGAAACGCTAGCAACAGCAGCGTCAACGATACCGTATACAGTCACATCGGCGAAAGCCGGTGCAGAGAAAGCAGCAACCACAGCCAAAGCAATGAGTTTCTTTTGCATTTGAATAATCTCCTCGAGTTTTGTATTCACTTTCGTATCGGGCCAATCCCTAGCGAAATGGATCGGTGGGATTCCCCCCCTAGTCCGAGGCGCAAAGTATCACCCCCCCATTTCTGTTTCAAATATTAAGAAATTGTTATGTATCTTTTTTGCCACACTCAATCAACAGCAGAATACTCGGGATTTTTCAATTGCTTGTATTCATTTCTTTAGTTTGTGGTTTTGATGTTGCAACGCAAAACGGACACCCGAAGGTGTCCGTTCGATTCTGCTACTGCTTTGAGGCTGATTAGAACGTGTGCTTCATGCCCAGCGAGATCACGGAAGGCGAAGTGCCGAAGCCGGAATTAGTGCTGCTGGCGCCCGAGCTTTGGGTAAAGGCGTAATTGATGCCTTTGCCGTTGCTGATCTTGCTATACAGGGCATACAGCTTTGTGCGCTTGCTCAAACCGTGGTCGTAGCCGACGGCAACCATGGTCGCGCCGCTGTCTGCAACCTGGGCTGCGCCGGTTCCCAACACCCCAGCCTTGCCGTAAGCGAGCTTGGCTGCGCTATTGCCCATCTTGAGCATGCCGGACAGGTAGACCGCATTGTGACCGTACTGGTTTTCCTGCGCTGCACCCAGATTGTCGGAAGTCTTCTCGTATACGGCGCCGACCGAGAACATGTCGTCGCTGAAACCGAAACCCAGTTTGGTCGCGGTTTCGTTGGCGCCGGACGCCACGTAGTCCAGCGAGTGCTTCTCGTAGCCGACGGCACCGTAGAAGGGTGCTGCGTCGAACATGACGCCCACGCTCAAGGCGCTGCCCGATTTGTCGGTACTCAGCTTGTTGGCCTCTTTCAGGTTGACGGTTGCGATGGCAGCAGTCACGCCGCTCATGGACGGGCTGATATAAGCCAGCACGTTGCTTTGGCGGCCGTCGAACGCTGCGGCGGCAGAGGTACTGGATACGCCGCCCAACAAGGCGCGGTTATCCGCGATGCTGTCGCCGAACACGTCCAGCTTGCGCGTGGTGAGTTTGTAGGGCGTGTCATGGATGCCCATCAGCACGGTGCCGAAGCTGCCTTTCAGGCCGGCGAAAGTGTTGCGGCTGGCAAACGTGTTTTTCGCAGCGTCGTCGAGATTGATTTGCTGTTCGATCTGCCAGACGGCGGCCAGGTCGTCGCCCAGGTCTTCGGAACCCTTGAAGCCGAACTTGGAAACGTTGCTGGAAACCACGCGCTTGCTCATGCCGGTCACAGCGGTAGCGCCGTTGGCAGTGGTGGTGCCGTCGCCGGTATTGACCGAGTCGTAGGAGACATCGGCGGCGCCGTAGAAAGAGAAGTTCGCATTGTCGGCGAACGCAGGGGCGGAAATTGCGGAGGCGATTGCCAGCGCGATCAGTTTCTTTTGCATCTTTCAAACTCCTTAAGTTAGGTTGGTTACGCGGCCAGTCAAGCCGGCCGTCGGAATCAGTGAAATTCCCCGAGGTGAGAATTCGACGCGGATTCTGCCGCGTAAATTTTCAAAACCCGGCCCGTAACAAAAAATTCACGAGACTGTCTCGATTGAGCAACAGCGCGGCTTGTCGTCATAAAACTGCAACTGAATTGCGTTAGGAAAAATGAGTGGAAATGAGGTTGCCGGCAAACTCGAAAGCATGGTCGACGCACCTTAAACCATGCTGTCAACGTGCCTATATCGCTTATTTAATGGAAATTTTTGTGGTTAATCTGGTAATGTAATAATGCAGTCGCGATTTTCTAATGATCAAAAAAAGACCCCTCCCCCCAAAAGGGGAGAGTGGGATGGGGGAGGGGCAGGAAAACGCTTACTGATGATCCCGGGCAAGTTGCTTGTCCGGTTGGAGATTACGGCAGCCGGACTCATCTCGATCCGGCTGCCGTGGTCGCCAAGTACTACTTTTTGGCAATTCCTTTCTCGGCCAACCTGCGCCATGTTTCTACCACCGTGTCGGGATTCAGCGACATGGTCTGAATTCCGGTCTCAACCAGCCACTCGGCGAAATCGAAGTGATCGGACGGTCCCTGTCCGCAGATGCCTACATACTTATGCAAACGGTTGCAGGTCGTGATCGCCATCTTCAGCAGCGCCTTGACAGCAGCGTCGCGCTCGTCGAATCGATCCGCCACCAGGCTGGAATCGCGATCCAGGCCCAGCGTGAGTTGCGTGAGGTCGTTGGAGCCGATGGAGAAGCCGTCGAAATGCTGCAGGAAATCTTCCGCCAGCAAGGCGTTGGAGGGAATCTCGCACATCATGATCAGGCGCAAGCCCTTGTCGCCGCGCTTGAGGCCGTGCTTCGCCAGCGTGGCGACGACTTCCTGCGCTTCCGTCACGGTACGCACGAACGGGATCATCAGCTCGATATTGGTATAGCCAAGTTCTTCGCGCGCACGCTTCATGGCGCGGCATTCCAGTTCGAAGCACTCGCTGAAGTTCGCCGCGACGTAACGGCCCGCTCCGCGGAAGCCGATCATCGGGTTCTCCTCCATCGGTTCGTAGACATCGCCGCCCAATAATTTTCGATATTCGTTGGATTTGAAGTCGGACATGCGCACGATCACCGGCTTGGGCCAGAACGCCGCCGCCAGCGTGGACACGCCTTCGGTGATCTTCCCGACGTAGAACGCTTCCGGGCTGGCATAACCGGCCGAACGCTGCAACACGGCCTCGTGCAACGACTTCGGCAGCTTGTCGTGCTCCAGCACCGCCTTGGGGTGGATGCCGATCAGGTTGTTGATGATGAATTCGAGACGCGCCAAGCCGACGCCTGCGGATGGCAGTTGCGCGAACTCGAACGCCAGCGTGGGATTGCCCACGTTGAGCATGAGCTTGACCGGGATGGGCGGCAGTTCGGCTTCGCTGTGGACGACGACTTCGAACGGCAGCTTGCCGTGGTACACGAAACCGGTATCGCCTTCGGCACAGGAAGCAGTGACGGTCTCGCCGTCCTGCAGCGCCGTGGTGGCGTGGCCGCAACCTACGATGGCAGGAATGCCCAGTTCGCGCGCGATGATGGCGGCGTGGCAGGTGCGTCCGCCGCGGTTGGTGATGATGGCGGCAGCCTTTTTCATCACCGGCTCCCAGTTCGGGTCGGTCATGTCGGTGACCAGCACGTCGCCCGCCTGCACCTTGTCCATCTCGGCGGTGCTGGCGACGATGCGCACGCGGCCCGTGCCGATCTTCTGACCGATGGCGCGGCCTTC
Source organism: Nitrosomonadales bacterium (assembly GCA_016235045.1). Classification (GTDB taxonomy): domain Bacteria; phylum Pseudomonadota; class Gammaproteobacteria; order Burkholderiales; family Gallionellaceae; genus Sideroxyarcus. Next base: position 466,660 of record JACRME010000008.1, read on the forward strand.
CACCAGCACGTCGCCGCGCTGTTGCAAACGGTATTTCTCGGTGCCGCCCGCAGCAGCATTCGACTTAACCGTCTCGGGACGGGCTTGCAGGATGTAAAGCTTGCCGTCCACCCCGTCCTTGCCCCACTCGATGTCCATCGGGCGGCCGTAGTGCTTCTCGATGGAGACGGCATAACGCGCCAGTTGCAGCACGTCTTCGTCGTTCAGCGAGAACTTGGACTGGTCGGCGGCAGGCACCGGCTCGATGCGGCAGGAGCGTCCGGCGGAGCGCTGCTCGTCGAACACCATGCGCTGCTGCTTGGAGCCGAGCGCGCGGCGGATGACGGCGGGGAAACCCGCGGCCAGTTGCGGCTTGTGCACGTAGAACTCGTCCGGATTCACCGCCCCCTGCACCACCATCTCGCCCAAACCGTAGGAGGATGTGATGAACACGGCATCGCGAAAACCGGATTCGGTGTCCAGCGTGAACATCACGCCGGAGGCGCCGAGGTCGGAGCGCACCATGCGCTGCACGCCAGCCGAAAGGGCCACGTCGGCGTGGGTGAAATCCTTGTGTACGCGATAGGAGATGGCGCGGTCGTTGTACAGCGAGGCGAACACTTCGCGGATTGCGTGCAAGATGTTGTCGATGCCGTGGATGTTGAGGAAGGTCTCCTGCTGACCCGCGAAGGATGCGTCGGGCAAATCCTCCGCCGTAGCCGAGGAACGCACGGCAAAACTGCCTTCGCCCGTCGCTGCGAGCTTGGCGTAGTGACTGCGGATTTCCTCTTCCAGACGCTTGGGCAACGGCGCTTCGACGATCCAGCTGCGTATCGCGCGCCCGGCTTCGGCCAGCGCCGTGACGTCTTCCACGTCCAGCTTCGCCAGCGTCTGTTCGATGCGCTTGTCCAGTCCCTCATGCGCCAGAAAATCGCGATACGCCTGCGCCGTAGTGGCGAAGCCGCCGGGTACATGCACGCCGGACGAACTCAGGCTGGAGATCATTTCACCGAGCGATGCATTCTTTCCGCCCACCTCCGGGATGTCGGTCAGACCCAGAGATTGGAATGGAATGACGTACGCTTGCATGAACTTCTCCTGTTAAATTGAACTGCAAAATCAAAATCAGCCACAGAGATCACAGAGTACACAGAGAGAGAATCGGAACATCCAGCTATCGCGCTTTGAATAACGCGCTTCGTATCAATGATCCACTCTGCATGTTACAGCCGTTCTCTCTGTGATCTCTGTGTCCTCTGTGGCAAATTGCTTGTTCAGTGTTCCTCGCGCTTGCACTGGTCGGTGCCGCACTTGTGGTTACCGCAACCGCAGCCTTCGCCTTCCTCGCGCAATGCGCCGAACTCGGGATGACGCGCGGCAAACCGGCGCGCGGCGGCGCGCACCAGCAGCCAACCCGCCAGCAATCCGAGCACGATCAGCACGGTCTGCAGGTAGATCATTCCCCCGCCCCCAATCCGGCGAAGCCCATGAAGGTCAGCGACAGCAACCCCGCCAGGATCAGCGACAGCGCCGTGCCTTGCACCAGCGTCGGCACGTTGGCCAGTTGCAAACGCTCGCGCAGCGAGGCCATCAGCACCAGCGCCAGGGTGAAGCCGGCGCCGCCCGCAAGCGCAAACACCAACGATTGCGTGAAGTTGTATTCGCGCGCGGTCTGGAACAGCGCCACCGCCAGCACCGCGCAGTTGGTGGTGATCAGCGGAAGGAAGATGCCGAGCGCGCGAAACAGCGCGGGGCTGTATTTCTTCATCACCATCTCCACCAGTTGCACCGAGGAGGCGATCACCACGATGTAGGAGATCAGGCGCAGGAATTCGAGATGGAAAGTGTTCAGCAGCAGGTTCAGCGTATAGGCGCACACCGACGCGACCAGCATCACGAACGTGGTCGCCACGCCCATCGGGAACGCGGTGCCCAACCGGCTCGATACACCGAGGAAAGGGCACAGCCCGAGGAACATGGCCAGCACGAAGTTGTTGGTCAGCAGCGTGCCGATGAATATCTGGCTCAGGGAATCAGTCATGGGCATGCCCTCCTTCCGTTACGGGCTTTTTGCGGAACAGGGCGAACAGCAGCAGCCAGCCGCCCAGCACGAAGAAACCACCCGGCGGCAGCACCATCACCACCCAGGGCTGGAAGTGTTCGCCGAACAGTGAAATACCGAACAGCTTGCCCGCACCGAGGATCTCGCGCGTGCCACCCAGCGCGAGCAGTCCGATGGCGAAACCGACGCCCATGCCCAGTGCGTTGACCACGGCTTTCAGCGGGGGGTTCTTGGAAGCGTGCGCTTCGGCGCGACCGAGGATGATGCAGTTCACCACGATCAACTGGATGAACGCGCCCAGCGCCTCGTACAGCGCCAGACTGGCCGCCTGGATCAGGTAATCGACCAGCGTCACGAAGGTGGCGATGATCACGATGTAGGTGGCGATGCGCACTTCCTTGGGCACCAGATGGCGGATCAGCGATACCAGCAGGCAGGAACTGACCAGCACGAACAGGGTGGCCACGCCCATCGACAGGCCGTTGACGGCGGACACGGTGACTGCCAGCGTCGGGCACATGCCCAGCACCATCACGAACACCGGATTCTGGCGCCACACGCCTTCCATGAAAGTGTCGAAGGTGATTCCTTCGTCGGCTTGATTGGGCAGGCTCATGATTTCAACTCCGCAATATGGGGTACCAGCAGCGGCAGCAGTTTCTGCGCGCTGTCGTTGATGCCGCGACCGACCGCCTTCGAGGTCACGGTGGCGCCGGCGATGGCGTCGATCTGCCAGGGGCTGGTCTTGCTGCCGTGCTTGACCACTTTCACCGCATTGGCCAGCGCCGTCATCTCGGCATTCACGCGCACATCCAGCGCCTCGAAGTTCTTTAAAAAGGCCTTGTCGGTGATGATCTTGTCGCCGATGCCGGGCGTCTCGCGCATGGACACCACGCCGATACCGATGATGCACTGGCACTGCGCGTCGTAACCGTACAGTATGCGCACCACGTCGGCATAACCCTTGCCCGCCGCCTCGGCGGCGATGCCCTTGAGCGCACCGGCCTGATCGTAGGCGGCATAGAACTTGATGCCGCCTTCCGGCATCGCGCCGGTCAATGGCTGGATGCCTGCCGGGGTCGCGGCATATTCCTTCACGCTCGCCGCACCGGGCAGCACCTTGAACACGGCGCGCTCGACCATGATGCGCTTGTTCTCGGCGATGGCGGCCTGCGTACTCTCGAAGGCGCCGACGATGAGCACGCCGCAGATGCTGGCGACCAGCACCATGGTGGCGATCATCTTGCCGCTGGGCGTCGTCTGGGGTGTGATGGGCTCGCTCATTTGTTCTTCCCTTGCTGGCGAGTACCGAACACGCGCGGCTGCGTATACAGGTCAATAAACGGGGTCAGCGCGTTGCCGAGCAGGATGGCGTACATGACACCTTCCGTCAGTCCGCCGAAATAACGGATCATCACCGTCACCACGCCGATCACCGCGCCGTAGATCCACACGCCCAGCGGCGTCACCGGCGAAGTCGCCATGTCGGTCGCCATGTACACCGCGCCCAGCATCAGCCCGCCGGACAGCAGCACGAAGGTCGGCGCGGGATAGTGGGTCGGGTCGTACAGCTGGAACAGCCAGGCCGTGAGCGCGGCCGAGGCCAGCACCGCCACGGGAATGCGCCAGTCCATGAACTTGCGCGCGGCCAGATACAGGCCGCACACCAGGATGAGGATGGCCGAGGTTTCGCCTGCGGAAGCCGTCACAGCACCCGTCAGCAGATCATGCGTCGACGCAATCACGTTCTCGAATTTCCAGCGCGCCAGCGGCGTTGCGCCGGTGAACGCATCGACGGCCTGCAGCTTGACCCATTCGACGACATCGGGCGGCATCATCAGCGGCGCGGTCAGCGTGGTCGGCACAAACTCGCTGAAGCGCTGCGCCGAGAACGCAGGTACCCAGGTCGTGATCGCGACCGGGAACGCGGCCTGCACGAAGGCGCGGCCGATCAATGCCGGGTTGAACACGTTGAAGCCCAGTCCGCCGAACAGCGCCTTGCCGATGGCTATCGCGACGAAACCGGCGACGACGCCCATCCACAGCGGGAAGGACGGCGGCAGCGTGAGCGCCAGCAGCACACCGGTGATGGTCGCGCTCCAATCGCCCAGCGTGCTGGCCTGCCCGGCGGAGCGGTTGAGCAAACGCTCGGTGAGCAGGCAGGTCGCCGTAATGGTGAGCAGCAAGGCCAGCGCGGACAGGCCGTACTGCCAGACCGAGAAGGCGCAGACCGGCAGCAACGACAGCACCACATGCTTCATGATGGTGGGGACATTGCGTTCGCTGATTTGATGCGGTGAGGTACGGAGTTCCATGCTCATGCTGCGGTCTTTTCTCTATTAACAGCTTTGGCGATGCGGAACTGCTGCACCAGCGGAATATGCGACGGGCAGACATAGCTGCAGCAGCCGCACTCGAAACAGCGGTCCAGGTTGTAGCGCTCGGCCATCTCCTCATATTCGCGCTTGGCCGCCAGCAATCCGAGTTGCGAGGGATTGAGGAACTTGGGGCACACGTTGAGGCACTCGCCGCACTTGATGCAGGCGTAGACCTGCGGCGTCACCTCCGGCAGTTGCGCTTCGGCGAAGGCGAGCACGCCCGAAGTCCCTTTGGTGACCGGCACATCCAGCGACGAGATGGTCATGCCCATCATCGGGCCGCCGAGGATGATTTCTTTCGCGCTGCTGCGCGCACCGACCTGTTCCAGCAGGAAGCGCAACGGCGTGCCGATGGGCACGATGTAATTGCCGGGGCGTTCCACCGCCGGACCGGCCACGGTCAGCACGCGCTCGACCATGCCTTCCCCTGCGGGCAGCAAACGGCCGAGATAGGCCAGCGTCATCACGTTGTTCACCAGCACGCCGATGGCGGCGGGACGCTGACCGGCGGGAATCTCGCGACCGAGCAGCGCATAGATGATGGTGTCTTCCGCGCCCTGCGGATATTTGGTTTCCAGCGCCTGCACCGTGATCGTGCCATCGGCAGGCAATGCGGCCCGGATCGCGGCGATGGCGTCCGGCTTGTTGTCCTCGACGCCGATGATGGTGCGCGGCGCGCCGCTGGCCTTCATCGCATAGCGGATACCGCGAATCAAATCCTGCGTGCGCTCCACCATGATGCGATGGTCGCAGGTGAGGAAGGGTTCGCATTCCGCGCCGTTCACCACCATGGTGTCTATCTTCGTCTCCGGCGGCACGCTGAGCTTGACATGGGCGGGGAAGGTCGCGCCCCCCAGGCCGGAGATGCCGGTGTCCTGGATGGCGGCCAGCAATGCCTTCTTGTCCATGGCGTCGACATCGCGCGGTTCGCGCACCCGCACTTCCTGGCCGTCGGCCTGGTACACGCGGAGGGTGATGGCATCCACCATCTTGCCGTTGGCGGAGGGCATCAGGCCGATGGCCTCCACCACGCCTGTCGCCGGTGCGTGCACCGGCAGCGAGACGAAACCGTCCGCCGTGGCGATGACCTGGCCGCGCAGCACTTCCTGGCCGACGTTCACGCAACACACGGCGGGTTTGCCGATATGCTGCGACAGCGGCACGACCAGACGCGGCGCAAAAGGCAGGCGCTTGATCGGCAGGCTGCCAGTCTCCTTGTGATAGGCCGGGTGGATGCCGTGCTCGAACGTGGCCTTCTTGGAAAAGAGGGAAGCGAACAGCGAGAACGGGAACATCCATCCCGCGCCCCTGGAGCGATCTTTCCCCGGGGGGAGACTCATGCCCTTCTCGCTTTCATCTTCATCTTTCACCAGCAAGTCGTTGACCTTCACGCCGCTCACCTTCAGTTGAACTTGGCCGCACGCGCCTTCAGTTTTTCCAGGTTCGGCTCGTTCGCATTCCACGGCGTGCCGGGATGGATGACGCCGGCCGTGCACTTCTCCGCCGCCTTGACGATGTCGAGGAAGGTGCCCGCAGTCGGGTTCAGCACCACGGCCTTCTTCTGGTCGTTATAGCCGAAGATTTTGGCGTTGATGTTCATGCATTCGTCGCACGCAGTGCATTCCGGCGTGTCGATCCAGGCGGCTTCGAAACCGCCAGCCGCGGCCGGTGCCGCACCCGCAGCAGGCTGGGCCGCAACCGGCGCACCGCCCAGACCGGACGACAGTTGCTGGATCAGCTCCTGGCGCACGCGGTTGGCGATGGCCGTCTCGTCGGCTTGCGCGCCACCGGCGCTGGTCAAATCCTTGAGTTGGTGCCAGAACTGCAACCGCTCTTCGCAGGAACGTACCATCTCCACCGAGGTCAGCACGCGCATCAGACGCTGTTTCTTGTCCACCGCCCAGATGAAGGGGAATTTGCCTTCGCGCTCGTCCTCGGACAGCTTGAGGAAATCGCCCAGCAGCACTTGCTCGTCGTTCCAGGTTTCCGGCGGCGCCTTCTTGAACTGCTTGGCGAAGCGGCCTTCGCCCAGGGCGAAGTCGGCGAACGTCATCGGCAGCGACATCGACTGCTTGTCGCCCTTCTCGTCCACATAGGCGAGATCGTAGCTCGGCCAGTCGGCCTCCAGCGCCGGGTTGCCTTCCAGCGTGGCGCTTGCGGAGAAGGTCACGCCCAGGTCCGGGTTGTAGCGGAACAGCGGGAAGGCGCGCGCCTCCGTCGCCATCTTGCTGCGCGCCACCGCGCTGTCGTCGCCCACGCCGTGTTCCGGCGGGCATACCGCATAGGCGTTGAACAATGCCGGACGGCGAGTGTTGAGGCCGTCGATGAAGCTTTCCAGCATGTGTGTGATATTGGCCTGCGACACCTGCGCCACGAACGCGGTGCGGTGCGCCATGCCGATCACGCTGATCTCCTTGCGCTTCTCGCTCTTGCCGTGCTGGCTGGCGCCGTACGGCGACATGTCGGCCACCTGGCCGATGAAGCCGGAGGTGCAGGCCTGGCCGCCGGTGTTGGAATACACCTGCGTGTCGACGATCAGGATCTTGACCGGCTTGCCCGACATCAATGCGCGCGACAGGTTCTGGAAGCCGATGTCGAACATCGCGCCGTCGCCGCCCATGGCCAGCACCGGCGGACACAGGTGCCACTCTTCATCGGTGAGCTGTTCCCAGTTGAAGCGCGCGAAGAACGCGTCGTTCTCGGCGGGCTCGTAGCCGCCCGCCAGTTCCATCTCGACCTGGCGCACGGTCTTGAAACCTTCCACCATCGCGCACATGTGGCCTTCGAAGATACCCATCGCCACCGAGGGCGAATCCTGGAACAGGTGCGACGTCCACGGGAACGGATAGGGGTTGAACGGATAGGTCGATGCCCACACCGAGGTGCAACCGGTGGAGTTGATGATGCCCATCTCGGCGCGGCCGTTCTTGCTCGGGCCTTCCATGTAGCGCCAGCGCAGGTCTTTGAGTTTTTCCAGCATCTGGCTCACGCGGCGCAGCCATTGCGGGTCGATGGGCTGGCCGGGGTGCTTCTGCAAAATGCTCTCGGACAGGTTGGCCAGCGTCAGGTCGCGCCCGCTGTGCGCCTGCACCGCCTGCATCAGCGCCTGGGTGTCGGTGAGGTCGACGCTGGAGCTGAGTTTCAGGCGCACATGGTTCTCCAGGTCGGAGATCATCTTGTCCAGCTTGGCCAGGAATTTTTTCACGCGCGGCTGCATCAGCGCGGTGACGGTGCTGGTGAACAGGTGGATGGTGGACTTTTCGCCGCAGCCCAGGCAGGCGCCGTCGCCGCTGACCATGGACAGGTAGTTGTGCTTGTCCAGCAGCAGCGTCTCCAGCGCGCCAACCTTCTCGTCGAGGTCGTCGATGCGGCTGAACTGCGCCGGCGTGGTCGGCAGGTCGAGCCAGAAATTCCAGTCGTCGCGCAACGTCTGGATGCTTTCCTTGGTCTGGGTGACCATCTCCAGGGCGTTGTCGGCGCAGACTTCCACGCACAGCGCGCAGCCTTTGCAGGTGTAGGGGTTGACGGTGATGGAGAACAGGCCGCCAGCGCCCTTTTCCTTCTTCTCTTTTTGCGTCCAGTAGGGCTTGGTGGTGGCGAACTTGAAGCTGCCGATCTCGGCGCGCAACAGGTTCAATTCGGCTTCCAGCTTGCTGCGGTCTTCGCCCTGCGTCGCATCTTCCGCGAACGCCTCGGTGATGGCGTTGGCCAGCAGCGCGCGCACGTCGAGGCCGTCCTTGTCCAGCGCGCCGCGCAGTTTTTTGTCGATGGCGCGGCTGAACTTGCGCAGGAAGCGCGTCGGGCGCCCGCCGATCTCGATCTTCTGGATGGCGGTGTTGAGTACGTCGGCAGAGGTGGAGACCAGGCCGGGAATGGCGCTGTCCGGACACACGGTATAGCACTCGCCGCAGGCGGTGCAGTTCTCGGCCTTCCATTCCGGATGCTCGAAACGCACGCCGGTCATGTCGCGGTACACGCCGGTCACGGCCGGGATGATGGACAAGCCCATGAACGGATCGACCAGGTTGTCCGAACCCTGCCCCTTCATATAGAAGCTGCCGGTCTGTTCCCAGAAACGGTGCACATCGGAGATGCCGCCGTCGCCTTCGGGCAGGCGCTTGAGCATGACGGGCAGCGATGGCGCGGCCTTGGCCGCCGCCTGGGTGCGCTGACCAACCTTCATCAGTTCCGGATTGATCTCGTGCAACTCTTCATAGCCGCGACGCACCACGCGCAGGTTGTCCTCGACCACGCGCTTGCCCTTCTTGCCGAACTTGTCTTCGAGCTGCTTCTCGATGGCGGTGAACAGAGTCTCTTCGCTCAACCCGGCACGCTCCTTCACGTCGGAAGCACGGAAGAACGCGCCCTGGAAGGCGTTGCCCTGCATGCGCAACTGCAGGTCGACGTTGCTGGATTCCTCGCGCGCGATCTTGAACGCGTCGAGATAGAACACGCGCAGCTTCTTGTCCGCGATGTATTTCTGGATGTGCATCGGGAACGAAGCCCACAGCGCCTCGGCGCTGTCCAGATTGCTCTGGATGATGAACACGCCGCCCTGGCTCAGGCCGTCCACGGCATTGGTGTGCCCGAACACTTGCGGGTCCGGCGACATCACCACGTCGACGTTGGTGTACTCGCAGTTGATGCGGATGGGTTCCGGCGCGGCGGACAGATAATAAGTCGTCGGCTGGCCCTTCTTTTCCGAACCATATTTCGGGTTGGCCTTGATGTCCCAGCCCAGCAGTTCGAACAGCGTCATCGCCAGGTTCTTGCCGGTGGTCACCATGCCCCAGCCGCCGATGGAGTGCATGCGCACCGCGATGGCGTTCTTGGGCATCAGGTTGGGGTTCTCAGAACCGCGCAGCGCCATCTCCTTGATGCGCGGATAAGCCTCTTTCAGTTTCTGCTGGTGGATCTCCTGTTTCGGCGTGGCCGACTCGTCGCGCAGGAAGTCCACCGACAGGTAATAGAACTTGCGGTGCGCGGCGCCCGGCAGCATGTTCTCGACGGCGGCGATCAGGCCTTCCGGCTGCAGGTCGCGCGAGCCCAGGCCGTAACAGCCGGAATACAGCGACGGCATGTCCTTGGCGCTTTCATAGGTCGCGTAATCGGCATAGGAATTCTCGCGCGCGTTCTCGACGCATTTGGTGATCGTGGAACGCACTTCGCGCATCAGCGGCAGATCTTCGGACAGCGGCTGGTCGGTGCGCTCCAGCACCGCCACGCCTTTCTTGCCCTTGAGCACCTTGCCCAGCAGGTCGCCGGGGAAGGGACGGAACATGGTGAGATTGATCACGCCCACCTTGATCTTGCGGTTCTCGCGCAGCCAGTCGGCGACGGCCTCCGCCTGCACCGTCATGCTGCCCATGCCAAGGATGATGTACTCGGCGTCATCGCAGCGATAGGCGGCGACGCGGTTATAGCGGCGTCCGGTCAGCGCATGGAACTCGTCCATGCACTGGTCGGCCAGCGCGGGAATATGGGCAAAGAAATACGGCCGCTGCGCCGCCACGGCCTGCATGTAGGCATCCTGATTGGCGACGATGCCGGTCTGCATGGGGTTGTCCACGTCCCAGATGGACGGGATGCGGCGGCGCTTGGGGCCGTACAGCATCTTCTGCGCCGGGGTGGGCGTGTCGATGATGTCGTCGGCGCAACCCAGGTATTCGGCGACCAGTTCGCGTTCCGGCACCATCATTGGCTCGATCAGGTGCGTGGTGAGGAAACCGTCCTGCCCGACCATGGCCGGGGTGAGCGCCAGTTCGGCGGTCTTGCGCGCGATCATGTTGAGGTCGGCGGCTTCCTGCGCATTCTTGGCGAACACCTGGATGAAGCCGGTATCGTCGGCACAGTGGTAGTCGTCATGCGCGCAGTGCACGTTGAGCGAGGCCTTGGTGATGGCGCGGCAGCCGAGGTTCAGCACATAAGTCAAACGCTTGCCGACGGCGGCATACAGCGATTCGTGCATGAAGGCCAGGCCCTGCGCCGAGGTGAAATTCACCGCGCGCATGCCGGTCATGGACATGCCGGCGGTGACGCCCGCAGCGGCGTGTTCGGATTCCGGCTCGACGAAGATCAGCGGCTGGCCTGCGGTATTGAGGTGACCCTTGGCGACTTCTTCCGCCCAGTATTCGCCCATCTGCGTGGACGGCGTGATCGGATAGGCGCCCGCACCATGCGAGGCTTCGCGTTCCACCATGATCACGGCGGTGTTGCCGTCGATGGCGTCGCGCGTGCCGGGGTACTTGTACTGGGTGTGACCGCCCTTGGAACTGGTGTCGGCACCGGTCAATTTGAATTGCTTGAGTTTGTTCAGCATGGTGGGATTCCTTCTAGACTTCTGCCGGAGCAGGTAAGGGTTCAATACGGATGATTTTCTTTGCGGCTTTTCCTTTGACGATGCGGTCGCCCTCCAACCACACTATCGCGCCCGTGGGGCAGCGTTCGATGGCTTTGCGATCCGCACTGTTGTTCTTTTCGTAATCGATCACGGCCAGATTGCGCACCAGACTGATCAGTCCGGGGGCGCCATCGACCACGCAGCGTCCGCACGCCGTGCAGGCCACTTCGCAGGCGGCCTCGGCGGCATCGCCGTCGTCTTCGTTGCGGCAGGCCAGCCACAGCTTGTGCGACACGCCGTGGATGGAGAACAGGTTCTTCGGGCAGATGTCGACGCAGTCGCCGCAGGCCGTGCATTTGGCGCCGTCCACCACCGGCAGGCCGTTCTTGTCCATGGTGATGGCATCGAAGTCGCACACGTCGGCGCAGTCGCCCAGTCCCAGGCAGCCCCAAGCGCAGCTCTTGCCGCCGCCCCCGGCCACGGTCGCGGCGCGGCAGGAAGAAAGTCCGGCGTATTTTGCGCGCAGGGTGGCAACATGCTTGCCGCCGGCGCAGGCCAACCGCGCCACGCGCTTTTCGACATCGCCCAGGGCGACGCCCAGCAGTGCGGCGATATTCTTGTTTTGATCGGGAGAATTGACAGTGCAGCGGCCGGGCTCGATCTGGCCCGCCACGGCCTGCTCGGCGAAATTATGGCAGCCCGCCGTACCGCAGGCGCCGCAATTGGAATGGGGGAGGAGTTCTTCGACCTGCTCGATGCGGGGATCTTCAAAGACGTAGAGCTTCTTGCTCGCGAGCGCCAGCACAAGCGCAAGCAGGCCGCCCAAGACGGCCATGAAAGCTCCTGTGATCAATACGCTGTACAAAATGCTCATCACTCTCCCCTGCTTCAATAAATTTCGCGCAGACAGCCGCTATATCGGCTCTGCCTGTCGCTACTCTTATATCTACGCCCCACTAAGCGTATCTACTATTACTACTACACCCTAATAAACAATATGCTGCTGTTTTTATATGATCGAAGAGTAAACCGGGCTACAATCATTTCGCGAATCAATTGTTTCAATCATAATTATAATTAATTGAAATTTGCCTGATTTGGAACGCTTGGAGGATGGAATGAACACTGAAAAACAGAGTTATTACAAGAACAATCGTCTTAAACAAATGAGGGCTTTTTGCGAGGTCGTCCACACCGGCAGCATTACCTTGGCAGCACAGAAATTGTTCCTGAGCCAACCTTCCGTTACTTTACAAATCCAGGCGATGGAGCGTGAACTGGGCGTCACCGTATTCGAACGGCGCGGGCCTGTACTCAAGCTTACCCCGGATGGGGAAACATTGTACGCCTTAGCGAAGCCGTTGGTGGAAGGAATCGACGGTTTGCAGGAAAATTTTGCCGCACAGCACGGCAAACTGGACTCGGGCGAGTTGAATATCTGTGCAGGAGAATCAACTATTCTGTACATCCTGCCGGAGCCGGTGCGCCGTTTCGTGACTGCGCATCCGCGCATCCAGCTCAAGATCCACAACGAAACCGGACGCGACGGCTTGAAAATGCTGCGCGCCGACGAGATCGACCTCGTGGTCGGTTCCATGCTGGACGTGCCCGATGACATCACCTACCAACCGGTGGTGACCTACGACCCCGTGCTCATCGCCCCGCTCGGCCATCCGCTGGCGCACCACCCCAATGTCACGCTCGAAGAGATCAGCCAGTACGGCCTGATCCTGCCGCCGCGCCACCTCTCCACCTGGCGCATGGTCAAATACGTGTTCCAGCAGCACAACCTGACTTTCTCGGTGACGCTGGAAGCGGGCGGCTGGGAAATCATCAAAAAATACGTGGAACTGGGCATGGGCATTTCCATCGTCACCGACATCTGCCTCACCGGCTGCGAGAAACTGGTGCGAATCCCGCTCACCCAGTATTTCCCGCAACGCGGTTATGGACTGGTTTTGCGCAAGGGCCGTTTCCTGTCGCCACAGGCGCGGCGCTTCGTGGAAATCCTGTACGAGGTTTACGGCATGGCGTCCGTGCCCGCCGAACTCAACGCTCAAGATTGAGCGCCTGCATCAACTGCACGGCCAGTTCCTCGATTGAGCGCGAGGTGGTGTCGAACCATTTACTTGCATAACTCCCGCGCATGTATATACTTCATGTTGTTACATGAAAGGAATTGATCATGCGTACTGCAAAAGTATTCAAAAGCGGGAATTCGCAGGCTGTGAGGATACCGGCCGAGTTCCAGTTCGATACCGACGAGGTGGAGATTTTCCGCAGGGACGATGAATTGATACTGCGCAAAAAAGCCAAATCGCTGGAACAGGCGTTTCACCTGCTTGGCTCGCTACCTGCCGATTTTATGGTCGAGCGCAAAGACGACCTTCCACAAGAGCGCACGGGGCTGTAATTCCATGCCGCGCTACCTGCTCGACACCAACATCTGCGTCTATATCAAGAACCATCGCCCGGCGGAAGTGCTGGCACGCTTTACCAAACTCCCCCCCGGCAAAGTCGCCATGTCCGCCGTCACCTACGGCGAGTTATGTTTCGGTGCTGAGAAAAGCACCAAGCGCAAAGAAGCGCAGCGAATACTGGAACAACTGACTGCGCTGATTCCGGTGTTGCCTCTGGATGCGACCGTTTCCACTCACTATGGAGAAATCCGCCAGCACCTTCAATCCAGCGGCAAACCTATCGGCAATAACGACTTGTGGATTGCTTCCCACGCACTTGCCAACAAGCTCATTCTGGTCACCAATAACGTGGCGGAATTTGAGCGTGTGCCGGGATTGCGAGTTGAAAACTGGGTTAGTCAATAGATCGTTCGTGCGATGCCAGCCTGATAGGTTGGCGAAGTCGAATAACAATCCGAACCCGGCCCATTTTTTTGGCATTACTATCGTCACCGATATCTGCCTCACCGGCAGCGAGAAACTGGTGCGTATCCCGCTCACCCAGTATTTCCCGCAACGCGATTATGGCTTGGTTTTGCGCAAGGGCCGTTTCCTGTCGCCGCAGGCGCGGCGCCAAAATCCGCCGCGTTGATTATGTTGCGGCAAACCTGCGAAGGTTAAGACATCGCATTGATCTGCGGCCAGGGCTCGGGTAGCGCATCTCCGATGCTTAACGCTCAAGATTGAGCGCCTGCATCAACTGCACAGCCAGTTCCTCGATGGAGCGCGAGGTGGTGTCGAACCATTTGATGCCCTCGCGCCGCATCAGTTTTTCCGCTGCCGCGACTTCATAGCGGCAGTTTTCCAATGACGCATATTTGCTGTTAGGACGGCGCTCGGTGCGGATGCGTTGCAATTGTTCGGGGTTGATGGTCAGGCCGTACAGCTTGTCGCGAAAAGGCTGCAATCGCGACGGTAATTGGTCGCGCTCGAAGTCTTCCGGGATCAGCGGGTAGTTGGCGGCCTTCAACGAGAATTGCAGCGAGAGGTACAGACTGGTCGGCGTCTTGCCGCTGCGCGACACGCCGACGAGGATGATATCGGCACTCTTCAGGTCGGCATCCGATGCACCGTCGTCGTGTGCCAGCGCGAAATTCACCGCCGCGATGCGCGAACTGTATTCGGGATTGGACTGGCTGTGCGAGCGCCCCACGGCGCGCGAGTAGCGGCAACCCAACTCCTGCTCCAGCGGCACGACGAACGCGTCGAACAAGTCGATGAACAGCGCATCGGCCCGGTGCAGCAAGGCGCTGTATTCGGTATTGGTCAGCGTCATGATGACGATGGGGCGCGCGCCTTCGCGCTGGCCGACTTCGTTGATGCGCGCCACGCAATCCCTGATCTTTTCCTCGCTGTCCAGGAAGGGAAAGCGCAAATGGCGGAACTCGATGCCTTCGAACTGGGCGAGCAAGCCGTGGCCCAGGGTTTCCGAGGTGATGCCGGTGCCGTCCGACACGTAGATGACGGTGCGTTTAGGGATAGTCATGTTCCGCCCGGCGGCGATGTTCAGCTCGGGACGCAGGCCAGATTCTGCGCGTGGCAGACATAGCCCTTGGCGTAGATCAGCGCGATCCAGATCCAGAACAGCACGAAGAAACTGACCAGGCCGATATGCTGTTCGGCGATGAACTTCGGCGTGATCTTGCGCACGCCCTTGTAGATGGGACCGGTGACGACCTCGAACAGCCGGTAGACGAAATTGTTGTCTTTCGCCTTGCCGGACAGCACACCGATCAAACCTTGGGCGAGCAATGCCAGGGCGGCGACCTCGACCAGCGCTTTCAGTACGCTGACGATGAACAGTTCGGGAGATGACATGATTTTGTGATTGGATTGAACAAGCCCGGATTTTATCACCTCACGGCGATTATGCTTGCGGCGACGGGGTTCCATGCGCAGAATGTGGCCTGCCTTCAACCACGGATCACCTCAATGAATTTCGAGAAATGGCAACACCTGCTGCGCGCGCGCTACTTTCAGTTCATGAACAAGGAGGAGGCGGCGCTGGACGAATACCGGCTGACGCTGGCGGCAGCGCCCGAATTCACCCGCGCCAACCTTGCCATGGCGTTCATCCACGCCAAGCGCAACGACTTCGGCAGGGCGGCGCAACAATTCCGCGAGGTGTTGCGCGCCGAACCGGACAACGCCGAGATGCTCTTCAATCTGGGCTACGCCTGCGACAAGCAGGGCGAGCAGGACGAAGCGATCCGCTCGTTCGAAGCGGCCGTCCGCCTGAATCCGCAATTCGACCGCGCCTGGTACGGTCTGGGCATCTGCCAGGCCAAGCTCGGCAATCATGCCGAAGCGGCCAAGGCATTGCACGAAGCCGCGACGCTGCAACCCATGAATCCCCACGCCTGGTACGCGCTGGGGATGGCCCACCATCACCTGAACCAGCCCGAGCGCGTAACCGAGATCATCATGCACCTGCACCGTTTCGACCCGATCATGACGCGGCACCTGATCCAGGATACCGGACGCTCCGATCTGGCGCATCTGGTGGCCGATCTGGCGGTCTGAGTCCGCATTCGGAAGACTGCCCCTCTTCTTTTTTACCCCAAAACAAAGAGGCCTGCTTGCGCAGGCCTCTTTGACTTACTACGACGACTTCAGCTTATGCCGCCTTGGTGTCGATATCGCCTTCCAGGTTCGGGTAACGAACGTGGTCGACCAACTCCTGTATTTCCTTGCTCGGCGCTGCAGTCAGCAGACTGCCCACGATCACGCCGATGAAACCGGCTGTCATGCCGAACAGACCTCCGGAGATCGGGTTGATGTCCCACCACAGCGGCGCATTGATCCCGAAGAACGGATAGGTCATGTACATGTAGTACATGCAGGTACCGAGTCCGCCCGCCATGCCGAGAATCGCGCCCCACTTGTTGGCCCGCTTCCAGAACACGCCCAGGGCGAGTGCCGGGAAGAACGCGGATGCCGCCAGCGAGAACGCCGCACCGACCAGGAACAGGATGTCGCCCGGCTTCAGCGAAGTCACCCAGGCTGCGAACACGGCCACCACCAGCAACAGACCCTTGGAAATGGCCAGACGACGGGTCGTCGGCGCATGCGGGTCGATCATCTTGTAGTAGACGTCGTGCGACAACGCGTTGGCGATGGTCAACAGCAGACCGTCGGCAGTGGACAGCGCGGCAGCCAGACCGCCCGCAGCCACCAGACCGGTGATCACATACGGCAGACCCGCGATTTCCGGCGTCGCCAGCACGATCAGGTCACCACCGATGGTGATCTCGGCCAATTGCACGATACCGTCCTTGTTGATGTCGGTAACGCTCATCAGACTCTTGTCCACAGCAGCCCAGGACGCGACCCAACTTGGCAGTTCGGAGAAACTCGATCCGACCAGCAAGGTGTAAACGTCAAACTTGGCCAATACCGCCAGCGCAGGCGCGGTGAAGTAGAGCAGGAAGATGAAGAACAGCGACCAGAACACCGACTTGCGCGCTTCCTTCACCGACGGCGTGGTGTAGTAACGCATCAGGATGTGCGGCAATGCGGCCGTACCCACCATCAGGCACAGTACCAGTGCCAGGAAGTTCTTGCGCTTCTTGTCGATGGCCGCCTGATCCTTGCCGGCGAACGGCTCGGCGTGCGAAGCGATCGGAGCAGTCTTGGCTTTGGCACCGGCTGCTGCTTTCGTCCATGCCGCTTTCGCTGCTGCCGCATCGGCCGGGAAGTCGGTCACCGCCTTGTCGGCTGCGGCCACGGCCGCCGGATCGGCATCCTTGGTCGCCTTCAGCGTGGCTGCGGCTGTCTCCAGCTTGGCCTTCTCTTCTGCCAGATAGGTCGCGCCACCGGTTTCCAGTGCCTTCAGCTTGGCTTCAGAGGCTTCCTGACGCATCTTGAAGATCGCGCGCACTTCGGCTTCCTTGGCGCCGTCCGGTGTGGTCGGATCGTTCAGCACGACTTCGCGTGCTGTGACTTTTTCCAACACATAACCGTAAGCGATCTGCGGAACCGGGTTGCCGGTATGTTTAACCGACAGCCACACCACCGGGATCATGTACGCCACGATCAGGATGATGTACTGCGCCACTTGCGTCCAAGTAACGGCACGCATGCCGCCGAGGAAGGAACACACCAGGATGCCGCCCAGACCGGCGAACACACCGATGCCGAACTCCAGACCGGTGAAACGGCTGGTGATCAGGCCCACGCCGTAGA
The DNA here is from genome assembly GCA_016235045.1 of Nitrosomonadales bacterium. GTDB lineage: Bacteria > Pseudomonadota > Gammaproteobacteria > Burkholderiales > Gallionellaceae > Sideroxyarcus. Next base: position 484,063 of record JACRME010000008.1, read on the forward strand.
TCTGCGCGATCACATAAGTGAAGGAGCACAGGATCGCCGCGAACACGCCGATGGAACGGGGGATGTTGCCGCCGTAACGGGCGCCGAGGAAGTCGGGGATGGTGAACTGGCCGAACTTGCGCAGGTACGGTGCCAGCAGCAGCGCCACCAGGCAGTAACCGCCGGTCCAACCCAACACGAAGGCGAGGCCGTCATAGCCGGACAGGTACAAGGTACCGGCCATACCGATGAAGGACGCAGCCGACATCCAGTCCGCGCCGGTTGCCATGCCGTTGAACAGCGCCGGGACGCGGCGTCCGGCCACGTAGTATTCCGACACGTCCGCGGTGCGGGACATCACGCCGATACCTGCATACAGCAGCACGGTCGCAGCCAGGAAGATGTAGCCGAGGATCTTGTTCGGCACGCCCATCTGTTCGAGGATGGCGACGATGATGATGAAAGCGACGAATCCTCCGGTATAGAAGGAATAGTAGCGCTTAAGCGAAGCGAAAAATTGCGATTGGGATTGGGTAGCCATTAGTCGTCTCCTTCATGCACGCCGTACTTCTGGTCGAGCTTGTTCATGTAGTTGGCGTAAAACCAGATGATCACCACGTAGATCACCAGCGAACCCTGTGCCGCCATATAGAACGGGAATGGGAAACCGATGATGGTGATGGATTGAAGTTCACGGGCGAAATACCCGATGACGAAGGTGGCGACGAACCAGATCGCCAGCAGTATCCCCGTTACGCGGAGATTTTTCTGCCAATACTCTTTATGCTTCTCGGTAAGTTGCATGTTTCCTCCCCTGAAGTAATAAGATAAATCGCTTGCGCGAAATACCATACCGGCAATTCAAAAAACGACGGAGACGCAGTGCCGTTTACCCGATCATGCCGGTCTGCGGCTTGGACAAATCGCGTCCTCCACTTAGAATAGCCCCACTGTGGACGGGTGTGATATTCCACTACCCATCCGTCCCACAACCGAAACATAATGCGCCATCCTTACAGACAACTTACAGAACCATGCGCATCCTGATTGCCGAAGACGACGAAGTGCTATCCGATGGCCTGTGTCGTTCCATGCGCCAATCGGGCTATGCCGTCGACTGCGTCAAGGATGGACAGGCGGCCAACACCATCCTCAGCGGCGAGCAACCGTTCGACCTGGTCATCCTCGATCTGGGGTTGCCCAAGGTGGAGGGTTTCAGCGTATTGAAAAGCCTGCGCGAAAAGAACCGCCAGGTGCCGGTGATCATCCTTACCGCGCGCGATGCGGAAGAAGACCGCGTCAAGGGACTCGACCTGGGTGCGGACGACTACATGATCAAGCCGTTCAGCCTGCCGGAACTGGAAGCGCGCGTGCGCGCGCTGATCCGGCGCGGACAATGCGGCGTCAACCCGACCTATGTATGCGGCACGCTGACGTTCGACAGCGTCGGGCGGCGCGCGACGATCAACGGCGAGACGCTGGAACTCACCACGCGCGAGTTGAGCGTGCTGGAAGCGTTGATGTCGCGCATCGGCTGGGTCATCAGCAAGGAACAGTTGCTCGAACGCCTGTACAGCTATTCCGAGGAAGCCAGCAGCAACGCCATCGAAGTCTATATCCACCGCCTGCGCAAAAAGATCGAGCCCGCCGGGGTGACCATACGCACCATACGGGGTCTCGGCTACATCATCGACAAGGTCTCGGAAACGAATGGCTAACACCCCGGAAGCGGACGCAGACATCCCCTCCCTGCGCGTCCACCTCATCAACTGGCTGCTGACTCCCCTGTTCGTGTTGTGGTTGTTCAGCACCATCGCCGGCTATGTCGCCACCCTGAACTACGCCAACAAGCCGTACGACCAGGTGCTGCTGCAGCGCGCGCAGGCGGTCGGCGCGCAACTCAGGCTGGGAGGCGGCAAGGTGCGCCTGGATCTGGATCTGAAACTGCCCGATGGCACTTCGGCCACCTCGCCGGACAAGGTTTTCTACACCGTCAGCGACATCGACGGCAAAAAACTCGCCGGCAACGCCAACCTCAGCCGCCCGCTGGCCTTTCGCGGCGGCAAGATCGGACCGCTGTTCGGCAACGGCGAACGCGACGGCGAGAAGACGCGCAACGTGAGCCTGGTTTTCTTTAACCCCGACAACGACAAGCTGTACCAGTTATTCATGTCGGAAACCATTCACCAGCGGCAGGCACTGATCCGCGGCATCCTCGCCAACATCGTGATCCCGCAACTGCTGCTGATCCTGATCGCGGTGGCCGCCATCTGGTATGCGCTGAAACAGGGACTGGCGCCGCTGGAGCGGCTGCGGCGCGAAGTGTCGAACCGGAAGCGCGACGACCTGAGCCAACTCGACAGCGGCCGCGCGCCGGAAGAAGTGCGGCCGCTGATCGACGCGGTGAACAACCTGCTCGACCGCCTGAAACAGGCGATGCAGGCGCAAAAACGTTTCGTCGCCGATGCCGCACACCAGTTGCGCACCCCCATTGCAGGCCTGAAGACCCAGGCCGAACTGGCGCTGCGCACGGAAGACCCGGAACAGAAACAGCAGGCGCTCCAGCATATCCTCACCAGCACGCGGCACGGCATCCGCCTGGTCAATCAACTGATGGCGCTGGCGCGCAACGAACCGGGCGGCCAGGGCACGGAAAATTTCGTCGCGCTGAAGCTCAACCTGTTGGCGCAGGAATGCACCGCAAACTGGATACCGGCGGCGCTGGAAAAGAACATCGACCTTGGCTTCGACGGCGATCCCGCGGAACAGGAAGTGCTCGGCGATGCGGGCAGCCTGACCGAGATGCTCAATAACCTGATCGACAACGCCATCCGTTACACCCAGCCCGGCGGGCACATCACCGTCAGCGTCGATGCGACGGCTCAGGGCAGCGTGCTGAGCGTGGAGGACAACGGCCCCGGCATCGACCCGCAACACCGCGAGCGCGTGTTCGAACGTTTCTACCGCGTGCTCGGCACCGGCCAGAGCGGCAGCGGACTCGGCCTCGCCATCGTCGCCGAAGTCGCCAAGCGCCACCACGCCACGCTCAGACTGGACGCGGGCAGCGGCGGCAAGGGAACGCTGATCAGCATCCGGTTCCCGCGCCGTCCGCCACCGGCGCCGACGCTTTCCGATGACCCGAGAACAAGCCCCGCGTTTTACGGCGGGGCCTAGTGCCGCCGAACCACTCTCTACCGACCTGATACGCGCTGCTGTTTAAGCTCGCCGTAGAGCACGGTTTTCACGGCCGGCGTAATGACCTCGCTGCTCTCCAGTTCTTCCAGCGCCAGCGTTTGCGACAGGAACAGTTCCTGTTCCAGTATCTCGATCTGGCGTAGCGCCAGCGCGGGGTGATGCTGCTGCAATACCTTCACTTTCTCCAGCGCCTCCTCCTTGAATCCCCGGTATTGCCCAAGGATGTCGGCAAAGGCCTTGTCCGCCTCCAGCAGCTTGAGTCCTTCATGCGCGGCCAGTCGCGACAGCAGCAGGATGACCTGCTGCGCACAAATGGCCATGGCGCGGTAGTAGAGATGCTGGTCCGCCGGATCGGTCAGCCTGTCCGTGGGAAGACGCAGGAATTGTCCCGGGCGCAGCCAATGCCGTTTCCCGTGCCACTTTCCCTGAGCCAGGATGCCGGGGAGCCCCCGTTCAAGGTAGCCGAGTTGACGCTCGAATTTGCCCAGCACCCGGCGATAGCCGGTCTCGGACAATTCGCCCAGCGCAAACAGCTCTTTCAGCGTGCGCTTTTCTATCCCGATGGCGTGGATGCGCAGAACGCGGGCGAACATCGCGGCGAAATCGCGCGTGCCGCTGGCGAGTTCGCGGTAGGCCTGAAGGTACAGGTCTCCGTATTTTTCCTGCAACGCCGCGAGCGCGCCTCTGTCGACCTGCGGCTGGTCATGCAGCGCGGCCAGCCGCAACAGTGTCTGCGCATGGATGTAGAGTTTGCCCTCGCGGTATTCCATCGGCTCCAGCCCCTGCAACTCGTTGATGCGGAAACGCCGGATTGCGCCGTTGATGGTGGTCGCCTTGATGAACAGCGTGAAATAGATGCAGCCGATGGTCAGCGCAAGGATGAACTCCTTGATGGTGTAAGTCTGCTGCCAGTCGGGATGGTTCAGCGAGTCCGGGATCAGCAGCACCATGGTCACCGCGAGTGCGCCGCGCAGACTGCCCCAGGCCATGAGGTGCTGCCAGGAACGCGGGATGGGCAGTTCAAACCGGACGGCATTCAGCAGGCCGATGACGGGATAGACGGAGAATGCCCGTGCGACCACCACCACCACGATGATCACGGCCAGCGCGGGCAGGATGTCGGTCACGCCGACCGGCAGGGTGGTAAACAGCAGGCCGAGCAGGATGAACACCAGCGAGTTGGCGACGAAAGCGGCGTAAGCCCAGAAGCGGCCGATATATTCCTGCACCTCGGGCATGATCTTGAAGCGGCCGTAGCTGCCGATGATGAGCGAGGCGATGACCGTGGCGAGGATGGAAGAGATATGGACAGGCTCGCCCCACAACGTGAGCGAATTCGAGATGAATTCGGACAGCAAAAAAGTGGCGTGCGCGGCGAGCATGGTCAGCGTGATCTGCAAGTGCTCGTGGCGCGCGAACTGCAGCAGGCGCGTGAACACCCAGCCCATCAGGAAACCGAACACGGTGCCGCCGAGCAGCATGGAAAAGAAGATGAACACGCCGTGCAGCAGCGAGCCAGCGCCGTGGAATCCCGCGCTCACCGATTCCAGCACGACCAGGAACAGCGCCAGCGCGGTGGCATCGTTGAACAGGCTCTCGCCCTCGAAGATCAGCACCAGCCGCCGCGGCGCGCCGAAATCCTTGAACAGCGCGAGAATGGCGACCGGATCGGTGGCCGAGATCAGCGCGCCGAACAGCAGCACGACAACGAAGGGGATCTCCAACCCGATCGCGCGCAAACCCCAATAACCAACGACGGCGATGAAGAAGGCCGACAGCAGCAAGCCGACGATGGCGAGCGCGGAGATGGCGCCGATGTTCTCGCCTATCCGGCGGATGTTCATGCTGAAGGCCGACTCGAAGATCAGGATGGGCAGGAAGATGAAGAACAGCAACTCGGATGTAAGCTGAAAACTGGTGATGTAGGAAAACAGCGGCAACTTGCTCAAGGGAATGAGCAGGAAACCGACCAGCACCAGCACCACGGAATAAGGCAGGCGCAGCTTCGGCGCGGCCATATGCGCAAAAATGGAAAGGAACAGCAGCGTGATGAGAGACAGGATGATCTGAACGGTCGAACTCATCTGGGGTGTCCTGGATAGGTTGGCAACACGGCAACTGTCCGCCGGGACATTCTACGCCGCGATGTCCGCACCCCGATAGCTCATTGCGCCCTGTCGACCGACCGGTAGAACCACTTGAGCAGGAATGGCGGCGACATGGTGGTGATCGCGATGACGATGAGCAATGCGGCATACAGTTCGCCGTCGAAGATGCCCTGGCTGAATCCGAGTTGCGCAAAGATCAGGCCCACCTCGCCGCGCGGCACCATGGAAAGCCCGACCGCCATCTGGTTGCGGCGCGATTCGCGGATGCAGAAGCCGGAGATGAACTTGCCGAGGAAGGCGACCAGCAGCAGCAAGGCCGCCAGTTCCCAGATGAAGGCGGAATCCCAATTGATTGCATTCAGGTTGAGCGACACGCCGACCATCACGAAGAACAGCGGTGAAAAAGTGTGGATGAGCGGGCGCATCTGTTCTTCGAGGCGATGCGCAAGCTTGGGGCTGGGCTTGAATTCGAGTGCGGGCCGTTTGCCCATCCACAGGCGGAAACCGAAATGCTGGCTGAAGGCCAGCCCCGCCGCGAAGCCGCCCATGATCTCGGGCGCGCCGACCGCGTGCGCCAGCCAGGAGAATAGCAGGATCAGCGACAGCGCCATGGTGAGCAGCAGACCCGGCGTGGCGGCGCGCTCGTCGAGATGCTCGATGAGCATCGAGGCCAGCTTGGCCACCAGCGGCGCGAGCAGCATGAACAGCAGGATATACAGCCCCACCTCGCTGACCGCGCGGGTCGAGACCTGATGCTCCACCGCAAACTGGTACAGCAGCGCCAGCACCAGCACGCCGAGGATATCGTCGAGCACCGCCGCCCCGATCACGATCTGCGCCTCGTCGGAATGGCGTTTGCCCAGGTCCTCCAGCACGCGCACGGTGATGCCGATGCTGGTGGCGGTGAGCGTGCCGCCGATGAACAACGCGGTGAGTTCCGGCAGGTTGAACAGCCAGGTGCTGACGGCGTAACCCAGCGCAAACGGCAGGGTGAAACCGGTCAGCGCGACGGCGACGGATTTGCCGCCGGAACGCGCCAGCCGCGACAGATCGGTATCCATGCCCACCTCGAACAGCAGCAGGATGATGCCGATCTCGGCCAGCAGTTTCATGGTGGTGTCGGGCGACACCCAGCCCAGCAGCGAGGGGCCGATCAGCAGACCGGCCACCAGTTCGCCGATCACCGACGGGATGCCGAAACGCGCCGCCGTCTCCGACAGCAGGCGGGCTGCGATCAGGATGATGGCGAGGAAGAGGAAGAACTGGTGCAACTCCATGTCGCCCCCGTGATTGGCATTCGATGGCAAGGCGGGTCAACTAACTACCGCCCGACCACATTGTACTAGTCGCCGCCCCGTTCGCGCGCTTCCCGGCAATCGGCACAGAACGGCGTGCCCGGATCGGCCAGCAGGCGCGGCAAGGCAATGCCTTCACCGCACTGGCAGCAGGCGCCGAAGCTGCCGTTCTCCAGCCGCTTGAGCGCGGCCTGCAATTGCTGTTGGCGGCGTTGCAAAGCGGTGCGCTGGCTGGCAGCCATGGCCTGTTGCTGCATGGCATCCATGCGCGACAAACGGCCGACGCTGGACTGGTCCAGCATCACCGTGCCCGCATTGGCGCCGGCTTCCGTCAGGTCGAGTTCGACCTGGGCCAGTTGCGCCGCGATCAGTTCGCGGAATCTGACGGTTTCTTGCGGGGACATGGCTGCTCTTCCCTGACTAACGCAGCAGCAGCGTCGGTATCTTGGCCGAGCGCAGCAGGTCGTTGGTCTTGCTGCCGAAGAACAGGCCGCGCAGCGGCGAATGGGCGTAGGCGCCCATGATCAGCATGTCGATGTCCTGTTCCTGGATGGTGCGGGCGACGATGCGTTCGGTATCGCCTGGCAGCAGTGTGGGGATCACTTCGAAACCGGCCGCTTCCAGGGTCGCCTTGGCCCACTCGACCTGCTTCGGGCCGTCCAGGCTCGGCTTGCCCGACATCAGCAGATGGATGGGCAGCCCGCGGAACAGCGGGCTGCCCGCCACCATCTCGATGCCCTTGCGTGCCAGCGCGCTGCCGTCGAAGGCGAACAGCACCCGGCGCGGCTCGCTGAAACCCTGGGTGACGGTGAGTATGGGTTTGTGCAGGGCGCGCACCACGCCTTCCACGCTGCGCCCGAGATCGCGGTTGGTCGCTTCCGCCGACTCGCCGCGCCGTCCCAGCACGAACAGGCGCACTTCGTCCTCCTGTTCCGCCAGCGTTTCTTCCAGTATGCCGTGGCGCTGCTTCATGTCGGGGGATTCCACGCCTGCCGCCATGGCGCGCTCGCGCAAACGGTTGAGGAAGACGCGCCCTTTTTCATGCGCGGCTTTCAGCGTGACGGCTTCCTGCTCGCTCAACTTGTTGAGCAGTGCTTCCTGCGAGCCGATGCCGATTGCGCCGCTGTGGTCCTCGCCAGAACCGATCTCCGGATGGCGGGTGATGACATGCAGGAACTTCAGCGGCGCATCCATGCGCCGGGCGGCCCAGATCGCGCAATCCGCCACGCAGTCGGCGATGCGCGACTGATCGACGCAGGCCAGTACCTTGTTTTCGTTTTTCATGCTTATCTCCTAGTGTCCCGGCAGCAGATCTTCGGCGCCGTCCTTGTCGTGCACGGCGAATTTATCCACCATGGTGGCGCTGGCTTCGTTGAGGCCGATCACTTCGACCTCGGTGTCTTCGCGGCGGAATTTGATCACCGCCTTGTCCAGTGCGCTGACCGCGGTGACATCCCAGAAGTGGGCGCGGCTCACGTCGATGCGCACTTTCTCGATCACTTCCTTGAAGTCGAAGGAGGCGACGAAACGGTCGGCGGAGGCGAAGAACACCTGCCCGATCACCTGATAGGTGCGCATGCGGCCTTCGTCCTCCACCTTCGATCTGACGTGCATGAGCAGGCCCACCTTGTGGGCGAAGAAGAAACCCGACAGCAGCACGCCCACCAGCACGCCCTGCGCCAGGTCGTGCGTCGCCACCACCACGGCCACCGTCGCCAGCATCACCACGCTGTAGCTTCGCGGATGGCTCTTCAGGTCGCGGATGGAGACCCAGCTGAAAGTACCGATGGACACCATGATCATCACCGCCACCAGCGCGGCCATGGGAATCTGCGACACCCAGTCGCCGATGAACACCACCATCAGCAGCAGGAACACGCCCGCCGCCAGCGTCGAGAGCCGCCCGCGCCCGCCGGATTTCACGTTGATCACCGACTGGCCGATCATGGCGCAACCGGCCATGCCGCCGACGCAGCCGGAGGCGATGTTGGCGATGCCTTGTCCCACGCATTCGCGGTTCTTGTTGCTGTTCGAGTCGGTCAGGTCGTCGACGATGGAAGCGGTCATCAGCGATTCCAGCAGACCCACCACGGCCAGCGTGGCCGACACCGGGAAGATGATCTGCAGCGTTTCAAGATTGAGCGGCACGTCCGGCAATAGAAAGATCGGCAGACTATCCGGCAAAGCGCCCATATCGCCCACGGTGCGGATGTCGATGCCGAAGTAGATGGCGACAGCGGTCAGCACCACGATGGCGACCAACGGCGAGGGCACGGCCTTGGTGATATACGGAAACAGATAAATGATGCCCAGCCCCGCCGCCACCATCCAGTACACCGCCATCGGCACGCCGGTCAGTTCCGGCAATTGCGCCATGAAGATCAGAATGGCCAGCGCATTGACGAAACCGATGACCACGGCGCGGCCGACGAAGCGCATCAGCGAGCCGAGCTGCAACCAGCCAGCAGCAATTTGCAATACACCGGTCAGGATGGTGGCGGCGAGCAGGTATTGCAGGCCGTGCTCTTTCACCAGCATCACCATCACCAGCGCCATCGCGCCGGTGGCGGCAGAGATCATGCCGGGACGGCCGCCGGTGAAGGCGATCACGCTGGCGATGCAGAAGGAGGCATACAACCCGACCTTGGGATCGACCCCGGCGATGATGGAAAAGGCGATGGCCTCGGGGATCAGCGCCAGCGCGACCACGAGACCGGCCAGCAGATCGTTGCGGATGTTGGAGAGCCAGTCCTGGCGGAGTGTTTTCATCATATGCTATTCCAGTTTGGGTGCCGACCAGTCGGCGGCAGTTGGTGAGAATGCAAGGACGACGGTTTGGCCGCCGGGAATACCGGTTTCTGCTTCCGGGAAAATATATTGACCATCGTGTGCTCCAAAAAATCAGCGCTGCCCGCGTGCGGGCTGCGAGTACTGCGGATTCGAATTGAGATGTTGCAGCCTGTTTACTTCAGGCAAACAGAAAACCTGGGATTTACATCGGAAGCTGCCGGGAAGGTTGAGTCATGGCCGGATTATATCTCATGCGCCTAGAAAGCCTGATCCCAGCGCACCGACAATCGGATGGCGGCGTTGATCATCCCCACCATGCTGTAGGTCTGCACGAAGTTGCCCCACTGCTCGCCGGTCCTGGGATCGATGTGCTCCGCCAGCAAGCCATGGCGATTGCGGTGCGACAACAGTTTCTCGAACAGTGCGCGCGCCTCGTCGCGGCGATCCAGCGCAGCCAGTGCGTTGACGTACCAGAAGGTGCAGACGAGAAAGGCGTTCTCCGGTTCGCCGAAATCGTCCCTCTCGACGTAGCGGAAGATGAAATCGCCGCGCCGCAGATCCTTCTCCACGGCGTTGACCGTGGCGGCAAAGCGCGGGTCGGCTGCTTCCAGAAAACCCACTTCCGCCAGCAGCAACAGGCTGGCATCCATCGCATCGCCTTCGAAGGTGGAGACGAATGCGCCACGCTGCTCGTTCCACGCGCGGCGGCTGATGGTCTCGTGGATCAGGCGCGATTGTTCATCCCACCAGCTTGCACGTTCCTCCAGTCCCAGCCGCGCGGCGATCAGCGCGAGCCGGTGGCAGGCCGCCCAGCACATCACAGCGGAGAAGGTATGCACGCGCGCGCTGCCGCGCAGTTCCCACAGTCCGGCATCGGGCTGGTCGTAGCAGCGGATGGCCTGCTCGCCCAGCAGTTCGAGACGGCGGAACAATGCTTCGTCGCCGCGCCGCGTCAGCCGCTGGTCGAAGAAGATGTGGGTGGCGGCGAGGATGGCCGAACCGTAGACATCGTGCTGCACCTGGCGGTAAGCCAGGTTACCGACGCGCACCGGGCCCATGCCGCGATAACCGGCCAGTGCCGGGACGACCGCTTCTTCCAGTTCCGCCCGACCGTCGATTCCATATACCGGTTGCAGCGCCTCGCCGCCGGAATTGGCCGCGATGTTGACGATGTAGCTGAGATAGCGCTCCATGGTGCGCGTCGCCCCCATGCGGTTGAGCGCATTGACCACGAAATAGCCGTCGCGCAGCCAGCAATAACGGTAGTCCCAGTTGCGCCCGCTGCCGGCCGCCTCGGGGATGGAGGTGGTCATGGCGGCGACGATGGCGCCGGTGTCGTCGAAAGCGTTGAGCTTGAGCGTGATGGCGGCGCGGATCACGGCCTCCTGCCATTCGTAGGGGATGCCGAGGGAGCGCACCCACTCGTGCCAGTACTGGACGGTCTCTTCAAAAAACCGCCGTCCCACTTCCCCGGCCGCTTCATGCACGGTCTCGTCCGCGCCGAGCAGCAGCGTGACGCTGTCCTCAAGGAAGAACGGGGTCTCCTGCAGCAGCGCGGTCAGCGAGGTATCGGTGGTCAGCCTGAGCGTGAGCGTCGGCGAAACATAGCGGATGTGATTGCTGCCCCAGGTGATCTCGGGCCGGGCCGCGCCGTTCTCGCACGCCGGACGCAGGCGCAGGGTGATGCGCGGGCTGCCGGAAAGTCGTTTGACGCGGCGCACCAGCATCATGGGACGGAACATGCGGCCGTACTGGCCGAAGCGCGGCGCAAAGTCCGTGATCTCGATGGCGCCGCCGTGTTTGTCGTACAGGCGCGTCAGCAATACCGCGGTGTTCTCCAGATAGTGTTGCTCGCTGCGCTCGCAGTCCGCCAGTTCGACGGCGTAGAAACCGTAGTCGTCGGTCTCCCTGAGCAGGGAGCAGAACACCGGGTCGCCGTCGAAACGCGGAAAGCAGCCCCAGGTGATGTTCGCGCGCGCATCCACCAGTGCGCCGATGGTGCAGTTGCCGATCAGGGCCTGATCCAGATTGTTCATGCTACCTCCTTCAATGCATCGCCCAGCCAGTGCCGCACCGCCGCCACATCGGGCAGGCGGTAACGCGCGCAACTGGGGCCCTTGCCGACCTTGATGGAGAGACCCTCCAGCCGGTTCACTTCGGCGAAGCCGTGCTCGTCGTTGAGGTCGTCGCCGATGAACACCGCGCGCCGCCCGATGAAGGGCGCTTCGGCCAGGTACTCTGCCACTGCCGTGCCTTTGTCGATACCGGAAGGTTTGATCTCGGCGACGCATTTTCCGTGTTGCACCTCAAGCCCGGCATCGGCAGCGTCAGCCAGTTCTTTCATCAGGCGCTGCACGTAATAGGCCAGTTGCGGCGCCTGCCGGTAATGCAGCGCCAGCGTCAATCCCTTGTCTTCCAGCAGCAGGCCGGAGTGCTGTGCCAGCACCGGCGCCAGCGCCTCCTTGATCGCGCACTTGGCCGCAGGTGGCGCCGCATGCATCCACAAGCGCCCGGCCGCATCGCGCCGCTCCAGGCCGTGCTGCCCGGCCAGCGGCAAATGCACCTCGGACAGGAGTTTTTCCAGATCGGAGATCGCGCGCCCGCTGACCAGCGCCAGCGCCCCGCCGCATTCGCGATACAGTCGTGCAATCAGATCCAACAGCGACGCATCGACCGTCACGGAATCCGGCGTGTCCGCGATATCGATCAAGGTGCCATCGACATCGAGGAAATACGCCCAGTCGAGTTGCGCCAGCGGCGGCGGGAAAGCGTTCACGCTCATCTCTCCTCCCTGCCGTTCCGCTCGCCCAATTTGCTGCGGCGGCGCATCGAGGCCGCGTGCAGCAGCATGCGTCCGGCCCAGCGGAACACATTGAACTCGGCCACCAGTCCGCGCATCAGGCGCATGCGGTCGCGCTGCTCTTCCGCAGGCATGGTCAGCGCCACATGCAGCGCCGCGGCGCATTGATCGGCATCGTAGGGATTGACGATCAGCGCCTCGGGCAATTCCCGCGCCGCCCCGGTGAACTGCGATAGGATGAGCACACCGCGATCGTCGTCGCGCGCCGCGACGAATTCCTTGGCCACCAGGTTCATGCCGTCGTGCAGGCTGCTGACGAAGCACAGGTCGGCGGCGCGGAAATACTCGTACACCTCGCGCGGCTCGTGATGCTCGACCTTGAGCACGATGGGCGGCGGCCCGCGACGCTCGAACCGCTCGTTGATGCGTGCGGCCAATTCGCGCACCTGCGCCTCGTGATGCTGGTATTCGCCGATGCCGGTGCGCGTCGGCGCGGCGACCTGGACGAAGGTGAAACTGCCGACCCATTCGGGGTGCAATTCCAGCAGGCGCTCGATGGCGCGGAAGCGTTCCATGATGCCCTTGGTGTAATCGAGGCGGTCGATGCCGACACCCAGCTTGTGTTCGGGCGGGAGTTCGTTCAGTTGCCGGATGTCGTTGCGGCAATCGGCAATGGGCTTGCTCACCATCTCCGGCGCGGGCGGCCATTCGATCGAGATCGGATAGCGGCGCACGGCAGTGAGCTTGCCGCCGAAGGAAACGGTAAAGGACTCGCGGTCGACCCGCGCCTCGATGAAGCGGTCCACCGTATCGACGAAATTGTTGCAGTGGAACTGGGTATGGAAGCCGAGGATGCTGCTGCCCAGCATGCCCGCCAATACTTCGTCGCGCCACGGACAGATGGCGAACGACTCGGGGTTGGGCCAGGGGATGTGCCAGAAGGTGATGATGGTGGCGTCCGGCAATTTCTCGCGGATCATTTTCGGCAGCAGCGCGAAGTGATAGTCCTGCACCAGCACGATGGGATTTTTCGTTTTGGATTCGCTCACCACCGCCTCGGCGAACTTCCGGTTCACCGCCACATACTGCGCCCAGTCGCTGGAGCGGAAGGTGGGCCGCACGTGGGCGATGTGGCAGAGCGGCCACATGCCTTCGTTGGAAAAACCGTAGTAATAACCCGCCTCCTCCTCCGGCGTCAGCCAGACGCGGCGGATCTGGTAGGCGGGATGATCCGGCGGTACTGCGACATGGTCATTCGCATCGACCGCCTCGCGATCCGCCGTGCCGCTGCCGTGCGCGATCCAGGTTCCCGAGCAGGCGCGCATGATCGGCTCCAGCGCGGTGACCAATCCGCTGGCCGGTTGCTGCACCTCGATGCGGTCGCCGCGGCGCTGGTGGATGTAGGGTTCGCGGTTGGACACAACGATGACATCCTCGCCGCGCAGCTCGGCGTGAAGGATGGCGCGCAGGGACTCCGGCGACCACGTTACCTGATTCTCGTCGCGCGCTCGCACATCGGATTCCAGTTCGTTGATCAGGCGCTGCAGGTCGCGTGCGATGGGCTTGAACTCGGACTGTTTGGGTTGTGCATCCGCCCCCGGTTGCCGCAACAACCCTTCGCCGCGCAGCAACGCGCGCATGCCGGACATCCAGCCGCGCCAGGAAAGTTGCGCGATGACCACCGTGATCAGCGACACCACAGCGGCCAGTCCCATGAAGAAGTAGAAGAGATAGCGCTTGGTCTCTTCGCTGCGGCGCGTGATGAAGCTCATGTCATGCACCAGCACCAGCCGCCCGGCGGGCGCAGCTTCGCTCTCCTGCGGCCTCACCGTCACATGCAGCGGCCCTTTTTCGGTTTGCAGCAGATGTTCGCCCGGCCCCGACCAGCTTTCCAGGTCGCGACAATGCAACTGTTTGGGCAGCGAACGACTGGCGAGCACAGTACCCGACGGCGTCGCGCAATAACCGACGCCGTAGAACCGCTCGTCCTGCGTGATGCGGTTGAAGTACTCCACCACCCTGGTCTTCTTGCCGGCCTGCAACAGTTCCTGCAGCGGCTCCTGGATGGTATTCACGATCAGTGTCGAGCGCATGTCGAGATCCTTGACGAACCAGCGCAGGGTGAATTGATCCACCAGCGGAGCGACGGCGTAGGCGATGCCCGCAAGTACCAGAATCAGGGGAAGCACAAAACGTAGCGAAAGTTTCATCGGCGCCTCCTGTTATTTGATGTGCATGTGTCCCGGTTCGGCTTTGCGATTCTGAACGACACCGGGATCGAATTGAACTGCGCGTTGGATACGGGCAGCGCAAGATTTACGCCCCGTTTGCCCGAGTATGCCACTGTGGCAGAGACGATTACAAGCTCAGCGCCGTTCGAAAAAGTAATTGGTGGCCGCCACGAAGCCTTCCACGCTGCCGCAATCGAAGCGTCGCCCTTCAAAACGATACGCAATTACCCTGCCGTCTTTCGCCTGCGTTTGCAGCGCATCGGTGAGCTGCACCTCGCCGTTCCTGCCGGGGGGTGTGTTCCTCAATATGTCGAATATGTCGGGCGTCAGGATATAGCGGCCGATGACGGCGAGATTGGACGGAGCATCCTGCGGCGCAGGCTTCTCCACCATGTGCTCGACCCGGATATGTTGCCCATCGATCTGGGCACCGCTGACGATGCCGTATTTGCCCACCTCTTCATGGGGAACCTCTTCCACCGCGACGACGCTGCAGCGGTATTGCTCATGGACGCGCACCATCTGCGCCATCACCCCGTCAGGCTCGCCCACGCACAGATCGTCCGCCAGCACCACGCCGAAGGCCTGATCGCCGATCAGCGTCTCACCGGTCAGGATCGCATCGCCCAGCCCGCGCATGTGGTTCTGCCGCGTGTATGAAAACGTGCAGCGGTCGATCAGTTCGCGGATGGAATCCAGTTGGCCTTCCTTGCTGGTGCCGCTGATCTGGTCTTCCAGTTCATAGGTGATGTCGAAATGGTCCTCGATGGCCCGCTTGCTGCGCCCGGTCACGAAGGCGATATTGTTCATGCCCGCCGCAAGCGCTTCCTCGACGCCGTACTGGATCAGCGGCTTGGTGAGGATGGGCAGCATCTCCTTGGGCTGCGCCTTGGTGGCGGGCAGGAAACGGGTGCCGTAGCCGGCTACCGGAAACAGACATTTGTTCATCATCGTTTCTCCTTTCATTTGTCGGTTCGACCGGGACAAAGCGCTTCGTGCAACATGTCCGATTCCGAACCGTCAGCGTACAGGTTTGCGAAAGCGATCCAATGCGGCATCGACCATCCCCTCCAGACTGCCGCTGGCGGCAAATTGTCCGCGCAGAAAACTCGCGTCGCTGCCTTCGTGCAATACCGGATACAGATCCTCAAAGGCATCCAGGCTACCCAGCGCCTCGGCATGAGGTTCAAGGCGGCGCAGCGTGGTCAGGATATCCTCGCGCAGCGACATGGACTCGTGCGACCTGGGATGCACCAGCGTGCCGTCCAGTCCGAAGCGGCATGCCTGAAAGCGGTTGTAGTTGTAGACCAGATAATCGTCTTCGGCGGGTTCCGCCTCGTTGCGCTCCAGCAGATGACGGCACAGCGCCTGCAGATAGGCGGACAGCGCCGCCGCCCGCTCCACCGTCAGCGGCGTGTCGCACACGCGCAACTCGATGGTGCCGTATTCGGGCTTGGGGCGGATATCCCAGTAGAAATCCTTCATGCTCTTGACGATGCCGGTGTCTTCCATCTTGGCGTAGTAGCCGTGCTCGAACTCGTCCCAGCGCAACAGGAACGGCGCGCGCCCGCTGAGCGGGAAGGCGAACACCGAATTCAGGCGCGCGGAATTGAACTGGGTATCGACGCCCTGAAAATACGGCGACGCGGCGGACAGGGCGATGAAGTGCGGTACATAGCGGTTCAGCGCGTGCAACAGGAACAGCGCTTCGTCCCCCGAAGTGCAGCCGATATGGATGTGCTGTCCGAACACGGTGAACTGCTTGATGAGATAACCGTAGATCGCCGACACTTCGTGGAAGCGCGGCTTGGAATATATCCTGCGCTCGGCCCAGTGCTGGAAAGGATGGGTGCCGCCGCCGCAGATGCCGATATTCAGCTTATCGCCCGCGCGCACCAGCGTGTCGCGGATGAGCTGCAACTGCGCCAGCAGTTCCGTGTAATGGGTGTGCACATCGGTATTGATCTCGATCATGCTCTCGGTCACTTCCGGCGTGACGTTGCCGGGGAATTTCTCCCGCCGCAGCAGGTGCAGCATGTCCGGGCTGGCGGCGGTGAGATCGAGGTCGCTGAGATTGACCAGTTGCAGTTCCAGCTCGACGCCGAAAGTGAGTGAAGCCGAGTTGTTGAAGGGTTCCAGCGGCATGGTCAGTTCCTGTCCGACTCGGGGACTTCTTTGGCCCAGACCAGCGCCCAGTGCGTGACGACGGGGCCAATCACTTCCAGCAGCAGCGTCATGGCAGCCAGCGCAGTCAACTCGTCGACAAGCCCGATATCCAGATGACGCGACTGTTCCAGCAGCAGTATGACGAACGCCGACAGCGGGGTGAGCGCAACCCCGGTCAACACCCCTTTGCGCCAGGTGATGCCGCTGAGGCGGGAAAAAGCGGCAACGCTCAATGTTTTGACCGCAAAGCGGATGAAGAGAAGAACAAGGGCAAGACCGGTGCCGCTCGCCACCGCCTGCCAATGCAGCGTGCTTGCCAAGAACACGAACAACAGCACAGTCAGCAGGTTGCCCAGTGTGCCGAAGTTCTTTTCCGCCTGGCTGAGGAAGATACGGCGATGGCGGGCGATCAGCCCGAACGCCAACGTCGCCAGCACCGGCGAAAACCCGAGTGCATGGGTCAGCGCGGCCAGGACGATCACCGCGATGGCGAAGACGACCGTCGCGTCGCGTTCGCTGTTGCCGAGCCGTGACAACAGGGCGGGAACGGCAACGCCGAACAGCCCGCCAAGGGCGGCCGAGACCATCAGGAAAACCAGACTGCTCCAGAGCGCATGCAAGATATCCCCGGTGTTATGAAACACCCACAAACCGACGACGACCTTGAAAGTAAGCACCGCCAGCACGCAATTGAAAGCGGACAAGTGCAATATGCGTTCGGTAACCTGCCCGGAACTGCGCTCTTCATTCACCACGCGCAGTATCGCGGCCGGAGAAGTCGCCATGGCAAGCGATGCCAGCAGCAGCGCCGGGATGAGCAGCACGCCAAATGCTTGCGCGACAAGCAATACGGCGATAAATGTCAGTAACGCTTCGCTCAGGCTCGCAACCCCCAGCCAGGGGTTGTTACTCAACCAGCGCAAGTTGATGCGGTAGCCCAGTTCGAACAGGATCAGACCGAAAGCGATGTTCGCCAACAGCGTGATGCTGACCGATTCCGGCAGCAGT
The DNA here is from genome assembly GCA_016235045.1 of Nitrosomonadales bacterium. Taxonomy (GTDB): domain Bacteria; phylum Pseudomonadota; class Gammaproteobacteria; order Burkholderiales; family Gallionellaceae; genus Sideroxyarcus. Next base: position 501,635 of record JACRME010000008.1, read on the forward strand.
CCGGCCTGGGAGTTCGCCAGCAGAAAACCAACCAGACCGTAGATGCTGATGCGCGGCAAGCCGGTCCAGCGATGGCCGAACTCGCCCGCGATCCAGGCGATCGCCAGCGCGAGTGGCCAGGTAAGTTCGGTGGTAATGGTCAATGAATCGAACAATTCGACGTTCCCTTCAACAATATTGAGTTCGGCAATGAATCGCCGGGAATGTTGCAAACCAGTCAGTAAGTATCCCCCGATAAAGCCGTGGGCTTTAATTTGTGAGCCCCTCAAAGGGGCCGAAAAACCATTAACCACCACAAAGTGGCGGAACTTCAACTCCTTCCCCCATGCAGGGGGAAGGTTGGGATGGGGGTAGAAATTACGAACGTATCCGCACCTGGTTTCTACCCCCACCCTACCCCTCCCCCTGCATGGGGGAGGGAACAATGCGGCATAGCCTTTTCGTTCTTTAATGACTGCCGCAAAGGTCAAACCTTAATGAGTCCCCCGGCATAGCCGAGGGTTTACCTCACTGAATCACTGGTTGGCGAACTTGATATCGAATGCGGCGAGTTGAAAAAAACGGGGATGATCCGAGTTGCAGTACACAACTTTTTTCATCCCCCAACTCTGCTCTCTACTGCTCCGATTCCTGCGCGGCTCTGACACCCAGGGTTTGTTTTTACTATCTGCACGCGCGTCGTGCAAGAAATTTTTCTTCGCCTACCGGTTACGCCCGGTGAGACTCATGCGCACCAGCTCGGGCACACCGGCGACCTGCAACTTCGCCATCATGCGCGCCTTGTGCACCTCCACCGTTCTGGCGCTGATGCCCAGCAGTTCCGCGATCTCGCGATTGTGCCGCCCGATGACGACCAGCTCCATGACTTCTTTCTCGCGCGGGGTCAGTGTCGCCAGCAGGCGCGAGAAATCACCTTGCTGCATTTCGGATTCATGCGCGGCAGCCTGACGCACAAAGGCTTCATCTATCGCCGCATACAATCTGGCCTGCTCGACAGGTTTTTCCAGAAAATCCACCGCCTGTGAACGGAAGGCATCCCGCGCGGAGTCGACGTCGCCGTGGCCGGTCATGACGATCACCGGCATATCGCAGCCGGATTTCTGCAACTCTTTCTGCAACGCCAGACCATCCATGCCCGGCATGCGGATATCGATCAGCGCGCAGCCGCGCCAATCCGCTTTGCGCGCGGCGAGAAAACTCTCGGCATCGCCGAACATGGACACCGCATAACCGCGCAACCCCAGCAGCAACCCCAGCGCATCCCGCACCGAGGCGTCGTCCTCGACCATGTAAACGGTATAGCCCTTAGGCTGCATCATGATCATCTCCCTCGATTGGCAGCGTCAGCACGAACACTCCGCCATCTCCCGCTTCGGCGGCCAGATCACCACCATGCGCCTGCGCGATGGCGCGGCTGATCGCCAGCCCCAGACCCAGTCCGCTCGATTTGGACGACTGGAAAGCCTCGAACAGGCGCGAGACCTTATCAGCACTCAATCCAGGCCCGCTGTCTACGACGCGTATGCGCACCGATTCCCCATCCGTATCATCCGCAGTGATGACAATACGGCGCCGACCGGCAGAGCGTTCCAGCACGGCATCGAATGCATTCGCGATCAGGTTGCGCAGGATCACTTCCACCTGCAGCCTGTCCACCAGCAAGGTGCGGTCCGGCATGGTCGCGGCAACCAGTTCCACCCCCTGGCTGGCTGCCTTGTCTGCAAATTGCGCCAATACCGAGTCAACCAGTTTGGCGAGGGCGATGCGTTCGAGCCGCGTGGCGCCGGTGCGGAAGAAATCGCGCAGCCGCCTGACCACGTCCGCAGCACGGTAGGATTCGGTCACCATGCGACCGATCGTGTCGCGCAAGCGTTCCTCGTTGCCGCCCTGCTCCAGCATCTGCTGGCAGGCTGCACCGTAGGCAGACAATGCCGTGAGCGGCTGGTTGAGTTCGTGCGCCAGGGCGGCCGCCATCTCGCCTGCCGCCGCCAGCCGCAGGGTCTGGCGCAACTCGTTACTCACGCGCTGCTTCTCGTCCACCACCGCCCCGATGAACAGCCCGACAAAGGCCAGCACCGCCCCCAGCAATTGCAACTCGAACACGGTAACGGCGACCAGATTCTGCCAGTGCACCGCAACCATGATGCCCGCCTGCAGGATGAATGCGGCGATGGCCGCGCCCGGCACGCCCTGGCGCGCGGCCGCCCAGACGATGGGCAGGAACAGCAGATAGAAATACTGGAACTCCCCCTCCCCGCCCAGACCGAACGAGAGCCACAATGCGGCAACAGCCAGCACTCCGTAACCCGCCGTCTCCCAACGCGCGAACAGCTTGCTCAGACGAGCATGGCCATCCAGCAACAACCAGAAGAACGGCATGGTTACGACGATGCCAACGCAATCGCCCACCCAGAAACGCACCAGCGCCACGCCCCAGTCGCCGACGGGAATGAGGCCGGTGAAATAGAGCAGCGAGATATAGATGGTGCTGGTCACCAGGGTTCCGGCAACCACGATTCCCAACCATGACAACAGACGGCGGCGGTCATGCAGGATCACGCCTGCGGCATGACGGCGCAGTACTTCCGCCATGATGCCGTAGCCCACGGTCAGCACGCCGCTCAGCGCCAGCGTCAACGGCAGCGACGCGGGCAGGCCGCGCACCACGACTTCGCCGATCAGGATCGCCACGAACCAGGGTATCGCCACCAGCTTGCCCGCACGGAACCAGATGACCAGGCCGAGCGCGAGCGACGGGTTCCACGGCGTGATGTTGAGCCCGTACATCGGGTGCAGGTAACTCGCCCAGTCGAGCAGGACGTAAGTGACGACAAAGGCCAGCCCGCCGAGCAGGGTTGTTGCAATTGAGCGCATCGAATTTCCGATTCCGGTTCGGGTGTCCATTTTCCATCTCCTCCCGGCTGCGCGCATCCGCAGCCCGCGTACGGGGAACCCTTACATGCAACAGGTAGCGCAAAACAACCAGAACGTAAGTGATACACGTAGCGGTATTCCCGAATTTTCAGGGATGGTGAAGTCTCGTACATTACATCGCATGCCAACCAATCCTGCACGAGGCCTGCCATGAAAAATCCGCTCAGACTGATTATACGGACTCTGACCCTTGTGGCGATGTGCTTCCTCTTTCTGCTCATGTTCGAGCAGGCGTGGGCCGCTTGCGAGCCGAAGATCAACGCGCAATGCGAAGGCGCCCGGTTGAATCGTCTCGACTGGCGCAACGCCAACCTGGCGGGCGGCAACTTCCGCAACGCCAACCTGCGGCACACCAATCTGGCCGGCGCCGATCTCAAAGGTGCGGATCTGCGCGGTGCGAACCTGCAATTCGCCCGCCTGGAGCGCAGCGACCTGACCGGCGCCAATCTGGAAGGCGCAGATCTGCGTTGGGCGAACATGGAGCGCTCGACGCTGGCACACGCCCGTTTCGTCGGCGCGCAAATGTCCAAGGCCGACCTTGAGGATGCCGATATTTCCGGCGCATTGCTGGGCGGCGCCGACTTGACCCGCGCCGACCTGATCAACACCGACCTGCAACGGGCAGACCTGCAGAAGGCCAGACTGGATGGCGCCTACCTGAACTACGCCAACCTGAAGGCAGCAAACCTGTCCGGCGCTTCCGCCCGGCGCGCGCGATTCATCGGCGTGCGGCTGAGCGGAGCAACCTGGCTTGACGGCAAGCCCTGCAAGACGCCTTCAATAGGGACATGCAATCAGTAGTTCATATTCATCGTGCATAACAATCGAGCGGAAAAAATGACCACAGCAACCCATGACGGCGTCCTCCGCGCCCTGGCAACAAGTTTTCTCGGGCATACCCCCAACTGGTACAAGCAAGCCATTGCTGCCAGCCTGGTGCTCAATGTCGCGGTGTTTTTCCTGCTGGGACCGCTCGCGACGGGCTGGCTGCTGCTCGCCGAATTCATCTTCACGCTGGCGATGGCGTTGAAATGCTTCCCGCTGCAGCCCGGCGGATTGCTTGCGTTGCAGGCAGTCGCGCTCGGATTGACCGACGCCCATGCGATCTACAGGGAAGTCGAGCACGGCCTGCCGGTATTGCTGCTGGTGATCTTCATGGTGGCGGGCGTGCATTTCCTGCGCGGCATGCTGTATCGCATGATCAGCCACATCCTGCTGGGGATACGTTCGCGCCTCACGCTCAACATGGTCATCATCGTCGTGGTGGCGGTCTTTTCCGCCTTCCTCGATGCACTCACCATCCTGGCCGTGCTGGTCGCCGTTTCGCTCGGATTCTACGAGGTCTATCACCGCGTCGTTTCCACCAGGGGCTATCACGAGGATCCCGATCTGACGGATGACTATGTGGACGAGATTCATCGCGCCGACCTTGAGCAGTTCCGCGCCGTGCTGCGCAGCATGCTGATGCACGGCGCCATCGGCACGGCCATCGGCGGCGTCTGCACGCTGGTCGGCGAACCGGAGAACATCGTCATCGGCACCGAGGCCGGCTGGAATTTCATCGAGTTTTTCGTTCACGTGGCCCCGGCCAGCATCCCGACCCTGCTGGCCGGCATCCTCACCTGCTGGGTGATCGAGAAAAACAAATGGTTCGGCTACGGCGCCGAACTGCCGGTCGGCGTGCGCCAGATACTCATCGACGAAGACCGCCGCCTGCGCGCCGGCCATACCCCGCTCGACCGCCTGATGCTCATCGCCCAGGGGGTCGTCGCCATCCTCATGGTGCTGGCGCTGGCGTTCCATATCGCCGAGATCGGCCTGATCGGTCTGGCCGTAATCATCCTCGTCTCGTCGATCTCCGGCGTCACCGACGAACATCACGTCGCCCAGGCCTTCATGCCCGGATTGCCTTTTGCTTCCCTGCTGGTGGTGTTCTACGTCATCGTGGCGATGATCGGCAGCCTGCACATGTTCGATTCTGTCATCCACTGGGTGCTTACGATGGAACCGAAGATGCAGGTATTCATGATTTTCGTCACCAACGGTGTGCTGTCCGCGATCAGCGACAACGTGTTCGTGGCCGCCATCTACATGAAGGAACTAAAGACTGTGTTCGAAGCCGGTCTCACCAGCCGCGAACTGTTCGACGCGCAGTCGGTCGCGGTCGTCATGGGCACCGGCATACCGAGCATGTCGACGCCCAACGGACAGGCGGCCTTCCTGTATCTGTTGACATCGCAAGTGGCTCCGCTGGTTCGCCTTGGTTACGGTCGCATGCTGTGGATGGCGTTGCCCTATGCCATCGTCACCACGCTGGTTGCGGGATTCACCTTGTTCTGATCCGCCTGCTCCGCCCTGCTGCTTCCTGGTGCGCAGCGGGTGCGCCACAAAAAAACAGCGGTGCCTGCGCACCGCTGTTCTCAACCAAAGCTGCGAAAATCGTTCCTACTTCTCGACCAGCAGATCCAGTTTCTTCGCCAGCCACTTGGTGGTGGTGGCCTGGATCAGGATGGTCATCAGGATGGCGATGAAGGTGACCGAGGCGATGATCTCCGCGCCGGGCGCTTTCATGCCGACCAGGATACCGGCCAGCGCGCCGGGGATGACGCCGGTCTCGCGCGTCCAGCACATGAACAGCATCTCTTTGAAGGACCACTTGGCGCGGCGATCCGGCAGCGCACACAGGAACACAGTGGCCGGACGCGCCACCAGCATGAACACGATGACAACGCCGACGCCCGCCCACAGGTACTGGTTCATCAGCGCGAAGTCCACTTGCGTGCCGAGCAGGATGAAGATGAACATGCGCATGATCAGCGCGGTGGTCAGGATGAAGTCTTCCAGTTCGTGGTTCTCTTCCCTGGAGCGCTTGAAGCCCAGCGATTCCGCATTGCCGAGCATGACGCCGAACACGAACACCGCCATGAAGCCGCTGGCGTGAGCGCCGTCCGCGCCCATATACGCGCCGATCACCGCCATCAGGGTGACGATCGGGGCATACTCCAGCAGGAAGCCGAATCTCTCGTGCGAGATCAGCACCGCGGCCAGATAGCCGAGCACGCCGCCGATCAGGATACCGATCACCGACTCCTTGAGCAGTTCGAGCAGCGCATCGCCGACCGAGAACTCGCCCGCACCCATCGCGATGCCCAATATCACAAAGGTCAGGATCGCGCCCATCGCGTCGTTGAAGGCGGATTCGCTCATCACGGTCTGCGCCACACGATCCTTGATCTTGATCTGTTTGAACACAGGAACCAGCGTGGCCGGGTCGGTGGAAGCGACCACCGTGCCCAGCAGCAGCGCGACGATGAACGGCAGGCCGAGGAAGTAATAAGCCGCCACACCGGTGATGAAGGCCGTGATCAGCACGCCAACCGTGGCGATGATCACAAGCGTGATCCACACTTGCTTCAATACCTTGAGCCGCACGGAAGCGCCGCCGTCGAACAGGATGTAGCTGGAGCCGAAGATCAGGATGAGCTGGTTGATGGTGGAATCCGCCTTGATGTCGACGAAGCCCAGCATGCCGGGACCGATCAGCATGCCGATCAGCAGGAATACCACCACATCGGGCACGCGTGCCATGCGCGCCAATAATCCGGAGAAGGTGCCGATGCCGAGGATGATGCCGAATACCAGGAGAGTGTGTTTTGCGAGTTCCAGAGCGGGTGAGGATTCCATCTTGTTCCTTGAAAGTTTGCGAAAATTTTCGTCGTTCTCCCCGGCGACCGCGCGGCGAAGAACCATCAGACCAGCATTGTATCCAATTCGGCCGCATTTCCGGAAATTCCGGCACGGTCCGCCCGCACAATAAAAACCCCGCCACTCGGGCGGGGTTGAACGACAACAGTCGATGCGGCAACCCGGAAGGGTGGTCGGGGCGGGAGGAGCCGTCCTTTCCGATATTCCCCCGGGTCATCAGCCTCGGCTATCTGCCGAAGAAATCGATTGCCGACGGCAGTGGCCAACGGGCCTGCACTCTATATATATGCATCCGGCGATCAATGTTTATTCCACCTCCTCCCAGCCGGTGATCATCGCCTTGATGTGCGAAGTAGGCGTGTGACCGGTTGTGGTCAGGTAAACGTGGGCGATAAAGAACGCCAGCATCATGAATGCTCCTGCGGTATGGAAAAAGGCGACCCATTCCAGCGACAGGTAACTGTCCACGCCCCATGCTTTCCAGTCGCCGAAAAACAGGTAGAACCAGCCGGTGAACCAGAGCAGCGGGCCGATGAACAGCAACACGCCCAGATAGGCCAGGCGCTGCAGGGGATTGTGCTTCTTCAGCGTGGTCGGCCGGAACGGATGCGGCGCGCCCTGGAAAATGCCGATGGAGTAGAACTGGATCATGGCGACCACCTTCTCCCGCGTCGGGATGTATTGCTTCCATTCGCCGGTGGTGAAATGCCAGAAGATCGCGAACACCCACAGGCTGACCAGCGTCCATGCCGCGACGGTATGCAGCGATGCGGCCTTTTCGAAACCGAACAGGTGGTAGGAACCATGCACCTCGAAGCCGGTGAGCATCATGAAGATGATGAGCATGGCCTGCGACCAGTGCCAGAAACGCTCGAAGCGCTTGAATACATATATATGTTCAGACATGGTTTATCCTTTCCGGTTGCTCAGGTAGATGCGGCCGGCGCCATGGGCGATTACGCCGAGCAGGGTCAGCAGGGCGACTATCCAGCCGGCAGCGTCGAGCAGCTTATTGTTGTCGCCGCGTCCCGGCATGTAGATGCCCTTGATTTCTTTGAGACGGCCATTCACGCTGTGGCACTGGGCGCAGGTGAGCGCATCGCCTTTCGGTGCCACCATGTGGGTTATGGGCCATGTCTGCTCAGTATTGACGAAGCCGTACTGGCCGCTGTAAGGCAGGCCACCGGCTTTCATTCCGGCCGTGATCGCCTTCTGCCAGTCGTAGTTGTGCCACAGCGCCGTGTCGTCCTCGCCCCCGGTGTGTTGCAGGGTGAGCGTCAGGTTCACCTTGTCGTAGGGCTGCTTTCCGCGGTGCACATTGGTCGGCCAGATGCGCGAGTCGGGATCGTTGGGGCCGCCGCCCACTTCGTTGATCAGTACCGTCTTGCCCGGGTCGATCTTGTCGCCAATCACTTGGAACTTGGAAGCGCCATTGAACCAGCGGTAATCCGGGATCACGTACGATTCCCACACCCACGCGCCTTTCTTGGAGTCGAAGGCACGGCGACCGGCGCTGTCCTTGCGCACTGTCGGCTTCCCGTCCGGCCCCATGACCGTGGCCTGGGACCAGTCCCAACTGCGTTCAGTACCAATGGCGTCGCGGGCATACTCCGGGATATGGCAGGCCTGGCAGGCGATCTTGTCGGTGTGCTCGTTCAGTCTGGCCAGCGGATGCGGCTTGTCGCCGTGGCAGGATTGGCAAGAGGCGGGATTAACCGTGTCTTCCTTGCCGCGAACGTGCGCCGGCCCCTTGACTGCCGCCGCCACGTTGTAACGGCTGCCCGAGATCTGGTGGCTGGACGTGGAATGGCAGGTGGCGCAAGTGAAGTTGAGCCCCTTCTCATCCATGTGCACGTCCAGATACCTGTCCGGATGCTGCAGCGAGCTGCTCAGGTCGCCGTGCTTCGCGCCGTTGGCACCGCCGCCGAAAAAGTGGCACGCGCCGCAGTTGGTACGGCTTGGTTTGCCGATGCTTTGCGCGACTTTCCTGAGGTCGACTGCCTCAACGAACTTGCCTGATCCTTTGGGAAACTCGGTGCGCTTGTACACCGGATGTCCCGCATCTCCAGGCAATTTGCGATAAGTGGCGGTCGTGTCGTGACACACCAGGCAGTCAACGTTCTTCTCGACGGTGAAGTCGAAGCTGCTGTCCTTCCACCCGTAACCGGCGTGACAGGCCATGCAGTCCTTCTCGTTCGAAACGGGGGATGTGCAGTAATTATTGATGATGTTCTTCTTGCCGCGCTTCTGCCCGGTCTTGGGATCGACGGACTCCCAGGTCCAGTGTTTGGTATGTTGCACCTGTTTGGCGGCTTCGTTGTGGCAGATGAGGCAGGCTTCGGTCACTTCCGGGCCGGTCTTGAAATTCTTTTGCAGTTCCTTGAATTTGCCATGGTCGGCAGTGGAAGTGCTGGCCGGTTTCGGTTTCGCCGGGACAGCCGTCACAGGCGCCGGTGCTGCCAATGCATCCGTCTTCGTGGCGACGGCAAATGCGTTCGGCCCTGCCAGCAGGGCGGAGAACGCCAGCGCCGACAGGGTAATTCTGCGTATGGGTAACATGTTGTCCTCTCCGTTGATCTTGCTGCGCTGGTTAGTTATGCGGGTGATTGCATCAACAACCACCGGGCGCACTGGCGCCGGAGCCCCCGCTTGGCGCACCGGGCATACCCTTGATCATTTCGGGCGCAGGCTTGCTGGGATCGAACAGGATGAACTTGGCCTGATCTTGGGCAACGTGTCCCATGATCTCGCCGACCATGGGGCCGAACATCTTGCCCATCAGCCCGGCATTCATCAGACCGATGTAGGTCTTGCCGTCGTTCTTTTTGTAAACCGCCACCTTGCACGGCATCAGGATGGAAAGGAATCGGACGGTGTCGTCCTTGAGGATGGGACCGGAATACTTGGTGCTGCATGCTTCGATCATCATGACCGGCAGGGTATTTCCGCCGGCAGCTTCGACTGCTTTGCCGGGATTGCGCAGGCCGGAAAGCGCCCAGCCGTTGCCGACGTTCTGAATATTCTGCTGGATGCGGGCGACGGTTTCTTCTTCACCGAAAGGACTGACCACCTCCCGGAACATCAAACTCCCCATGTAGTTATATGCCAGCAACCCGACCACGACCACTCCGGCGAAAAAACCTCCAATGACTTTCAACATTTTGTAACCTCCACACAGAAGCAAAGAATTGCAATATGAACACGAACAGACTGGAAACGACGGCAGCGCAAGGTTCGAAATCCATGCCCCGCCCTCCGGCGGTTATTGTCTACGACATCATGCAGTCCCTCCACGGTCTCTCGGCTTAAAACGACGGCACCTAGGTTCCGTTCTTATCAGACCTTGGTCTTATCCCGTCGCGGGCAGACCGCCATAAAGCAAGTCGTCACTTACGCCATATCCGATACCTCAAGCCAGTTTTTCAGAAGATTCGCTCAGCCAGGAATAATGAAAACCGCACGCGCCACAACCATACTTAATGTGTGGTGATTTGCTTATAACTATCACTAACTTTATGGCTATTGTGCTCAAAGCACAACAAAATGGAAATTTTTGGCAAAAAAGATGAATTTGCGCAAAAAAAGGCTAATAATGGCGACCGACAATCGGTTTTTGAGCATTTTGAGAGGGATCAATAAATGCGAAAAACAATGTATTCGATCCGATCCGTAACTGATGCCTGTAACCCGGCGCGCACTGAGTTTTTCATCGTCTGCGGCAAACGCCATCCCGATTTCCCCAAGCCTGATAACGCCAACAACAATATTGATGGCGAAGTGAGCACGTCTGCGAACTGCATTAATTAATTTGCGGGGGTAACGATCATGAAGCAATCCATGAAAGTGCTGTTTCACCTGATAGCGACCGCGCTGACCATGCTGGTTCTGGCACTTTCCGGTTGCGGGGGAACCGGCGGCGGCGACAATGTCGGCGTGAACGGGCCCGCCCCCTCAATCACCGGGGTCGCAGCGACCGGCGGGCCGATCATCGGAGAAATCACCCTCAAGGATTCGTCCTCTCCCGCGCAAGTGTTGCACGGCATGACTTCCAGCGACGGCTCTTTCGTTTTCAACACCACGGGCCTGACAGCGCCTTATATTCTCCGGGCGACTGCCGGGGGCAAGAATCTGTATTCGATATCGGCCACTGACATCGGTATTGCCAACATATCCCCACTGACAAGCATCGTGGTCAGTGTCGCCGCCGGCGGCGCCGATCTGGATGCATTATTCAATGCGAATCCCGTCGATCTAGCGGCCACAGTCGCCGCCATCCCCACTGCGGAGACGGCAGTTCAGGACGCCTTGGCACCCATGCTGAGTCTCTATGGCGCGAACGGCAACATACTCAACTCTGCGTTCAACGCAAATCATGCCGGCGCCGATGCGCTCCTGGACGTCATCGACGTAACGATCTCGGCAGGCCCGGGAGCCACCATCACCATCACCAACAAGGCCAATGCCTCGGTTATTTTTACCGCAGCGGCATCAGACGTCTACGCAGGCACGGTCGGCGCGCTTAATGTGGTGGGGACGAATATCCCGCCGGTTCCGGCGGAAACGCTGGGGGCATCGCTTTACCGGACAAATTGCTCCGGCTGTCACGGCGACATCTCCAACTCCACCGTCATCGGCAGAAACTCGGTCAACACGATCCTGACGGCAATCGCCACCGATGTCGGCGGCATGGGCAACCTGTCCGCGCTGTCCACTTCCGATATCCAGTCCATCAGCGCCGCCATTCCGGGAACCGCATCGCCGCCCGCCACCGGCGGTGCGGCCCTGTACACGGCAAACTGCGCGGGCTGCCACGGCCCCCTGGCGACCTCGACCAAACTGGGCGCCACCTTCGTCCGCATCCAGAACGCAATTTCATCCAACGCGGGCGCCAGCACGGGAGCCGGCATGGGCCGCCTGTCCACCCTCAGCGCTGCCGATCTCCAGGCCATCGTGGTCGCCCTCAATCAAACCCCGACCACGCCGGTCACGCCCACCCTGGACGGCGCCACGCTCTATGCCAACAACTGTGCCGGCTGCCACGGTCCACTGGCCACTTCCACCAAAAAAGGTCTGACGCTCGCGCGCTTTACGGCTGCCGTCACCACCAACAGTGCGACCACCGGAATGGGATACCTCTCCACCTTGACCACCGCCCAGGTGGAGGCCCTCATTGCGGTGTTGCCCGCGGCAGCGCCGGCACCGGGCGCATCGGCCGGTGAAATCCTGTATGAGGCAAATTGCACCGGTTGCCACGGCGCTTTCCTGTCGTCTGCCAAGGCAGGACCGACCATGACTTCCGTCAGGATACAGGGTGCCATCACCGCCAATACAGGCGGGATGGGGATGCTCTCCACCCTCACCGCACAGGACGTTACCGATATCGCAACCGCGTTGGCCGCGCTCCCCGCCCCCGTGGTCGCGACTGACGGACCCGGCCTGTATGCGACATATTGCGCCGGCTGCCACGGCCCGCTGGCAACCTCGACCAAAGGCGGGGCCACTGCAGCCAAGATACTGGCCACCATCAACTCCACCGTCCCGGCCAGGGCGACCGCCATGGGCACTGCCCTTCTCAAGGCGCTCACCACAGCCCAGATCGATCTGATCGCAGCCGCCTTGTTGCCGATTGCCCCTCCTGCCTGCGGTAGCTGCCATAACGTCACGCCCACGACGCTCACCACCAGGAGACACACATTGCATCTGAGCACCACCACCAGTTCCCAGGTCAACAGCAGGTTCCCCGCCGCCGACCAACGCTGCGGTACCTGTCACGGTGCCGGATACACAAGCACAACCAATGTTGCGGCGACGCACAACGACGGGATTGTGGATATCGCTGCCAACGCCGCCACGGCGATAGCCCCGTATAACGGCCCGATAAACTGGGTGCCCCCCGTACGCGATGCCAACGGCGCAATCACCACCGCAGGCACCTGCACGCCCGCATGTCACGGCAGGAAGAACTGGTAGCCTTCCGCGCCGGGTTTGTGAACGCAATCGCCCGACCGGGGCAATTCCGGCCGGGCGGATCTCTGGACAACCAGAGGCATGAGATTGTTTACTGGCAATTCCGCTGTTCAAGTGTTTCATCGGCACAGTTACACGCACTGCATGACTTGATGATCGCAATTTGACATGGGAGCAGTGAATAATGAAAACAATCAGCGCAATTGCGGCCCTGTGTGTCGGCATCGCAGCAACCGGCTGGGCAGCCGCGGCACTCGCAGAAATCACGCCTGCCAATGACCTCGTGCTCAAAGGCGATGCCAAATGCACCTACTGCCACGACGAGGCCGATTCTCCCGAACTGCTTGCCATCGGCATGACACGCCACGGCGTTATGGCGGACGAACGCACGCCGACCTGCACCAGTTGCCACGGCGAAAGCAGCGAGCACGTCAACTACAAAGGCAGCGCCAAACCGCCGAAACCGGATCGCACTTTCGGCAAGAAGACACAGACTCCCGTTTCCGATCGTAACGAAGCCTGCCTGACCTGCCATTCAGGCGACCGCAAACGTCACTTGTGGGAAGGCAGTACGCACCAGATCCACGATGTCGCCTGCACTTCATGCCACCAGGTACATGTGGGACATGACAACGTAACCGACAAGCGCACCGAGCCCGAGGTGTGTTTCGCATGCCACAAGGAACAGCGCGCCCAGATCAACCGGCAATCCCACCATCCGGTGGTGGAGGGCAAAATGTCCTGTTCCGATTGCCATAACCCGCACGGATCGGCCGGCCCGAAACTGATGAAACGCTATAGCGTGGTGGAGACCTGCTACACCTGCCATATGGAAAAGCGCGGGCCGTTCGTGCACAACCACCAGCCGGTCAACGACGACTGCACCAATTGCCACATGCCGCACGGCACCACCGCCGATTACCTGCTGAAGGCGCGTCCGCCCCTGGTTTGCTACCAATGCCACAGCGGCCACGGCATTCCGGGTGTTGCCGGCATTGCCCCCGGAATCACGACGTCCGCCAAGGCCGATACCAACATCGAACAAGGGCGCGGCTGCCTGAACTGCCACACCGAGATACACGGCAGCAACAATCCGAACGGCGGGGACAAGCTTCTCCCGCCGGCCTTCTTCTTGCAGTAATCGGGAGCTAAATCATGAACGGCAAAATGACTCCAAAAAGATTCCGCCTGACACCCGTCACCGCCGCATTGCTGGCTGTTTTCGGCAGCGCCCTGGCCGAAGAGAACAGCGAAGTGCAACAACTGACCACGCCGGAAAGTTACCTCAGTACCGGGGCGGCCCATGTCAACAGCACCCTGGATGCCAAGCGGTTCGGCCAGTACACCGGCATGAACCAGGACGGCTACTATGGCGTGGCCGATTTCGACCTGGTGAAGCGCGACGACGAAAAGGGCAAGTGGACCATCATCAAAGGACGCAATCTCGGCCTGGACACCCTCGAGCTGGGCGTGTCGCAACAGAAACAGGGAGACTGGAAATACACGGTGGAATTGAACAATATCGTGCGCAACGATCCTTACATCATCCATACCGGCATGGCCGGCATCGGCACTGCCACGCCGGTCGTGAATCTGATCGCCAACCCCCTCCCCGATATCGCCGGCACCTGGGGCGCCACCGGCGCCGGGAGCGCCAACGAGTTCGCGACGAGTAACGGCATTCCCGGCTCGGATACGGAACTCAGGATAAAACGCAGCGCATTTGGAATCACTGCGGAAAAACGCCTCTCGCCGGACTGGACGATCGAAGCCAGCTTCAGGAACGAAACCAGGAAGGGCGCGCGCCTGTTCGGCCGGGCAGGTCTGGCTTCGGATCAGATTGCCGTCGGCATACCGACGCTGCCTTTGTCCTCCGGAAACTGGGCCGTGCTGTTGACGCCGGAGCCCCTCAGTTCATCGATCCGGCAAATCGACCTCACCGCGAATTACGTCCGGGAACGTTACGCCCTCTCCGGCGGTTATTACGGGTCGTTCTATGTCAACGATTTCGGCAGCCTGTCGCCTTCGGTTCCGGGAACGCTGAACCGCGGCCCGTTGACGCCGGGCGGGACGCCCGCCGGTGCATTGTCCATACAGCAGATGGCCTCATCCCCGATAGCCCTGCCGCCCGACAACCAGGCGCATCAGCTTTATCTGGGAGGCAAATGGGATTACTCGCAGGCGACGCATGCCAACTTCAACCTGTCCTACACCCATGCCACCCAGAACGAGAGCTTTGCCGCGCAAGGGCTTGCGCCTACCGCCCCTACCGCCCCGGCAAGCCTGGGCGGGGTCGTGAATACCACGCTGGCGCAAATAGGAATCAACTCGCGCGCCGGCAAAGACCTCTCGATCAATGCCAGTCTGCGTTACGAGAAGCGGGACGACCGGACGCCCGTCCACATCTACAACATCGGTGCCATCGGCGGCGGACTGGACAACACAACCAACTGGCCTTCCGCATCGCAGACGCGCACGCTGGCAAAACTGGACAGCACTTATCGTCTGGGCAAAGGCTATTCCGCCTTGCTGGGAGCGGACTGGGAGAACAAGAAAATGCCCCCGCTCCCGGCCAACACGGCCATCTTCCCGAACCAGGTTTTCGTGCGCCCGACCTTGAATGAATACGGACTGCGCGCCGAATTGCGCAAATCCCTGTCGGAAACGCTGAACGCCGCAATCGGCGTTGAATACAAAAAACGCAAAGGCAGCGGGGACTGGATGACATCGTCCACCCTGGTCGGCACGCCCAATCTCGTTGCGCCCGGCACCATCAACCGGGTACTGCCCGACATGTACATGGACCGCAATCGCAGCAAGCTGAGGGGTACGCTTGATTGGGCACCCTCGAACGCCCTGTCCGCACAAGCGGTGCTGGAACATGCGCGGGACGACTACAAACGCGACGCGCTTGCCCCCGTCGCAGCCGATGCAGGCGCGGGCATACAGGCCTCACCGGTACTCGCCGGCGCCCCCATCCCGGGTGCCCGTGTTGTCAACGCCGATTCGTTCACTCTGGATGGTTCCTATGCGATAAACGACGATTGGAAAGCGAACGGCTACTGGACGCGCAGCGAAAACCGCTGGAACGTCAACAAGGTCAATCTGTCCGACGACACCCGCATCAGCTCCGGCACCGTCGGTCTGGGCATCAAGGGAAAGGTCAAGGTCTTCCGGGAAGTGGGGCTGGACTTGATTGCCATGCAGGAACGGACGACCTTCACCAACGTGCTCACCACGGCGGCCGGCACCGGAAACATCGTCGGATTCAACGGGACGACCAGCCCCGGTGGCAATTACCTGCCCAGCATCAGAAACCATTCCAGGAAAGTGAACTTGTATGGCATCTACGGCCTGGAAAAGAACGTGGATGTTGTAATGAGCATGGCCTACCAGCACTTCGATACAGACGACTGGCAATGGGGATACAAGGGCATCCCGTTCATCTATTCCGACAACACGACCGTCTCCCAGCCCACGACGCAGAACCTGTGGATGCTTGCGGCGCGTTTCATCTACAGGATGTGACAACGGAAACGCGCGCGAAGCAATCCAAACGAGGACGGCAGGCCTTGTATCCCCTGCCGTCCTCGTCAAACGGCGCTACCTGCCGAAGAATCCGATCGCGATCACCGCGAGCAACGTCAGGCCGATGGCGATCAGCGTCAGCCCGAGTATCTTGGACGCGCGCGTCATCTGCGGCGCCGGTGCATCCACCAGGTATTTTTCCAGCTCGCCCGAGTCCACCAGCCGCTGGTAGTAGGCGGGATGGTCTTTGCGGAAATCCTCCAGCGACTGCGTGCCGGTGAACATCACCACGTCCGGCGGCGGCAGTTTGTCGGGGCGGAAGTGGTTGTTGAAGAAGTGCACCGTGAACAGGAACACCGCCGCCAGGAAACCCTCTTCGCCATGCACCAGCGTGGCCACGTTGAACACCCAGCCCGGCAGGTAAGTCGCCGTCACGTGCGGGAAGGCCAGCATCAGGCCGCTCCAGCCGATGATGTTCACGCCCCAGAAAACCGCCCAGTAGTCGAACTTCTCGAAGTAGGTCCAGCGGTCGAATCTGGGCTTGTCGCCCCTGCCGAAGAACCACTTGAACATGGCCCAGGCGTCGCTGAAGTCCTTCCAGTTCGGGATGAACGAATCCGGGCCGAACCAGCGGAAGGTCTTGCTGCGGAATATCCCCGCCATCACCCACACGAAGTGGATGAGGAAGATGGTCACAAATGCGGCGGCGCAGAAACGGTGGATCATGCCGACGATGCGCGGACCGCCCAGCGCCTGCGCCACCAGCGGCGCCCACGAGCTCGATGCATAGAGCGCGGTCATACCGGTCAGGATCAGCGTCATGGTGATGACCGCAAACGTCAGGTGCGCCAGACGCCACCCCCATTTGAAGCGCTTGAAATGCTTCTTCTCGTCCAGCTTCAATCCCTTGAGATCGATGTACGGCATCGGCTTGCCGGCCTTGCGATCCTGCGATTCGCGGTAGTACCAGAGCAGCGAATGCGTCCAGAAGAAGGCGAACACGAAAATCAGCAGTCCGACCATGAACATCGAGGCGATGTACAACTGCGGATATTTCTTGAAATCGTGGTTGTTGGCATGCGGGCCGAAAGACATGAACCCCGGCGTCGCGTCGTGCATGCCCGGTTTCTTGTCGTTATGGCACTTCTGGCAGGTCTTCATCCGGTTTTTGGACGAAACCTTGGCATTCGGATCGTCGACCGCGCGGATATCGTGACTGCCATGGCAATCGGCGCAGCGTGCCGTGTAGGAGTAGCCGAGGCGGTTGACCTGGCCGTGATAAGTGTCGGTATAGCTCTTCAACTCTTCCGTATGACAGCTGCCGCAGGCATTGACGTTGGCCAGCTTGAAGGCGTCCGACGAAGTGTTCACGATGGCATGACTGGTATGGCAGTCGGTACACACCGCCGCCTTGACGTTGCCCTTGTCGAGCACCTCTTCGCCGTGGATGGAAGCGGTGTAATCCTCGAACTGGTCTTCATGGCACTTCTCGCCGCAGGTCTTGGGGATTTCCTTGTGCCAGACCGTGCGCCTGGTCGTGCCGGCAGCCGGGACATTGAATTCGTGCGAGCTGTGGCAGTCTTCGCAAGTGGCCTTGGCGTGGGAAGGATCGTCCTTGTCGGGACGCGCATGGAAGGAGTTCCTGTAGGCTTCGATGTTCTGCACCACCAGTCCCAGCCGCGATTTCTCTTCCGTCAGATTTTCCTTCCTGGCGGTTTCCCACAGCGCCTCGTGGCAGGAAACGCAATTGGGCTTCGCCGCATCGGGATTCTTCCGGTGCCGCGCGACGGCGTCGGTGATCTCGGTGTGGCAATCGACGCATTGCATGTCGCCGTGCGTGCCCTTCGCGAACTTGATTGTGTTCAGTGCGGCAAGCGCCCGCATCTCGCCGTCCTTGCCGGCGACCTCCAGCTTGCCTTTCTTGCCGTCGTGGCAGGTGAGGCAGCTTGCGTTGTCGAGTATTGTTGTTTCAGCCTGCCCCCAAGCCGGACCGGCAAGCGCAAAACCGGCAACCAGCAATGCCATGGCAGCGATATACAGTCTTTGTGGGTTCATGCTCTTCAACCTGATTACCCCCTGAACGCAGTCTTCATTCGTCCCGGCCACGCGGGCGCCACCAATCGAACCGGAGCCGGGTCTAAAGCGAAAGTATCCAGCGCACGAGTTTCTTCAGTTCTTCCTGGTCCGTAATATCGATGATCTTGTGTTCCTCTTCGGTTCCATCCTCCAGCTTGACCTTGGGGCCGGTCGTGATGTTCTTGAGCATTTTTTCTTCGCCTTCGGCTTCCTTGCCCTTGTATTTGGCGGCGATCTTCTTGTAGGACGGCCCCTTCTTGGTTTTATCGATGGCATGGCATTTGAAGCAGTCGTTCTGTTTCAGAATCTTCTTGAACTCGGCGCCTTCATCGTCGGCTGCGCCGGCTGTCATCGAAAACGCGGCGCCGAGCGTCCCGCACAGCAGCAGAATCCACATCACCTTGATGTTTCTCATGGCTTTTCTCCTCTAAAAAAACTCGGGCTCAACAATTAGCATCTTCACCCCGGTTCCGCCATACGCATTACTACTACTTAAACTTTGCTTGCCAGGATGGTCTTGCGGCCGCGCGGCCTCCGCAAGGCGGGATCAAGGCCACCCTTCAACATCCCCCATTGCAGTTGAAATATCGACACACTGATATTCTTCATCGCGTTTCCCGGCTAATTATTTGAATTTTCCTTGTGCGACATTCTCTACACACACCTGCGCAGTCACCACGGCCTATGAGCTTAAAACCGATAAGACCTTGGTTCCCTTATTCTCAGACCTTGGTCTAGTTCCGCTGCAGCCATCGCGTGTTACCATTAAATTTGTATCGAACATAATAATCACCTACCTTCCCGAGGGTTTCCCATGGTGGCCGCACTGAAGCAAGCCCTCCTCCAAATGAGTTTTTCGCGCCAGTTCCTGCTGGCGATCATTTCGGTTCTCGCGGCAGGCATGCTTGTCATCGGTTCATGGATAGGACACCTGATCGAGACGAATGCCGTGAACCGCACCGCCGCAATTTCCGCGGTCTATCTGGAAAGCATTTTTTCGGCACAATTGCAGGACTGGCCCTGCGGAGGCGCAGTGGGCAACCGGGCGCATACCGAACTCGACCGCATTTTCGTGACCGGCCCGTTGCACCGCGAAGTGCTGCGTTTCAAGCTTTGGGACGCCGAGGGGCGAATCGACTACAGCAGCGACAATGCACAAATCGGCCTTCGTTTCCCGGTCACGGGGCTGCTCGCAGCCGCTTTCTCCGGCAAGGTGCAGGCGCGACTCAGCCAACTCGACGAGACCGACAACCCGCCGGAACAGGCTCGCTGGTCAGAATTGCTGGAGATCTACGTGCCGATCCGGTCTGGCGCCGATAGCACGGTTGCGGTCGCCGAGTTCTATCTTTCCGTGGACGCCCTGAAGCGCGAGATCCACGCCGCCCAACTGCGTAGCTGGGCCCTGGTTGCATTCTCCACTTTTGCGATCTACCTGCTTCTGTTCGGCATGGTGCGCCGCGCCAGCAACACCATTCGCGAGCAGCGGCAAGACCTGCACCACCAGCTTCGGCAACTGACCGCCTTGCTCGACGAGAACGATCGCATGCGCGAACAATTGCGCGAAGCCGGCGTCAGCACGACGACACTCAACGAGGAGTTCCTGATCCGGATTGCCGCCGACCTGCATGACGGGCCCGCGCAGACAATTGCGTTCGCCCTGATGCGCTTCGACGAGTTTGCCGCCAACTGCCGCGGCTGCGCTTCGTCACCCAGCAATACTGCGCAAGAACTGCACAGCATCCACAGTGCACTGCAATCCTCGCTCAAGGATGTGCGCAAGATATCTTCCGGCCTCGCGGTGCCGGGCATGGCCGAATTGACGCTCGCCGAAGCGGCCCGGCGCGCCGTGCGCGATTTTGAGCACTTGTCCGGGATAGCGGTTCAGTCCGAGATCGATGACGCATTGGGCAAGGCTCCGCTTGCGGTCAAAATCACCGTCTACCGCCTGCTCCAGGAATCGCTCACCAACTGCTCGCGGCACGCCCCCAAGGGTGCGCCGAGCGTGCATGTGCAGAAGACCGACGGGGAAGTGCTGGTCGCCATCGCCGACCATGGCGCCGGATTCGATCCGCAGTCGACTGCCGTAGCCGGGCGGCTCGGACTGGCTTTCATGCGCGAGCGCGTGCGGCTGCTCGGCGGTATCTTTGAAATCGATTCCGCCCCCGGTCGCGGTACTGTCATCCGCGCCCGTCTCCCTCTTTCAACCGACGAAATCATCCATGGTTAACCCGATCCGCATTCTGCTTGCCGACGACCATCCGCTGTTTCGCGAAGGCGTAGCCCATTCGCTCGGTACGGAACCGGACTTTGAAATCGTTGCCCAGGCCGCAAGCGGCGAGGAGGCTGTAGAACTTGCGCATCAATTGCATCCCGACATTGCGCTGCTGGATGTCACGATGACCGGAATGGGCGGCATTGCCGCGGCCGGAAAAATCGCGGCCGACACGCCCGGCGTACGCATCATGATGCTCACCGTCTCCGAAAACCGGGAAAACCTGATGGCGGCCCTCAAGGCCGGGGCGCATGGCTACGTGTTGAAGGGCGTTTCCGCAGGCGAACTTCGCGCAATTACCCGCCGCGTGGCCGGGGGGGAAGCCTATGTCACGCCGGCCCTGGCCGCCGACATGCTGACCGAGTTTTCGCAACCGCACCCCATCGACTCCTTTTCCGAGCTGACCACGCGCGAGACGCAAATCCTGCAATTGCTCAGCCAGGGCCTGACTAACCGGGAAATCGGCGAACGCATGTACCTGGCGGAAAAAACCGTCAAACATTACATGACGAGCATCCTGCAGAAACTGCATGTGCGCTCGCGCACCGAGGCAGCCTTGATCGCCATGCAGCGCAACGTGGCGGGTGGCGAACAATAGAGACTGACTGCAAGCTCTCGCGCAAATGGCATTTGTTCGCACCTCATGGTGCGCATCCCGCTCCAGTTTTCCAGACACAATAAAAAACCCCGCTTTTTACGGCGGGGTTTGAATACTGCGGAACTGCCTGTTGCTGTCAGTGTGCCGATGCGGCCTCTGCGTTGATGCCGGTGTTCTGGCGCACGTAGAGTTCGTCCCACATCTCTTCTGCACGCTTGTCGCGGGTGAACAGCGAACCGAAGATGACCAGCAGGAAGCCCAGCGGGATGGAGATCAGGCCGGGGTTCTTCAGCAGGAAGAACGGCTTCTCCAGACCCATGATGCTGGTGGTCTGACCTTCGAACTTGGCCAGGTCGCCTTCGGCTTTTGCTTTGGCCTTCTCGACTGCGGCGATGTCTTTCTTCGCCTTGGCGAGATCGGCTTCGATGGTCGCTTTCAGCTCGGGCGTTGCCGCCCTGGCCAGGTCGGCTTCCAGTGTCGGCAGCTTGGCGTTCAGGCCGGCCAGCTTCTCGGCAGCGCCCGGCTTGGCCGGTTTCTCGGCCGATGCGGCTTGTGCCGGTTTGGCCAGCACGCAACCTTCCATCGCGAACAATTCGCACATGAAGCTCGAACGTTCCACCGCAGGTGCGGCTTCCTTGGCAGGCACGGCAGGCTCGCCGTTCAACACCTTGTTGGCCGAGGCGATGACTGCCTTCGGATAAGTCATGTTGGGAGAGATCATCACCAGACCGATGGCGGTGACGGTACCCACGATCATGCCGAGGATGATGCCGGTGGTGTTGCACTTCTTCCAGTACAGCGTGAGGAACACGGCCGGCAGGTTGGAGGACGCCGCCACTGCGAACGCCAGCGCCACCAGGTGCGCCACGTTCTGGCCCTTGGCCAGGATGCCGACGGTGATCGCGATCACGCCGACGATGCCGGAAGCGACACGCGCTGCGACCACTTGCTCCTTCGGAGTGGCATGGTCGCCGCGGATCACGCCGACGTAGATGTCGTGCGCCATCGCGGAAGCAGCCGCCAGCACCAGACCCGCCACCACCGCCACGATGGTGGCGAATGCGACCGCCGCCACGAACGCCAGCATGAAGTTACCCAACAGCGAGTTCTCGCCGCCGCCCAGGAACTGCGCCAGCAACGGACCGGCCATATTGCCGCCCGCGTCCACGGACGCGATCTTGTCCGGACCGACCAGCATCGCGGCACCGGTGCCCAGGAACAGGGTCAGCACGTAGAAGCCGCCGATGATGCCCATCGCCCAGATCACGGAAGTGCGCGCAGCCTGTGCCGTCGGCACGGTGAAGAAGCGCATCAGGATGTGCGGCATGCCGGCGGTGCCCAGCACCAGCGCCAGGCCCAGCGAGATCTGGTCGATCGGGTTCTTCAGGAACAGACCCGGTTCGAGGAAGCGCTGACCCAGCTCTTCCGGCGTCATGGTGGCCGCCTTGTCGCCCAGCAACTTGGCGACTTGTTTCTGCACATCGGCATCGCCGACCACGGCTTGCAGATAATCCGGCAGGCTGAAACCGTAAGGAGACCAGACCAGGAACACCAGGATGATGGAAGCGGTTACCAGCAGCACCGCCTTGGTGATCTGCACCCAGGTGGTCGCCTTCATGCCGCCGAACACCACGTAAGCCAGCATCAGGATGCCCACGCCGATCACGGAGATCTCGTAGTCGATACCGATCAGCGTCTTGATCAGCACGCCGCCGCCGACCATCTGTGCGGTCAGGTAGAAGGTGGAGACGGTGATGGTGGACAGCGCCGCCACGGTCTTGGTCTTCTTGGGGTCGTTACGGAACGCGAGGATGTCGCCCATGGTGTACTTGCCGATGTTGCGGCAAGGCTCGGCGATCACCAGCAACACGGTGATGTACGCCACCAGCCAGCCCACGGAATACATGAAACCATCGTAGCCGTACAGCGAGATCAGGCCCGCGATACCGAGGAAGGACGCGGCGGACAGATAGTCGCCCGCGATCGCCCAGCCGTTCTGGATGCCGCTGACCGAACGGCCCGCCGCGTAGAACTCGGAAGTCGTGTGCGTGCTGCGTGCGGCCCAGAAGGTGATGGCCATGGTGATCGCGATGATCACGCCGAATACGGTGAAGGTCATCCACTTGAACTCGTCGGCGACCGCGCCGTTGCCCGCGAACGCTGCACCGCTGGCGCCCAGGGCGACCGCGGACAGCATCAATTTATTCAACATACTCATCAGATTCTCCCGCTATTCACATCGTTGATGATCTCTTGCGCCATCGCGTCGAATTGGGCATTGGCCTTCTTCGAGTAGACGAACGCGATCACCCAGGCCACCACGAACTCGGACAAGGCGAACAGCAGGCCGAAGTTGACCACGCCCCACACCTTGGTGTTGAACAGTTCCTTGTAATAAGCCGCGCCGATGGGCAACAGGAAGTAATAGACGATGGAAAAGACCATCAGCCCCCACAGGAAGAAAGTCTTCTTCCGGTGCAGAGCCTGAAACTTGGGATCGGCGTCGATCACCGCCCAATTGAAGTTGCTGCTGGACATGTAAGCTCCTTTATTTATAAAAAGAAGGGTTTAAGAAAAACCCCACTTCCCCCTATCAAACCGGGCGGGAGATTACGGCAGGAGACTTACGATCAACTTACGGAGCCTTACGCTCAGCTTACAGCGCTGACCCAGCGTTGCGCCTTTTCCAGATCCTGCAGTTCGGCGTAGCTGGCGATGTCCTTTTCGGCCGCATGCGAGTGCGCGACCTGGAGAAGCTGGGCGGTGGCGAGCGCGTCGGCGAGCGCGTTGTGGCGCGCGTCGATGCGGATGTTGAAGTGCCCGATCCAGTCGTCCAGCGCGCGCAGCTTGCGCGCCAGCGGCGGATGCAGGCCCGGCATCACGTAGGCGAGGTCAAGCCAGGGATGCTTGAGGTTGAGCCCGAGATAATCGCGCAGGGCGCGCTTGATCATGGTCTCGTCGAAGGTCACATGGAAAGCCACCAGCGGCGATTTGCCGAGGTATTCGAGAAAAGCCAGCAAGGCTTCGGCCGGCGCTTCGCCTTCGAGCTGCGCCGAAGTGCCGATGCCATGCAGCAGGATGTTGTCCTTCTCGCTGGCGGCGCGCTGCTGCAACACCACATAGAAACTGTCGCCCAGCGCGATCCGGCCGTTGACCACCGCCACCGCGCCGATGGAGATCAACCGGTCCTGCATCAGATTGAGGCCGGTGGTTTCCACATCCACCACCACATAGCGCGATTCGCCGACCGGCGCTTTGAGTTCGACCGGCGGCAATGCCTGCCATGCGGCCAGGCGATGTTGTTGATCGGCGCCCAGTTTTGGTTTATGCCCGAACCAACTGCCCAGCCAGCTCATCACAGGTGATACTCCAGCGCCAGCCTGGCCTGCAGCTTGCGCGCCTGGCGGAACGCTTCCTTGAGGATGCGACGGTCGAGTTCGTTGAGTTTCTCCGGATCGATCAGGTTGTCCAGCGCATCGTCGCCCGCCCCCTGCGCGCTCTCCTCGTCGTGATGGCGCAGGCGCAGCACCTGGATGAACAGCAGCGCATCCACCCAGGCATCGATCTCGGATATGTGGATGTTCATCTTGTCCGCGCACAGGCGCAGGCGCTGGATGGTATTGGTCTGGGTCACTCCCGCCGCCAGACCGAAAATGCGCGCCGCATCGACGAACGGGGTGATGCCGTTCAATTTCAGGTCGAGCTTGTTCTCCTTGCCCAGCACGAAATCGCGCACCACGCCCAGCGGCGGACGGTTGTGCAGCGCGTTTTCGGCCATCATGTGCAGGAAGCGGCTGTTGTCGCTGGCGACATGCGCCAGCCAGCCGCGCAGGTCGTCGGCCAGATGCTGCGCGCCGTAGAGCGCGCGGAAATCGAAGAAGATGGAGGCATTCAACAGCGATTCCGGCGAGCCGCCGCTGATCCAGTTCGAGAAAGTGCGCTTCCATTCCTCCAGCGACAGGCACCACTTCGGATTGCTCGCCATGATCTCGCCCTTGCACAAGGGGAAACCGCACAGCGCCAGCGTCTCGTTGATGCGGCGCGCGACCGGCAGCAGTTTTGCGCGCACCTGATCCGCATCCATCCCTTCCGGCACGGTGAAAATGATGGCGTTGTCCTGGTCGGTGTTGAGCGTCTGCTCGAAACGCCCCTCCGAGCCCAGCGCCATCCAGCACATACCTTCGCACAGCGGCGTGCCGATCAGGCCGCTGGCCTTGCATTCCAGTTCCACCACGCGCGCGGTGAGCAGGTCGTTGAAGGCGGAGATGAACTGGGTCAGTTGTTCCGGCGCCACGCCCTGCGCCATCATGCTGTGCGCCATGCGGCGGATGTCGGCAGCGCCCTGCTGCAACACCTGCGGCGTGTCGGCGCTGCGGATGGCCGTACCGATCTGGCGCAGGCCGACGCGTTGCAGCGCGAACAGGTCTTTCTCCGACACCAGTCCGGCCAGCTTGCCGTTCTCCACCACCAGCACATGGCGGAAGCCGTGCTTGGCCATCATCAGCGCCGCCTCGTGTGCCAGCGCCTGCGGCGGCAGGGTGTTCAATTGCATGCTCATCACTTCGAGCACCGGCTGGTCGAGGTCGATCTGCGGGATGGCGATTCGGTCCAGCACGTCGTGCAGGGTCATGATGCCGAGCGGCCGCCCGTCCTCGTCCACCGCCACCATGGAACCGATGCGCTGGTCGCGCATGATCTCCAGCGCCCGGCGTATGGAAGTCTCGGGAGCGCAGGTCACCGGCGCGCGGCGGACGATGGCCGACAGCGGACTGGCCAGCGATTGCTGCTCGACGCTGGACTGGCTGTATTGCGCCTGGATGATCTGCTTGGAATGCTCGAGCAGGTTGGCGATGCGCCGCGTGCAGAAATCGCGGAACGCGGCGCTCAGTCCGATCAGTTCGCGGAAGTCCGCCGCCGGAAGCTCGTAGCAGAAGATATCGGTGCCCGCGCGATAGACGCTCGCCACCGGACGGTTTGCCAGCAATGCGCCGAGCGGAAAGCACTCGCCTTCCATCAACTCCAGCCAGGTATCCGCATCCGACGCCTTGGCGACGTTCTGCTCGCCATGCACCACGCCCTGCTTGATGACGAGGAAGCGATCCACCGCGCCCCGCTCCGGCGACACGATCACCTCGCCCTCGGTGTAGTAACCGAGGCTCATGCGCTCCAGCATCCACATCACATGCGCGAGTTCCATGCGGTCGAACGGCGCGTGTTTGGTGATGAAAGCAAATTCCGAAGGATGGATAGCACTCAAGATATATTTCTCCAAAAAAACCGGAAACCCTTAGCCACAGAGTACACAGAGGGCACAGAGAAGTCTGGTGGATAGTCTTAGACCTTGCGTAATTGTATTAAGGGTAGTGCGTCATGGTTCGTTAGACGCTTTCTCTGTGAACTCTGTGGCAAATAAGGTTTATGTCTTTTCGCCGAACACCTTCTCCAGCTCCGCGCCCGGATCGTCCGCGCGCATGAACGCCTCGCCGACCAGGAAGGCATGTACCTGGTGGTCGCGCATCAGCTTCACATCCTGCGCGGTGAAAATGCCGCTCTCGGTGACGACGATGCGATCTTGCCCTTTGTCCGACGCGGCGATGACGGGCAGCAGATCGAGCGTGGTTTGCAGGCTAACGTCAAAGGTGCGCAGGTTGCGGTTGTTGATGCCGATCAGCGGCGTCGCCAATTGCAGGGCGATCTCCAGTTCCTTGCCGTCGTGCACCTCCACCAGCACGTCCATCCCCAGTTTGTGCGCCAGGGTTTCCAGCGCCTTCATCTGGTTCAGCGTCAGCGCCGCCGCGATCAGCAGGATCGCATCCGCGCCCATCGCGCGCGCCTGGTAGACCTGGT
Organism: Nitrosomonadales bacterium; assembly: GCA_016235045.1. Lineage (GTDB taxonomy): Bacteria > Pseudomonadota > Gammaproteobacteria > Burkholderiales > Gallionellaceae > Sideroxyarcus. Next base: position 528,562 of record JACRME010000008.1, read on the forward strand.
ATTCGTGCACCATGAAATCCTTGCGCAGCACCGGCAAACTGCAAGCCGCACGCGCCTGCTGCAGGTACTCGGCGCTGCCCTGGAAGAACTGCTCGTCGGTAAGCACCGACAGGCAGGCCGCGCCGTGGCGGGCATAGCTGCCCGCGATTTCCGCCGGGCGGAAGTCAGCGCGAATGACCCCTTTGCTCGGACTGGCTTTCTTGATCTCGGCGATAACGGCGGGCTGGCCTGCCGCAATCCTGCCGCGAATGGCACCGGCGAAATCGCGCACCGGCGCGGCCTGCTCGGCTTCGGCGCGAATGGCAGGCAATGGCTTGGCCGACAATGCGGCCGCGACTTCCTGGTTCTTGACTGCGAGTATCTTGTTGAGGATATCGGACATGCTGTGCCTTCTTGAATAAGGCAGGCATTCTAGCGCATGCGGAATGCTAAAATGCACACCTGCTCCAATATAGAGACACACGATGGAAACCATCACCAAATACATGCAACAAGTCGGGCAGCAGGCCCGCGCCGCTTCGCGCCTGATGGCGCAGGCAGACACCAACGCGAAGAATCACGCGCTGGAAAACATCGCGACGGCCATCCTGATCAACAGCGCGAAGCTCATTGCCGAAAATGCCAAGGATGTCGCTGCCGCGAAAGCCAGCGGTCTGGACGCGGCCTCCGTCGACCGCCTCACGCTCACCGAGAAGACGGTGAAATCCATGGCCGAGGGACTGCGCCAGGTCGCCGCCCTGGCCGATCCCGTCGGCGAAATCGAGGACTTGAAATTCCGCCCCTCCGGCATCCAGGTCGGCAAGATGCGCGTGCCGCTGGGCGTGATCGGCATCATCTATGAATCGCGCCCGAACGTGACGGCCGATGCGGCCGGGCTGTGCCTGAAGTCGGGCAACGCCAGCATCCTGCGCGGCGGCTCGGAAGCCATCCATTCCAACCAGGCCATTGCCGCCTGCGTGCATCAGGGCCTGCGCGAGGCGGGCCTGCCCGAGGCTGCCGTGCAAGTGGTGAACACCACCGACCGCGCCGCCGTGGGCCTGCTCGTCACCATGAGCGAGTATGTGGACGTGATCGTGCCGCGCGGCGGCAAGCAACTGATCGAGCGCATCGCGCGCGAGGCGCGGGTACCCGTCATCAAGCACCTGCACGGCGTGTGCCATGTGTATATCGACGACGAAGCCGACCTGGCCAAAGCGATCCGCATCGCGGACAACGCCAAGACCCACCGTTACGGCGTATGCAACGCGATGGAGACCTTGCTGGTGAACGCCGGCGTTGCGGCGCAGGTGCTGCCCGACCTGTGCAAAATCTACCTCGACAAGGGGGTGGAACTGCGCGGCGACGACGCCGCGCGCAAGCTGGTCGCGCAGATGAAACCCGCCACCGAGGAAGACTGGCATACCGAATACCTCGCTCCCATCCTCAGCATCCGCGTGGTCGCCAATCTGGACGAGGCTATTGCGCACATTGCCGCCTACGGCTCGCAACATACCGACAGCATCGTGACGGAAAACTACAGCAAAGCGATGCGTTTCCTGCGCGAGGTGGATTCCAGCAGCGTGATGGTGAACGCCTCCACGCGTTTCGCCGACGGTTTCGAATACGGCCTGGGCGCCGAGATCGGCATCTCCACCGACAAAATTCATGCGCGCGGCCCGGTCGGGCTGGAAGGGCTGACCTCGCAGAAATACATCGTGCTGGGCAATGGGCAAATAAGGATATGAGTCTTTAATTGCACGGCACAAGCGGGGCGGCCAAATAACAAGTTGTGGCAAGCGGACGAAGGGCTCGAACGGCTCAATCATTTCGAAGCCGCCCATGCCGGCAATAATGGTGGCGTTGCCCGCAGCGTTAGCTTAAACTCCATACCAACCATGAAGAGCATCTCTACATTTACATTGCGTCTGCTGCTTGTCGTGCTGATCAGCACGTTCATGTCGCCCGGTTTCGCCTGGCAGATGATAGATAGCCATAACGTCGCATCGTTTGCCGGGCATGACGATCACCATCATCACGAAAACGATTTGTACCATCACCATCATCACGACGATGATGGCGAGGGAGATGTCGACACCACCCACTCTCAAATTGGCCATTTGCTGAGCCACTTGCCAGTTGTGATGCAGGACATCGCGCCTCTGCCTGTTGCTCCGGCAGACTCATCCGCGTTTTCGGCTTGTGTCGCTGAATTTACTTATACCGCTACCGACCCACCCTACAAACCTCCCCGCACCTTCCTTTTCATCTGATTCTGTACTTTGTGCCGCAGGCATCGAGCCTGCGGTCTGTTGCTCCTGATGAAAAGGAATCATCATGTCGAAAGGCTCTTCTCGAATTCGGGAGGCATTGCTGCCATCCCGGTATATACGATTCATATCGCTCGCCGAATTCATGGCGTTGATGCTATCGATCTCCTCTGTTGGAATCGTTCAAGCAGAATATCTGTCTTCGGCTGAACAGCTTGCATTGACCGAGCGCGAAGCAGTTGGCAGTGCGCAGTCTGCATCTGGAATTGAAGGCGCCCTGCCAGTGTCGGCGGGGGAAACGAATATCTGGACGTTCGCAAAAAGCATAAGGCGCGCGCTCGACACAGCGCCGGAACTGCGTGCCGCCGAGGCGGATGTCGCCGCGCGCGCCGCTGAATTGACCCAGGCCGAAGCGTGGCCTAACCCGAGCATCGACCTGGATGCGAACGACCGGCTCGGGCAGGAGGATGGACGCGGCGGATATGGTTTTACCCGTGTCGGGCTGAGCCAGCCGCTGCCGTTGCGGCGCATCGCACCCCAGCGTGCCGCTGCCGAAGCGAATCTCGAGAGCGCACATGCAAATCTCCGATACCGGCATCTGCTGCTCGAACGCGAAGCCGCGCGCGTTTTTCATGCGCTGCAACTGGCCGCGGCAAGGCGCCAGCTAGCCGAAGAAAGACAGAGGCTCGTGGCCGAATCTCTCACTATCTCGCGCAAGTCCGCGGCTGACCGGCTGGTGCGTTATCTCACGCCGCTCGAACGCCAGCGTCTGTCCATCCTCAATGAGGAAGCAAGCCAGGCCGTCGCCGTCGCCGAACGGGAGCAGCAGAAAGCGCTCATCGATTTTCGCACGCTGCTGGCGCTGCCGAGTTTGATCCGCGCCGAGCCGGCGGCGCTGACGCTGCCGGACGCGCCCGCGAGTCTCGCTGCGCTGACGCGCGAGCTGGATTCCCATCCGGCCTTGCTGGCGGCACGCAAGGAGGCCGAGGCTGCGGACGCGGGGATCGCGGTCGCCGAATCGCAGCGCTATGCCGACCCGACGCTTAACCTGTACCGCGAGCGCGACTATCTGGCGGGCGCAAGGCGCGACGTGACCGGTGTGGGCATCAGCGTGCAGATCCCGCTCTGGAACACCGGCAGCGGAACAGTCGCCAGGGCCGGGGCAGAGGCCGGGCGCGTACAGGCGCAACTCGCGCTGGTGCAGCGCGATGCCCGCAGCAATCTCGAACAGGCTCACACGCAACTGCTTCGTCTGCTCGACCAGACCGGGCGGCTGCGCGCGAATCTGCTGGAACCCGCGCGCGCGATGTTCGCGCTCACGCGCCGCAGTTTTGCCGCCGGCGAACTCAATGTCCTCACCCTGGTGGACGCCAACAACACCTACTTCGATGCCCTCGCGCGTTACCTTGAATTGCAGCAGGAATGCGCGCTCGCCGCCGCCGATCTGCGCCTCGCGTCCGGCGTCTCGTTACTTGATTCTGCGAAGGAGCAAACACGATGATTGCCGCACTGATCCGTTTCGCGCTGATCCAGCGCCTGATGATGCTGCTCGTCGCCGCCGCCGTGGTCTTCGGCGGCCTGTGGGCATTCCGCACGCTGCCCATCGACGCGTTTCCCGATATCTACACGCCGCAGGTACAGGTGATCGTGAAGGCGCCGGGCATGACCCCGGCCGAGATCGAGAGCCGCATCGCTTTCCCCATCGAGACCGAGATGCAGGGCCTGCCGCGCCAGACTGCGCTGCGTTCGCTCAACAAATACGCGCTCGGGCTGGTGAACGTCTGGTTCGAGGACGGCACCGACATCTATTGGGCGCGCCAGCAGGTGGCCGAACGTCTGAGCCAGGTGCGCGGAAGCCTGCCGCCCGGCATTGAACCGGTGCTGGCGCCGATCACCACCCCGCTGGGCGAGGTTTACATGTACCGCATCGAGGGTGGCAACTTGAGCAATGTCGAGCGGCGCACGCTACAGGACTGGGTGATACGCCCGCGTCTGCGCAGTGTGGACGGAGTCGCGGACATCAATTCGCTCGGAGGAGAGGCGCGCGCCTTCGAGGTCGTGGTGCAACCCGAAAAACTCGCACGTTTCGGCCTCGGGCTCGGTGACGTGGAGCAGGCGCTTGCGGCGAGCAACCGCAATGCAGGCGGCGACCGCATTAACCGCAAAGACCAGACCCTGCTGGTGCGCACCGTCGGCGTACTGCGCGGTCTGGACGATATCGGCAAGGTGGTGGTGGCGACGCGTGCCGGCACACCGGTGCTCGTTCGCGACGTGGCCGAGGTGCGTCTTGACTCGCTCATCCGCTACGGCGGCGTAACCGCCGACGCCCAAGGTGAAGTGGTCACGGGGCTGGTGTTGTTGCGCAAGGATGCGAACGGACGCGCCACGGTCGAGGGTGTGAAGCGCGAAATCGCGGCATTGGCCCCGACATTGCCCGAGGGGGTCAGGATCGTGCCGTTCTACGACCGCACCGAGCTGATCGAGGAAGCCGTATGGACGGTGCAGAAGGTTCTGGGCGAAGCGGTGCTGCTGGTGTTGATCGTGCTGGTCGTGCTGCTCGGCAACCTGCGCACGGCGCTCACCGTGGCGCTGATTCTGCCGCTGTCGGTGCTGTTCACCTTTCTGGCGATGCGCCTGTTCGGCATTTCCGCCAACCTCATGTCGCTGGGCGGGCTGGCTATCGCCACCGGTATTCTGGTGGACGCTGCCGTGGTGGTGGTCGAGAACATCCATACCCAGCTCGGCCAGGCGCCCAAAGGCGTGAGCCGCCTGCATCTCGTCTATCGCGCGGCGGCCGAGGTCGGCATGCCGGTGCTGTCGGGGGTGCTCATCATCGTCGTCGTGTTCCTGCCGCTGTTCACGCTGTCCGGCCTCGAAGGCAAAATGTTCGCGCCGCTCGCGCTGACCATCTGCTTCGCGCTTGTCGGCTCGCTCATGCTCTCGCTTACCGTCATTCCGGTGCTCGCGAGTTTCCTGATGCGCACGGGCGAACATAGCGGGGATCGCGTGCTGGCGGCGATCGAACGGGTTTATCTGCCGACGATGCGCTGGGCAATCGCGCATCGCATGATCGCGGTTGGCGGCGCGCTGCTCGCACTTGGCGTAGCCGTGGCGCTGTTTCCGTTCATCGGGCGCGAATTCATGCCTGTCATGGACGAAGGCTCGACCGTGGCGATCATCGAAAAGAAGCCGGACATCACACTGGAAGCCTCGCTCGCCGCCGACGCGCAATACCAGCGCGCGATGATGGAACTGCCCGAGGTCACCGGCGTGGTGTCGCGCACCGGCACCGACGAGCTGGGCTTCGACCCCATGGGTCTCTACCAGACCGACAACTTCGTGCTTACCAAACCGCGCGCCGAATGGACGCGCAGTCTGGCGGAGTTCCAGGAGGCGTTGCGGCAGAAGCTGGAAGCGTTCGAGGATATCGAGATCGCCTTCACCCAGCCGATCGACATGCGTGTGTCGGAAATGCTTTCCGGCGTGCGCGCCGCGCTGGCAGTCAAGATTTACGGCGACGACCTTGCGGTGCTGGAGGAAAAGTCGAAACAGATCGAAGCGCTGTCCGCGGACATTCCCGGCGCGGTGGACATCATGCGGCCGCCGCTGCTCGGCCAGCGATACCTGCAAATCGAAATACGCCCGGAGCGCATCGCGCGCTACGGCATCAGGGTCGAGGACATCAACCGCCTGATCGAGACCGCCGTCGCGGGCAAGGTGGTGTCCGAGGTGATCGAGGCGAGCCGCCGCACCGGGGTGCTGGTGCGCTTCCCCGAAGACGCGCGCGCCACCCCGCAAGCGCTCGCGCGCCTGCTGGTGCTGACACCGGGCGGAGCCAAAGTGCCGCTGTCGTTGCTGGCCGATATCCGCGAGGTGGACGGCCCGGTGCAGATCACGCGCGAAGCGGGCAAGCGTCTGGCCGTGGTGCAGGTGAACGTCGAGGCGCGCGACGTGGTCGGCCTTGTCGCTGACGTGCGCGCCGCCATCGAGCGCGAGGTCAAGTTGCCGCCGGGTTATTACATCGAATACGGCGGGCAGTTCGAGAACCAGCAACGCGCCGCGCAGCGCCTGGGGGTGGTCGTGCCGGTATCCATCGCGCTGATCTTCTTCATGCTGTTCTCGACGTTCCGCTCGGTGCGCCAGGCGGGTCTGATTATCCTGAATATCCCGTTCGCGCTGATCGGCGGGGTGGTGAGTTTGTACCTCTCCGGGCTATATCTTTCCGTGCCCGCGTCGGTGGGTTTTATCACGCTGTTCGGCGTAGCGGTGCTCAACGGCGTGGTGATGGTGGCGTATATCAACCAGCTGCGCGCGACCGGGCGCACCGTGCTGCAAGCGGTGCAGGAAGGGGCGGAACGCAGGCTGCGGCCGGTGCTGATGACGGCACTTATCGCAAGCCTGGGTCTCGTGCCGATGCTGCTCGCCACCGGCCCCGGCTCGGAGTTGCAGCGGCCGCTGGCCGTGGTGGTGATAGGCGGGCTGCTCACCTCGACGCTGCTGACCCTGGTGTTGCTGCCCACCCTCTATGCCTGGATCGAGACGCGTTCCGAGCGGCAAATCCAGAATTCCAAAGGAACAACATCATGAAAATTCTCACCTTGATTGCACGCGCCGATATTAAACAGGTGCTTGCGGATAAGTTGCGCGGCCTCGACCGGGTGACGGAATTTACGTTCACCCAGATCGAAGGCCACGGCGCCCGGGACGAGCATGACCCGGCGCTCTCGGTGCGCGACAGCGTGATCGGCTACACTCCTCACGTGCGCGTGGACATTCTGCTCAAGTCCGAGGACGTGGACGATGTCCTGCAGGCGCTGCGCGCCTCCGACTGCGGTCTGGCGGGGCGCGCGAACTACAGGGTTGCAGCGGTGGAACAGCACGGGGCGCTATGATATGGCGGCCTTTCGACGGGTGAGGTTTTGTGCGCTCGATACTTCTTCATCATTGACTCATCCATGGCTCTGAATCCCGATCATCATTATTTGGATGAATTCATGTTGACCGCGGTAAGCAACCACAATGGCTGCCAAGCCTGGGGCAGTAATCTCGCCCCTGCATGCCGGAGCTTTGGATAAACAGGAGGTATATCGCCATGCTCTATTACGCAATCAAGGTCGTCATCTCGGCGCTGCTTATCGTTGCCATTTCCGAGATCGCCAAGCGTTCTACCGGGTTTGCAGCCCTGGTCGCATCCATCCCGCTGACTTCGCTGCTTGCCTTTGTGTGGCTTTACATGGAGGGCGCGCCGCCGGAGCGAATTGCCGAGCTATCCGGCCAGATATTCTGGCTGGTAATTCCCTCGCTGCTGCTATTTGTGATGCTTCCGCTCCTGTTGAAGCAGGGACTGAATTTCTGGGTCAGTCTCGCCTTGTCGGTCGCGGCCACCGCCGCCTTATATATTGCTCTTATACCGGTATTGCGCCGCTTTGGTGTCAACCTGTGACAACTCGAGGGTATGGCGCTCCTGGCGGTGACCGCCACAACCCCAGCAACGACGCGGAACAGATCACGAAAAAGCGAACAGGACCGCATCCACAGGCTGCCTGCCATGCAAATACCCCTACTAGTTTTGATCGTTCAAACCGATATGGCGCTTCATTCGTTTGACGCCGTGTCGCCAGTGCGAGAACATTCAAAAACCGAATCGATCATGCTGTAGTCCCGTGATTGCCATCTGCCGGTGCAACAAATCAGAACGGTGTGCTTCTCGCATGGCGGGAAATCAATGACGACTGCAATCCCCGGCAGTGCGGGAATCGCAGCAAGAACTGGAGAACAAAATGAGTCAAACCATCGAAATCAAGGTCCCGGACATCGGCGACTTCAAGGGTGTCGCCGTCATCGAGGTCGCCGTCAAGCCGGGCGACAAGGTCGAGAAGGAGCAGTCACTCGTTTCGCTGGAAACGGACAAGGCGACGGTGGACGTGCCCTCGCCGGTCGCGGGCATAGTCAGGGAACTCAGGGTCAAGGTCGGCGACAAGGTGAGTGAAGGTTCGGCGATCCTGATGCTGGAAACCCAGGATTTGGGAACTGGGAATTCGGATTTGGCAAAACCGGCAACTCCTGCCCCACAAGCCGCAGCCCCCGCCAAATCCCAAATCCCAAGTCCAAAATCCTCAGTCAAAGGCGACATCCATGCCGAAGTCGTCGTGCTCGGCGCCGGCCCCGGCGGCTACACCGCCGCGTTCCGCGCCGCCGACCTCGGCAAGCAGGTGGTGCTGATCGAGAAAGAGAATGCACTCGGCGGCGTGTGCCTCAACGTCGGCTGCATCCCGTCCAAGGCGTTGCTGCATGTGGCCAAGGTCATCACCGAAGCGGAAGAGGTGTCGCACCATGGCGTCACCTTCGGCAAGCCGAAGATCGACATCGACGCCATCCGCGGCTGGAAGGAAAGCGTGATCGCCAAATCCACCGGCGGCCTCGCCCAACTGGCGAAACAGCGCAAGGTGCAAGTCGTGCAGGGCGTGGCGAAATTCACTTCGCCCAACAGTCTTGAAGTGGAAACTGCCGAAGGCAAGAAGGTCGTCACCTTCGATAACGCCATCGTCGCCGCAGGTAGCAGCGTGGCGCGCATTCCCGGCTTTCCCTATGACGATACTCGCATCATCGACTCCACCGGCGCGCTGGCGCTGAAGGATGTGCCGAAGCGCATGCTGGTGATCGGCGGCGGCATCATCGGCCTGGAGATGGCGACGGTGTATGACGCGCTCGGCACCAAGATCTCCGTGGTCGAGCTGATGGATCAGATCATGCCCGGCGCGGACAAAGATATGGTGAAGCCGCTGCACACGCGCATCGCCAAGCGTTACGAAGCCATCATGCTGAAGACCAAGGTCACCAGGATCGAGACGACCAAGGCCGGGCTGAAAGTCACCTTCGAAGGCGAACAGGCTCCGGCCGAAGCGCAGGTGTACGACAAGGTGCTGATGGCCGTGGGCCGCCGCCCGAACGGACGCGAGATCGCCGCCGAAGCGGCCGGACTCGTCGTCAACGAGCGCGGCTTCATTCCCGTGGATAAACAAATGCGCACCAACGTGCCGCACATCTTCGCCATCGGCGACATCGTCGGTGACCCGATGCTGGCGCACAAGGCCGTGCACGAAGGCAAGGTCGCGGCCGAGAACATTGCCGGACACAAGGCCTTCTTCGAACCGCTCACGATTCCTTCCGTCGCCTACACCGATCCGGAAGTTGCGTGGATGGGCCTGACCGAGACGCAGGCACAGGCCAAGGGCATCGACTTCGAGAAGGCTTCCTTCCCGTGGATCGCATCCGGCCGCGCCGGCTCGGTGGGCCGCCCCGAAGGCGCAACCAAGGTGCTGCTCGACCCGCAATCGCGCCGCATCCTCGGCATGGGCATCGTCGGCGTGAATGCGGGCGAACTGATCGCCGAGGGCGTGCTGGCGCTCGAAATGGGCGCTGACATGGAAGACATCGGTCTCACCATCCACCCCCACCCGACCTTGTCGGAGACGCTGTGCTTCGCCGCCGAACTGGCGGAGGGCACCATCACCGACATCATGGCGCCGAAGAAGAAGCATTAATGCAGGGTGCGCTTGTGCAGCCCATGCGACTCATCAAGCAACATCCAATTTGGATTACCAGTCTGCCCGTAGGAGCGCAACTTGTTGCGCGATAAATTTATGCGGAAAATCGCCCGGCAAGCCGGGCTCCTGCAAAAATCCGCCTCATGAAATATCCGGATTAACCCCACTGGCATCCTGCCCGGGATTTGATGTTCACCCCCAAAATTGGTAGTCTTACCAAACCGGACGATTCAAGGGCGGGGAAATGGGCATCAGGGAAGACATTTTGATTGCAGGCTCGGTGCTGTTGCGCGAGAAAGGCGTGGCCGCGCTGACGCAGCCGCAGATCGCGCAGGCGGCCAACATCAAGCAGAGCCACCTGACCTACTATTTCCCCAAGCGCGCCAACCTGCTGCTGGCGATCGCGGAGTTCACCATGACCGGCCTGATGGACAGCGTGGCCGCGCAGTTGCAGGCGAAGCCGCAGGGCAAAACATTGTCGGACATCATCACCCGCATCATGACCGACGGCTTCCCGCCGCGCGTTTTCATCGGCCTGATCGTGGCCGCCGACAGCGATCCCGACATCCGCAAGCTGCTGCGCAAACTCATCCGCCATGTGCGCGCCGCGATCCGGCGCCTGCTGGAACAGGCTGGCATTGCAGCGGACGAGGAATCGACACTGCTGTTCCACGCCACCGTCGTCGGTCTGGCCGTGATGCACCAGGCACGACTCAGCAAGGAATCCGCCGCCGAGGTGCACGACGGTATCGCGCTGATGACGCGCATACTGACTCCCAAACAAACCCGTCGGGTGACCAAATGAAGAGACTCTCGCTGCTTTTACTTGTCATGCTGGCGGCCTGCGGCAAGGATGCCGGGCAAACTTATCAGGGCTATGTCGAGGGCGAATGGCTGCACCTGTCTTCGCCGCAGGGCGGCTACCTGGAGACGCTGAACGTGGCGCGCGGCGACCACCCCGCCAAGGGCAGCCAGGCCTTCGCTTTGTCCGGCGACCAGCGCGCCGCGCAGAACGCCGCGCTGGAAGCGCAATTGCGCGCGGCGGAAGCCACGCTGAAGTTCGCCACCGCACAACTCAAACGCCAGGAAGAACTGGCCAGAGAGAATTTCGCCTCGGCCTCGCGCACCGAGGAACTACTCTCCACCAAAGCACAGGCCGCCGCACAGGTGCGCGTGCTGCGCGAACAGCTCACCAACAAGACCGTGCAGATTCCCGCGCAGGGCGAGGTCACCGAAATCTACTACCGTCCCGGCGAATGGGTGCCGCCCGGCCAGCCGGTGCTGAGCCTGCTGCCGGACGACAAACGCCGCGTCCGCTTCTTCGTGCCGGAAAGCATCGTCGCGACGCTGCATGCCGGACAGGTTGTCGAAGCCGGTTGCGACGGTTGTGCCGCCCCGGTCGCCGCGACCATCGACTTTATCGCCGCGCAGGCCGAATACACCCCGCCCGTGATCTACAGCCGCGGTTCGCGCGAAAAACTGGTGTTCCGCGTGGAGGCGATCCCTTCGCCGCAGGATGCCGCGCGCCTGCGTCCGGGTTTGCCGGTCGAGGTTGTTGTGAAATGATCACCATCAAACACACCCGTCATTTGTCCCCTCCCCCTTGCAGGGGGATAACCAGCGACTTGCCCGCTTGCGGGCTTAGTCGAATGGCTAGTAGTTACATCAGGGCTAGGGAGGGGGTAGAAACAGTGAGCTTGCACCTGTCGCTTCTACCCCCATCCCAACCTTCCCCCTGCAAGGGGGAAGGAGCTTGTCTCGAATTGGATAATCTCAAATGACCTTCGCCATCGACGTGCGCGGCATCAACAAGCATTTCGGCGACAAGCACGTCGTGAAGGACCTCGCGCTGCAGGTCAAGCAGGGCGAAATCTTCGGCTTCCTCGGGCCCAACGGCAGCGGCAAGACCACCTCCATCCGCATGATCTGCGGCCTGCTCACGCCGGACAGCGGCGCAGGAACCTGTCTCGGCTACGACGTGCTGAACGACAGCGTGGAGATCAAGAAACACGTCGGTTACATGACGCAAAAATTCTCGCTGTGGGACGACCTCACCATCGCCGAGAACCTGGATTTCGTGGCGCGCATGTTCGGCATGAAAGATCGCAAGCCAGCGGTCGCGGCGGCACTGGAAGAATTGGGACTAACGGCACGGCGCAACCAGCTCGCGGGCACGCTTTCCGGCGGCTGGAAGCAGCGGCTGGCCCTAGCCTCCTGCCTGCTGCACCGGCCCAAGCTGTTGCTGCTCGACGAGCCGACCGCCGGCGTCGACCCCAAGGCGCGGCGCGATTTCTGGGAGGAGATACACCGCCTGTCGGCGGCGGGCATCACCATCCTCGTTTCCACGCACTATATGGATGAGGCGGAGCGCTGCCATCGCCTGGCCTATATCGCGTACGGCAACCTGCTCGCCAGCGGCACCGGCAGCGAAATCGTCGCGGCGCAGAACCTGACCACCTGGATCGTCACCGGCCTGCATGCGCACCGCCATGTGGAAGGGTTGCGCGAACTGCCCGGCGTCGAACAGGTCACCACCTTCGGCACCACGCTGCACGTCAGCGGCAACGACGCCGAGTTGCTGGGACTCGCCATCGAACAGTACGGGCGCAACCACGAATTGCTGATCGCGCGCGGGGCGCCTTCGCTGGAAGATGCGTTCATCCACCTGATGCGCGACGCGCGCGACCAGTTCGAATGAAATCTGCAAATATTTTCATTCGTCATTTTCGCCGCCTATCCTGGCACCGCTGGCTGGGCATTGTCATCAAGGAGTTCATCCAGCTCAAGCGCGACCGGCTGACCTTCGGCATGATTCTCGGCATCCCCATCATCCAGTTGATGATCTTCGGCTTTGCCATCAACTCCGACCCCAAGCACCTGCCGACCGTCGTGCTGCTGCACGAGTCCAGCCCGTTCACGCGCGATTACATCGCCGCCATGAAGAACAGCGGGTATTTCGATCTGGTCGGTTCGGTGACCACGGAGCGCGAAGCCGAGGAATTGCTGGCGCGCGGCGAGGTGCAGTTCGTGGTCACTTTCCCGCAGGATTTCCAGCGCGCGCTGATCCGCGGCGAGCACCCCGCCATCCTGGTGCAGGCCGATGCCACCGACCCGGTGGCCGCGGGCGGCGCGCTGTCGGTGCTCAACCGCCTCGGCAACGAGGTGTTTGCCGCCGACCTGCCCGGCTTCCATCCGCCGCTGCCGGGCGGGTTGATCGAGTTGCGCGTGCACAAGCGCTACAACCCGGAAGGCATCACCGCCTACAACATCGTGCCGGGCCTGATCGGCGTGATCCTGACCATGACCATGGTGCTGATGACCGGGCTGGCGATGACGCGCGAGCGCGAGCGCGGCACCTTCGAGAACCTGCTCGCCACCCCGGCCACGCCGCTGGAAGTGATGACCGGCAAGATCGTGCCCTACATCCTGATCGGCCTGATCCAGGTCACGGTAATCCTGCTGGCGGCGCGCTGGATCTTCCATGTGCCGATGCTGGGCAGCCTGGCGCTGTTGTATGCGGTAGTGCTGCTGTTCATCTGCGCCAACCTCACCCTTGGCATCACCTTCAGCTCCATCGCGCAGAACCAGTTGCAGGCGATGCAGATGACGTTCTTTTTCTTCCTGCCGTCCATGCTGCTGTCCGGCTTCATGTTCCCGTTCCGCGGCATGCCGGAATGGGCGCAGGTGATCGGCAACGCCCTGCCGCTCACGCATTTCCTGCAACTGGTGCGCGGCATCCTGCTCAAGGGCAACGGGCCGGAGTTGCTGTGGTCGCATACCTGGCCGCTATTCCTGTTCATCGCCGTGGTGCTGGGCGTCGGCCTGAAGACGTTCCGCCGCACGCTGGACTAGCCAAGTGGATGCACTGAACGAATATCTCACCAGCGACCTCAGCCTGTGGGGCCTGTTCATGTCCAGCCTGCTCGGCGCGACGCTGTTGCCGGGCGGATCGGAGCTGGTGCTGGCCGGCGTATTGAAGCTCCATCCGGAACTGCTGTGGCCGGCCTTGCTGCTCGGTTCGCTGGGCAACACCCTGGGCGGAATGATCACCTTCGCGATGGGGTGGCTGCTGCCCCAGACCCAGCAACTGAAACACGTGGAAAGCGTAAGGCGCTATGGCGCGCCTTCGCTGATATTCGCCTGGCTGCCGCTGGCGGGCGATGCGCTGTGCCTCGCGGCGGGATGGCTGCGTCTCAACTGGTGGCAGGCCGCGCTGTTCATGGCCCTCGGAAAATTCGCGCGCTACGGGATGATCGCGCTCGCAACCCAATAAACAAGAACCGGTTATTCATGTCGGCCGGCAGTACCACAAGCGGGCCTCCCCGGGTATTCCTCGGCTCAAGATGTGGTTTTTATGAACAGTCCGGGCGCCGCTTCCTGTTGCATCCGTTCCGGGTACGGCTTACATTGGTTCCCTGCCCTCAGATTCGCATCCCATGGATAAGCGCCTGACCCCTGCCAGAATCGCCTTGCTGTATGCCGCATTCGCCAGCCTGTGGATTTTCGCCTCCGACAAACTGCTGGCACTCGTCCTGCCCGACCCGGCCCTGATAATACGCATCGGCATGTTCAAGGGCTTCGCTTTCGTCGCGGTTACCACGTGGCTGCTTTATCAACTGATCAAGACATCGGCCACCAAAGTCGTCCCCGCAGACAGTCCGGACGAAGCCAAAGCCGGACTGTTCAAGGCGCGTAACCTGCTGGCGATTTTTCTGGGGCTCGCTTTGGTTGTGCCGCTGTTCGGTTACGGCATCGCCAGGTTCTACAGCCCGCACGTCCGGCAGGCCGCATTCGACGACCTGACTGCCATTGCCGAACTGAAGTCCGGCCAGATCGAAACCTGGCTGCATGAGCGGGACAACGATGTTGTCGAACTTGCCGAGCGCACCGGCCTCATTGAAAAAGCGGCGCAGTGGCTGGAACAAGGAGATACCGGAGCAAGGCAATATGTCGCCGAACGGCTGGTTTCGCTTACGCGCACGCATGGCTACGAACCTGTCCTGCTGTACAGGAATGGCGGCCCGGCATTGCCGTCGGCCACGGCGCCCGATCCGGTTTCCGGCAAGCTCTGGCGCGAACTGCTGAAGAAGGCGCTCAGCGACGCAAAAGCACAGCGCAGCGAACTCTACCGCGACGGCAACGGCAAAATTCGTCTCGATTACGTTGTACCGATACATCTGTCCGGCCCGCAGCGGGTAATCGGCGCCATTGTGCTGCGCGCGCCGGTCGAACAGTTCCTGTTCCCGCTGGTGCAATCCTGGCCCACGTCCAGTCCCAGTGCCGAGACCGTGTTGACGCGCCGCGACGGCGGCGAGATTCTGCACCTGAACGAATTGCGCCACCGCAAGGGTACGGCATTGTCGCTGCGCGTGCCGCTGGATAACCAGGGGGCAATATCCGCGGCCGCCATCCGGCTCGACACGCCGCAAACCCTGGAGGGCACGGATTATCGCGGCGTGCGCGTATTGGCCGCCGCGCGCCCGATACCAGGCACCGACTGGCACCTGGTGGCGAAAGTGGACCGGGACGAGGTGATGGCGCTCTTCAACGAGATGCTGTTCTGGGTGAGCCTGGTCGCCATCGTTGCCGTCATGGTGGTGGCGAGTGCCGTGCTGATGCTGTGGCGGCAACAGCAGCGCGTGCACCAGTTGGCACTGGTCGCCCGCACCGCGGAAATGGACAAGCAACTCAAGCTGTTCTACGAACTGCCGTTCATCGGCATGTCGATCACGTCGCCCGTCACCAGGCAATGGCTTTACGTAAACGACCGCCTGTGCGACATGCTCGGCTACTCGCGCGCCGAGCTGCTGCAAACCACATGGTCGGATATTACCCATCCGGACGATGTCGGCGGCAATTTGAAGGAGCTGGAGCGCATCAAGACGGGCGAAAGCGACGGCTTCAGCATGGAGAAACGCTTCCTGCGCAAGGACGGCACCCCGCTCGCCGTCAACATCGTCGTCAAATGCGTGCGCGATACGGAAGGAAAACCCAGCCATATCGTGGCGATGATCGAGGACATTTCCGAGCGCAAACGGATCGAGCAGGCGTTGCGCGAAAGCGAAGACCGCTTCCGCAACATTTTTGCCAACGCAATCGACGGCATCCTGCTTGCGGATGCCGAAAGCCGGAAATTCGTCATGGCCAATCCCGCGATAGAGCGCATGCTGGGCTACGACAGCAAGGAAATCCTCAGCCTCGGCGTGGAGGACATCCATCCGGCGGAAGCGCTGACCGATGTCCTGAACGCGTTCGAGAAACAGCTGACTGGCGAACTGACGCTGGCTCACGACTTGCCGGTGAAGCGCAAGGATGGCTCGGTGTTCCACGCCGAAATCAATTCCGCGCCCATCACCATCGACGGCAAGCCTTATCTGCTGGGGAATTTCCGTGACATCACCGAACGCAAACGGGCCGAAACAGCATTGCGCGAAAGCGAAGACCGTTTCCGCAGCATCTTCGACAATGCCATCGACGGAATCGCGCTGCTGGATGCCGAAACCCGCAGGATCGCCATGGCAAATCAGGCATTCGAACGCATGCTGGGCTACGGCAGCGGGGAGACCATCGGCTTCGGCTTCGGGGACTTCCACCCGGCGGAAGCGCTGCCCGAGATCAATTCGGGGTTCGGCAGGCGCCTGGCCGGCGATGTCATGCCCGTGGTCGACCTTCCGCTGATGCGCAAGGACGGTTCCCTGCTCTACGCCAACATCAATGCCGCGCCGTTATCCATCGGCGGCAAGACTTACATGATGGCGATCTTCCGCGATATTTCCGAACGCAAGAAAACAGAAGCTGCGCTGCGCCAGTCCGCCACGGTGTTCGAGAACAGCCACGACGGCATCACCATCACCGATCTCGACGGGCGCATCCTGGCCGTCAACCGCGCTTTCCTGAAAATCACCGGCTACAGCGAAGCCGAGGTGCTGGGACAGAACCCGCGCATCCTGCATTCCGGCCGCCAGTCCAGGGATTTCTACCAGGACATGTGGGCCAACATCAAGCAGGCGGGGTACTGGCACGGCGAGATCTGGAACCGGCGCAAGAACGGCGAGATATACCCCGAGTGGCTGACCATCAGCGCGGTGAAAAACGCGGAGGGCCAGACCACGCATTACGTGGGCACGTTCTCCGATCTCAGCCAGATCAAGCAGTCCGAGGAGCGCGCCGAGCATCTGGCCCATTACGACCCGCTCACCGACCTGCCCAACCGCCTGCTGGTGCTATCGCACCTTAACCATGTGCTGACACGGGCGCAACGGCATCACCGTCACGTCGGCGTGCTGTACCTCGACCTGGATCGGTTCAAGAACATCAACGACAGCCTGGGCTATCCGGTCGGCGACGAACTGCTGGTCAAACTGACCGAGCGCCTGACCATGCATATGCGCAGCGAGGACATGCTGGCCCGCCTGGGCGGCGACGAGTTCCTGCTGGTGCTGGAATACATGGAGGTGCCGGAGGATGCCGCCATCGTGGCGCGATCGCTGCTCGAATTGCTGACGCAAGCCTTCGCGCTGTCCGGAGAACAGGAAATCTTCATCGGCGCCAGCATCGGCATCAGCGTATTCCCGAACGACGGCAGCAACGCGGACCAGTTGATCCAGTATGCCGATGCCGCCATGCACCAGGCCAAGCAGCAGGGACGCAACACTTTCCAGTTCTACACCGACTCGCTGACGCGCGCTTCCGGCCGGCATCTCGAACTGGAAACGCGGCTGCGGCACGCGATTACGGCCAACCAGTTGCGCGTCTATTACCAGCCGCAGGTGGACATCGCCACCGGCCATATCGTCGGCGCCGAGGCATTGGTGCGCTGGCAGGATCCGGAACGCGGACTGATCCCGCCGGTCGACTTCATCCCGCTGGCGGAAGAAACGGGGCTGATCGGCGCCATCGGCGAGTGGGTGTTGAAAGAAGCCTGCCTGCAGGGCGTGCGCTGGATCGATGCCGGTTTGCCGTTTTTGACCCTGGCGGTCAATCTTTCGCCGCATCAGTTCATGCGCGGCAGCATCGTGGACACCGTCTCGAAAATCCTGGCCGAAACCGGTTTCCCCGCCGACCGGCTGGAACTGGAGCTGACCGAGAGCGCGTTGATGCAACAGGAAGAGAACGCCGTCAGGATGCTGCACCTGCTGCGTGCGCTCGACATCCGCCTGGCGATCGACGATTTCGGCACCGGTTACTCTTCGCTCTCCTACCTCAAGCGTTTTCCGCTCGATATCCTGAAAATCGACAAGAGTTTCGTCGACGACATCCCGTTCCATCAGGACGACATGGAGATCGCCGCCACCATCATCGCCATGGGGCACTCGCTGGGTTTCAAGGTGCTGGCCGAAGGCGTCGAAACCAAAGAGCAACTGGATTTCCTGCAATCGAAAGGCTGCGACATGTACCAGGGCTATCTCACCAGCCCGCCCCTGCCGCCCGCCCAATTCGAAAAGCTGCTGGAGCGACCCGCGTGAACCCACGCCAACAGCAGGGAAGTTGCCCGCAGAATCCGGAACCGGAATCACCGCCGAATACACAACAGTTTGCATGAAACGACAGCAATGGCATCATAGGCACCCATGAGCACATTCAAAGTCATGCAGTTCAACATGCAGTTCGGCCAGATATGGGACGAATCGAACACCCATGATGCGCCGATCAATCTCGATCTGACCATCGCGGAATTGCTCAAGCGCAATGCGGACATCATCATATTGCAGGAAGTCGAACACGCGCAGGCCGGCGGGGTGCAGGCCGAGCCGCCGCCCAATTACACGCGTTTGCAGACGGCACTCAAAGGCTACCACAGCTATTTTTCCTACCCGAAAGCCGATCCGCGCGAGTTGCCGTTCGGCATCGGGCTGGCCATTTTTTCCAAAACGCCGTTACGCGACACCTTCCGTGTCGACCTGCCCTCGCCTCCCATCGAATTCGAATTCGAGGGCGAAAAGAAGACACCGACCGACCGCCTGCTCATCGGCGCCAGGACCACGCTGCTCGGACACGATCTGCAGCTCTTCAACACGCACCTGCTGGCGTATTTCATGCTCAAGTCGTCGAGCGAGCAGTTCCCGGAACAGCGCCAACTGGTGGTCGACCAGTTGCGCCGCGCCGACAATTGCCCGGCCTTGATCTCGGGCGACTTCAACGTCAGCAACCGCGAATCGCTGGTCAGCCAATTCGCCGAAGCCGGATTCCGCACCGTGCAGATGACCGAAATCACCTGGCGCCACCGGCCTTACGTGCTTGACCACATCTTCCACAGCAAGCACCTGCGCCCGGTGAACTACATCGTCAAGCCGACCAAGGCGTCGGATCACCACATCCTGATCGCGGAATTCGAATTCCTGGAATAATCCCGGCGTCCGTTGGCACGCAGCCCGTTAATTCCATGAGGCAGTTTTTGTAGGAGCCCGGCTTGCCGGGCGATTTCCCGCATAAACCCTATCGCGCAACAAGTTGCGCTCCTACGGGCAGGCTGGTGATCATGAAGACTTGTAATCCAAATTGGATTTGGCTCGATGAGTCCATATTCAAATAACCATGCTGTATAGCCAGAACAAACTGAAAGAATACGTTTGCAATCGTTATCCCTGCAACATCTTAAGTCCCCAGGCCACACCGAATCCGTTCACCTCGTGCGCCACGATACCCAGCCCGCCTTCGCAGCGGCTGGCCGACAGGTCGACGTGCAGCCAGGGCGTGTCGTGCTCGACAAAACGCTTGAGGAAACGCGTGGCGAGGATATGGTCGGCTTCACCGTCCAGCGTGCATTGCTTGATGTCGGCCACTTTTGAATCGAGCGCCGGTTCGTAATCCTCGTCCTGCGGGAAAGCACACAGTCGCTCGCCGACCTGCTTGCCGACATTCACCGCGCGCTGCGCCAGTTCGTCCGTGGTGCCGAACACGCCGCTGTAACGCGCCCCTAGCGCCATCGCCATGCTGCCGGTGAGTGTGGCAAAGTCGATCATCAGATTTGGCTTGGTGCGCGAAGCCAGCGTCAATGTATCCGCCAGCACCATGCGGCCTTCGGCATCGGTGTGCATCACTTCGATGTTGGTGCCGTTGAGTGCCTTCACGATGTCGTTCTGTTTGTAAGCCCTGGGACTGATGTGGTTCTGTGCCAGCGCCAGCCAGCAGTCGATGTTCAGCGGCAGCTTCTGTTGCGAGGCGGCGAGCAGGATGCCGAGCGTGACCGCGGAGCCGTTCATGTCCTCGTGCATGTTGTGCATGTAGCGCGAGGGCTTGAGGTTGTGGCCGCCGGTGTCAAAACAGATGCCCTTGCCCACCAGCGCGACGGTGTGTTTGGCTTTGGGATGTTTGTAGGAAAGATGCACGATGGCAGCATCTTCCGGATCGCTGCCCTGCGCCACCGCGACGAACGCGCCCGCGCCCATCTTGCGTAATTTCGGCATGGTGAACTCTTCATACTTCCAGCCGTTGGCCTGCGCCAGTTTCTTCACGCGCAGGCGGTAGGCGCCCGGTGTGAGTTCATTGGGCGGCAGCACGGTCAGCTCGCGGCACAGCAGATTGCCTGCGGCCTGCGCCTTGAGCGCATCGAACACACCAACATTCCCTCCCCCTTGCAGGGGGACTGCGGAAGGGTCGCCGCCATGCGGCGGGGTACCCACCGGCGTACCCCTTGCGGGTGGGGTCAGGGAGGGGGTAGACACCTTGCTACTCCGCGACTCCACCCCCATCCTGGCCTTCCCCCTGCCAGGGGGAAGGGACTGTGGAAGTCCGTACACCTCGATCTTCTGCAGCGCCTTGCGCTCGTCCTTCTTCTTGTGCACCGGCAGCAGCGCGCCGTTCACCCAGGCGCCATATACCGCCAGTTCGGCGGCCTGTTGCGCATGGCTGCCCGACACGGCAATTGCGATGCCCTTCGGCTGCTCTTCCAGCAGCAACTGCAAACCCTTGCGCACCTGCACCTGCTGCGCGAAAGTGTCCCTGTCGAAATCCAGCATCGCCCACGCCACCAGCGTGCCGTTGATAGCATTCGCGGCAATCGGCGACTTCGCCAGTTCGTCAGCCTTCATGTCGCGGCGCTTGAGCACGCTGGCGAGCAGTTCGCCGTGCGGAACATCCTTGGGGAGTACCTTCGCTTTGGGCAGCAGCACCAGCAAGTGCGTGGCGTTCAGCGTCTTGGGCAGGGCGGGAAACAGGGTCAGTTGTGCTAGCATTACGTCCTCGATAAATGATGTGTCTGGTCATTATCGCTGAAAATACTTTCTGTCCGCAGATTACGCAGATTGACGCAGATTCAACCCCTGTCTCTTGCCTCGCCTTGTCGTAATCACGGCAGCTTTAATCTGTGAAATCTGCGTAATCTGCGGAAAAGGTTTTTGAATGCGCGCCTATCTCGACCTCATGCAGCACGTGCTGGATCACGGCACCCATAAATCCGACCGCACCGGCACCGGCACTACCAGCGTGTTCGGCTACCAGATGCGTTTCGACCTGTCGCAGGGTTTCCCGCTGGTCACCACCAAGAAGTGCCACCTGAAATCCATCGTCCATGAACTGTTGTGGTTCCTGCAGGGCAGCACCAACACCAGATACCTCAAGGACAACGGGGTTTCCATCTGGGACGAGTGGGCGGACGAGAACGGCGAGCTCGGCCCGGTGTACGGCAAGCAGTGGCGCTCGTGGGAAAGCGTGGACGGCCGCGCCATCGACCAGATATGGGATGCCGTCGAGCAGATCAAGCATAACCCCGATTCGCGCCGCATCATCGTTTCGGCCTGGAACGTGGGCGAACTGAACAAGATGGCGCTGGCGCCCTGCCATGCCTTCTTCCAGTTTTATGTGGCGGACGGGAAATTGTCCTGCCAGCTCTACCAGCGCAGCGCCGATATCTTCCTCGGCGTACCCTTCAATATAGCCAGCTACGCCCTGCTCACCATGATGATGGCGCAGGTATGCGGCCTGCAATACGGCGACTTCGTGCATACCTTCGGCGACGCGCACCTTTATTCAAATCACATGGAACAGACGCAATTGCAACTGTCGCGCGAACCGCGTGCGCTGCCAACCATGAAGATCAGCCCCGACGTGAAGGATATCTTCAAATTCCGATTCGAGGATTTCACGCTGGAGGGTTACGATCCCCACCCCGCCATTAAAGCTCCGGTAGCGGTATGAGCAAACTGTCCTTGATAGTGGCGATGGCGCGCAATCGGACTATCGGTGTGAACAACACACTGCCTTGGCGCTGCCCGGAAGACCTCAAGCATTTCAAGACGCTGACCATGGGCCATCACATGATCATGGGGCGCAAGACCTTCGACTCCATCGGCAAGCCGCTGCCGGGACGCACCACCGTGGTGGTCTCGCGCAACGACGATCTTGAGATCGCAGGTTGCGTCGTCGCGCACTCGCTGAAAGAGGCGATTGCGATTTGCGCCGACGACAAGGAGATTTTTATCGTAGGCGGTGCCGAGCTTTACCGGCAGGCCCTGTCGTTGGTTGATACGCTCTACATCACCGAAATCCGGCAGGACGTGGAAGGCGATGCGCATTTCCCCGAGTTCGATAAAAGCGAATGGCGCGAAACCTCGCGCGAAGTGCGCTCGCAAGAAACGCCGCAGCCGCTGGAATATCATTTCGTGACCTACTGCAGGAAATAGCCTGGGCGCGCCGACGTCCCGTCGGCAATGGTCGATGTCAAATGCCGACGGGACGTCGGCGCTCCCGGAACTAATAAGCCCATATCCAGGCCATCTCGACGCCCTTGCTCGCCACAGCGAGGTTGGGCACCCACTCCGGCACGTCATCGCCGAACAATCTCCACGCATCCAGTGCCGCCGGGATGGCCATCAGCAATGCCGCCCGGTCGTGCGACATGCCGCTGGCGCGCGATACGCCGTACACATCGCCGTTGAGTTGGTGCTTGAGGATAGTCAGGTAGGCGGCCGATACGCCCACGCTGGAAATCACAATGCCCGCGCCGAAGTCCGACGGCGGCGTTTTGCGCTCTTGCCAGTTGTTGTCGCGCAGCACCAGTTCCGACAACACCCATTGCGTCTGGTAACCGGCGGAGGCCAGTTGCAATTGCCCCGAGCGCGTGAAATCCACGCCCGGATAGGTGATCGACAGGCCGTCGTGGCTCACGCGGTAGCCCTTGCTCTTCGCCACCACCATATGCCCGACCTCATGCGCGGCGATGCCGGAGACGACCCCCAGCGTCAGCCTCCCCCAATCCGCCCCGCCTAGCGACCAGCCTTCGCCCCAGACATTCATCGGCAAAATGGCGAACGACCATCCCAACAACAAAACCATCCCGAGTTTTTTCATATTCACGCTGCACGCACTTATACCGACACAGCCGCCATTGTCTCATCCGGTATAATCCGGCGCAGCATTTCGTCAACCAAGAAGAATCCCGCCATGAAATACCTGAAATCCGAACTCCCCATCGCCATCGCGCTCATCGTGCTCGGTTTGGGCTTTGCGCTGGAACACGGCGCAGTCGAACACGGTGGCGCTACGCTGTGGGGCCTGCTGCTGGTGATCCTCGCCGCCATCATCGGCGTCGCCTTCCGCATCGCGCACCACGCCGAAGTGCTGGCGCTGCGCCTGGGCGAACCCTACGGCACGCTGATCC
Source organism: Nitrosomonadales bacterium (assembly GCA_016235045.1). Lineage (GTDB taxonomy): Bacteria > Pseudomonadota > Gammaproteobacteria > Burkholderiales > Gallionellaceae > Sideroxyarcus. The sequence continues at coordinate 551,952 of JACRME010000008.1, forward strand.
TCACGCTGGCGGCAGTCTCCGTCGAAGTGGTGATCCTGATCGTGCTGCTGCAGGGCGCACCGAACCCGACGCTGGCGCGCGACACCGTGTTCGCCGCCGTGATGTTCGACATCAACGGCATCCTCGGCCTCGCCGCCATCGTCGGCGGCCTCAAGCATGGCCAGACCAAGTACAACATCTCCTCGGCCAACTCCTATGTCGCCATGCTGCTGGTCGCCATCGGCATCGGCATGTTCATCCCGGACTTCGTGCCGGATGCGCAGTGGCATTTCTACTCTGTGTTCTCGGTATGCACGATGGCGCTGATGTACGTCGGCTTCCTGCGCTTGCAGACCGTGGAGCATCGCAAGTTCTTCGAGTACTCCTCCGAGACCGACGAGGAAGCGCACGACGAGGCGCACAGTCCGAACGCGCTGCACGTCGCGATGATGGTCGGCGCGATCATATTGGTCGGCCTGCTTTCGGAAGTGATGTCGGTGTTGCTGGATGCGGGACTCGCCGGCAGCAGCCTGCCCAAGGCCATCCCCGCCGTGCTGGTCGCGCTGATCTCCGCCAGCCCGGAGATCCTTACCGCCCTGCGCGCCGCGCAGAACAACCGCATGCAGACCACGGTCAACATCGCGCTCGGCGCATCCTTGGCCACCGTGCTGCTCACCCTGCCGGTGATCGAGGGCATCGCGCTGTTCACCGGCGAACGCATCGTCATGGCGCTCACCCCGGTGCAGGCCGGCATGCTGCTGCTCACCTTCGTCACCGTGATGAACAACCTGCACGACGGCGAGACCAACGCCATCGAGGGCATCAGCCACTTTGCGCTGTTTGCGGCGTTCATCGCGTTGGTGATGATGGGGTTGATCTAGGAAGCTCGTCATTCCGGCGCTGCGTGTGTTGTTGGGGCTTTAGCCCCTTACAACCACGGCGTACCCCTTGCGGGTGAAGGCCGGAATCCAGTTCAAAGGAAAATCCCCGCGTAGCGGGTCAAAACCAGGTTTGGTCCGCTTCGCGGGCTGTTTGTTTTTGCTGGATTCAGGCCTGCGCCGGAATGACGGATTTGAATCAGAAGATGGTTTTCAGCACGAGACCGATCACGGCACTGGCCGCGATGACTTCGATGACGCCGCGCTTGAAGCGGAACAACGCCACCGCAGCCGCCAGCGCAAGCAAGGCCGACACCCAGTCGAACGCCCCCTCAAATCCCTTCGGCCACAGCACGTGATAGCCGAAGAACAGCCCCAGATTCAAAATCACGCCGACCACCGCCGCGGTGATCGCGGTGAGCGGTGCGGTGAACTTGAGGTCGCCGTGCGTGGTCTCGACCAGCGGGCCGCCGGCGAAGATGAACATGAACGAGGGCAGGAAGGTGAACCATGTCACCAGGATTGCGGCGACCGCACCGGCCAGGAACACATTCTCCGCGCCGAACAGCGCCTGCGTGTAACCGCCAATGAAGCCGACGAACGCCACCACCATGATGAGCGGCCCCGGTGTGGTCTCGCCGAGTGCCAGACCGTCGATCATCTGCGTCGGCGTGAGCCAGCCGTAATGCACGACCGCGCCCTGATACACATAGGGCAGCACCGCATAAGCGCCGCCGAAGGTGAGCAGCGCGGCCTTGGTGAAGAACCAGCCCATCTGGGTGAACGTGTGATCCCAGCCATAACTCAGCGTCAGCAGCGCCATCGGCAGCAGCCACAGCAGGCCGCCGAGCACCGCCACTTTTGCCAGCCCTGACCACCTGAATTTCGCGTGTTCCGGTGTCGGCGTGTGGTCGTCGATCAGCGCCGCGCCGAAAGATTTTCCCGCTTTGCCGTGCCCGCCGCCGAGCGCGAACTTGTCCGGCATAAAGCGTCCGCCGAAGTATCCGATCAGCGCCGCGACCATGACGATGGCCGGGAACGGCACATTGAGCGCGAAGATCGCCACGAACGCCGCCGCCGCGATGGCCCACAGCCAGTTGTTCTTGAGCGCGCGCGAACCAATGCGATACGCGGCCTGCACCACGATGGCGGTCACCGCCGGTTTGATGCCGTAGAACAACCCGGCCACCAGCGGCACATCGCCGAACGCGATATAGAACCAGGACAGCGCGATCAGGATGAACAGCGAGGGAAGCAGGAACATCACCCCCGCGATGATGCCACCCCAGCCCCGGTGCATCAGCCAGCCGATGTAGGTGGCGAGCTGGATCGCCTCCGGGCCGGGCAGCAGCATGCAGTAGTTGAGCGCATGCAGAAAGCGCTTCTCGGAGATCCAGCGTTTCTGTTCGACCAGATCGTGATGCATAAGGGCGATCTGCCCGGCCGGGCCGCCGAAGCTGATGAAGCCGAGTTTGAGCCAATAGCGGAAGGCCTGCGCCAAGGTGACCCGGGCAGGGGCTTGGGTGTTGTCGGAAGTTTGCTGCGTCGTGTCCATGATTCCTCCTTGGGATGATCCAATGTAGCGCAGACCTTGGACGAGGAATCGTCTTGAAGCGGGGAGGCTGCCATATCCCCGATAGAGCGGATTATGTGCGTTTCACCGGAACCGGACAAGCTTGCTCGGGCAATACACCTGCACCGGTTCCGGTCATGTGCTTGTGGCATACTTCGCGGCTGTTAAAAACCCCCGAGATATCGCCATGCACGCCGCCATGAGCACCACCGAAATCTTCCTCATCGCGATGACGTTGATCTTCACCATCCCCTATCTCATCTGGCGGGTGGGCAGGACGGAGTACTACGCGCCGTTGGTGGTGGTGCAGATCATCACCGGCATCCTGCTCGGCCCCGGCATCCTGGGCGCGGCCTTTCCCGATTACTACGGCTTCGTATTCACCCCGCAGGTCATCCAGTCGCTCAACGGCATCGCGTGGTGGGCGGTGATGGTGTTCGTGTGGATCGCGGGCATCGAACTCGACCTGCGCCAGGCGTGGAAATATCGCCGCGAAAGCGGCATCACCGCCGGGCTGGCGCTCGGCACACCGCTGCTGTTCGGCTGCCTCGCCGGTCTGGGCATGCTGATGTGCGACGGCTGGATCGGCCCCAGGGCGCTGAGCTGGCAATTCGTACTGGGCGTAGGCATGGCCTGCGCCGTCACCGCGCTGCCCATCCTCATCCTGTTCATGGAAAAACTCGCCATCCTGCGCCAGCCCATCGGCCAGCGCATCCTGCGCTACGCCAGCATGGACGACGTCGCCATCTGGGGCGTACTGGCGCTGATTCTGATGGACTGGGAGCGCGTCGGCAAACAGCTCGGCTTCCTGATCGCCTTCGCCGTCGCCGCTTATCTGTTCCGCAAACTCATGGTGTGGCTGGAAGAGCGCGACCGCTGGTATGTCGGCCTGATCTGGCTGGCGGTGTGCGGCTTCGGCGCCGACTGGTCCGGCCTGCACTTCATGGTCGGCGCTTTCCTCGCCGGCGCGGTCACCGACAGCCACTGGTTCGACCAGAAGAAAATGGACCTGATGCGCCACCACGTGCTGCTGGTGATCATGCCGGTGTTCTTCCTCAGCACCGGCCTGCGCACCAACTGGGCAATGGGCGGCAGCACCGTGTTCATTGCCGCCGGCGTGCTGCTGCTTGCCTCGGTGTCGGGAAAACTGATCGGCATCCACGCCGCCGGGAAGATTCTGAAATGGAAGCCGGGCGAAGCCTCCATCATCGGCTGGCTGCTGCAAACCAAGGCGCTGATCATGATCATCTTCGCCAACATCCTGCTCGACAAGCAGATCATCACCAGCGAGACCTTCACCGCGCTGTTGCTGATGGCCGTCGCCAGCACCATGCTGACCGTGCCGGTGGTGTCGCCGAAGCTGGAGCGGATGAAAGAGATCATCTTCAGGTCGAAGTGATCTTGGCCAACATCCCCTCCCCCTTGCAGGGGGAGGGTTAGGGTGGGGGTAGAGTCTCAGGGATTTCTCACAGTTCTACCCCCATCCCAACCTTCCCCCTGCAAGGGGGAAGGAGCTGTACGGCGCTGGCCCAGGCGATGGGGCTATCCCCTCCGGTATAATCCGGCGATGACTGAATCTACCCAGGCCCTCGAACTCCTCGCCCCCGCCCTTGAGCTTCTCGCACCGGCAAAAACCGCCGCCATTGCCCGCGAGGCCATATTGCACGGCGCGGATGCCGTCTACATCGGCGGACCGTCGTTCGGTGCGCGCGACAAGGCGGGCAACTCGCTGCAAGACATCGCAGAACTGGTGAACTTCGCACACCGCTTCCGCGCCAAAATATATGTCACGCTCAACACCATCCTGCACGACAGCGAACTGGATGCGGCGCGCAAGCTCGCGCACGACTGCTACGACATCGGCGTGGACGCACTCATCGTGCAAGACATGGGCCTGCTCGAACTCGACCTGCCACCCATCGATCTGCATGCATCTACACAGTGCGACATCCGCACGCCGGAGAAGGCGAGGTTCCTCGCCGATGTCGGCTTTTCGCAACTGGTGCTGGCGCGCGAACTGACCATCGAGGAAATCAAAGCCGTGCGTGCCGCCGTGCCGGCCGACACCGTCATCGAACACTTCATCCACGGCGCACTGTGCGTGGCCTATTCCGGCCAGTGCTACATCAGCCACGCGCACACCGGGCGCAGCGCCAACCGCGGTGACTGCTCGCAGGCCTGCCGCCTGCCTTACACGCTGCAAGACGACAAAGGCCAGATCGTCGCGTTCGAGAAACACCTGCTGTCGGTGAAGGACAACAACCAGAGCGGCAACCTGCGCGCGTTGATCGACGCCGGGGTGCGCAGCTTCAAGATCGAGGGGCGCTACAAGGATGCGCCCTATGTGAAGAACATCACCGGCCACTACCGCCAGTTGCTCGACGAGATTTTGAACGAGCGTCCGGAGTTACATTCTGCCTCCAGCGGCAAAACGAAACTGCTGTTCACGCCGAATCCGGACAAGACCTTCCATCGCGGCGCAACGGATTACTTCTCGCAGGGCCGCAAGGCCAACATCGGCGCTTTTGACACGCCCACTTTCGTCGGGCTGGAACTCGGCTGCGTGACCAAGCTCGGCGACATGTGGTTCGAGATGGAATCCAACGAAGACCTGGCCAACAGCGACGGCCTGAATTACCTGCACAAGCGCGAAGTGATCGGTTTGCAGGCGAACGTGGTCGAGCACAAAGGTAAAGTGTGGCGCGTATTCCCGAACGAACCCATGCACACCCTGACCGGCTTGCGCGTCGGCCTCGCCATCAGCCGCAACCGCGACCACGCCTGGGAAATGACGCTCAACAAGAAATCCGCCGAACGCAGGATCGGCATACACGCTGCCTTCGCCGAAACGGCGGATGGCTTCTCGCTCACCCTGCAAGATGAGGATGACATCAGCGCCACCGTCAGCGCCGCGTTTGAAAAGCAGACCGCCAAGAATCCGGCGGAAGCGGAAAGCAGCGTGCGCGAACAGCTGGCGCGTTTCGGCAATACCGATTTCGAATTGCGCCCCACAACTCCATCCCCTCTCCCTTGCAGGGAGAGGGCTAGGGAGAGGGTGGAATTTCAGGCATCACTCAACGCTTCTACCCCCACCCCAGCCCTGATGGAACTACCAGCCATTCGACTAAGCCCGCAAGCGGGCAAGTCGCTGGTTGTCCCCCTGCAAGGGGGAGGGAGTGCCGAAGCTATTGCGATTCACTGGACACAACCCTGGTTCGTCCCCAGTTCGCTTGCCAACAAACTCCGCCGCGACGCCGTGGAAAAACTCGAAGCCGCCCGCCTCGCCGCACATCAACCGCTACCGCGCAAAGCTGCGGTGGAACCGCCCGCGCAGTATCCGGAAGAGACACTTTCCTACCTCGCCAATGTCTACAACTCCGCCGCGCAATCCTTCTACGCCAAGCACGGCGTCAAGCTCATGGCTGCCGCCTACGAACAACACCAGGAAACCGGCGAAGTCTCGCTGATGATCACCCGCCACTGCATCCGCTATTCGCTGAGCCTGTGCCCGCGACAAGCCAGGGGCGTGATCGGTGTGCAGGGCCAGGTGCGCGCCGAGCCGATGATGCTGGTCAACGGCAGCGAAAAGTTGAGACTGGAATTCGACTGCAGGAAATGCGAGATGCATGTGATGGGCAAGATGAAAAAGCACATTCTGAAGACATCGCCACCGATGGTGTAATCAATGCTCCCCATTGCCGGGGACAAGTCACAGTGAACTATTCACTCTTTATTCTGTCGCCTTGTAGTTCCAATGCCTCTCTTCAATAATGCGCCTGCCGGATACGTCCACATTATCCGACTGACGTAGCTGCCGTGCGGGGTGGGCCGTTACGTTGCTCCCTCGAACCCCGTGCATTCGGAGGTAATCATGGTAATTCGCACATTGACTGTTTCGGCGCTTGCTTGCTCGTTGATACTCGCTGGTGGTGTTGCTGTCGCAGCGGACAAGGTTCAGGCGCAGGATCGAACCCAGGATCAGACCAAACTGCAAGATCAGGAACAGATATACGGCAGCCAGTTGATGACCGAGCAGGAGCGCATGCAGCATCGCAGCATGATGCGTTCATTCAAGACCAATGAAGAGCGCGAGGCGTATCGCATGGAGCACCACAAGAGAATGCAGGAGCGCGCCAAGGAAAAGGGAGTGACGTTGCCGGATGAGCCCATGGCACAGGGCAGGATGATGGGGCCCGGTGGCGGCATGGGCCCGGCCGGAGGAGGCATGGGTGCCGGAGGCCGGAAATAGGCGTTGACTCAAATTTGTGCAACGGCAAAAAGCGGATGCTGGCATCCGCTTTTTGTTTTTGCAGCATGGCCTGCGCGGATGGTCAAAGACGATGGATTCCGGTACATTTAGACATCAATCTCTCAAGGAGCGATGCATGAAAGTCAAATATCCGAATTTGATTGCCGTGGCGTTATTGCTATTCAGCGGAATCGCACTCGCTGCCGACGAGACGGAATCCATGGCGCAGCCCATGGCGGAACCCATGGCGCAGCCCGCCGAACCCGCTTCATCTTCCGCCGCCGAAGAGCCGCAGCCACCCCCGTATCTCTCCAGTTCCAACCGCGACATCCCGACCAAGACGAATCGTTCCAAGTCGCTCGATTTGCGCTATTGCCTGGAACTGAAGACCTACCAGGAGATCGCACGATGCGCAGGCGAATAACCCGCGCCGGCGTCGACCCCGTTTAGCAACTCCGGGCAATTCCACACACTCATTCGCCGGTTGTGTCCTCACAGGCAATCCGGCGTATAGCATTGCTTACTTCCCTCTATTCCCCGCATTGATACAATCCGGGTGAACTACCCTAGCCAACAGCTTTCGCCCGGTTCGCCCATGCGCGGACGCCACACGAGAAGCGTTTCGGACACGCCTTATGATCGAAGAATATGCGCCATCCTCAATACAGATGAATTCCGTCCTTCCCGATGACTGCAAAATGGTTGAGACGCCATTTATCGGCTTGGCGCCTTTTTTGCGTTCAAGCATTGCCGGCATCGACTTGCGCCCCTACGGGCAGGAAATGCTGCAGCAAGCCGGGGAGAATGCCGCCGACGCGCCGCTGTGGATGAATTTGTCCGTGCTCATGCAATGCCTGGGGCAGCGCGATGCCGGCTTGTCTATCCAGGCACTCGCGCTGCAGCAACGGCGCATCTATCGCCTAGCCGCAATGCAGCCCGCCCGCGTGCGCCTGCTGATGCTTTCCGTCCCCGGCGACATTTCCGCGAATACGCCGCTCGATTGCCTGCTGGAAAACAGCGATGTCGAACTGATTTACTACTACGTTTCTCCGGGCGACCCGCTGGCTCTGCCCGTCCCCGAGCACGATGCGGTATTCGTCGCCATTTCCGAGGCCGATGAGAATCGCGAAGCGCTTTCCGCGTTGCAGCGCTCGTTGGCGCATTGGCCCCGACCGGTCATTAACGCGCCGCAAAATATTCCCGCCACGGGACGCGAAGCGGCCAGCAAGCTCCTGCAGAACGCGCCAGGCTTACTCATCCCGCCAACCCTGCATGCAGCCCGTTCGGTGTTGACGGAGACCGCGGCAGGCCGCGCCCGCCTGTCCGCGCAATTTGCCAGATGCGACTATCCCGTCATCGTGCGCCCGGTCGGATCGCATGCCGGACGCGATCTCGCCAGGATCGAAAATGACGAAGCGCTCGCTGCCTATCTTGCCGGGGTGCGGGACGACAAGTTCTTCCTGTCCCCGTTCATCGATTACCGCGGCAGCGACGGGATGTTCCGCAAATTCCGCGTCGTACTGGTTGACGGCAAGCCGTTCGCGAGCCACATGGGTGTTTCGTCGAACTGGATGATCCATTACGTCAACGCCGGCATGTATGAAGATGCCGCCAAGCGCGAGGAAGAATCCGCCTTCATGGAACGCTTCGACGACTTCGCATTGCGCCACCGCGCTGCGCTGGGCGCGATCCACCGGCGCACCCGGCTCGACTATCTGTGCATCGACTGCGCTGAAACGCAGGACGGCCGATTGCTGGTATTCGAGATCGACCATACCATGGTCGTGCATGCCATGGATCCGGAGCCGCTCTTTCCCTACAAGCAAGTTCATATGCAAAAGGTGCAGGACGCGTTCCGGGATTTCCTCTTCCGCCTGACCCGCAAATGAAGCCGCTCAACCGCCTCAATTTCTCCGCCGGACCGGGCGCATTGCCGGAAAGCGTATTGCTGCTAGCCCAGCAATCCATCGTCGAGGTGCCCGGCGTCGGTTTGTCCATTCTCGGCATCAGCCATCGTTCCGACTGGTTTGCATCGGTGGTGGCCGAACTGGAAAACAATATCCGCGAACTGCTGGGCCTGTCCGGGAACTATCGCGTGCTGTTTTTGCAGGGCGGCGCGACGCAGCAATTCTCGATGGTGCCGATGACGCTGCTGCGGGGCAAAACGACTCCGGCGGATTATCTGCATACCGGCTACTGGAGCGGCAGGGCCATCGCCGAGGCCGGGCGCGAAGGTCCGGTTCGCATCGTGTGGAGCGGCGAAGCCGACGGCTTCCGGCAACTGCCCGGCGACGGCGAACCGGTGTTTTCGCCGGATGCCCCCTACCTGCATTACGTCTCCAACGAAACGGTGGAGGGGCTGCAGTTCCATCATGTGCCGGGGCGGGACGATGTGCCGCGCGTTTGCGACATGTCGTCGGACTTCCTGTCGCAACCCTGCGCGGCCAATCGCCACTCGCTGATCTACGCGCACGCGCAAAAGAACATCGGCCCGGCCGGCGTCACGGTGGTGGTGGTTCGCGACGAATTGCTGCAGGACGCGCCAACCAACCTGCCCGGATTCCTGGACTACCGCAACCACATCCAATCGCATTCCAACTACAACACCCCGCCGGTGTTTGCGATCTACGTCGTGTTGCTGATTTCGCGCTGGTTGCTCAACGAAATCGGCGGCTTGGCGCGCATGGCGGAAATCAACCGGAGCAAGGCGGAACTGCTGTATCGCCTGCTGGACAACAGCAACGACTTCTATCGCGGCAGGATCGAAACGCGCGACCGCTCCCTGATGAACGTCACGTTCGATATGGCGAGCCCGGAAAGTGAAAAGCGCTTCCTTGCCGAAGCGGAGCGCGCCGGATTCACCGGGCTTGCCGGTCATCGCTCAACCGGCGGCATTCGCGCCTCGCTCTACAATGGACTGACGCTTGCGGCAGTCGAACAACTGGCCGGCTTCATGGAAGACTTCCAGCGCCGTTATCCCTGCGCTTAGCGTTCGTGCGTTGTAGGAGCCCGACTTGTCGGGCGACCCACAGACATCGCGCAACAAGTTGCGCTCCTACTACGGCCAGCGAAGACCGGAACCCGGTGATTTCAATCAACTGAACACCGGCCTCGGTGTGACGGCCCAAACGGCGATTCCTTATTCTTTTCGCTTGAATCGCCGTCACTGACGCAGCATGACGCTGACGCCCGCTTCCGGGCCGAACTCCATGCGCAGCGGATTTTCGGCGACGCCGAGGCGGCGCGCTTCGATAGCCAGGCCGAATAATTGCTCCAGCAGCGGGCGCAGGTTTTTTTCCGGTTCGGGCAGGCAATTAATTTCATTGTCGGCCTGCTGCGTACAAGCGATGCGCGTCTTGACGAGCGGGCGCAATTGCGCCGCCAGATTGGACAGCCCGGCCATGACTCCCGCCTTGCGCGATTCGCGTTGCTGCGCGAATTGGGCGATCTGCATGGAACTCGTCAGTTCGTCCTGCTGATTTGCTGGCGGAGGTTGCCAGCGAAAACGGCCGGAGGCCGGCCGGCCTGCCGCAATGGATTGCGGCAACTTGATGGCCGCCGGCTTATGCGCCTTGACCTGCGGATTCTTGATGGCGGGTGCGGCATTGCTTACCGCCAACTGCAACGGGCGCCCCTGTTCCCGGACTTTGTTCTGCAAAAACACCTGCAGCAATCCGCGACCGTCCGTGACGCGCTCTTTTAGCTGCCCTGCGATCAACATCAGCACGGCGATGTGCAGCAGGAGGCTGGCCAGGATGGAAATGGGGAGACGGAGACGCTCGTTCATGGCTTGCAGTTTAACTCATGCCTTTTCTTTTTCCGACCAGGCACGCGGCAAGAAAAAAGCGCGGCAAGCCGCGCTTTTCTCCTGCTTCCTTGAAACCTGCCTTAGTACTGCACTACGCCGTCTATCACCTTGGGGGCGGTGGTGACTGCCGGTTTGACGCCGATGTAATAAGCATCGGCGGAACTGGACGGGTCATGCGTACCGCCGGTAGGCGCCGTGAGCGTTGTGGCGAGCGACATGGCGGAACACTGCGCAGCACCCGCACCGAGATCGTTGAGCCGCACTTCGGCATCCAATGCCTTGATGATCAGCGGGGTGGTACCCAGCGACATGGTAGCGCCGTCAGGCATGGAGAATGCAGGCACATAACGCGTATTCGGACCGCAGGGCACCTCGGCATTGCTAATCGGGCTCACGCAATATCCGGGGATGCCATACAGGTTGCCGAAACCGTTGAACTGCAACTGTATCGCCTTGTTCGCCCAGGTTCCGTAGGCCGCACCGGCCGGCACGGTATACATGATGTTTTGCGGCGGATCGAACGCAACCACCGCGCCTGAATTGGCACCGTTCGTTCGCGTCAGCCACATGCTCTGGTTCCACTGGCCGGTGCCGGTCGACCAGGAATAGAAGGTCGCTGGATCGCTCGGTTCGCAGACAGGACTGGCACCCGCACCACTGCATGGTGCGAAATCCGTATCGAACAACCTGCCGGTCGACAGCCCGTACTGATAATTCGGGCTTGCGCTAAAAAATGCGGCATTGGCGATGATCATGCTCGTTGTGCCATGCAACAAACCTGCGGCGCCATACGTGTAGTTGATCGTATTCCCCAGCGTGGCAGAACCCCACTGGTTGGCCGTGACCGTGCTAAACGGATTGGGCGCTGCGGCAGGTGCCACATAGCCATTGGCCAAACCGACGGAAGTCGCATCCAGGCAGGAGTTGAGGCAATACAAAGCCGTGGGCGCGCCTGCAGAACCCGGAATAACAGTGGACTGGGTAAAGTAGGTTACCGTATCGCCGGAAACGTGGGGAGCGGTGGTGTAGGGAATGTTGATGCTTCCCCCGAACGAATCGGACCAACCCGAAATGGGCTTGTTGTTGAATGTGGCGGCTGCAACCGTAGCAATAGTATTGAGTGCGGTGAGCGTGCAGTTATTTGATCCGCACACTTGCTTGCCCGTTACGGTGAAGTTTTGTGCCGTATTGTTCCACTGCATTTGCCAGTTGAACCAGCCGTTCACTTCGGTCGGGTTGTCCGTCATGGCGCCGTTCAGGTCTCCGGAAAAATAGAACGGGATGCCATCCATCGCGGCAAGGGTTGTTGCGTTTCTGGTCCATTTGGTCAGCTTGCCGCCGACCTTGGACAGGCTGAATGTATCGGTGTGTCCGGGTCGCTGATCGGTCACAACCAGGCCGCTGATCGGGTTGGCGTCTGCAATGGTGTTGAGGTCCAGTCCCTGGAAACCCATACCCCAATAACTGGCATAGCCGTAGTAAGAGCTGCCTGCGTAAGTGCCATTGAGCTGGAAACTCGGATTGGCCTGATCCACCCGGCTGCCGTCGTTGCTATTGTAAGTTCCATAACGCCAGACGGAGCGTTTGGCATTGGCTTTCAAGCGATCGAAGCACTGATCGTTGGTGCCGTCGCTGCGACGGAAGAAGTCTGTGTTGTAATTGAAATTGTAGGTTAAAGCAGTCGGGTTCCAGTTACTGACGCCGAGCGTCATGATGCCGCTTCCCGCATCGGTGGTACTGGCTGCCATGTTCAACGAGACGTTGGACGAATTGGGTCCCGTTTCGTAGTACTGCAGCGAGCCGGTTGAAGAATCGATGTAGCCGTTGAACTGTGTGACATTGCTCGCATCCTTGCCAAGGAAGTCCAGGCGGAATACGCCGTAGGGGAGCGTGGCGGATGGCGCCGTGGTTGCGGTCAGCCTGACATAGATGTCCTGCTTCCTGCCTTCTTCGGTCATCGACATCCACACATTGCCAATCATCGGTGATGTGTCGTTGGCGCGAGTCGCGTTGACGACTGCCGTCATGTAGTTCACTGCAGTGCTGGCGCCGGAAGAACCGCTGGAAGAGCTGCTGGAGCCGCCTTTCGCATCGCATTTGTTCATGTCGATCAGTGCGATATAAGGACCGACGTTGAGCATGCCGCTGTCGACGATGTTCATGCCATTCATGATGCACAACACCATATTGACCGTGTTGATTGCTTCCGAGGTCGCATCCTGAACGTATTCATGCTGCGGGTCGGTGACATACGGCGATGTGGGCGTGGGTGCCGCCGAGACTGCCGCGCCAAACAACAAAGCAAAAGCCAGCGTAGCGAGTTGATGAAGTTTTAAGGTTTTCATGATGACCCCTTATTTCGCAGTGACGATGGATACGGAAGCGGGCGTTGCAACACCCGTCGTGGTAGAGGGCGTGCCCGATGACGCGCCGCCTCCACCTCCACCGCAACCTGCCAGGGTGCCGACGAGCACACCCACCGTTAACAACGACGCTAGCTTTTTCATGTCGCAACTCCTTCTTTGATCGTTTAGTAATTGACAGTACCAATCGTGAAACTTGATACCCGTTGAAATCAATCCTCCATTGACAGGCTGATCGGGCTTCTTGCGGCCTCTCCAACCCACTTCGACTTATGAATTAGCTTGTCGGCAGGAATTTGCGCTTCTTTAATTTATTATTTGCATTCGTTAAATGCAGGAATTCCGGAAAACGAAAGAAAAAAGATAATTTACTGAAACAACAAGCAATTGTAGCTGGTTGTTATAGCTTATATCCTGCGTCGGCATATCTTATATATATGGACAAAACAAAGAGGCCGGGATGCTCAGCTCCCGGCCTCTTTATTCACAACGTTTTTCCAGGTGCGGTATCGATTAATCTCCTACCAATACACTCAGGAACAATTCACACCTTAGAAGTAAAAGTTAACGCTCAGGTTGCCCCTGGCCGTTCCAAATGCGGTGGCTTTGGTCGAAGAAGCTGCACCGGCTGGTTTGATCTCGCTCGACACGTAACCAACATAAACAGAACCTTCGAAGCTGAATTGTTTGGTCAGGAAATATTCTGCGCCACCCTCGGCAAAGATGGCGAAATCGGTTTGGTCGCCGCCGTTTGGCTTGGTGGAAACGTATTGAATTTGACCGCCGACAAACGGTGCCAGGTCGTCAGTCTTCAAATATTTCCGGAAGCCGCCCATCATTCCGATATTGGTCGATTTGTTGTTGGTTGCAGCGCCGCTATCGGCAAATTGCAGACCCACTCCGGCCAACACCGCCATGTCCTTGGCAAAGAAATATTTGCCGCCGACCATGAAGTCCATCGGCGTGGTCGCCGTGCCGACTGCGACGTTAAGACCAAATGTATTTGCAGCCGGGGTGCCAGCCGATGCGCTTCCAGCAGCCATTGCCAACGCCAACGTTACGCCTGCCAATGCAAATTTCTTCATTATCTCGATACTCCTGTAAGTAAAAAAACACACCAAAACCGCCCACAAGCGCGGGCCAACCCTACTTCTCCAATTCGCGGTCACCATAATGCGAAAGAAATTCCCGAACGCGCGCGAGTGTCTACAATTAGCCGGGTTCCGTCAATAGTCCAATTGGACTAAATCAAACAGATTCAAGTCTCTAGCTCGCCAGCAAATGACGCCTAAATGCACGAATGCGCCGTCTACCCGCTTCATTCCCCGCCGAAATCAGATTCCCGCCAACCACAGCCGCAGTTCAAGACCCAGTCCCGTGGTGTAGCCGACTTCGACAAAGCGTATCTGCCCGTCGGGCGCAACGATGAAACTGGCCGGTACCGCATGCACGCCCCATGCGGCAGCGAGGCGGCCATGCGGGTCGTTTATCACCGGGAAAGCGATTCCCTGTTCGCGCGCGTAGCGGGCGACTTCTTCCGGCTTGCCGCTCTGCATGGCGATGGTGACGACGTTCGGATTGTCGCGCGCGATGGCGGCGATGGAATCCTGCTCGGCGCTGCAAACCGGACACCATGTCGCCCAGAAGTGGACCAGCACGGGCCGGTCGGGGTGTGCGGGCAATGCGTATGGCTGACCGGCCAGTGTGGCGCCCTGCAAGGCGGGGGCAGCGCCGCTGACCATGTCGCGCTGCTGCCAGGTACGGATTGCAACAACAACGGCAACGAACAGCAGCGCTTCCATGGCAATGCTGCGCCACTTTGATTTGCGCGGCTTGCTGCCGGTTTCGCCCGTCATGGGATTGGCGCCAGGCAGGTCATTCGAAATCGCCCCACGGATTCTTGCTCTTGCCCTTGGTTGCGGATTCGAAACGTTCGATGTCGCGCCGGTCGCGCTTGGTCGGCCTGCCTTTGAAAGTGGGTTGCGGCAATGCTTTGAGGTTGGCCGCAATCTCCGCCCGCCGCGCCTTGCTTTGGTCGCTCTCGCGATAAAGTTTCTGCGCTTCCGGTGCGGGGCCGCGCCGGTTCGAAAGGGCCAGCACTTCGACTTCAAAATGATATTGCCCGAGGCGGATGACGAGGTGGTCGCCCACCCCGATTGCCTTGGCCGGTTTGATGCGCACCTCGTTCATCGTAACCTTGCCGCTTTCCACCGCATCCACCGCCAGGCTGCGCGTCTTGAAAAAACGCGCCGCCCACAGCCATTTGTCGATGCGCAGTTTGTCGTGTTCGTCACTCATGGGTCATGCGACTATTCGGTTAATTGTTGCAGGGTGCGCTTGCTGTCAATGCTGCAGATCGTCTTCCACATAACGCAGGATCGCCTCGAACAGCACTTCGCGCGGGAAAGCGTTGTGGTTGCGCAGCAATCGGTTCCAGAAGGAACGGTTGGAACGGTTGAACGGCAGCGCCACGGCCCAGTGATCGCTTTTCAGGTAGCCCAGCAGCGCAGCGCCCGGCAACACCTGGTCGTGGATCAGCATATGGCTGTCGTTGCGCGGTTCCACTTCGGCCAGTTTTGCGTACAGCAGGCGCAGGAACCAGTGCATCTTTTTCGGCTGCACGAAAGTGACCAGCGAGTAATAGCGTATTCCCTGCGGCAGGCTGTTCCAGTGTTGTGCCAGCCAATGCAGGCAGCGGTCGCGCGAGATGCTTTTCAGGAAATTCTCGTTGACGTGGGAACAGGCGCCGGGCGTGGGCAACAGCGCCAGAAAACTCTTGTAGCGGTTGAGCCAGTCGGCAAGCGGGCTGCCGCTGACTACGCCCGCCACGCTGACCAGCGCGCGCACATTGCGCGGCATGTCGCTGCCCATGTGGCGCAGGGCTTCCAGCGTATCCGGCACGCCCTTGGAATAGGCGACGATGACGACGTTGGCTGCATCCCTGTGTTTGCGGATGGCTTCTTCGACAATTTTGGCGTTGTGCTCCGAAGTGGCGATGCCGCGCACATGCACCACGTCGATGGCGGCGTAGCGCGGCTGGAGGTAATCGTATTCGCTGGCCATGTCCACCGACTTGCCGCGGCCGAACGGCAGCGCGACTGTGGAGACGCATTCCCACAGCACGCCGGAGACGATGATGACGACGAGATCGGAGGGCGCATCGGGCAATGCGACGGGAACCGCTGCCGGGGACGCTTCACCAAGATTGTGCAGGATGCCATCGAGCTGGCGCTCGTCGGGATATCGGCCCTGGCGCTGCGTGACGACAGCGCCCAGCATGTTGCGGAACTGCGCGCGGGAATCGCTTACCGGCGGCATGCCCAGCGGATGCAGCGTCGCGGGCGGCGGAATCTCTTTTTCGCGCAACATGTAGGTGCCGAACAGGAAGCGCCACAGCCACAGCAAAATCAGCGCCCCCGCCAAACCCCACAGGCTGTCCGTCAGCCAGGACAAACAGAGCGCCAGCAACATCAATACGACGAGAGACAATTTCATGTCGGCCTCCGCGAATGAAGCAGGTTTGTTATTTCACGCAGTCCACGTAGTACACGCGATCGCCGTTGGTTTTCTCCGATACCAGGCCGTGGATGTCGGTCTCGAAGCCGGGGAACTTGCGGTTGAAATCGCGCGCGAACTTGAGGTAATCGACGATGGTCTTGTTGAAACGCTCGCCCGGGATCAGCAGTGGGATGCCCGGCGGATACGGCGTCAGCAGCACCGCGGTGACGCGGCCTTCCAGGTCGTCGATGGAAACGCGCTCGATCTCGCCGTGCGCCATTTTGGCGAAGGCATCGGACGGCTTCATCGCCGGTTCCATGCTGGACAGGTACATCTCGGTGGTCAGGCGCGCCACGTCGTTGGCCTTGTAGATGCCGTGAATCTCGTCGCACAGTTCGCGCAGGCCGATCTTCTCGTAGCGCGGATTCTTGGCGATGAACTCGGGCAGGATGCGCCACAGCGGCATGTTCTTGTCGTAGTCGTCCTTGAACTGCTGCAGCTCGGTCACCATGGTGTTCCAGCGCCCCTTGGTGATGCCGATGGTGAACATGATGAAGAACGAGTACAGGCCGCACTTTTCCACCACCACGCCGTGCTCGGCCAGGTACTTGGTGACGATGCCGGCGGGGATGCCGCTGTCGGCAAAATCGCCGTCCACGTCCAGCCCCGGCGTGATGACGGTGGCCTTGATCGGGTCCAGCATGTTGAAACCTTCGGCCAGCTTGCCGAAACCGTGCCATCTGTCCTCGGTGCGCAGCACCCAGTCTTCGCGCTCGGCCATGCCCTCTTCCGACAGGTAATCCGGCCCCCACAGCTTGAACCACCAATCGGCGCCGAACTCGTCGTCCACCTTGCGCATGGCGCGGCGGAAATCGAGCGCTTCGGCAATCGACTCTTCCACCAGCGCGGTACCGCCGGGCGGCTCCATCATCGCCGCCGCCACGTCGCACGAAGCGATGATCGCGTACTGCGGCGAGGTCGAGGTGTGCATCAGGTAGGCTTCGTTGAAGCAGTCGCGGTCGAGCTTGCGCGATTCGCTGTCGCGCACCAGGATTTGCGAAGCCTGGCTCAGACCGGCCAGCAGCTTGTGGGTGGACTGGGTGGAGAACACCATGGATTTCTTCGCGCGCGGACGGTCGCGGCCGATGGCGTGCATGTCCTTGTAGAAATCGTGGAACGCCGCGTGCGGCAGCCAGGCCTCGTCGAAATGCAGCGTGTCGATCCTGCCGTCCAGCATGTCCTTCAGCATCTCGACGTTGTACAGCACGCCGTCGTAGGTGCTCTGCGTGATGGTGAGAATGCGCGGCTTGCGCTTCTTGTCCTTGATGAAGGGGTTGGCATCGATCTTCTTCTGGATGTTCGCCATCTCGAATTCCGATTTCGGGATCGGGCCGATGATGCCGAAGTTGTTGCGCGTCGGGGTCAGGAACACCGGCACCGCGCCGGTCATCATGATCGCGTGCAGGATGGACTTGTGGCAGTTGCGGTCGACCACCACGATATCGTCCGGGGCCACCATCGAGTGCCACACGATCTTGTTGGAAGTGGAGGTGCCGTTGGTGACGAAGAACAGGTGGTCGGCATTGAAAATGCGCGCCGCGTTGCGCTCGGACGCCGCCACCGGACCGGTATGGTCGAGCAGTTGACCCAGTTCGTCCACCGCATTGCACACGTCGGCGCGCAGCATGTTCTCGCCGAAGAACTGGTGGAACATGCGTCCCACCGGCGACTTCAGGAATGCCACGCCGCCGGAGTGTCCCGGACAGTGCCAGGAATAGGAACCGTCCTGCGCGTAATCCACCAATGCGCGGAAGAACGGCGGCGCCAGCGAATCCATGTAGGATTTGGCTTCGCGGATCATGTGGCGCGCCACGAATTCCGGCGTGTCCTCGTGCATGTGGATGAAGCCGTGCAGTTCGCGCAGGATGTCGTTGGGGATGTGGCGCGAAGTGCGCGTCTCGCCGTACAGATAAATCGGGATGTCGGCGTTCTTGAAGCGAATCTCCTCGACGAACGCGCGCAGGGTGCGCAGCGCGACTTCCGTTTCTTCCACGCTGCCGCCGCCGAATTCCTCGTCGTCGATGGACAGCACGAACGCCGAAGCGCGGCTTTGCTGCTGCGCGAACGAAGTCAGGTCGCCGTAGCTGGTCATGCCGACGACTTCGATGCCCTCTTTCTCGATGGCTTCAGCCAGCGCGCGGATGCCGTGTCCGCTGGCATTCTCCGAACGGTAATCTTCGTCGATGATGATGATGGGAAACTTGAATTTCATGGATAACTCCCTGCTGGGCATTGCCTATATATAAGTGGCGCGGATTGTCGCAGGTTTTTCGGCGACGGGGGAAAATACCAAAGGCGCTATTCGCGGGGCGGATAGGGGTTTTTGAGCCGGGCGACCAACTCGGCCAGCACCATGAGAAACTGCTGCTCGTCGCAGCCCATCAGGATGGCATCTTCCAGCGCATCGCGGCAGACCTGGCGGATTTCGGCGAGGTTCTCCTGCAGCACCTTGTTCTTCTCCACGCAGGCGATGATCTTGCCTTCGGGAGAGCGCCAGATAACTTGTTGTTCGGTAATCATCAAATTCAAAAACCTGATTAGCCACAGAGACCACAGAGCACACAGAGTGAGTGCAGCGGTTTTCTCTGTGATCTCTGTGTACTCTGTGGCAAAAATGGGGTTGGTTGCATCTTATGTCTTCGGCAAGGTAACACCGACCTGGCCCTGATACTTGCCGCCGCGGTCTTTGTACGAGGTTTCGCACACTTCGTCGCTTTCGAAGAACAGCACCTGCGCCACGCCTTCGTTGGCGTAGATCTTGGCGGGCAGCGGCGTGGTGTTGGAGAATTCCAGCGTCACATAGCCTTCCCACTCGGGCTCGAACGGGGTCACATTTACAATAATCCCGCAGCGCGCGTAGGTCGACTTGCCCAGGCAGATGGTCAGCACATTGCGCGGGATGCGGAAATATTCGACGGTGCGCGCCAGCGCAAACGAATTAGGCGGGATCACGCAGTAGTCGGCTTCCACGTTCACGAACGAATTGGGGTCGAAGTTCTTGGGATCGACGATGGTGCTGTTGATGTTGGTGAACAGCTTGAATTCGCGCGCGCAGCGGATGTCGTAGCCGTAGCTGGAGGTGCCGTAGGAAACGATTTTTTGCCCGTTCGCTTCTTTCACCTGCGTGGGCGAGAACGGCTCGATCATGCCGTGCTGCTCTGCCATGCGGCGTATCCACTTGTCTGACTTGATGCTCATCTTGCTTCCTTGACGGTTTGTGCGGGCGCGATTTTACCCAAATTCCGCGGTGGCGCGTGGGTTTTGCTACAATCGCGGCTTATTCAAGGAATCCGTATGACCCGCAAAATTTTAGTGACTTCCGCCCTGCCTTATGCCAACGGCAGCATCCACCTGGGACACCTGGTCGAATACATCCAGACCGACATCTGGGTGCGCTTCCAGAAGATGCGCGGCAACACCTGCCACTATGTCTGCGCCGACGACACCCACGGTACGCCCATCATGCTGCGCGCGGAGAAGGAAGGCATCACGCCGGAGCAACTGATCGCCCGGGTCTGGCTGGAGCACTACGACGATTTCCGCGCATTTCACGTGGCCTTCGACAACTACGGCTCGACCAATTCGACCGAGACCCGCGAGTTCGCCGAGGGCATCTACCGCACGCTCAAGGCCGAGAACCTGATCGACGTGCGCTCCATCGAGCAGTATTACGACCCGCTCAAGCAGATGTTCCTGCCGGACCGCTTCATCAAGGGCGAGTGCCCCAAGTGCGGCGCCAAGGACCAGTATGGCGACAACTGCGAGTCGTGCGGCGCGGCCTACGCGCCGACCGAACTGAAAAACCCCTACTCCGCCGTGTCCGGCGCCAAGCCGGAATTGCGCAACTCCGACCATTATTTCTTCAGGCTGTCCTCCGCCAGTTGCCAGCAGTTCCTGCGCGAATGGACGCGCAGCGGCACGCTGCAGGCCGAGGCCGCCAACAAGATGCAGGAGTGGCTGGGCGCGGAAGGCGAGAACAAGCTGACCGACTGGGACATCTCGCGCGATGCGCCCTATTTCGGCTTCGAGATTCCCGACGCGCCGGGCAAATACTTTTATGTATGGCTGGACGCCCCGGTCGGCTACATGGGCAGCTTCAAGCAACTGTGCAAGACCAAGGGTATCGACTTCGACGGCTACTGGAAGCTGGGCTCGGATGCCGAGCTGTATCACTTCATCGGCAAGGACATTTTGTATTTCCACGCGCTGTTCTGGCCCGCGATGTTGCAGCACTCGGGCTTCCGCACGCCGACCAGGCTGTTTGCGCACGGCTTTCTCACCGTCAACGGCGAGAAAATGAGCAAGTCGCGCGGCACTTTCATCACCGCGCGCAGCTACATCGACCATGTGAAGAACACCGAATACCTGCGCTACTACTATGCCGCCAAGCTGAACGGTTCGATGGAAGACCTCGACCTCAACCTCGACGATTTCGTGGCGCGCGTAAACAGCGACCTGATCGGCAAGTACATCAACATCGCCAGCCGCAGCGCCGGATTCATCAGCAAGCGTTTCGACGGCAAGCTCGCCAATCACGCGCTGCTGGCGCAATGCGCCGATACCAGCGGGCTGTCCGGAAAACTGGTGGAGGACGCGCCCAAGCAGAACCTGCTGCAAGTGCTGCAGGACGCTTCCGCCCAGATTACCGAACTGTACGAGGCGCGCGATTATTCGCGTGCCACGCGCCAGGTCGGCGCGCTGCTCGACCTGATCAACGCCTACGTCGACGCCACCAAGCCGTGGGAACTGGCGAAAGACCCGAGCAACGTGGAATGGCTGCAGGGCGTGTGCAGCGTCGCGCTGCAGGCGTTCCGCATCATCACCATCTACCTCAAGCCGGTGCTGCCGCATCTGGCGCAGGAGGTGGAGAAATTCCTCAACGTCGGCGAACTGCACTGGCAGGACGCGCAGACGCTGCTGCCCGAACAGCACGGCATCAACCCCTATCGGCACCTGATGGCACGCCTCGACCCCAGGGATATCGAAGCGATGGTGGAAGCGAACAAGGAAAGCCTGCAGCCGGCGCCGGCTGCAATTTCCGAGCAGCGGCATGCGGAACACCAGCAGCACGTTGCCGCTGCGCCCGTTGCCAGCCATGGCATTCCGCCGCTGGGGGATGCGACGCTGCCGTTGCGCAAGGTGAGCGGCGAGATTGCCCCCGTCGCCCCGACCATCGGCATCGAGGACTTCAGCAAGATCGACCTGCGCGTGGCGCGCATCGTCAACGCGGAACATGTGGAAGGCGCGGACAAACTGTTGAAGCTGACGCTGGACATCGGCGAGCCGCAACCGCGCACGGTGTTCGCGGGCATCAAGTCGGCTTACGATCCGGAAAGATTGCGCGGCCGCATGACCGTGATGGTCGCCAACCTGGCGCCGCGCAAAATGAAGTTCGGCATGTCGGAAGGCATGGTGCTGGCCGCTTCCGGCGAAACGCCGGGACTGTTCGTGCTGTCGCCGGACGCGGGAGCGCAGCCGGGCATGCGCATCAAATAATTAAAGACAAAAAACATTTAGCCACAGAGGACACAGAGATCACAGAGAAAGCGAATGCCGCCTTTTCAAGTTGATGGGTAATCCACCAAAACGCAAACCTCCTTAACTTTCTCTGTGATCTCTGTGTTCTCTGTGGCTAAGATTTTGGGTATTGGCTTTTAGCCTCATCCACTTTTCACTCACCGGATCATCCCATGGACTACGACATCCTCATCATCGGTTCCGGCCCCGCCGGACAACACGCGGCCTGGCAGGCTGCACGTATGGGCAAGCGCGCGGCGATTATCGAGCGCAAACCGAAAATCGGTGGCGCCGGTTTACAGACCGGCACCATCCCCAGCAAGGCGTTGCGCGAAGTGGCTTACCAGCTCTCGCGCTCCGGCGGCATGCGCCAGGCCTTCTCGCCGGACAGCCGCATCCGTTACGGCTTGCTGGCGGATGCGATGCGGCGCAAGGAAGGCGTGATCGCGCAACAGGAGTCGGTCATCCTGCAACGCAGTTTGCGCCACGGCGTGGCACTGATCCCGGGCGAGGCCTCGTTCGTCGATGCGCACACCCTGCAAGTGGTCGATGCCGCCGGCAAGACGCGCAACATCTCGGCCGAAGTCATCATCCTCGCCAGCGGCTCGCGTCCGCGCCGCCCGACCAACATCCCGTTCGACAAAAAGACGGTGCTGGATTCCACCTCCATCCTGAACCTGCGCCAGATGCCCAACAGCCTGCTGGTGGTGGGCGGCGGCGTGATCGCCTGCGAATTCGTTTCCATCTTTGCCGCGCTCGGCACGCAAGTGTGCGTGGTGGATAGCCACGCGCAATTGCTGGAATACCTGAGCGAGGACGTGGTGGAAGTACTGGCCGACAGTTTCCTCGGCATGGGCGTCACGTTCCACATGAAGGAGCGCGTCAAGGAAATCCGCCGCGAAGAAACCGGGACAGTCACTGTGCTGGAAAGCGGCAAAGAAATCCGCACCGATGTCGTGCTGTTCGCGCAAGGCCGTGAGCCGAACAGCGAAGGGCTGAAGGTGGCCAACGCGGGACTGGACATCAAGGACGGCTGGATCGCCGTCGACCAGCATTTCCAGACCAACGTGCCGCACATCTTCGCCGTGGGCGACCTGATCGGCCGCCCCGCGCTCGCCTCCACCGGCATGGAACAGGGGCGCGCGGCGGTGCTGTATGCCTTCGGCGGCGGCAAACAGGAAATGGCGGAGAACCTGCCGATGGCGGTCTACACCATCCCGGAAATTTCCTACGTCGGCAAGACCGAAAAGGAAGTGCAAAAAGAAAACATCCCCTACATCATCGGCCGCGCCTGGTTCAAGCACAGCGCGCGCGGCCAGATCATCGGCGACGCGCAAGGCATGCTGAAACTGATCGTGGACACGCGCAGCGAGAAACTGCTCGGCGTGCACATCGTCGGCGAACAGGCCAGCGAGCTGGTGCACATCGGCCAACTGGTGATGAACCTGAACGGCACCGTGCGCGACCTGGTCAGCAATGTGTTCAACTATCCGACGCTGGCCGAGTGCTACAAGCTGGCGGCGGTGGATTGCACGCACCAGTTGGAACAGCGCAAAACTTCCTGACCTTTTTTTCCGGGTCGCTGTTCACGGAATACCAACCCCCTGCTGCAACACCAGCGCCGTTCCGGCAGCCAGCGTAGCGCTTGCATTTCCATTTGCCGCCACCGTGATCGCCTGACCGACGCACACACCCGCAACCACGCCTCCGCCGAGCACATCGCAGTAGGTACCTGCGGCCAAGCCCGTAGAAAAGGTGCGCGACAAGGCCGCCGTTTCGCGATTGATCGCGACGAAACCTTTATCGCCGCGCGAGAACGCAATGGCATTCGCGCCGTTGTCCCACCAGTTGGTTTGCGCCGTCCCGGCCACGGCACGGCGAAACGCTATCATGCGGGCGATCACCGGATCGCGATGCTCGCACACCCATTGGCCGATGGCGGCCGATTCCAGGCTGCTTGCACAACCCGGCCCGGCCGCGGGCGGACCGGCATCGCGGCCGGCCTGGGTGGTTCGGTCAAATGCATAGCCCGACATGACCGAGGGGTAGCCGTAGGGCTGCGCCAGCATCCAGACATTCGCCAGCCGGTAAACCACGCCGTCGCGATAGGAGATGCCGCCGGAACGCTGGGTGTCGTGGTTCTCGAGAAATACCACCGCCTTGTCGGCCGGCATGATGCCCCAGGCGGTTTCGGAAAACTGGTTTCCCGCGGAGCCGTTGGGATTGAGCTGGGCAATCCTTTGCCCGCCGGTACCCAGAAACTTGTCGCTCACGCCATGAAACTTGAATTCGGTTATATCGCTCGCGGCGCCGGAGAGGTAACCCAGGCCAAAGTAATCGCGGGTCGTGATCGCTTCACCGCCGTAATCGATCACCTCGGCGAAGTAATAGGGCAGAGCCCTGCCCTCGCCCGCCAGCGTTTGATCGACCAGTGTCAGGATTTCATTCAATTCCACCGGCTGGATATGCTTGGCCGCATCCAGGCGGAACCCCGCCACGCCCAGCCGCATCAGCCCTGCCAAGTAGTCGGCAATTTTTTGCCGCACCGACGCGGAGGCCGTGTCGAGATCGGCCAGGCCGACCAATTCGCAATCCTGCACGTTGGCTGCATCCCGGTAATTGTCGATCGAACACGGAGTGTGAAAGTCACTCTGCGCATAGAGACCGGGATAGGTGTATTTGCCATATACCGTGCCGTTGCGGCCGGTGCCCGAACCAGCCGTCATGTGGTTGATGACGGCATCGGCGTAGATGTCCACGCCAGCCGCCCTGCAACGGTTCACCATATCGATGAATTCGGCCCGCGTGCCGGATCGGCTTTGGTCGATGTTGTAACTGACGGGTTGATAGCGCGTCCACCACGGAGCGGCGACAATATCTTCCTGCGGCGGAGATATCTGCACGGCTTTGAAACCCTTCGGCCCCAATTGGTTTTCGCATTCGCTGGCGATGTCGGTCCAACGCCACTCGAACAGATGGACGAACACATCGCCGGAGAGCGCATGGCCGCTGGCACGATAGCTCGCGTCGAGCGCAGGCCGGGAAGGCAGCCCGGCACCGCCGTCGCCTCCGCTGCCACCGCAGGCGGCCAAACCGAGGATCGCGACGACAGCCGCTACCGCCAGCCTGAGTTTTAACTGCAACGGCGTCCGCATCGTTTGTTCCCAGCCTTTCATGTTGCGGAAAAGCAGATCGTGGTATCAATGCATCTGTTTCCACCCGCCTGCCCTGGAGTGCGGGTTCGGCGTTTTCATGATACGCCGTACGCCCGTCAGAAGGCGGAAGCGATCGACAATCCGTAACCGGTATCGGGGCTGCCGTCCGAATACCCCTTTTGCAGGAAACCGCGCAGATACACCTCCGCGCCGATCTGGAGATTTGCATAGAGCGTGGCTTGTCGTTGTTCCGCGAGCGATGCGGAAGCCTGCTGTGCATATTTGTATTCCGCACCGATGCCGGCCCGGTCGCCGAAGGCGTAACCGGCCCCCACGCTGCCGTAATACACGTTGTTCAAGGGCAGTTGCGTCGTGCTTCCCAGCACCTCATAACCGAACATGATGCCGGGCGTGAAGCCGGAAAAATCCCGATAGGCGGACAACTGCATGGCGTAATCGTTTTGCCCGGTACCCAACGCCGTGCTGGCCGTGCCGAATTTCACCCGGCCGGAAAGGTCGACGCCGGAGTCGCCGGCTTCCCCGGCAACCAGGTTGCGGGTCAGCATCATCACCACATCGCCCAGACCGGACTGGGTCGTGCGCGTCGTCGATACGGTAGCAGTGCCGGCGTGCATGCCCGCGCGCCGTCCGCCGGAAACCACCGAGCCGTCTCCGGTAAGCCGCAGGTACGGCACGGTCAATTTCAACGACCAGGGGCCGGTCTCGTAGTAGGCAGTCACGGGGATCGTGACGATGTCGGTGGTCGAGGCGGTACCGTAATTGCCGCTGCTGTACTCATAACCGACGCCCAGTTCGAAATAGCGGTCTTCCTCCGCATACGCCGCGCCGGAACCAACTGCCATTGCAACCACCAGCAGGTTTGCCGTCCTGCCTGCATGCTGTTTCATGTTTTCTCCTTTCACCGGCCGCGTCCGCCGCCGCGGCTCATCGCACCGCCGCGGAATCCGCCAGCCCTGCCTGCACTGCCGCTGCCCATGCGCGCGCGATACCCTTTGCCATAGCCGCTGTCGTCAGGCTTGGCCTCTTTTTGCGCGGAGTCGTTTTCACCGGATGGCACAGTGGCCTCGCCACCCGCCTCCGATCCCTGTTTCGGCTGGTTCGCTGTCATGCCCTTCACCTGCAGATCGAGCTGTCGGCGATATTCTTCATATTCAGCCTGAGTCATCGACTCCAGCGGCGCATGCACGGCTCTTTGCGCTTCCGCTGCCGCCCAGGGCGCAACCAGACACCCGCACAGCGCCAGCACCCAACCCGATACATGCAATTTCGCGTCTTTCATCTCTGCAACCTGTCCCTTCTGCCGGTCGACAATTTCCGCACCTGGCGGGATGACCCGCGAATGGGCGGGAATCATGAAACCGATCCCGCCCACCCGCCGATTCGAGGCGCCGAATCAACGCACCATGCCTTGCCCGCCACCCGCGCCCTGCGCACCGCTGCCGCGGCGTTGAGACCCCGCGCCCGAGCCGTCGCGCAACTTGATGCCATTGCCTTTGCCTGCGTTGTTGGCATTGGCCGCACGCATTTCGGCGCGTTGCTCCACGGTCATTTCCGCCCGCTTTTGCGCGCGGTATTCGTCGCGTTCCTGCAGGGTCATCCCGGCAGTTTCTTCGCGATGCTGGGCGCGCACCGTCTCGCGATCCTGCACCTGCGCGGTGACCGGCGTGTCCGCCGCAAAGCCCGAACCGGCCGCGGCCAACCCAACAACCAGCATTGAGTTGAATACAATTTTCTTCGTGTTCATGATCATCTCCTGTCGATTGAGTTAATCAGGTTGTTTGCCTGACGAGCCCATGATGCGACAGGGCTGTTGCCCAATGATTTCCGCAATGCGGCAAATTGTAACGATATGTTACGGAAATACTCCGCATATGACAGCGCGAATCCACCTCGGGTATAGTAAGCCGCATGGAAAACAAACACGTACTGGTCGTTGACGACGACGCCGGATTGCGCGACCTGCTGCAGCAATATCTTACGGCGCAAGGCTATCGGGTTGCGACCGTTGCCGACGGCACGGCAATGAGCGCGCACCTGGCCAAGTATACCGTCGATCTGGTCATCCTCGACCTGATGCTGCCGGGCGAGGACGGCCTGGCGCTGGCGCGCAAATTGCGGAGCCAGGGCGACCTGCCCATCATCATACTTTCCGCCCGCGGCGAGGATGTCGACCGCATCGTCGGACTGGAGGTCGGCGCCGACGATTATCTGGCCAAACCGTTCAACCCGCGCGAACTGCTGGCGCGCATTCGCGCCCTGTTGCGCCGCAGCGAGAACACGCAGGGCAGCGCGGAAACTTCCGGCCATGAAACCCATCGCTTCGGCGACTTCGTGCTCGACACCGATTCGCGCGCCCTGCACCGGCACGGCGTCGGCATTGCCCTGACCGCAGGGGAATTCAACCTGCTGCGCATATTCGTCGAGCATCCCAATCGCGTCCTGAGCCGCGACAGCATCATGGACATGCTCAAAGGATACGAGCGCTCCCCCTTCGACCGCAGCATCGACGTGCGGGTAACCCGGCTGCGGCGCAAGATCGAGGACGACCCGAACGCGCCCATGTATATCCGCACGGTGTGGGGCGAAGGCTATCTGTTTGCCTCCGGCGGCAATCGCCAGTGAAGTTGCCCGTGGCCAAATCGCGCTCCCTGTTTCGCAGCACAGCCACCACGGTGGCCACCGCGCTGCTGGTTTTTCAGCTGATCCTGATTGCGGCAACGGTGAATTACGTCATGCTGCCGATGGCCAGAAGATCGGCGGACGACCTGGCGGCATTGCTGGTGCTGTCGGCGCAGACCTGGGTCGAGCTTCCCCCGGAAACGCGCAAGGATTTCGAGCTTGAGCTGATCCGCAAGCATCAATTCATCTTGTTTGAAGATGTCTCCCCGCTGCCGCCGCGCACGGGTTACCTGCCCTATCTGACGCTGCTGGACGGCGCGTTGAGCGCGCGCACCGGCGAGCCCATTTCGGTCAAGGCGACGACTTTCGATACCACCTGGTTCTGGGCCGAGATACACACCGGCGGCAAACTGATCCGCATCGGCTTCCCCAAGGAACGCCTAGACACGGATCCGCCCACGACGCTGCTGCTGGCGCTTGCGGCGACGGTCGTGTTGAGCCTGATTACTGCCCTGGTTCTGGCCCGGCGCATCACCCGGCCGCTGGCGCTGTTTTCGCTGGCTGCCCGGCGCATCGGCGAAGGGAGCATTCCCGAGCCGCTGCCGCAAAGCGGGATCAGGGAACTGTCGGGTCTCGCTTCCACCTTCAGCCAGTTGGCGCTGCAGGTGCGCGAACTCCTCGCCAACCGCACCACCCTGCTGGCCGGCATCTCGCACGACCTGCGCACGCCGCTGGCGCGCATGCGCCTGGCGATCGAGATGCTGCCCGCAAGTACCGACCCGAAACTCGTCGCGCGCTTGCAGCATGACGTGGAGGAAATGAACCAGCTCATCGGCGAGTTCCTGGCCTTGAGCAGGGAGTTGCAGAAGGAACCTGCCCGGCAGGTCGATCTCAGCCAGTTGCTGGAGGAGTTGGCGGCAGGCGCAAGAAGCGAAGGCGCACAGGTGGAATGGCATCCGCGCGAAAATGCGCCGGTCTCGGTCGCCCCCATGGCGCTGCGCAGGATTCTCTCCAATTTGCTGGGCAATGCCATCCGTTACGGCGCAAACGAAACCGTGCGAATCGAACTGGATCTCGACGACAAGGGCGCCGTGATCCGCATACTGGATCGGGGCCCGGGCATTCCGGCGCATGAACTGGAAAATGTGTTTCACCCTTTTTACCGCCTCGAATCTTCGCGCAGCAATGCCACCGGGGGGAGCGGCCTCGGCCTTGCCATTGCGCGCCAGCTTGCGGATGCCAACGGCTGGAAGATCGAACTGCTTCCGCGCCCCGGCGGAGGCACGGAGGCAAGGCTCGGCATTCGCTTCGCTTCCTGAAGCGCACCCAAGCGGCCCGCCGTCCATGTTCGCGGGGTTTCCGCCCACCGCATAAAGCCGAGATTCTTTTACGCCGCTGCGCCAATTTATTTACAATACGCGCCAATCCAAAGAGGCGTCCGCATGACCGAGAACCGCGAACATCACTACACCGAGAATGTGCAGGATCACCTCCAGCAAGTGCTGCACCTGCTGGAGAAGCACGCATTGGTGGAGACGGTGACGCACCGGCAGGAATTGCCGCGCGACGAGCGGCACGAACTGCTGGACAAGATGGTGCACAAGCGGCATCTGGCCGAGTTGCGCGAGAAGCTGGAAGAGCTCCACCCCGCCGACATTGCCTACATTCTCGAAGCCCTGCCGATCGAACAGCGCCTGATGCTGTGGGACCTGGTGAAGGCGGACCGGGACGGCGAGATCCTGATCGAGGTATCGGACGCGGTGCGCGAGTCGCTGATCGCCGCCATGAGCCGCGAAGAACTGCGCGAGGCGACCGAGCACCTCGATACCGACGAGATCGCCGACCTCGCTCCCGACCTGCCGCAGAACGTGATGCGCGACGTGTTCAAGTCGCTCTCCATCGAGGAGCGCGAACAGTTGCGCGCGGCCATGTCGTATTCGGAAGACTCGGTCGGCGCGCTGATGGACTTCAATATGGTGCATGTGCGCGAGGACGTGACGCTGGAAGTGGTGTCGCGCTACCTGCGCCGTTTCGACGAACTGCCCGACCATACCGACCAGGTTTTCGTGGTGGATCGCGACGACCGCTTCAAGGGCGTGTTGCCGATCAACCTGATCGTGGTCAACGAGCCGGAAACGGTGGTCAGCAAGCTGATGCTGACCGATACCATCCAGCTCAATCCGGACGAGAAAGCCGACCAGGCGGCGCAATCGTTCGAGCGCTACGACCTGGTGTCCGCCCCCGTGGTGGACGAGGAGGGCAAGCTGGTGGGACGGGTCACGGTGAACGTGGTGCTGGACTTCATCCGCGCCGAATCGGAAACCGACCTGCTGAACCAGGCCGGCCTGCGCGAAGAGGAAGACATTTTCGCTTCGGTGTGGAAGTCGGCGCAAAACCGCTGGACCTGGCTGGCGCTGAACCTGTGCACCGCCTTTTTCGCCTCGCGCGTGATCGGCGGCTTCGAAAACACCATCGAGAAGTTCGTCGCGCTCGCCACGCTGATGCCCATCGTCGCCGGTATCGCAGGCAACTCGGCCAACCAGACCACCACCATCATCATCCGCTCATTGGCGCTGGGTCAGATATCCCAGGGCAATGCGCGCCGCTTGATGATCAAGGAACTGGCGATCAGCGGGCTGAACGGCCTGGTTTGGGGAGGGATCGCCGGCCTGTTCGCTTTCTTCCTGTACCACAGCGTTTCGCTCGGCGTCGTCATGACCAGCGCCATGCTGCTCAACCTGACCGTGGGCGCCATCGTCGGCATGGCCATCCCGCTCGCCATGAACAAGATGGGGCGCGATCCCGCCATCGGCTCCAGCGTCTTGATCACCGCCATCACCGACAGCGGCGGCTTCTTCATCTTCCTGGGGTTGGCGACGATCTTCCTGATCTGACGCAACTCAACTGAACGGCGCCCGGTTCCACTTTTCCAGCCAGGCGGGCAGTTCGCTCGCCGGCATGGGGCGGGCGATGCCGTAGCCCTGGCCGCATTCGCAGCCCATGTCCACCAGCGCGCGGAACAATTCTTCCGTTTCCACCCCCTCGGCGACGATCTTGCGGTCGAATGCCTTGGCCAGCGCGATGACGCCCTGCACGATGGCCAGGTCGCCCTTGTCCTCCAGCATGTCGCGAATGAAGGACTGGTCGATCTTGAGCGTATCCACCGGCAGCCGCCCGAGGTAGGACAGCGAGGAATAGCCGGTGCCGAAATCGTCCAGCGCAAAACCGATGCCGATCTTGCGGCAGCGCTCGATGGTTTCGCTCACCCTGGGAATATCTTCCAGTGCCGCCGTTTCCAGCACTTCGACCTGCAAGCATCCTTTCGGCAGGTTGGGGTGACGCAGCACCTTGCGCTTCAGTTTCCAGGCGAAGTCGCTCGCCTGCAGGTGGCGCGCCGAGATGTTGATGCTGAGTTCCATCGACAATCCGGTCTGGTGCCAGGCTTCCAGTTGCTCGAAGGCGGTCGCGACCACCCAATCGCCCAGCTCGATTTCCAGCGCGGTACCCTCGACCGCGTGCAGGAATTCGGCGGGCGCAAGCAAACCGCGCTCGGGATGGCGCCAGCGGATCAGCGCTTCCGCCCCGACCAGTTGCAGCGTGCGCATGTCCACCTTGGGCTGGTAAAACAATTCGAATTCGTTGTTCGCCAATGCCAGCGCGAGCCGGCGCAGGAATTCGTGGTGAGAACGGGCGCGCTGGTCGTTTTCCGCATCATAGAGGTAGTACCGGCTCTTGCCGGACTGCTTGGCGGAATACATCGCCTGGTCGGCATGACGCAACAGGGTGTCCGCATCCTGATCGTCCGTGGGGAAAAGCGCGACGCCGATACTGGCGCTTACCTCGAACAGCCTGCCCTTGATTTCGATGGGCTGGCTGATCGCCTCCAGCAACCGGTTCAGGCTGGCCGAGCATTCCTCCGCCGCATTCAGTCCCAGCAGCAGCACGGCG
This sequence comes from Nitrosomonadales bacterium, assembly GCA_016235045.1. Lineage (GTDB taxonomy): Bacteria > Pseudomonadota > Gammaproteobacteria > Burkholderiales > Gallionellaceae > Sideroxyarcus. The sequence goes on from JACRME010000008.1 coordinate 583,620, forward strand.
AATTCGTCGCCGCCCAGGCGCGCCACGGTGTCGTCGCCGCGTATCGCTTCCTTGATGCGCCGGGTCACCTCGATCAGCACCCGGTCGCCTGCTTCGTGCCCCATGGTGTCGTTGACGAGCTTGAAACCGTCCAGGTCCAGATAGCAGACCGCCAGTATGCTGCCTTCGCGTTTGGTATGCGCCAGCGCCTGCTGCAGGCGGTCGGCCAGCAACACGCGGTTGGGTATGCCGGTCAGCGCGTCGTAGTGCGCGATATGCTCCAGCTGTTTTTCGTGTTGCTTGAGCAGTGTGATGTCGGAGAAGGTGCCCACCATCAGCAGGGGAGTCCCCGTGTCATCCCGCTGCGTGACCGTTCCGCGGCAAAGTATCCATTTCCAGCTGCCGTCCTTGCACACCAGCCGCATCTCCGAAACATAGTGCCCGGCTTTTTGCTTGAGATAGGAGCGCAATTCGCTCCTGACCCGGTGCTCGTCGTCGGAATGAATGATCCTGAAAACCCGGTCGGAACGGTTTCCCAGATCGTTTTCTCCATATCCCAGCATCTCGGTGAAACGACGGGAATAATGGAACTCGCCTTCCTGCGGCTTCCAATCCCATACCGCATCGCCCGATCCCTCCAGCGCCTGGCGCAGGCGTTCTTCGGTCAGGCGCAGTATTTCCTGCTCGTCCTCGTTCGCGCGCTGCGACTCCCTGAACATCTCGTAGTTTTCAATAATGAACCACAGTGCCAGCAGGTACAGGCAGGTCGTGAATATGTCGATCAGGGAGTAGCCCGTGTCGAAATACGGCAACACATGAACAGTCACGATGGTTGCCAGAACGATGCCCAGCCAGATGCGGCCCGTCCTGCGCCCTTTCAGGAAGAAAACCGCCGCCAGGAAAAGAAAGAACAGCGACAGCCGCATCGTGTTGCCGGGGGCGTATATATAGATGGCCAGAAACTGGCCGAACGCGAGCGCCACGGTGATCGTGCCGAGCAGTTCGGCTTTGTCGCGATGCCGGTGCAAATAGACCAGCACGGCCAAAAAGAGGCAGGCAAAACAGAAATCGATTATTCCCAGGATCGCACTGGCCTGCCAGCGGACGACCCCCATGCCGAGAGTAATGAACCCGTTGAGCATCAACAGGCTGCTCAGAAAGACGAACTTCTCTTTATGATCCCGTTCTTCTTTGAAGCATTCCAAATCGAACGACCCGAATTTTTTCATCGAAGCAAATTTCCCCTGCCTGGGTGTTGCCGGGCTGACAACATTATCCGTGCCGCCCAAAAGCGGGATGGCCGTTCAAGGACTTGGACAGAACGCCCCACCGTTGCCGAAAATCATAGCCAGCGAAACGCGACGTGTGCTATTTTGCCGGGATTGCACATTCGCGAACATGTTAGAAAATTCTCAGCGGCAATCTTAACACGCGCACCCGACACTGAAATGACCGACAGTCCCCCCCGTCAATCTCCGAACATAGACCCGCAACTCGAACGTTCGCTGCTGGGCATCGAAATTCCACCCTGCCCGGAGATTCTGATCCGCATCATGGCGGAAATGCACAAGGAAGAACCGGACTACCATCGCTTGTCCGAAATGATCGGCGCCGACGTCGCCCTTGCCGCCGGCCTCATCAAGACCACGAACTCGCCCTTTTTTGCCCGTCCGCAACGGGCGCGCACGGTGCATGACGCCTTGACGATACTGGGCCTCAGGGTCGCCAGCCACACCATCGCGGGAATCATCCTGCGCAATCTCTTTCCCAACACCCCGGTGATGATGCGTTTCTGGGACGCTTCGGCGCGCACCGCCCGGCTTTGCGCCTGGCTGGCAAATAAACTGGACATCCCCGGCTTTCACGCCGACGACGCCTATACTTTCGGGCTGTTTCACGACTGCGGCATTCCGGTATTGATGACGCGTTTTCCGCAGTACAAGGAAGTGCTGGGCCAGGCAAACCGCAACACCCAAACCGAATTCACCGCAATCGAAGAGTCGCTGGTACATACCAACCATGCCCTGGTCGGCAGCGCGCTCACGCGAAGCTGGTGGTTGCCGGAAGATATGTGCCAGGCCATCCGCCACCACCACGACCTGACGGCATTGGCTCCGGACTCGACTCTACCCAAATCCCACCGCCAGTTCATCGCCACCACCCAATTCGCAGAACACTTCTCGCAACAGCAACTGGGACTCGACTTTACGGAAGAATGGCCAAAATTCTGTGCCGCTTCGCTGGAAACGCTGCAGATCGACGAGGAAGACCTGGAATTTCTGTACACCGAAGCACGGCAGATCGTCTCCGCAGCAGAATAGATTTTGCATGGCGCCATGCCCGGCGCCATCTTCCCGGCCGCCAGCGGCAAACACCTCAACCGCAAGCGCAAGAAACCTGGACGGCTCTTTCGTCAATAGCGATGCGGATTTCATGGGCAGGGAACGCATTTTCAACGAGGGAAAAACACGGGGTAAACGAGGCGCGCCCGCTTTTAGCGCGGGTTGAATTATTGGAGTGAAGCAGAGACAGTTCGCTGAAGAGACTCAACAAACATTGACACAAACATCCCCCTCCGTAAAACGGAGTTCGCAGAAAGGGCGAAACGCAACGACCCGGCGCCCGCCCAAATCTACGAAGCTTAGGCGCCGAGGATGCCTTTAACCGCTACAGGAGCTGCAGCAGATTTCGCTACGGCTTTCTTAGCAGGTTTCTTTGCTGCTTTTTTAGCGGCTGGCTTTTTGGCTGCTGCTTTTTTCGCTGCCGGTTTCTTGGCGGCTACTTTCTTGGCGGCTGGCTTTTTGGCTGCTGCTTTTTTCGCTGCCGGTTTCTTGGCGGCTACTTTCTTGGCGGCCGGCTTTTTGGCTGCTGCTTTTTTCGCTGCCGGTTTCTTGGCGGCTACTTTCTTGGCGGCGGGCTTCTTTGCTGCGGCTTTTTTCACTGCGGGTTTCTTGGCGGCTACTGCTTTCTTTGCAGCAGGCTTCTTTTTTGTGGTGCTTTTTGCTTTGGTTGTTGCAGCCATTTTCATTCCTTATAAAAATTGATGGACTACCCACGTTCAACATTGCGTGCACCAACTGCACTCCCGATGCGCCTTTCAACTGCTTGAAATCCTCCAATACGCACGGTGACGGCATTCTATGCGCGATTAAAAAAATTGCGCAACACTTTTATGCATTATTTGCGAAATAATTTCAGGCGACGATTCGCTCCGCAGCATAGAGCTGGCGCACCGTTTCGCGCTCCCGGATCAGGTGCGCCTCTGCCCCATCCACCATCACTTCGGCAGCCCGCGGGCGGGTGTTGTAGTTGGAACTCATGCTCATTCCGTATGCTCCCGCCGACATCACGGCCAGCGCATCGCCTTTATCCACGGCCATCTCGCGGCCATGGCCGAGAAAATCGCCGGTCTCGCAGATGGGGCCGACCACCTCGTAAAGCTGCGCCGATACCCCTCTCTTTTGCACTGGCAAGATGGCGTGCCAGGCATCGTAAAGCGCCGGGCGCATCAGGTCGTTCATCGCCGCATCGACGATGGCGAAGTTCTTTTCTTCCCCGTGCTTGAGGTATTCGATGCGCGTGAGCAGCACCCCGGCATTGCCGACCAGCACCCGTCCGGGCTCGACGATGATCTTTTCGGAACGCCCCTGCAGCACGCCCAGCAAGGCTTGCGCGTATTCGGCGATGGCTGGCGGGGTCTCGTCGTCGTAACAGATGCCGAGTCCGCCGCCCAGGTCGAGGTGTTCCAGAACGATGCCCGCGGCGGCCAGTTGATCCGCCAACGCCAGCACTTTTTCCGCCGCCGCGATGAACGGGCTGGTTTCGGTGAGCTGCGAACCAATGTGGCAATCCATGCCGGTGATGCGCAGGTGCGGCATGGTTGCCGCCTTGCGGTACAGCGCCAGGGCTTCGGTGTAAGCCACGCCGAACTTGTTCTGCTTCAGTCCGGTCGAGATATAAGGATGGGTCTTGGCGTCGACGTCTGGATTTACGCGCAGGCTGATCGGTGCAACCTTGCCCATGCTGCCTGCCACTTCGTTCAAACGCTCCAACTCTGACGAAGATTCGACATTGAAGCAGAGTATCTCCGCCTCCAGCGCCAGTCGCATTTCGGCTTCGCTTTTGCCCACGCCGGAGAACACCACTTTGTTGGCCGCACCGCCTGCGGCCAGCACGCGTTGCAGCTCGCCGCCGGAGACGATGTCGAAGCCCGCCCCCAGCCGCGCGAACAGGTTGAGGATGGCGAGATTGGAATTGGCCTTCACCGCGTAGCAAATAAGGTGTTCGCGGCTCTTGAACGCCTCGGCGAACTGGCGATAGCCGTCGGTCAGGGCAGCGCGGGAATAGACGTAGCACGGCGTGCCGAAGCGTTGCGCGATGTCGCTCAGGGCAACGTTTTCAACGAACAGAAGGTCTTGCCGGTAGTGGAAAAATTCATTCATGGCTGCTTTTTGCTTTCATTTTTGTCGGTTGCGGTTGGCGCCGGAGCGGATGGCGCGGTCGCGATCGGTGCGGGCGACAGGATCAATGGGCCTTTGCGTCCGCAACCTTGCAGGATGACGGTCAACAGCAACATAATGCAAATAGTACGCATGGCATCACCTTTCTTGAGTATTGGGACCAGGCTACACACAGAACGGGCGGGATTATATGACGGAAAGTCCAGGCAACGAACCGGGCAGCGCGCTGTTCGCGCGCATTCAGCAGATGGTGGAAGAGCGCGGCGTGGACATCGACCGGCACCTGAATGGCAACGCCCTCAAGCTGGAATTTGCCGACGGGCAGCGCATCCTCATCAATTACGACGCGCAGACGCACAATGTGTGGCTGGCGGCGCGTTCCGGCGGAACCGAGTTCATTCATGACAATGGTTACTGGCGTGCGCACGACCGGAGCGAACTCCTGTCCAGGCTGGGCGAAATCATGGAGCAGACCATCGCCAGCAATCCGCTCAATGCGCGCGCACCTGCCGCAAAGGCGCCGCACGCCGTGCCTCCCGCCCCGGTTATCTTCCATGAAGCGAAGCAAAGCCATGGGATGCGCAACGTGCTCATCGTGGTGCTGGCCGGATTGATCGGTTTCTGGGCGGCACAAAAATTGAATAACCCGCAAGCCGGTGCGGACGGGCAGACGCCGGCATTGGCACTGAACAAGCTGAACCTGCGCTGCGAGGGCACCTTCCCCCCCAACGGCAACGTCACCCTTTTCCCCGACAGCGGGCTGCGTGCCGACGACCCGAACGACCCCGAGGTCACCCTGAAAAACGATCACACCCATCCCGTGCTGCTGATTCTCTCCGCCCCGCAGACTGCCATCCCGTCCATGTCGGTATTGGTGCGTGCCGGACAAAGCACCACCCTGCACCTGCCCGCCGGGCAGTACGACATGATGTTCAGCGTCGGCACCACCTGGTGCAACCCGCGCAGCGGTTTCTCGGAAGGGCATCTGTTGAAGTTCGACAAGCCGCTGGCCGTGGAAGCGGAAAAGCCGGTGCAACTGGCCATGCAAACCTCCGGCGCCGGCATGGAAGACTTCCAACTGTTCGTCAAAACAACCCATCCGGAGGCAACCGCCCCGCCCCCGACTTTCACCGGCGAAGGCAACATGGCGGTGCAACGCCACCCCAACGGCCACTTCTACCTCCCCGGCACCATCGCCGACGTGCCGGTCACGTTCATGGTGGATACCGGCGCCTCGGTCACGTCCATTTCCAGCGAACTGGCGCGCGCGGCGGGCATCCACAATTGCAAGGAAGTGCAGTTCCAGACCGCCAACGGCGAGGCGACCGGCTGCCTCGCCCTCGTTCCGCACATGACGCTGGGCAATTTTGAACTGGAAAACATCACCATCGCGGTAATGCCCAACCTGGAAACCAACCTGCTCGGCGCGAATGTGTTGCGCCATTTTCAAGTGAGCCAAAACGACAGCAGCATGCTGATCGGGCGAAAATAAGGAAACCCCATGACGGAAAACGAATTCAACGAAGTGGCCGATGCCGTGTTTGCGCGCATCGAACTGGCGCTCGACGGCAGCGATGAAGACATCGATTACGACAGCAACGGCAGCGTGATGGAAATCGAGTTTGCGGACGGCGGCAAAGTCATCGTCAACCGCCATGTGCCGAACCGCGAAATCTGGCTGGCCGCCAAATCCGGCGGTTTCCATTACGCATTGCAGGACGGCCGCTGGTTCAGCCAGCGCGACGGCAGCGAATTGTTCGCCAGGTTAGGCGAGTTGGTACAGCTCGGCTCGGGAAAGAAACTGGATTTCTAGCAGGGAAGGGACCAAGCGGAGGTATCTTTCATCCGGGAGGAGACTAAAGGAACCGCGTGTGATCCGCTTGGCAGGACGAACTCTATAGCCGATTGGAACGTTTGGGAATGCGGCATATTGTCGCAGGGCGAATTGCCTATTCCGACACCCCGTAACCGCGCAATTCGGCGCGATGCTGTTTGTAATCCGGGCACACGCTTTCCACCACGCGCCAGAACGCGGGCGAGTGGTTCATCTCCACCAGATGCGCCAGTTCGTGCACCACCACGTAGTCGATCAGGTGCAGCGGCATTTTCACCAGTTGCCAGTTCAGCCGCACCACGCCGTGCACAGTGCAATTGCCCCACTGGGTGCGCGCTGCGGTGAGTTTTATTTCCCGTGGCGTCACTTGCAGCAAGGGGGCGAAGTGCTCCGCGCATTCCTTGAATACCTGCAGCGCCTCAGTGCGGTACCACTGCGTCACCGCTTTTTCGATATGCGCCGCCTCCGCTTCCATACCGACCGGTACATGCAGGATCTCGCCGTGCAATTGCGGCATGGTGCCGCGCAGCCTGGGCGTCAGCGTCAGGATGAATTCCTCGCCGCGGAACGGGATGCGCGCGCCTTCCGCCCAGAATATCGGCGGCGCCTTTTTCGCCTGCCAGCCGTCCAGTTTTTCGACCACCCAGTCGGCCTTGTCCTGCAAGACGCTGTGCAGCCATTTTTCGGAAGCGCGCAACGGCGCGTTGACGGTGAGGCCGCGGTCGTCGATGCGCAGGTTGATGCTGCGGCGGTAGCCGCTGCGTTTGAGGGTATAGCTGATTTCTTTGCCGGACAGGTGGATGTTGCGTTGTTCGACCACAGGCGCAGGCGCCTTCTGACGTATTGCCCTGAACATCAGGCCAGCCTGTTCATCTCGCCCTCGATCCACTCTTCCACCCGGCGGCTGATCTCTTCCGCCTTGAGACCCTTGGGATCGATGGGTTGGCCGATGCTCATGACGACGGTGCCGGGATGCTTCAGGAACGAGTTGCGCCCCCAGTACTTGCCGGCGTTATGCGCCACCGGCACCACCGGCGCACCGCTGGATTCGCCCAGCAGGGCGCCGCCGATCTTGTATTTGCCGTGCACGCCGTACGGCATGCGCGTGCCTTCGGGGAAGATCACCACGCAAAAGCCGTGCTCCAGTCTGTGCTTGCCCTGTTCCAGCAGTTGTTTCATCGCCTGCTTGCCCTTGCTGCGGTCGATGGCGATCGGGCTGGTCAATGCCAGGCCCCAGCCGAAGAACGGCAGCCACAGCAGTTCGCGCTTGAGCACCCACACCTGATCGGGAAACACGGTCTGCAGGGAAAACGTCTCCCACGCCGACTGGTGTTTGCACATCACGATGCACGGCTGCTTCGGGATATTTTCCGCGCCGCGCACTTCCATGCGGATGCCGCAAATCACGCGCAGCAGCCACATCGTACTGGTGGCGATGAAGGTGGCAAAACGGTAGCGCGTGTGCGGCTTGAGCGGGAAGGTAAACAGCACCACAGAGGCAAAGACGGGCGTCCACACCAGTTGCACAAAGAAGAAAATGAACGAACGGATGAATGTCATACCAATAATGCCGCCACTGCCGCCAGGTCGGCATAAATCAGGGTGCTTTCGGGCAAGCCGCCTTTGGCCTGGGTCTTGGGGCCCTTGCCGGTGAGCACCAGGATGGGTTGTGCGCCCAGGCGCGCCGCCGCTTCCAGGTCGCGCAGCGAATCGCCGACCGCGGGCACGCCTCTCAGGCTCACGCCGTAGCGCATCGCGATTTCTTCCATCATGCCGCTCTTGGGTTTGCGGCAACCGCAATCCGCCTCGTTGGTGTGCGGGCAGAAGAACACGGCGTCGATGCGTCCGCCGGCCTGCGCGCAGGCCTTGTGCATCTTGTCGTGGATGGTATTCAGCATCGGCATGTCGAACAGGCCGCGCCCGATACCGGACTGGTTGGTCGCCACCACCACGCGGTAATCGGCCTGGCACAGGCGCGCAATGGCTTCAAGGCTGCCGGGAATGGGCTTCCACTCTTCCGGGCTCTTGATGAACTGGTCGGAATCGTAATTGATGACGCCGTCGCGGTCGAGGATGATCAGCTTCGTCATGCCGCCAGTTTCGAAATATCCGCAACCTGATTCATCAGGCTGCCCAGTTGCTTGAGCAGCAGGGCGCGGTTGATGCGCAGATTCTGGTCTTCCGCCATCACCATCACCTGGTCGAAGAAATCGTCGATGAACGGCTTGAGCGTGACTAGCGCCTTGAGGTTCTGCCCGTATTCGCCGCGCGTGAAGTATCCCTGCGCGAACGGCGTGATGTCCACCATCGCCTGGCACAGGTTGCGCTCGGCATCGTCCTGCATCAGCTTGGGATCGAACGCCGCACTCGCCATCGCCGCGCCGAGTTCCTCGTGGTTCTTGCGCATGATGTTCTGCACGCGCTTGTTTGCCGCCGCCAGATCCTTCGCCGCCGTCAATGCGGCGAAGCCGCGCACGGCCTGCAGGCGCGGCAACACCTCGTGCAGGCGGCCGTTCAGCACCGCCAGCACCGCCTCGATGTGCGACACCTCGAAACTGCGGTCGCGCAGGTAACCGCGCAGCCTGTCCATCATGAAGCCTTCCACATCCGCCGCCACCGCCGCGCTCAACACGCCCTTGCCGAAGTTGTCCGCGGTCGCCTTGAGCAGCGCCGGCAACGGCAGGTCGAGCGGCGTCTCGACCAGGATGCGCAGCACGCCCAGCGCCTGACGGCGCAGGCCGAACGGGTCCTTGTCGCCGGTCGGCACCTGGCCGATGCCGTAGATGCCGACGATGGTTTCCAGCTTGTCCGCCAGCGCCACCGAGCAGGCGACGGCGCCCATCGGGATCGAGTCCCCGGCAAAACGCGGGTGGTAATGCGCCTCGATGGCATTCGCCACTTCCAGTTCTTCGCCGTCATGGAAAGCGTAGTAGCGGCCGATGATGCCCTGCAACTCGGGGAATTCGCCGACCATGTCGGTCAGCAAATCCGCCTTGCACAGGCGTGCCGTCAGTTCCGCCTTGGCCTTGTCCGCCTCCAGCAGGCGCGCGATGGTGCCGGTCAGGGTGGTGATGCGCGCGACGCGCTGCAACTGGGTGCCCAGCTTGTTGTGGTAGACCACGTTGCCGAGCTTGTCGACGCGCGATTCCAGCTTCTGCTTGCGATCCTGGTTGAAAAAGAAGCGCGCATCGGCCAGGCGCGGACGCACCACGCGCTGGTTGCCTTCGATGATGTGGTGCGGGTCGGTGACCTGCATGTTGGAGACGATGAGGAACTTGTTCAGCAGCTTGCCGGTGGACGCATCCAGCAGCGGGAAATATTTCTGGTTCTGCTGCATGGTGAGGATCAGGCATTCCTGCGGCACGTCGAGAAACTCCTTCTCGAACTGGCCGACATACACTTCCGGCCATTCCACCAGCCCGGTCACCTCGTCCAGCAGGGTGCTCAGCACGCTGCGCTCCTCGTTGGACATGGACAGCAGTTTTTCCAGGTCGAAGTTGGCATGGCCTACCCAGATTGCATTGTTCTGTTCGGACAGGTCGTCCAGGCGCGCCACGATGCTTTCGCGCCGCTGCGCAAAACTGGCCACCACGCGCCCGTCGCGCGCCAGCGTCGCCTCGTAAGCGTCCGCGTGCCCGATGGTCACGCGCTCGCCGCACATGAAGCGGTGGCCGCTGGTGACATTGCCGCTGGAAAGCCCCAGCACTTCCGCCGGCACGATGCGTTTGCCATGCAACACGATCAAACCATGCACCGGCCGCACGAACTGGTGTTCGGAATCGCCCCAGCGCATCAGCTTCGGCACCGGCAGTTTCTTCAGCGCCTGAATCACGATGTCCTGCACATATTCGTCCAGCGCCTTGCCCTTCTGTTCGATGCGCGCCACGAAGCATTCCGCCTTGCCTTCGCCGGTGCGCTGCAATTGCGCCTGCGTGACGTTGGCCGAGCGCATGAAGCCTTCCAGCGCCTTGGTCGGCTTGCCCGCGGCATCCAGCCCCGCCGCAACCGCCGGGCCCTTGCGCTCGATGATGCGGTCGGGCTGTTGCCGCAACACTTCGGTGATGCTCAGCGCCAGGCGGCGCGGCGTCGCATACGGCGTCAACACGCTCGCCTCGTTCAGCAATGCCTGCTCTTTCAGGGCGGCGAACACCTCGTTGGCAAAAGTGGTGGAGAGTTTTTCCAGCGCTTTCGGCGGCAACTCTTCGGTGAGCAACTCGATCAGTAATGTATCGTTCATTTCTTGCCCCCGACCTTGGTCATCGGGAATCCCAATGCTTCGCGCGAATCGTAATACGCCTGCGCCACCTGCCGCGCCAAGGCTCGCACCCGGCCGATGTAGGCCGCGCGTTCGGTCACCGAGATCGCGCCGCGCGCGTCCAGCAGGTTAAAGGTATGTGAGCACTTCATCACCATCTCAAAACCCGGCAACGGCAAACCCGCATCCATCAGGCGCTTGGCTTCGCTTTCGTATTCATTGAAATGGCGGAACAGCATCTCGACATTGGAATGCTCGAAGTTGTACTTCGACTGCTCCACTTCGTTCTGGTGGTACACGTCGCCGTAGGTGATGACCGTGTCGCCGTTCTTCGCCCACACCAGGTCGAACACGTTCTCCACGCCCTGCAAATACATGGCCAGGCGCTCAAGACCATAGGTGATCTCGCCCAGCACCGGCTTGCAGGTGAGCGAACCGACTTCCTGGAAATAAGTGAACTGCGTTACTTCCATGCCGTCCAGCCACACCTCCCAACCCAGACCCCAGGCCCCCAGTGTCGGCGATTCCCAGTCGTCCTCGACAAAACGGATGTCGTGCTCGCCGGTATCGATGCCCAGCGCGCGCAGGCTGTCGAGATAGAGTTCCTGGATATTGTCGGGGGAAGGTTTCAGCACCACCTGGTACTGATAATAATGTTGCAGACGGTTTGGGTTTTCGCCATAACGCCCGTCCTTGGGGCGGCGCGAAGGCTGCACATAGGCCGCGCGCCAGGGTTCGGGACCGATCGCGCGCAGAAATGTAGCGGTGTGAAAGGTACCTGCGCCGACTTCGATATCGTAGGGTTGCAGCAGCGCGCAGCCCTGCCTGTCCCAGAATTGCTGAAGCGTCAGGATGACTTGCTGAAAACTTGGCTTCGGGCCAAGTTTCGGCGAAGACTCATGCCCGCTTGCGGGCGTTATGTCGGAACCAAAAGTGAGCATGTACTTAATAACCCGCAAGATTTGCGAAAGGCCGCATTTTACGGGTTCGGGCGGGTTACGTCACCCTGCACAGCCCCGTTTTCCGACGGGTGGCGACTTTTCTACCTCAAAAACAACAATGCATACCAAAGGTCTCGGCCTTTCCGGAATGGCCCGGTATCACTTCCTGCCATGAGCCTTGCACAGCGCCAGCTTTTCGCTACGGGGCAATTTCTTGATCTCCATCTCGCGTTTCAGGGCGGTGGATTTGTCGGCACAGAGTTCGGAATATTTCAGTTTTACCGGGGTGCGGCCGCGTGTGTATTTGGCGCCTTCGCCGACGTTATGGGCGGTGAGACGTTTTTCGAGGTCGTTGGTGATGCCGCAGTAGAGGGTTTGGTCGGCGCATTGGAGGAGGTAGCAGGTCCAGGTGGCGTTCTGTGATTTCATTTGTGTGGATTACCTGATGACCGTTCTTCCTAAGCACTGCTCGTCCCCTCTCCCCTTGGGGGAGAGGGCTAGGGAGAGGGAAGACTTGTTATCTCCTCTACTTCCTTTCAAAACCGACACCGTCGGGGGTAGTCCGACAGCTAGTCACTTTCTTTTGCTTCGCCAAAAAGAAAGTAACCAAAGAAAAGGCGACCCCAGCGCGCCGCCCCTGCGGGGTTCCCTGCGTTGCTCAACTGGTCAGGCTTCCTCATAAACTCGCACGATCCGCTACGCGGCCACGTGCTCAAACATATTCGTCAGAATTCCCTGACCAGTTTCCGCTACTCGGCGGCGCACAGGGGAAGGAAAAGCGAAGATCAAAACCGTATGGTGGCATCACTAGTGGTAGTGCCATTTAAATGGCACCTTTTTCCGAAAGTCGTCGTAATAAAGTACATAGCCGTCTTCGTTGTATCCGCTACTCCAAAACAGTACTTCAGACTTTCCGTCTTCATCGTAATCGCCTTCATCCAATAGCATCAAACTATCCCCTATGAATTCAACTCTGGAATTCCGGATATAAAACCATTGACTGCTCCACTCCGGCCCCAGCGGCCCATCACAATGATAATTGTCAGAGTTTAGTCCCACTGAAATTAGTACTCCACCATCTTTTGATCGATACCCTTTGTATATCTTCAATTCCTCAACACCAAACACATAAGGAGTAGCTTTTTCCTGTTCAGGATTTGTGCAGTTAACAATTTTAGACTTTTGTAACTCTCGATTAAGCGAGTCGAATAACATTTCTTTGTATTCTGAACCAACCTTAAATGGTTTCCATTCCGCCGGATCTTTAACATTGGGTTCCGACACTAACACGAGCGGTCTCGATTTCGGCTCGCCACACCAACCGCCAAATGACTTAGAGGTATTTCTAACTATAGGAAACTGCCCTGCTGGAGCCAGCAGCACTTCTCCCGCGAAATACCCGTCTGTGCGCCTTGGATAGGCTGGTGAAGAATTGGTCAACCTCAGGGTTCCAAGCGATTTACCATCGAAGCCGACGGTCCACTGACGATCCCAAGCAACCTGAATATCAGGAGAATCCGGGGAATCCAGACCTATCCATCCATCTTTTGTTTTTGCATACATGATTAGTGCACGCGTATTCGCGTCCTTAGCACATTGCTTTTCATCCAATACGCCAACTAGGATTGGTTTTGCACCAAGGAACGTATCTGCATAAATATTGGCCGTAGCCATGAGCAGAACTATGAGTACCAATACATTTGTTTTCTTGCTCATATTCAACTCCCTTTTTAAAGGTGCCAGCAGCCACGCAGTATGGGCACTCCGTGCCCCATACTGTGATTTTGGATTTTAGCTTTTCCTTCCCCTGTGCGCCGCCTCGATATTTCGCAAACAAGCGGAGATTTAGGCGAGCACTGTTTGAGCTCCGCGACAGGGCACGTTTTGTGTGCCCTGTTAGGGCGAGTTGCGCAGCCCCGCTTGTTTGCGAAATATCGAGGGAACCCCGCAGGGGCGGCGCGCTGGGGTCGCCTTTTCTTTGGTTACTTTCTTTTGGCGAAGCAAAAGAAAGTGACTAGCTGTCGGGCTACCCCCGACGGTGTTGGGTTTGAAAGGAAGTAGGGAATACAACAAGTGTTCCCTCTCCCTAACCCTCTCCCCAAGGGGAGAGGGGATCAACCCAGAACGGCAAGGCCGTCATGCTACCCCCGCCGCCCTTGTCTCCAAACAAACCCCAGCATCAACCCAACCAACACCAACACCCCCGCATTCCCCCAAACCACATACATCGTGCTCCCCGCATATCCCTTCACCTGCGCCGTCAACACCCCCTCCTCATGCTGCGGCAGCATGGCCTGAATACGCCCATCCACCCCGATCACAGATGTGACACCGGTATTGGTCGCCCGCAACACCATGCGCCCCGTTTCCAGCGCGCGCATCTGCGACAACTGGTTGTGCTGGATCGCGGCAAACGAATCCCCGTACCACGCGTCGTTGGTAACATTCACCAGCAGCGTGGCTTGCGGGAGGGCGCGGATGATTTCTTCGCCGAAGGCGTCTTCGTAGCAGATGTTCACCGCGACTTTTTGTCCGGCGACGTTGAGCGGCGGCTGATGCGCACCGCCGCTGGTCTGATCGCCCATGGGGATCTGCAGCACTTCGTTGACCAGCCAGCCGAATATGCTGCGCAGGGGAACGTATTCGCCGAAGGGGACGAGGTGGTTTTTGCGGTAGTGCTGGCTTTCGGCACTGCCCAGCGAGTACACGCTGTTGTAGTAGTTGCCGTTCTCTTTCTCGAACGCGCCGATAAGGATGTCGCCGCCGTTCTTGCGCACGTGTTCGCCCAGGAGGGTGTGGTAGCTTTCCGGCACGTTTTCGCGCAGCAGCGGCAGCGCGGTTTCGGGCAGCACGATCAGGCGCGCATCGCTGCTTTGCGCCAGGCGGCGGTAGGTTTCCAGCGTGCCGATCAGTTTTTCTTCTTCGAATTTTTCGTCCTGCGCGATGTTGCCCTGCAGCAGGCTCACTTTGAGAGGTTCGCCTTGCGGCTGCGTCCATTCGATGCTGCGCAACAACGCGCCGATCGACCACAATACCAGCAGCACGCCCAGCGCGATCTTGCCGGGCTTGCTCCAGCGTGCATTCCACAAGGCCAGCAACAACCCGGCGCTCACCGCAACAAGGAGCGACACGCCGAACACGCCGAGCAGCGGCGCGTAGCCTGCCAGCGGACTGGCCGGGACTTGCGAATATCCGACAGAAAGCCACGGGAAGCCGGTGAACAGCAGGCCGCGCAGCCATTCGGCGAGGGTCCAGATGGCGGGCATGAGCAGCAGGATGCGCGCGTTCGCTGGAGATTTGAAACCGAATGGTTCATCAACACGCCGCGTCATTCCGGCGAAGGCCGGAATCCAGTTGATTAAACATCCCCCGCATAAGCGGGACAACGGCATGGCTTTGCCCGCTTCGCGGGTGTTTGTTTCAGCTGGATTCCCGCCTTTGCCGGAATGACGGGTCAATGAGTTGTCAGGAATGAACTTTGCCTGCGCATATCCCGCCAACGCGGGCAACGCGGCGTTGACGGCGGCGAACAGCGCCGTGGCGGCGGCTGCCAGGATGGGATGCATGTATCCATATATATGGAGTGCAACATAAATCCAGCCGATGCCGACGCAGAACAGGCCCATGCCGAAGCTCAACCCGAGCCAGGCCGCTTGGGCTGGGCGCTCGGCCCGGCTCCACAGCCGGAACAGCACGGCAAGCGCCAGGACAGGCAAGGGGAACAAACCGAAGGGGGCAAATCCCGGAACGGCGATCGCTCCGGCCAGGAAGGCCTGCAAGTGGGGCGAAACAACAAGTTTTTTCACGGATAGCGGCGATAAAGTTGATTCGCCAGATTATACGGTGTAACTTCCGCCGCACATCACCGTCAGCCCGACCCGCATCATGCTAAACCATTCGGAATTGCTCGAAGAAATCAGCTCCATGCTGCTTGAAAGCGATCTGTTCAGCCACCTGTCCCCAGCCGAATTGCGCGCCGCCGCGCATTATTTCGGCGTCAACAAGGTCGCGCAGGATGAAGTTGTCTTCCACGAAGGCGATCTCGGCACCTTTATGTGCATCGTGCACAGCGGCACGATTTCAGTGGTCAAAGCCAACCAGAACCAGGAATTGGTGGAGGTGGCCACGCTATGCCACGGCCGTGCCTTCGGCGAAATGGCGGTGCTGGACGGCGAACGGCGCTCGGCCCTGTGCCAGGCGGCAGAGGACAGCATCCTGCTGACGCTTTCCAGGGAGGCGCTGGACCAGATGCTGGAAGAACATCCGCGCATCGGCGCCGACGTCATCCGCGCCATTTCCGTCAGCCTGTCGCGCCGTTTGCGTATGGCGGTAGGACAACTGGTAGACCACATCGTCTGATCGCGCCATGCTCGACTTTACCGAATACACCAAAATCTTCATCAGCCTGTTCGCGATCATCGATCCGTTCGGCACCATTCCCATCATCATCACGCTCACAGCCGGCATGACGGCGCAACGGCGCGAACGCATCGGGCGCATGGCTTCGCTGTCGGTGCTGGGCATCCTGCTCGCCGCCTTGTTGCTGGGCGAGGCGATACTGGAATTCTTCGGCATCAGCATCCATTCCTTCCGCACCGCGGGCGGCCTGTTGCTGCTGCTGATGTCCATCAACATGCTCATCGGCGATAAGCCGACCATCACCCCCAACGAAAGCAGCGACGGCGAGGCAACCGCTTCCGTCGCCATCGTGCCGCTGTCCACGCCGCTGCTGGCCGGGCCCGGCGCGATCAGCACCGTGATCCTGGACGCACACAAGGGAACCGGGGCAGGACACTACGGCGCAATGGCGCTGGTACTCGTTCTGCTGGGCATCATCGTGTGGATCACCTTCCTCATCGCACCGGCGATATCGAGGCGTCTGGGAAAAATAGGCAGCACCATCTTCACGCGGCTGATGGGCCTGCTGCTGGCGGCCATCGCAGTCGAATTCATTGCCGGGGGATTGCGCGGCCTGTTCCCCGCATTAGGTTAATCATGGAAAAAATACGTTTGTCGAAATTGATGTCCGAACAGGGACTCTGCTCGCGCCGCGAAGCGGACGACTACATCGCCAAGGGTTGGGTCAAGGTGGACGGCGAGATCGTGAGCGAACTCGGCACCAAGATATTGCCGACGCAGAAGATCACGCTGGAGAAAGCCGCCCAGGCCAAGCAGGAAGGTCGCGTCACCATCCTGCTGCACAAGCCGGTGGGCTATGTCTCCGGGCAAGCCGAGCAAGGTTACAAACCGGCAATCCTGCTGATCGAAGCAGGAACGCGCTGGGAAGAGGACAAATCGCCGCAGCGCTTCCACCGCAGCCAGATGCTCAACCTCGCCCCCGCCGGACGCCTCGACATCGACTCGACCGGCCTGCTGGTGCTGACCCAAGACGGCCGCGTCGCCAAACAACTCGTCGGCGAAGACTCTCCGGTTGAGAAGGAATATCTGGTACGCGTGCAAGGCAAGATCGACAGCAACGGACTCGCCATGCTCAATCACGGCTTGTCATTGGATGGCAAGAAACTCAAACCCGCCAAGGTGAGTTGGCAGAACGACGACCAGCTTCGTTTCATCCTGGTCGAAGGCAAGAAGCGCCAGATTCGCCGCATGTGCGAAATGGTGGGATTGAAAGTCACCGCGCTGAAACGCGTGCGCATCGGCAGGGTAAGGCTGGGCGACCTGCCGCAAGGGCAGTGGCGGTATTTGCGCGAGGATGAGAAGTTCTAAATCTGGAGCCGGGATTATTCCGGTTCGGCGTCCTCGATCAACGAGCGTTCCACCAGCAGGGAATGCAGTCTGCGGCTATCCGCGCGCATCACAGTGAATCGCCATTCACCGATCTGGAAGCTTTCGCCGCGCTTGGGTAACTGGCCTGCCGTCTTGAGCACAAGGCCGCCGATGGTGTCGTAGTCTTCGTCGCTGAAATCCGTGCCGAGGGTTTCGTTGAAGACCGCGATCTCGGTATCGGCTTTCACGCGCCAGTGCGCGTCGTCCTGGCGGATGATGTTGTCCACGTCCTCGTCGAAGTCGTATTCGTCGGCGATGTCGCCGACGATCTGTTCCAGCACGTCCTCGATGGTGACCATGCCGCAGACGCCGCCGTATTCGTCCACCACCAGCGCGATGTGGTTGCGGTTGCTGCGGAAGTCGCGCAGCAGCACGTTGAGTCGCTTCGATTCCGGCACGAACACGGCGGGACGCAGCATGTCGCGCACGTCGAATTCCTCGCCCGCGTAGTAGCGCAGCAGGTCTTTCGCCAGCAGGATGCCGATGATGTTGTCCTTGTCGCCGTCGGTGACGGGGAAACGCGAGTGCGCGGTATTGATGACGTAGGGGATGAATTGCTCGGGCGGATGGCTGATGTCGATGACATCCATCTGCGCGCGCGGGATCATGATCTCGCGCACCTGGCGCTCGGACACCTGGATGACGCCTTCCATCATGGAGAGGGCATCGGCATCCAGCAGGTTGCGCTCGTAGGCGCTGTGCAGCAGCGCGATGAGTTGTTCGCGATCTTCCGGCTCCCGCAGCAACATCGTGGAGAGCCGTTCCAACAGAGTGGGCTTGTTACTACTTTCTGAACCGTCCATTACTAAACTTCGCGAATAAGGTAGGGCGCAGGATACCTCAATTTGAGCATCAACGCAGTCTCGCGCGCTTCCATCTTCTCGGCTTCGCGTTTCTTTTCATGATCGTAACCCTGCAGATGCAGCGCGGCATGGAGGGTGAGATGCGCATAATGCGCCAGTAATTCCTTGCCCTGCTCTTTCGCCTCGCGTGCCACCACGGGTGCGCAGATGACGACATCGCCGTACAGTGGATCGGTGTCGTCGTAAACGAAAGTGAGCACATTGGTGGCGTAATCCTTGCCGCGATAACTCTGGTTCAGCGCGCGCCCCTCGATCTCGTCCACGATACGCAGGGCGATCTGCACGTCCTGTTCCTGCGCGACCTTGACCCAGCGACGGAATTGTTGCCGGGTCGGCAGTTTTTTTGCATTGGTGGCGTATTGCACCGACAGGGAAAGCTTATGGGGGACGTTCATGGTTTTTGTTGTTCGAATCTTTCGTAAGCCCCGACGATCTTCTGCACCAGCGGATGGCGCACCACGTCTTCGGCGAGGAATTGCTGGAAAGCGATGCCGCGCACATCCTTGAGCACGATGCGCGCGTCGTTGAGCCCGCTCTTCTGTCCGCGCGCGAGGTCGATCTGCGTCACGTCGCCGGTGATCACCGCCTTGCTGCCGAAGCCGATGCGGGTGAGGAACATCTTCATCTGCTCAGGCGTGGTGTTCTGCGCCTCGTCGAGGATGATGAAGGAGTGGTTGAGCGTGCGCCCGCGCATGTAGGCCAACGGCGCAACCTCGATCATGCCGCGCTCGAAAGCCTTGGCCACCTTGTCCAGCCCCATCAGGTCGTACAGTGCATCATATAAGGGACGCAGATAAGGATCGACCTTCTGCGCCAGATCGCCGGGCAGGAAACCCAGGCGCTCGCCTGCTTCCACCGCCGGGCGCACCAGCACCAGCCGCTTCACCGTCTCGCGCTGCAATGCATCAACGGCGGAAGCGACCGCCAGATAGGTCTTGCCCGTTCCGGCCGGACCGACGCCGAAGGTGATGTCGTGTTCCTGGATGGCCTGCAGATATTCGTTCTGGCGCACGGTGCGCCCGCGCACCTCGGATTTGCGCGTCATCAGCAGCGGCACCGATTCGCTCTGCGCATCGGGCATATCCTGTTTCATGCATTCGATGAGGCCGAGCTGCAGCCGCTCCAGCGAGATGTCGTGCTTCGCTTCGAGATAGAAGCGCTCCAGCACGCTGCGCGCCAGCGCCGCCTGCGCACCGGTGATGGTGAAGCGTTCGCCGCGCCGTGCGATGTTCACTTCCAGCGCGGTCTCGATCTGGCGCAGGTTCTCGTCGAACGCACCGCACAGATTGGAAAGGCGCACGTTGTCTATCGGCTCGAAAGAAATGTTCGCTGTGTCATTCATGGCTCGATCACCAGTTCGCCGCGCAAGGTATGCATGGTACCCGACAGGATGCGCACATCGACATAACGGCCCAGCATCCCGGGCGACCCGGGGAAATTCACCACGCGGTTGTTTTCGGTGCGCCCGGCCAGTTCATTTGCATCCTTGCGCGAGATGTTCTCCACCACCACGCGCTGCACGCTCCCCGCCATCGCCGCGCTGACCTGCTGCTCCAGTTCTGCGATCCGCGTTTGCAACCGGCGCAGCCGTTCCATCTTTATTTCATCCGGCGTCTCGTCCGCCATTTCGGCGGCGGGTGTGCCGGGGCGGGTACTGAAGATGAAACTGAAACTGGCATCGAAACCGACATCGTCGATCAATTTCATCGTCGCCTCGAAATCGGCATCGGTCTCGCCGGGAAATCCGACGATGAAATCGGAGGTGATGGAGATATCGGGCCGCGCGGCGCGCAATTTGCGCACGGTGGATTTGTACTCCAGCGCGGTATAGCCGCGCTTCATCGCCGCCAGGATGCGGTCCGAGCCGGATTGCACCGGCAGATGCAGATGCCCGGCCAGTTTGGGCTCGGTGGCATACAGGTCGATCAGGCGCTGCGTCATCTCGCGCGGATGCGAGGTGGAGAAGCGCAGGCGCCGCACCTCGGGCTGCGCCGCCACCGCCTGGAGCAGGAACGCGAAGTCCACCGTGTCGCCGTCGTCGGTGACTCCCCGATAGGCGTTCACGTTCTGGCCCAACAGCGTGATCTCGCCCACGCCCTGCGCGGTCAGGCTTGCCACCTCGCGCATCACATCGGCGAACGGGCGCGACATCTCCTCGCCGCGCGTGAACGGCACCACACAGTAGGTGCAGTACTTGCTGCAGCCTTCGATGATGGAGACATAAGCCGTGCCGTGGGTGGTTTGCGCCGCCGGCAGATGGTCGAATTTCTCGATCTCGGGGAAGCTGATGTCCACCTGCGGCTTGCCGCTGGCGCGCCGCGCGGCAATCAACTGCGGCAAACGGTGCAACGTCTGCGGGCCGAACACCATATCCACATACGGCGCGCGCTTGATGATGGTCTCGCCTTCCTGGCTGCCGACGCAGCCGCCGACGCCGATCAGCAACCCGGGATTGGCCTGCTTCAGCGCACGCGCCCGCCCCAGATCGGAGAACACCTTGCCTTCCGCCTTTTCCCGGATGGAACAGGTGTTGAACAGGATGATGTCCGCCTCCTCCGCCTTGTCGGTCTGAACCATGCCTGCGCAGGCGCGCATCACATCGGCCATCTTGTCCGAGTCGTACTCGTTCATCTGGCAGCCGTAGGTTTTTATGTAGAGCTTGGTTTGCACGTCGGGTACCAGTTTAGCTGCAAATTTCACACAAATTTCACAATTTATCCTTATTTTTCTAAGCCTTAGAAAAATTGTGGGAATGTCCTAGAAAAAAACTCATATAATTCGAAAGGCATCAGTCAACTATCTTCATTAGAACATTAACCGACTTTTGCCATTATAGATGTCATCTAAAAACTGATTCATCAGGGAGAGAATAATATGTCCTTCATTTCCGACGTAGCATCCATTGGTACCGCAATATTTTCCGTGGCTTTTGCCATCTGGATCACCATGCAGTTGTTCAAGAAGGCTGACTAAGCCAGAGACGGTGGGAAGCTCGATGCAATAGCTTCCCACTTCCATTCTGCTCTTGTCCTACCATTTGCCTACGGGATTCCCCGTTGGGCTCTTTGCGTTTGTACAAAAAACTTGTCTAAAAAATTAACTGTGCTACGATTCGAATACCGGTTTCGTTGGTGTGTTTAATTCTTTTGAGAGGAGCAGAAAATGTCATTCGTCGCAGATATCGCAGCAATCGGCTCAATGATCATGGTAACTATCTTTTCGTTGTGGATGCTGAAGCAGCTCTTTTCCAGCAACGACTAATTCATTGGTTACATTGCACCAAACAAAAAACTCCAGCTTTCGCTGGAGTTTTTTTGTTTGGCTTCGAACTCTGCCACTCTTATACCCCCAAGCCCTCCTTAATTCTTTAGCCGCTCAAGCTGCTCACGAACCCCCGAAAAGATGCGGTCTGCCACTTCAGCAGGAAAATCCGTCCCAAGTAGCCCTTCCACCTGGCTGATGACCGCCGGCGTCTTGTCGATGATCATCTGGGTCACATCCTCAAAATCGGTGCCGATAGCGTTGTCCTTTGCCACTTCATTCCAGTGCTTCCTTCGAATCTCGGAAATCTTGTAATGAGTGTTTTTGGCGTGCAGCGCCATGGCCAGCTTGACCTTCTGCCACTGGGATTGGTTTGCGCCGGTGCCGATCACCGGCCAAGCCGACATGACATCGTAAAGCGGAGTAAGCCAAAAGCGGTCCTTCGGCCCAATCGAGATGCTGAAGTTCTTGGCGTGGCCGTCCGGTGCCGCCAGCACCCAAAACAATAGCTGCGCCATCAGGAATCTCTTGCGATCAGCCGCCGCATTCACGCTGCCGCGCAGCTTGTCGAGGATGTATGCCATGCCAGGCCCGCCGTGGCTTTCGTACTTTTGGTTTGATGAGATTCCCGCGACCTGGCAGAAATCTTCCTGCGGCAGACGGATCCACCACCCGTTTTCGAACTTTCGGTCGAAGCGCTCTACAACCAGCGCCTTGTGGCGGCCAAAGTGACCGATTCCACACGTTGGCACCACCAGTCCATATGCTCGAAGAATCTGGGCACAGAGCCACTCGTTTTCCACCGAGGTGGAAAAATCAGCCTGCATATTCCCCACCCTGCCGAGCGGAAGCTTGAAGATGTGGGTGGTCGGCGTTGTTCCGTGCGGTCTGCACCACTGACCGTCATGTAACAGCAGAGCTGTCTTCTCCTGCGCACCCGCAATGGAAATGCGCAATTCGTCTTCCTCATTCATGCCGATGCTGCGACTGACAGCCGCATCAAGGATGTTCTCCACACCCCGTTCAGTAAGCGGCTCGGCATTCACCGTCCTGACTTCCGGCGCCGGATTCCCTGCGGGCAGCAGCTGTAATGCCCCCACGCAGTCACGCCCGATCTTTTCCAGCAATTGAAATGCCTTGGGGGAACTGGCGCCAAATTTCGACGCCACTCGGCGGCGGATATCCGCACTATCCGGCAACAGATTGTCGAAATAAAACTCGACCACTTCCCCCGCAAATGGAGTCTCGCCATTGGACAATGGCATCGAGAGAGATATGGACCGGGCATAGTCGTTCGCCAGCCAGGAGGCGGCATAAGCAAACGAGGAAGATATTCTTTATCGCGAATAATTTTGATTTATTCGCAAAAGCGAATATTGTCAAGTTATGCTTGATAAGTTATATATCCACGAAATCGTGGCCGGAAGCACAGCATGGCTATTTGAATAAGGACTCATCGGGCCAAATCCAATTTGGATTGCCGGTCTTCATGACAACCAGCCTGCCCGTAGGAGCGCAACTTGTTGCGCGATAAGGTTTATGCGGAAAATCGCCCGGCTTGCCGGGCTCCTACAAAAACTGCCTATGAAATATCCGGGCTGGATAAGGATGACACTGAGTAGCGACAAAGAAAAAAGCCAGTTCGGATGAACTGGCTTTTTCGTGTCCTGGTGGTGATAGGTGGACTTGAACCACCGACCCCAGCATTATGAGTGCTGTGCTCTAACCAACTGAGCTATATCACCGAAATCTTGAGCTTTCGACCGCGATTGCCCGGCTGCGCTCTTCAAAGAAGGGCGGCATTTTGCTGATTTAGCCCCCTCGTGTCAATTGCTGCATGCGGATACTTTAAATTCGCTTTCGGGGAACCCCTTCTGCAGGGTATTCAGTTTGTCCGCCATTCCGGCGTCCAGCCCTTTCATGACGAACACGGTCAGCTTCAGCTTGCTCTTGCGGATGCCCAGTTTGACCGGCTCCACTTCCTTGGCTTTCAGGCTGGCCAGGAATTTCTGGGCGGCTTCGTTGCTCTTGAATACGCCCAGCGAAATGGCGTTCAGCCAACGCCCCTTTTCCTGCACCACAAAGTAGTCTTTCACGCCGAGCTGTTTCAGTTGCGCGATCTTCTTCTCAACCTGGGAGTGCTTCTTCATCGGCGGGATGTATACCCAGTAGCCGTGATCCAGTTCCACGCTACGCTGCGTCAACTTGTCGCCCAGCTTCAGGGTGTCCAATTCCTGTTGCGCGCGCAGCAGGTCGTCGCCGGAGAATTCGCCCCATTCCGCGCAATTCGCAACCATCGCCGATGCCTCGGCCGCAACAGGCGTCGAGTCCGCGGCAACGGCGCTGGCAACTGCCGGCGCCGAGGCGCCTGCAACCGGCGACAGCGCCAGTGGCACTCCCGACGCAGCAGGCGACGGCGCCGAAGCGGGCTGCAACGCCAGCAATTTGATCTTGTCCGCGTTCAGCGCCGGTTGCACCGTTACCGCATCGGCATCGACGGTCAGCAGGCTGCCCCAGCGCATCCAGCCGAATAACGCCAGATTGGCCAGCAACAACAATCCCACGATCCACTTCGTCATGCTTTCGACTCTCCCATGATCTGCAGCCCTTTTAACACCAGGTTATCCACCCGCTCCAGCGGCAAATCGAGATGCGGCTGGACTACGCCTGCCGCACCGCCGCCCAGCAGGCAACGCACTGCCCCGCAACGCGCCTGCAACAAATCGAACTGATGCCGGATCGCCCCCAGCGTGGCGCGCAGCATCCCGCTGTGGATGGCATCGGCGGTATTGCGCGGAAAGTCCTGCAGCGAACCCTGCTCCGCCACCAGTTGCGCCGCGTTCGTCGCCAGGCTGTGTTGCATCAGGCTCACGCCGGGCACGATCAGTCCGCCCAGGAACTCCCCTTGCTCCGAAAGCGCGTCGATGGTTGTCGCAGTTCCGCAATTCACCACCAGGCTGGCGCCCTGCACATGTTTCCAGGCTGCGATCAGCGCCGCCCAGCGGTCGCTGCCCAGGCGTTCCGGCTGCTGGTAGCCGTTGCGCACCCCGCACTGCTCTGCCCGCGCCGCCACAAACTCGGGGGAACAAGTCCACACGGCACAGACCGCGCGCAAACGCTGGGTCATTGCCTCGCCCGCCACATTGGAGGCGAGGATGCGCGACGGCGCGGGCAATCCGGCGAAGGCATGCTGCAGGGCGATCCATTCGGTGTTGCCCACCACGCCCTGCCGCGCCCACACCCCGTTTTGCACCAGCGCCCACTTGCAGCGGCTATTCCCCACGTCCAGCAGTAGCATCTAAGCGCTCCTCAGGCTGACTTCGCCCGCATTGAATATCCGTTCGCCCTGCGCCGTTGCCAAGCGCAGCGCGCCGTCATCCGTCACTCCCAGCGCCATGCCGGAAATATGCGCGCCGTCGGGCAGCAGCAGTTTCACCGGGCGCTGCTGAAACACGTGGCGGCTTTCCCACTCCACGCGCATAGGCGCAAAACCGCGTCGGCCGAATTCGCGCAGCAGCGCAGCCAGGTGTTTCAATAATACTGCAAGCACAAGATTGCGTTCCGGCAGCGGCCTGTCCAGCGCTGCCAGGTCGCTCGCCTCCTGGTCGATGCGCTCGCGCAACGCCTCCGGCAGCGACAGGTTGAAGCCGATGCCGATCACCACCGCGCTGGGGCCGAGCATGTCGCCCTGAGCTTCCAGCAAAATCCCGGCCAATTTGCCGCCCTTCAATAAGACATCGTTCGGCCACTTCAGCCCCGCGCCCGGCACACCGAGCTCGTCCAGCGCGCGCATCATGGCAATCCCCACCGCCAGGCTCAAACCGGATAACGCCGCCAGCCCGCTGTCGAAACGCCACAGCACGGAAAACGTCAGCGCGTCCCCCAGGCCGGAATGCCATGTCTTGCCCAGGCGCCCGCGCCCGGCATTCTGCCACTCCACCGCCAGCACCGTACCGCTGACCGCGCCCTGCGTGGCGCGCTGCAACAACAGCGCGTTGCTGGAAGCGGCGTGATCGAGCAGTTCGATATGCAGTTCGCCGCGCGCCGATCCCAGTGCGGCAAAGATCGACTCGGCATCCAGCCACTGCAGCGGGCGCGCCAGACGGTAACCGCGGCCGCGCACGCTATACAGGGTCAGCCCGAAACTTTCGACATCCTGCAATGCGTTGTTCACCGTGGCGCGCGTCACGCCAAATCGTTGCGCCAGCACCTGGCCGGAATGAAACTCGCCGTCGGCCAACAGGCGCAACAATTCGAAGGTCAACGGTTTGAACGCCGCCGCTGCGCTCATTGCGGCATGTCGCTTTCGGGAGTCGCAATTTCGTAGCCGAGGAATGCCAGAATTTCGTCGCGGCGTTTCAAGGTGTCCTGGTAACCCAGATCGATCAGCGCGCGGCAATAATGCCTGTCGAACAGCAGGTAGCTCACCAGATTCGCGCCGCTGCTGCGCATCACGCCGGCCACGCGCAACAACAGGCGGATGGTCCAGGGCAGCCGCTCGATATGCCGCTCCGCGACTTTCTCCAGAGGCTGGCTGGGCGTGATGACCAGAACGTCGATGTGGCGCATATCGGTGGACGAGCGCAATGCTTCCGGAATCAGGCTGACGGTCTTGTTGATGCGCTGCAAGCGCTCCAGGTCGACTTCCAGCCCGTCGAGAAAGATACTGTCCAGCGCATGCCCGGCAATCTGCGCCAGCGTCGGGTAGGTATCCATCCGGTTGCGCCGCACTTCCTCGTCTTCGACATGCCAGGCGCCCATCAACATCACCCTGTCGGCGCCCAGATGCAGCGCGGAACTGATCGGTGCGATCTGGCGCATGGAACCGTCGCCGAAATATTCGCGGTGGATATGCACGGCGGGAAACAGGAAAGGGATGGCCGAAGACGCCATCAGGTGCTCGATGCCGATCTTGGCCTCCATGCCCAGGCGGCGCGTGCGCTTCCACGGTTTCAGCCCGGGGACGCCCTGATAGAACGTGACCGAATGCCCGGAACCGTAGCCCGAAGCTGTGATGCTCAGGGCATGCAATGCGCCCGCATCGATGTTCTCCTGGATTTTCTCGCACGGCAGCGCCTGTTCCAGAAAAGTGGCCAGCGGAGAATTGTCCAGCAGTGAAATGCGGTTCATGCGGTTGACACCGATCACGCTCAGCACCAACCCCGACAGCCAGCGCGCGCTATTGGAAAGAACGCCCAGCACATCGGAACGGTAGATGTCGCTCACGTGCGAGTTGGTCCAGATGCCGAGCAGGTATTTCACGCCCTTGCGGAAATGTTGCGCATTCACTGCCAGCGTCACCGCGTTCATCGCGCCGGCCGAGGTGCCGCAGATCACCTGGAACGGGGAATGCACCCGGCGCGGCAGGAATTCGGCGATCGCCTTGAGCACGCCGACCTGATAGGCCGCGCGCGCGCCGCCGCCGGTGAGGATGAGTCCGATTTTTTGCGGGGTCTGGCTCATGCTCGCCCGGAACTAAGATTCGTCCGGTTCCGCAAGAACCGATTCCAGCGCGTCCTTCAGCGTCTCTTCGGGCAGCGAGTTCAACATCTCGGACAACATCTCCGCCGCCTCGACCACGCTGTCGGGCAGGCTCTTTGCGTCGGTATTCGCCACCAGCACGGCCGCCGCCCCCACCACCTTGAGCAGGCGCGCGCGCTCGTTCATCAGCATCTCGATTTCCTGGCTGAGTAATTCGACTTCATGCTTGTTCAATGCTGCCTCCTGGTTGTATCCATGAATCACCCCTGTTGCATCGAATTAGAACCTGCTCCGATTATAACTTAGCGCCCCTGTCGCCCTGAAGGATATCCCGCCCGACTGCGGGCCGCGAATTTCAAATGTCCAGCCGGAGCACGGTCAGGTTCCGCCGCCGGATATCTTTCAACAGCGCCGCATTTTCATCCAGCGACACGCCGTAGGAAGGCACCATCTCTTTCATCTTGCGCTTCCACTCGGCGGATTTCATGCGCTGTTTGAAGCAGCGCTCGATCACCTGGACCATCGCCTTCACCGAGGTGGATGCGCCGGGCGATGCGCCGAGCAGCGAGGCCAGCGTGCCATCCTTGCTGGTGACGATCTCGGTGCCGAATTCCAGCTTGCCGCAGTAGGAGCCGCAACTCTTGATGATCTGCACGCGCTGACCCGCCGACGCCAGTTCCCAGTCCTCCTCGCGCGCCTCGGGATAATAGGCGCGCAGGGCATCCACCCGGTCGCTGTGCGATTTGACCGCCTCGCCCAGCAGGTAGCGCATCAGGTCGAAGTTATCCAGCGCCACTGCCAGCATGGGCTTGAGGTTGTCGGTCTTGAGCGAAGCGAACAGGTCGAATACCGACCCCTGCTTGAGGAAACGCGTGGTGACGCTGGCGAACGGCCCGAACAGCAGGGCGCGCTCGCCGTCGATCATGCGCACGTCGAGGTGGGGGACGGACATGGGCGGCGCGCCCACCTCGGCCTTGCCATACACCTTGGTAGAGTGCCGGCTCACGATCTCCGGCTTGCGGCAAATCAGCCAGTGGCCGCTGACCGGAAAGCCGCCGTAACCTTCAGCTTCGGGCGTGCCTGACTTCTGCAGCAGCGGCAGCGCGCCGCCGCCCGCGCCGATGAACACGAAACCCGCGTTGATCGTGTGCTGCGCGCCGCCCGCGTTCTCGCTCACGCGCACATGCCAGCGCCCGTCCTCGCGCTTGCGCAGGCTTTCGATGGTGTGGCTCATCTTCAATTCGAAATTGGGCGACTTCTGCAGCACGCGCACCAGCCTGCGCGTGAGGGTGCCGAAATCGACATCGCTGCCGTGCTTCACCCGTGTGGCGGCGACCTGCTGCTTCGGGTCGCGTCCCTGCATCACCAGCGGCATCCACTCGCGCAGCACCGCCGGATCCTCGCTGTACTCCATCTCGCCGAACAGCGGATGCCGGTGCAGGGACTGGAAGCGCTCGCGCAGGAAAGCCACGTTCTCCGCACCCCACACGAAGCTCTGGTGGCACACCGGATTGATGAACTTGTCGGGCTCGGGAATGCAGCCTTTATCGACCAGGTACGACCAGAATTGCAGCGACATCTCGAAATCCGCGTTGATCTCCAGCGCGCGGCTGACATTGACCGAGCCGTCCGGCTGCTGCGGCGTGTAGTTCAGTTCGCAATACCCGGCATGGCCGGTGCCCGCGTTGTTCAGCACATGCGAACTCTCCCCGGCCACGCGCGACAGCCGCTCCACCATCATCACTTTCAGCGAAGGATCGAGCTCGGACAAAAGCTTGCCCAGCGTCGCGCTCATCACGCCCGCCCCCACCAGCAGCACATCCACTTTTTTCTGGCTCATCGCAACATCGCTTCCTCAACCCAGTCCGGCCAGAATCTTTTCCAGCCGTTTCACCGACACGATCACCGGCGTCTTCAGTTCCTGCGCATACAAGGATACGCGCAACTCCTGCAGCATCCAGCCGAAATCTTCCAGCCGCGCGTCCGGCTCGCCCTGTTGCGCCGACAGCCTGCGCTGCCATTGCTGCAACAAGGGATTCATCTGCGCCATATTTTGCGCATCCCGCGCCGGATTGGCACGGAGTTTTTCCAGCCGCACGTTGATCGCCTTCAGGTAGCGCGGCATGTGTTGCATGCGCTCATAGGGGGTCCGGGCAATCCACTCCTTGCCCAGCAGCGATTCCAGTTGCCCGCGGATATCCTGTTGCGCCTGGGCATGCGCCTTGAACGCAGGCAGGGACTTCTGCAGCGCGTGGAACTCCGCCAGCACGCCGCCCGTCAGCCGCGCGATTTCCTGCGCCACCAGATTCAGGCGCGCCTTGGCATCCTTGCAGCGCGCGGCGAACGCCTTCTCGCTTTCCGGCAGGGGATCATTGAGACAGCAGCGGTCGAACGTCACGGCGAGGATCTGCCGCTGCAAATCCTGTTGCGAACCGAACGGCATCCACTGCATGGACATCGCCTGCAGGCCGGGCAGATTCTTCTCCAGATATTTCACCTGTTCTTTCAGCGCGAGCTGGAACAGGCGGCGCAGGCCGAGGCGGTGCGCGGCTTTTGCTGCATCCTGCGTGTCGAAGCTCTGCAGGCTCACGGCATCGCCCCCGTCCACCAGGGCGTTGAACACGGTGATGGTCTGTCCGGCGCGCTGCTCGGTACGGGTAGGGTTGAAGTCGCCGAAATCCCAGGTGGTGTGGCGCTTCGATTCTTCCCCCTCCCCAGCCCTCCCCCTTTGGGAGAGGGTGTTGGGTTGAACTGCTCCTGTTTTTGGGTTGGGGAGGGGGTTAAGGGTTGGCGCCCACTCCCCGCGCAATTGCGCGAAATTGCGCGACATCCCAAGCTGCCGCCCATGCTCGTCCACTACGCGGAAATTCATCAGCAGGTGTGCGGGCAACTGCTCCAGCCGGAACGCATCGAGCGGCACGTCGAGCTGCTTCTGCTCGCGGATATAGCGCGCCAGCGCCTGCAGCAGCGGCATATCGGACGGCTTTATCGCCGCGCAGAACGCCGCCGCGAATTCCGGCACCGGCACGCAATGGCGGCGCAATTTCTGCGGCAGCGATTTCACCAGCTGGGCGATCTTCTCGGCCAGGATGCCCGGCACCAGATACTCGCAGCGCGCCGCCGACACCTGGTTCAACAGCGCCTGCGGCACGGTGAGCGTGACGCCGTCGTCGCTCTTGCCCGGCGCGAAGTTGTAGGCCAGCGCGTAGCTCACATTGTTCATCAGCAGTTGCGGCGGGAAATGCTCCGTGGTGATGCCGGCCGCCTCATGCCGCATCAGGTCGTCTTTTTTCAGATACAGCAGTTTCGGCTGCTCGCGCTCGGCTTCCTTGCGCCAGTGTTCGAACGCCGCAGCGTTGTGCATCCCGGCCGGGATGCGCGCGTCGTAGAACGCGAAGATGAGCTCGTCGTCCACCAGCACGTCGGGGCGGCGCGCCTTGTGTTCCAGCGCCTCGATGTCGGCGATGAGTTTCTGGTTATGTGCGAAGAACGGCGCCTGCGTGTTGAACTCGCCGTTCACCAGCGCCTCGCGGATGAATACCTCGCGCGACTCTTCCGGATTCATCGGCCCGTAGTGCACGCGCTTTTTCGGGTTGATGAGCAGCCCGTACAGGGTACTGCGCTCCCATGCCGCCACCTGCCCCGCCTTCTTCTCCCAGTGCGCGTCGAAGTAGCTGCGCTTGATCAGGTGCGCGCCCACCTCTTCCAGCCATTCCGGCTCGATACGCGCCACGCAGCGCGCAAAGAGTTTGGTCGTCTCGACGATCTCCGCCGCCACCACCCACTTCGCACCCTTCTTCGCCAGCACCGAATTCGAGGCGAGGAAGAACTTGATCTCGCGCGGGCCGAGATAATGCGGCTCGCTCACCGACCGCGTGCCGATGTTGCCGAGCAGGCCGGTGAGCAGGGCCTTGTGGATCTGCTCATAGGTGGCGGGCTGATACACCGCGTCTCCCGATGCTGCCCTGCCCCTTTCCCCTTGCAGGGGGAAGGTTGGCTTGGCCTGTCCTGAGCTTGTCGAAGGAGGGGTAGAGTTGTGCGGTGATTGAGCTTCTACCCCCTCCCTAGCCCTCCCCCTGCAAGGGGGAGGGGACGCAAACAACCCCATCTCCGACACCTGCGCATGCAACTGCTGATGCAACTCGTGCCACTCGCGCAGACGCAGCGGCGACAGGAATTTCTCGCGGCATTCGTTCGCCCACAATTTGTTGGTCTTCTTGTGTTTGATCGCGTCCTGGAACCATGCCCACAGTTTGATGTAGGCAAGGAAGTCCGAACGCTCGTCATTGAAACGCTGGTGCGCCGCATCCGCCGCCTCGCGCCGCTCGCTCGGCCGGTCGCGCGGGTCCTGCAAGGCCAGCGCGCTGGCGATGATGAGGATCTCGTTGAGGCAGTGATACTGCCGACCGGCCAGAAGCAGCCTCGCGACCTTGGGGTCCAGCGGCAGCTTGGCCAGCTCGTGACCGAGCGGCGTAAGCTGACGCTTGTCGTCGATGGCGTTCAGTTCCTGCAGCAACTGGTATCCGTCGGCGATCGCGCGCGAACCCGGCGGCTCGATGAACGGAAACTCCTCCACCTCGCCCAGCCCCAGTGCGCTCATGCGCAGGATGACCGTCGCCAGCGATACGCGGAATATCTCGGCGTCGGCGAATTCGGGCCGCTGCTGAAAATCCGCTTCCTCGTACAAACGGATACAGATACCGCTCATCACCCGGCCGCAGCGTCCGGCACGCTGGTTGGCGGCGGCGCGCGCGATGTTCTCGATGCGCAGTTGCTCCACCTTCTGCCGCACGCTGTAACGGTTGATGCGCGCCAGCCCGCTGTCGATCACGTAGCCGATGTTGGGCACGGTGAGCGAGGTCTCCGCCACGTTGGTGGCCAGCACCACGCGACGCATGCCGGAGGCGGGCTTGAACACGCGATCCTGCTCGGCGATGGACAGGCGCGAGAACAGCGGCAATATCTCGATGCCCTTGTGCTGATGCTTGCGCAGCGCCTCGGCGGTGTCGCGTATCTCGCGCTCTCCCGGCAGGAACACCAGCACGTCGCCCTTGAGGCCGCCGATGGAGAGCTCGTCCAGCGCGCTGCAAATTGCCTGTGGAACATTCTCTGTATCGCCTTCCTCGTTCTGCTGCGGCGGGCGATAGCGCACCTCCACCGGCCAGGTACGGCCGGAGACTTGCAGCACCGGTGCATTGGAAAAATGTTTGGAGAATCGCTCCGCATCCAATGTCGCGGATGTGATGATGAGCTTGAGATCGGGACGCCGTGGCAGCAGTTGCCTGAAATAGCCCAGCAGGAAATCGATGTTGAGCGAGCGCTCGTGCGCCTCGTCGATGATGATGGTGTCGTAG
Organism: Nitrosomonadales bacterium; assembly: GCA_016235045.1. Classification (GTDB taxonomy): domain Bacteria; phylum Pseudomonadota; class Gammaproteobacteria; order Burkholderiales; family Gallionellaceae; genus Sideroxyarcus. The sequence continues at coordinate 615,835 of JACRME010000008.1, forward strand.
TTCCTGAGTTGCGGGTCGTGGTGTATCTCGGCCAGCAAAATGCCGTCGGTCATCAGTTTGATGCAGGTGTCGGGCGACACTTTGTCGTTGAAGCGCACCTTGTAGCCGACCAGCCCGCCGAGTTCGGATTTCAGCTCCTGCGCGATACGCGCGCCCACCGAGCGTGCCGCCACACGCCTGGGCTGGGTGTGGCCGATCACGCCGAGCACGCCGCGCCCCAGGCTCAGGCATATCTTCGGCAACTGCGTGGTCTTGCCCGAGCCGGTCTCGCCGCACACGATGACGACCTGGTGTTTCTCGATGGCCTGCGCCAATTCCTCGCGCCGCGCCACCACGGGCAGGTCGGCAGGGTATTCGATTTCGGAGAGTTGCTGGACACGCGCCAGGCGGCGCTGGGCGGGCGGTGACAAAGCGGCATTCATGGTTCGCGATTTTACCTGCTGCGCATCATGTACGCATGAAAAGAACCCGGCAGGATCGCGGGTATCCCGCGCCCTGATCAGCCGCCTGTCCGTAGGAGCGCAACTTGTTGCGCGATAGGGTATATGCGGGAAATCGCCCGGCAAGCCGGGCTCCTACAAAAACTGCCTCATGAAATTGGCAGGCTATGCCGTCTTGAGCAGGCGGAATGTCACGCGCCCGGCAAGGTTCTCGCTCAATTCCATGCGATAGCCGGATTGTTCCGCCCATTTAGCGACCTGGTACAAACCGATGCCCAGCCCATCCTCGGAGGACATGACGGTATGCAATAGCTGGCGCGCCGTCGGCTCCGGAATGGCGCTGCCGCCGTCGCTTACGCTGAGCGCAAACGGGTTGGCTTCGAGCGCGACGGCCACGCCAATGCCGGGTTCGCGCAGGCGTTTGTTGCAGGCATTGTCGATGAGGTTGTCGGCAACGCAGTCGAACAGCGCGGCGGGAACCGGCTGGCCGTCGATGTTGTTTCCGTCCTTCCATTCGATGTTGCGGTGCTGGTGGCGCTGGCGCAGCCCCTCCCACCAGGAATCGAGCGCCAAATCGACCACTTCGTCCAGCGTTTGCGGACTCTTGAGCTTGGCCAGGATCATTTCGATGCGCTGGGTGAGGACGGGCAACTGGCGTTGCAGGATGGGTTGCGCCTTGTCGGGCTGGTGCTGCGCGACGGACGCCAGCGCGAACAGCGACTGCAGCATGTTCTTCAGGTCGTGGGTAAGGCGCGCGCCGGTGGCGTAAATGGTTTGCTGACGCGTGATCTCGCGCAGCGATTGCTCGCGGCGTTTGGCCTGGTAGAAATGCCCGAGCAACTGGATGAGCAGCCGGATATGCAGCAGCACGGTGGGCGACACCGCGCGGTGGCTGAACAGGGTGATCTTCAGGTCCTGGTCGGACAACTCGATGCGGTGTGGGCTGGATGTGCCCAGCATCCCGTGCCCTCTATCCGACAGCCACGACAGGCCGGAGATCCACGGCATTTCGGTCAGGTAATCGGTGGCGCGCGTAAGAAAAGCTTCCGGATTCTGCTCCTGGTGCGCCGCCTGGGACAGCCGCTGCAGCCATTTTTCCAGCGGCGTGCCTATCGTCAGCAGGTAGCGCGAGAACAGCCCCTGGAATCCGGAAAACCCGAGGCGCGGGTTCCACAGCGCGCCCAGCGCCAGCAAGATGAAAGCGATGATGAACAGGCTGCGCAACAATGCGTCGAGATAGCCGATGTTCCCCAGCGTCATGAAGGCCAAGCTGCCCAGCAACAGCAGGGTCAGCAAAGCGAACAGCAGCAGGATGTAGAAGAAATCCACTGCCTGTTGCTGTTCGTTTTCCACCTGGTCGGATTCCACCGGCATCAACGCCATCACCAGCAGCAACGCCGGCAACCCGTACGCCATGATGGTATCGATGACTTCGCCCATCTCGCGCAAGCCGAACAAATGCGGCGCGACTTCGAGCAACAGGATGGACAGCAGGTAAGCCATCGTGAACAGGTAATAGCGGCGCTGCCAGCGCGCATGAAACGCAAAAACGCGCCCGCCGACCAGGGCGAACAGTCCGCTCACCCAGAAGGCCAACACCCACCAGTTAAGCCAGAACAAGCCGAGCATACTCATCGCAATGATCAGCGACGCCCCGCGCAGACGCAGTTGGCTTTCGCCGCGCCACAGCGGTTGCCACAACAGGAAAAGACCCAGATGCATCAGCAACAGCGGGCGCATCCACGTGCTTTGCATCCCCAGCAACAGCACCAGATGCAGCGCCACCAGCATGGCAAAAGAAAGCCAGCGGCTGGATTGCATCAATTTTCCCAAAGTAAGCGTCCGCATTTCGTCAATCTTGTCTCAGGTTCGTCATTCTATCGCACTCGACTTGCGGCTAATAACATGATTCAATGGCGCCGTCTGGAGCAGCCCACAGGTTTACTGGGGTAATAAATTTGTGGCACGGGTATTGCTGAAATATAGCACTCAAGGCACCTATAACCAAAAACCGAACTATTAGCGGAGACTCAAATAATGAAACGAAACCAATCCGGCTTCACCTTAATCGAAATTGCCATCGTGCTGGTGATTATCGGCCTGCTGCTCGGCGGGGTGCTGAAAGGTCAGGAACTCATCAACAGCGCCAGGGTAAAAAACCTGGCCACGGACTTCAAGAACATACCGGTTTACATCTACGGCTACCAGGACAAGTTCCGCGCGTTGCCGGGCGATGATGCGCAAGTGGTCAACCATGTAGCGGGGACATTAGCCACTACCGGCGGCACGGTGGGCAACGGCGTGATCGAAGGGGACTGGAACAGCGGAACAGACACGGACGAATCCATCCTGTTCTGGCAGCATGTGCGCCTCGCCGGACTGGCCACCGGCTCCACCACGCCGGCTGCTGCCGACTACATGCCCGTCAACGCTTCCGGCGGCATCATCGGCATCACCAGCGGCACCAATGTCGCGGCAAATGCGGCCATGACATCGGGCGGGGTGGCGCTGCGCGGTTCGTATATCATCTGTTCAGCCGGCATCCTGGGCAAATTCGTGAAGCAACTGGATCTGCAAATGGACGATGGCAATACTGCCGGCGGCTCCATGATGGCAGGCGATCCAGTGGCTGTCGGAACGGCAATGACCGCCGTAGCAACAGCCGCAATTGACGAAGCCGCCAGCTACACCGTCTGCATGGGCATATAACCAAACTCCGGCGTGACAATCTCAAAGCCCGCTGTACGCAGCGGGCTTTTTTCATGCCGTCGTTTCTGCGCTTACCCGTCAACTGACTGCGATATTACTTCCGGCATTGCGTGATATACTTATCAAACAATGTATATCTACAAGGAGTAATTCATGCAAATTGCCAAATGGGGCAATTCCCTCGCCGTCAGGCTGCCTGCCGCTCTGGTACAGGCGCTTGACCTGAAGGAGGGAGAAGAAATCGCGCTTCATGCCATCGACGCAAGAACCTTTGAAGTGAGCAAGAAAGCAGGGACGAAAGCACTGCTTGCGCGTTTGCGCGAGTTTCGCGGGCGGCTGCCCGCCGATTTTCACTTTGATCGTCTTGAAGCCAACGAGCGGGATCGCGGTTAATGAGCCCGGTTTTTATAGACAGCAACGTGATTTTGTATTTGCTGTCCGGCGATCCGGCCAAGGCTGATCGTGCCGAGGCAATCATGGGCGAAGGCGGCATTATCAGTGTGCAGGTGCTTAACGAAGTGACCTCCGTTTGTTTGCGCAAACTCAAAATGAGTTGGGAAGAAATCGACGTCGTGTTGCTTGCTGTCAAGGCTGCATGCGATGTCGTTGCGCTAACCGTTGAGTCGCACGCAAAAGCAGTTGAAATATCCAGGCATTACCAGCTTTCGTTTTACGACGCGCATATTTGCGCTTCGGCCATATTGTCCGATGCCGAAGCGGTGTTTTCGGAGGATATGCAAAACGGAATGAAAGTTGACGGAATGCTCATTCGCAATCCGTTTATTTAACCCGGACATTTCAAACCCCCAGAATGGGTGGCAACCGCGGCAGAAGCTCAGTTGCTGTGCAGTTTCTCTTGCAACCAGACTTTGATGAGCGATTGGTAGGGAACGTCGCGCGCGTTGGCAGCCGACTTGATCGAATCCAGCAAATGCTGGGGCAGGCGCAAAGAAATGGTTTTTGTCGTCGGCTTCAGGTTGGGAAGCGTAACGCGCTGCGCTTTCGTCCAGTCGAAATAATCGGCTGAGTCGTGTTTCTCCCAGAATGCCCGCTCTTCCGCCTCGCTGCGAAATTTGGGGACTGTTTTAAGTTGCTTGCTCATAGATGGCTCTTTCTTTCCGGTGCATATCTCTGGCTGAAATCACCCGTATCGTTTTCCCGGCTTGGCGCAAAGTGAAAGTGATGTGCAAAGCGCGCCCCGCGTCTGTTTTTCCCAGGGCGTGAAATCTCAGTTCGTCCTGGCTGTGTTTTTCATCGATCAACCACAAGAGAGGTTCGTTGAAGAAGACCTGTTCCGCCTCAGCCGAAGAAACGCCGTGCTTGTCATTCTTCCGCACATTTCCATCATCCCAATCAAAGCCGGAAATAGTCGCCAGATCAATCATGCTTGTATATTACTAACATACACAAAACAAGGCAATAACATCGAAATTATCCCTTGCGCAGCCGCTTCTCCGCCGCTTCCAGCGTCACCGCCTGCCCCAGCAGCACCAGCACGTCGCCCGCGCACAGCACCATATCCCCCGACGGCTGGCTGCCTTCCACGTTGTGGCGGCGCACGGCGTTCACCTCGACGTTGAGATCGTCCAGTTCCATTTCCTGCAGGCGCCGGCCGACTGCGCTATCGCCCTCGTTAAGCAGCACGTTCTGAAAACGCGGCTGCAGGCTTTCGGTGTCCTCGCCCAGGTCCGCATCGGTCGGGGGCGCGTTGCGCAGATAGCCGCTGAACATGCTGTAGCGTTTGGCGCGCGATTCCTGCACATGGCGGATGACGCGGCTGAGCGGCACGCCGGACAGCAGCAGCGCCTGCGAGGCGAGCATGACGCTGCCTTCGGTGACTTCTGCCACCACTTCGGCGGCGCCCGCCTGCTTGAGCGCGGCAATGTGGGTATCGTCGGCGGTGCGCACCACCACCGGCAGGTCGGGGCGCGCGGCCTGCACGTGGTGCAGTATCCTGAGCGCGGAGTGCTTGTCGTCGTAGGTGATGGCGAGCGCCTTGGCGCGCATCAGGCCGGCGGCCTGCAATACTTCGCGCTTGCCCGCATCGCCGTACACCACGCGCTCGCCCGCATCCGCGGCTTCGCGTACGCGGCGCGAATCGAGGTCGAGCGCGATGAAGCTGATGCCTTCCTCGCCCAGGAACTTGGCCAGCGCCTGGCCGCTGCGCCCGTAGCCGCAAATGATGATGTGCTGCTTGCTCGACATGCTGCTGACCGCGATCTGGTGCATCTGCATGGCGCGGTTCATCCATTCTTCCGGCGACAGGCGGCGCACGATGGTTTCGGCATGCTGGATCAGGAACGGCGCGATGAGCATGGAAATGAGCATGGCCGCCAGCACGTTCTGCATCACGTTGTGCGGCAGCAGGTTCACGTCGCCCGCCAGCGTCAGCAGCACAAAGCCGAATTCGCCGGCTTGCGCCAGACCGATACCGGTACGCAGCGCAGCGCCCCATTCGCCGGCGAAGGCGCGCACCAGCAACGCCACCACGGCGGCCTTGAACGGGATCAGGATGAGCAGCAACAGCACTATCCAGCCCCACCCGGCGATCACTGCGCCCGGGTCGAGCATCATGCCGATGGTGACGAAGAACAGGCCGAGCAGCACGTCGCGGAACGGCTTGATGTCCTCTTCCACCTGGTAGCGGTATTCGGTCTCGGAGATCAGCATGCCGGCGACGAAGGCGCCCAGCGCCAGCGACAGGCCGGAGAGCTCGGTGAGCCAGGCCATGCCGAGCGTGAACAGCAGCACGTTGAGCATGAACAGTTCGGAGGA
>JACRME010000009.1 GCA_016235045.1 Nitrosomonadales bacterium
ACGCGTGGGCACAAATACGTGCCCACCCTGCGCCCGCTCCGCAAATTGGAGAGGGGCGATGCAAATTACTGCTTGATCGATTCGACCGGGATGGTCAGGGTGACTTCGTCGCCGACGTAGGGCGCATGTTTGCCCATGTTGAAATCGGAACGTTTGACCTTGGCGGTGGCGGTGGCGCCGCAGGCATCTTTCTTCAGCATCGGATGCGGCATGCACAGGAAAGAATTTACGGTGAGCGTCACTGGTTTGCTGATGTCCTTGATGGTCAAGGTGCCGTCCACCGCAACCACTTTATCGCCGTCGAACTTCAGCTTGTTCGATTTATAGGTGATCGTGGGGAACATTTCCGTGTCGAAAAAATCCGCTTCCTGGATGTGGCCGTTGAACAAGCTGGAGCCGGTGTTGACCGATTTGGCGTCGATCGTCACGTCGACCGAACCCGTCTTCCTGGCACGATCCAGCGTGATCGTGCCGGAGGTCTTGTCAAAGCGGCTGAGCTGAATGGAGTAGCCGAAGTGGCTGTATTCGAAGCGCGGCAACGTGTGGTTGGGGTCGAGCACATAGGTTTCCGGTGCGGCAGCAGCGGCAACGGAAAGGAAACTTGCGGTCAGGGTGGCGATGATTCTCTTCATGGTGTTCTCCTTGGGGGTGGTTGGGGTTACTTCTTGCCGGATGATGCGGTTACAACGAGGTGGAACCTGATCTGTATCTCGTCGGCGACGGTGCCGATATCGGTCCATTCGCCTTCGCCGATGGCATAGTCGAGCCGCCTGATGGTGAAGGCGCCGTCAAACAGGCCGCGATTGCCGGCGGACTGGAAGGTGACAGGCGCTTTTACATCCCGCGTTCTGCCCTTGATGCTCAGCTTGCCGCTTGCTTCATAGCGGTTGTTGCCCAGTGCCTTGATGCCGGTCGAAACGAAGCTGGCAACAGGATAGGTCTTGGCGTTGAACCACAGCTTGCCGACGACCTCGTCGTTCGCTTCGACAGAGCCGGTATCTATGCTGGCCACATCAATCTCGATACGTGCCTGCGCCTGGGCCAGCCTGGCGGGATCGAAATGGACCTGGGCGGCGAATTTGTCGAACTTGCCGTCCAGCGGCACGTTCATTTGCGTGTAGCCAAAAGTAATCGCGCTTTCATTCGTCTGTACTTGCTTGAATTCGAGTGCCGGCGCATGCCCGGCAATCAGCATCAGCCCCGCCAGCAGGGTGCCGTGCAGTGCAACCATGAGCAGCCTGCTCCAGGGCAAGGCAGTTGTGGCGCCAGCGCTGTTTGTTGTCGTGATATTCATCATTTCTCCTTGCCGGAACGGCCCTCGATTCAGGCCAGCTTCCCGTTGCGATAGTCTTCCAGCGCCTGATTGATTTCTTCCTGGGTATTCATCACGAACGGCCCGTACTGCACAATGGGTTCGTTCAGCGGTTTTCCGGCAACCAGAATCAGGCGCGCATCCGCCGTTGCTGCGAGCGATACCCCGTCGGCTTCCGCTGCGTTGCTCAATATGCCCATGCGGCGCGTTTCCACCTGGGTGTCGCCAACCTTGACCTTGCCGCGATACACGTAGACAAAGGCATTGTGCGAGGGCGGTATTGCGGTTTCAAACCGGGCGCCTGCCGGGATGTGGATATCGAGGTACAGCGGTTCGGTGATCTCGCGCGTCATGGCGCCCGCCACACCGTTGCTGCTTCCGGCGATCACGCGCACGGTGACGCCGTCCCCGGTTGTGTAGCCGGGAATCTCCGAACTTGGAAAATCCTTGTACCAGGGGGCGGTCATCTTGTTTTGCGCCGGCAGGTTGAGCCAAAGCTGGAAGCCTTCCATCAAGCCGTTTTCCTGTTGCGGGATTTCGGAGTGGATTGCGCCGCGTCCGGCGATCATCCATTGCATGCCGCCGTTTTCCAGCAGTCCTTCATGTCCTGCGCTGTCGCGGTGGCGCATGCGCCCGGCCAGCATATAGGTGATGGTTTCGAAGCCGCGATGCGGATGGTCGGGAAAGCCAGCGATGTAATCGTCCGGGTCGTCGCTGCCGAAGGCATCCAGCATCAGGAACGGATCGAGGCGGTGTTGCAGCTTGCCGGACAGCACCCGGGTCAGGCTCACGCCTGCGCCGTCCGAAGTGGCGACGCCTTCGACGATGCGCTCGACCGTGCGCGATTGCTGCAGTGTTTCCAGGGTTGCGGTGTTCATGTCAATCTCCTTACTTAGTGGAGTAAAGTGGTTGCATATTAGGCGTCTCAAAAAAATAGATAAAGCCGTAATTTCGGGATAGACTATTCCAAATATGGAACAAAAGAATATCTCTGCCGACGATTACATCCTGTTCGCTGCCATTGCAGAACAGGAAACCCTGGTGCGCGCCGCCGAATATCTCGGCATGCCCAAGGCCACCGTCTCGCGCCGCCTGGCCAACCTGGAAACGGCGCTGGGGCAGCGTCTGCTGATGCGCACCACGCGCCGGCTGTCGCTGACCGAATTCGGGCAGGAGTTTCTCGATCATTGCCGCCGCGTGGTCGAGGAGGTCGCGACGGCGCAGGATTTTGTGCGCAGCCAGGATGTGCAGCCGCGCGGGCAATTGCGCGTCTCGATGGCGGAAGATTACGCCAGGCACAATTTGTCGCGCGCGCTGGCGACCTTCATCGAAACCTACCCCGAGATAGAACTCGATCTCGATTTGAGTCCGCGCCTGGTGGATCTGATCGGCGAGCGTTTCGATCTCGCCATACGCATGGGGGTGCTGGAAAACGATTCCACCCTGGTGGCGCGCAAGATCGACGAACAACATCTCGGCCTGTATGCCAGCCCCATCTACCTCGGCCTGCATCCCGCTCCGAAACATCCCGACGATTTGCAGCGGCACGATGCGGTGCGCATGCACTCCAGACTGGGTCAGCCCATTCCGTGGAAGCTGATGCGCGGCAAGGAAGTCTGGGAAGCGGTCGCGCCCGGCAGGCTGACCCTGAATTCCATTGGCGTCATCCAGCAATTGCTGTTGGATGGTGCGGGTATCGGCGCTTTGCCCAACCGGTTCACCGAGGAAGATGTGCGACAGAAACGGCTGGTGCGCATATTGCCGGAATGGTGTTTTCCCACCGTGACGGCGTGGGCGGTGATGCCCATGCGGCGCTTTTTGCCTGCCAAGACGCGAGTTTTTCTCGCGCATATCGAGCAATACATGGTGAAAGGTTAGTCATTTCCGGCACACGGTTAATACTGGACTAATATACTAGGATAAGCGTAGTATGTGCATATAAAGGGTAATAGCTTCCAAAAAAGGCTGGCTGAGCAGGGAGGTTGATTTTAAGAGGCAGGAGGTAAATGTGCCTACATCAACCAAACAATTGGACGAACTGATCGGCCGCGAATATCGGCACGGTTTTGTGACCACGCTGGAAACCGACACGGTGCCGCGCGGTTTGAACGAGGAAGTCATCCGCATGATTTCCGCGCGCAAACATGAGCCGGAATTCATGCTGGACTGGCGCCTGAAAGCCTATCGCTACTGGCTGACCAAGGCCGAGCCGGAATGGGCAAACATCCACCATCCGCCCATCGACTACCAGAACATCAGCTACTACTCCGCACCGAAATCGGGCAAGGACGGGCCGCGCAGCTTGTCGGAGCTCGACCCGGAACTGCTGCGCACCTACGAGAAGCTGGGCATTCCGCTCAAGGAGCAGGAAATGCTGGCCGGCGTGGCGGTGGATGCGGTGTTCGACAGCGTCTCGGTGGCGACCACCTTCAAGGCGAAACTGGCCGAACTCGGCATCATTTTCTGCCCGTTCTCCGAAGCGGTACAAAAACACCCGGAACTGGTGCAGCAATATCTCGGTTCGGTGGTGCCCTATACCGACAACTTTTTCGCGACGCTCAACTCCGCCGTATTCAGCGACGGTTCCTTCTGCTACATCCCGCCGGGCGTGCGCTGCCCGATGGAGTTGTCCACTTACTTCCGCATCAACGAAAAGAACACCGGCCAGTTCGAGCGCACGCTGATTGTCGCCGACAAGGGTGCCTACGTCAGCTACCTGGAGGGTTGCACCGCGCCGATGCGCGACGAGAACCAGTTGCATGCGGCCGTGGTGGAGTTGATTGCACTTGAGGGCGCGCAGATCAAGTATGCGACGGTGCAGAACTGGTACCCGGGCGACAAGGAAGGCCGTGGCGGCATCTACAATTTCGTCACCAAGCGCGGCGAATGCCGCGGAGACAATTCGCATATTTCCTGGACGCAGGTCGAAACCGGCTCGGCCATTACCTGGAAATATCCAAGCGTGGTGTTGCGCGGCGACAACTCGGTGGGCGAGTTCTATTCGGTCGCGCTTACCAACCACTATCAGCAGGCCGACACCGGCACCAAGATGACGCATATCGGCCGCAATACCCGCAGTACAGTGCTGTCCAAGGGCATCAGCGCCGGGCGCGGCCAGAACACCTATCGCGGCTTGATCAAGGTGTTGCCGGGAGCGGAGGACGCGCGCAACTACACGCAATGCGACTCGCTGCTGCTGGGCGATCGTTGCGGCGCACATACCGTCCCCTATATCGAAGTGAAGAACCCCAGCGCAAAAGTGGAGCACGAGGCGTCCACCTCGCGCATCGGCGAAGACCAGTTGTTCTATTGCACGCAGCGCGGCATTGCGCCGGAAGAGGCGGTATCGATGATCGTCAGCGGCTTCTGCAAGGCGGTATTTCAGAACCTGCCGATGGAATTTGCCGTGGAGGCGCAAAAGCTGCTCGGTGTGAGCCTGGAAGGCAGCACCGGTTGAATCAGCGAAGGAGAACATCATGCTCAGCGTAAAAAATTTGCACGTGGCGGTCGAGGGCAAGGAGATCCTGCGCGGCATCGACCTCGATGTGCGTCCGGGCGAAGTGCACGCCATCATGGGGCCGAACGGCTCGGGCAAGAGCACGCTGGCGCAGTTGCTGGCCGGGCGCGAGGGCTACCAGGTCACGGCAGGATCGGTGCGCTATCTGGATATGGACATGCTGGCGATGCCACCGGAAGAGCGGGCGCGCGCAGGCGTGTTCCTCGCGTTCCAGTATCCGGTGGAGATTCCCGGCGTGAGCAATGCGCTGTTCCTCAAGACCGCGCTCAACAGCATCCGCAAGCAGCGCGGATTGCCCGAACTCGACGCGATGGATTTCCTGACCCTGGTGCGCGACAAGATGAAGCTGCTGGGCATGGACGAGAAATTGCTGCAGCGCGCCGTCAACGAAGGATTTTCCGGCGGCGAAAAGAAGCGCAACGAGATTCTGCAAATGGCCGTGCTGGAACCGAGTCTGGCGATGCTCGACGAAACCGATTCCGGCCTGGATATCGACGCGCTCAAACTGGTGGCGGACGGCGTGAACAGGATGCGCAACGCGGAGCGCGCCATCGTGCTGGTCACCCATTACCAGCGCCTGCTGGAATTCATCGTGCCGGATGTGGTGCATGTGCTGTCGCAGGGGCGCATCGTGAAATCCGGCGGGGCGGAACTGGCCGTTGAGCTGGAGCAATACGGCTACGGCTGGCTGGAAAATGAAGTGCAGGTTTCATAGCGAGACTGCCATGAATGCTCAAATCGAATCCTGGGAAAAGATGGCGCTGGAGCGCGTGCCGCAGTATCTGGCGGGCCACGGCTTGCCGTGGGTAACCCGGGCGCGCCAGTCCGCGTTCGAGCGCTTTGTGGCGCATGGTTTCCCCACCAGGCGCGAAGAGGAATGGAAATATACCGACGTCGCGGCGATCGCCAAACGCACTTCGCTGGCGCCGGACAATATCCCCCCCGACCCCGCGTCCGAAGCCGCATTGTTTGCCTGGACGCTGGCGCAGGAGAGCACGCATCTGCTGGTGTTCGTGAACGGGCATTTATCCACCGAACTGTCGGCCTTGGGAGAGCTGCCGACCGGGGCGCGGCTGGAAAGTCTGGCCGACTTGATGGACAGTAACGCCGATTTGCCGCAGGCGTTATTCGATCAGCAGCATGAGCACACGGTCTTTGCCGCGCTCAACACGGCCTTGACCACCGACGGCACGGTGCTGCGGCTGGCTCCCGGGGTCGTGTTGGAGAAGCCCGTGTACCTGCTGTTCGTTGCGAGCGGGCACGGTACGGCGATTTATCCGCGGAATATATTTGTTCTCGGCGAGGGGGCGCATGCCACCGTCATCGAACACTATTTCGGCATGCTGGAAGCGCACAATTTCACCGACGCGGTGACGCAGATCAGCCTCGCGGCCGGGGCGGGGCTGCAGCATTGCAAACTGCTGCAGGAGGGCAAGGACGCTTTCCATGTGGCCGGAATTCATGCCGAACAGGCGGCTGGAAGCCGTTTTGCGTCGCACTCGTTTGCGCTGGGCGGACGGCTGGCGCGCAACGACATCACCTCACGCTTGAACGGGGCGGAATGCCAGTGCAGCTTCGACGGCCTGTACCTGCTGGACGGCAGGCAACATGCGGATCACCACACGCGCATCGATCACCTGGCGCCGTCCTGCACCAGCCGCGAACATTACCGCGGCATCCTGGACGGCGAGTCGCACGGCGTGTTCAGCGGCAAGGTGGTGGTTCATCCCCTCGCCGCGAAGACGGATGCGCACCAATCCAACCGCAATCTGCTGCTGTCGCGTCAGGCCGAGATCGATACCAAACCGCAACTGGAAATCTTTGCCGACGACGTGAAATGCACGCATGGCGCGACGGTCGGCCAACTCGACGACGACAGCCTGTTTTACCTGCGGTCGCGCGGGATCGATGCGGAGTCGGCGCGTTCGCTGCTGATTTACGGTTTTGCCAACGACATCATCGGCCGCGTCGAGGCGCCCGAAATGCGCGCGCGCATCGAACATCTGGTGCTGGATCGTTTGCCGCAAGGCGACCAGATCAAGGAGTTGCTATGAAACTTTTCGACAGGCTCCTCCATCACGACGACTTGCAGGCGCAGTTCTGGCGCACGGATTTCCCGATCCTGAAGACCAGAGTCCAGGGCAAGCCGCTGGTCTATCTCGATAACGCTGCTACCACGCAAAAGCCGCTGGCCGTGATTGAGGCGGAAAGCGAGTATTACGGCAATTACAACGCCAATGTGCATCGCGGTGTTCACGCCCTCAGCGCGCGGGCCACGGAGGCCTACGAGGATGCGCGCGCCAAGGTGCAGCGATTCGTCAATGCGGCCAGTTCCGACGAAATTGTTTTCGTGCGCGGCACCACCGAGGCAATCAATTTGGTCGCGCAAAGCTACGGGCGCAGCCGTCTGCAGGCTGGCGACGAGATCATCCTGAGCCAGATGGAGCACCACTCGAATATCGTTCCCTGGCAGATGCTGTGCCAGCAGACCGGCGCCAGGCTGCGCATCATCCCGGTAAATGACCAGGGCGAGTTGCAGCTTGGGATTTACGAGGCATTGCTGAACGAGCGCACCCGACTGGTGGCAGTGACGCATGTGTCCAACGCGCTGGGCACGATCAACCCGGTCAAGTCCATCGTCGAACTGGCGCACCGGCGCGGCGTGCCGGTACTGCTTGACGGTGCGCAAGCCATCGCGCATGTGCCGGTGGATGTGCAGGCACTGGATTGCGATTTCTATGCTTTCTCCGCGCACAAACTGTATGGGCCGACCGGAGTCGGGGTGCTGTACGGCAAGATGGCCCTGCTCGAAGCCATGCCCGCGTATCAGGGAGGCGGCGACATGATACGTTCCGTCAGTTTCGAGGAAACCACCTACAACACGGTGCCGTACAAGTTCGAGGCGGGCACCCCCAATATCGCCGGTGTCATCGGCCTGGGCGTCGCCGTCGACTATGTGGGCAGCATCGGTTTTGAGGCCCTGGTCTCGCATGAGCAGGCGTTGCTGTCTTACGCCACGCCCTTGCTGGCCGATGTGCCGGGGCTGCGCATTATCGGTAACGCGCGCGAAAAAACGGGCATCCTGTCATTCGTGCTGGAGGGGGTGCACCCGCACGATATCGGCACAATACTGGACGGCGAGGGCGTGGCGATTCGCGCCGGCCACCATTGCACCATGCCGCTGATGGAACGATTCGGCGTGGCGGCCACTGCGCGCGCCTCGTTTGCGTTGTACAACACGCGGCTGGAGGCGGATGCCCTGGTGGCGGCTGTTTACAAGGTGCGGGAGGTGTTCAAGCCATGACCGATCTGCGCGAACTCTACCAGGAGACCATCCTCGACCACTATCGCCAGCCGCGCAACACCGGACGCCTGGACGATGCGAACCGCACCGCCGAAGGTTACAACCCGCTCTGCGGCGACAAGGTCACGTTGTACCTGAAAGTGGAAGAAGGCGTGATTCGCGACGCCCGCTTTGAAGGCTCCGGTTGCGCCATCGCAACCGCATCCGCCTCGCTGATGACGGAAAGCATCAAGGGCAAACGCGAAGACGAGGCGCTGCGGTTGCTGGAGAAAATTCACGGCATGGTGACCGGCGGCGGCCAAACCGGCGACGTGGGCAAGCTTGCAGTCCTGGCCGGAGTGCATGAGTTCCCGCAACGGGTGAAGTGCGCCACGCTGGCATGGCACACCATGAAAGCCGCACTCGAAAATGTCGGGGAGCCGGTGACGACCGAGTAGGGTGCATCGTGCGAGGTGAAATATGATCGACTTCGAAAAATTGAGCCGGCATCTGCAGGAGCAGCCAACAGACCGAATTGAACTGGAGGCGCGCGTAATCGCAATGTTGCGCACGATTTACGACCCCGAGATTCCGGTGAACATCTACGACCTCGGACTGATCTACGAACTGGCAGTGAACGATGCAGGCGAGGTGCGCGTGATAATGACCCTGACTGCGCCCAATTGCCCGGTGGCGCAGGACTTCCCGGATATAGTGCAAAACAAGCTTTGGCTGGTGGACGGCGTCAGCGACGTGACGGTGGAACTGGTGTGGGAGCCGCCCTGGGGGCGCGAGAACATGTCGGAGGCAGCGCGGCTGCAACTCGGCATGTTGTGAAAGGGGAATGCTATGGCGGGTTGGCTGGATGTCGCTGGCTTCGACGAGTTGCCTCCGGGCTCTCGCCGTGTGGTCGACGTGGATGGAGTCGCCGTGGCCGTATTCAATCTGGGCGGCGAATTCTTTGCCATTCAGGACATCTGCCCCCATGACGGCGGCGAACTTGCCAACGGGGAACTGGAAGGCGAGGTGATCGTTTGTCCGCGCCACGGGGCGAGGTTCTCGGTCAGGACCGGAGCGGTGCTGGGCCCGCCCGCCTATGAGGACGTGCGCACCTACCCGGTAAGAGTTGCCGAGGGCAAAGTGCAGGTGATGGTGCCCGGCTAGCGACGGGAAAGGATTGCGGCAGCGAAACGGTATCGACAATCCCGGCTGAGCCGGAATACCATTCTGCACTGCCCAAAAAATCTACAAGTCCAGTTCAATTCGCCGGGGATATACCATGCCATTTGTCAGCCTTAACCCAGCTACCAATCAGCTGATTCACACCCATGCCAGTTGGGATTCCGGTCATTTGGATAGCGTGCTGGAAAAATCCGGACGCGCGCAGCAACTGTGGGCGCAAACCTCTTTTGCCTCCCGGGCCGGAATGTTGCGAAAGGCGGCGTCTCAATTGCTTGCGCAGCGCGACAGGTTCGCTACCCTGATCACGCAGGAAATGGGCAAACCCATGCGCGAAGCGCGTGCCGAAGTCGAAAAATGCGCCGCTGCCTGCGAATACTATGCCCTGAACGGCGAAGAATTCTTGCGCACCGAGACGATAGAATCGGATGCCGCCAAAAGCTATGTCGCGTATTACCCGCTCGGTGTGGTGCTTGCCGTCATGCCGTGGAATTTCCCGTTCTGGCAGGTCTTTCGTGCTGCCGCCCCGGCGTTGATGGCAGGAAATGCGGTGGTGCTGAAACATGCGCCTAATGTGCCGCAATGCGCGCTGGCCATGGAAGAAATTTTCCGCGACAGCGGTTTGCCGGAAGGGGTATTCACGAATTTGATGATCGAGGTCGAGCAGGTGGCCGGGGTCATCGCCAGTCCGCATGTCCAGGCGGTCACGCTCACCGGCTCGGAAGCGGCAGGCCGCAAAGTGGCGGCGTGCGCCGGTCAGCACTTGAAAAAATGCGTGCTGGAACTGGGTGGCTCCGATCCGTTCGTGGTGCTGCACGATGCGGATATGGACCTGGCTGTCGGTGCGGCGGTGAGCTCGCGTTTTCTGAATTGCGGGCAATCGTGCATCGCTGCGAAGCGTTTCATCCTGGTGCCGCAAATCGCCGACGAATTCCTGCGCCGGTTCAAGACTGCGGTAGACGCGTTGAAGCTGGGCGACCCCATGCTTGAAGACACGCAGATCGGCCCCATGGCACGCGTTGACCTGCGCGACACGCTGCACCAGCAAGTCGCCGATTCGATCAAGCAGGGAGCCGTCGCCGTAACCGGCTGCAAACCGCTCGGGGGCGATGGATTCTTCTACCAGCCATCCATTCTGGATCATGTCACCGCCCAGGCCCCTGCCTGGCATGAAGAACTGTTCGGCCCGGTGGCGATTGTTATTCGCGCTACCGACGAGGACGATGCACTGCGACTGGCCAACGAAACCCGCTTCGGGCTGGGTTCATCCATCTGGAGCAGGGATACGGCGCGTGCCGAACAACTGGCGTCGCGTATTCAGGCCGGCTGCAGCTTCGTCAACGGCATGGTCAAATCCGATCCGCGCCTGCCGTTTGGCGGCATCAAGTCTTCCGGCTACGGGCGCGAGTTGTCCAGATTGGGCATACGCGAGTTCGTGAATGCCAAGACGGTGTGGATACGCTAGAAAAAAAGAAGGCCGACGATTAGTCGGCCTTCTGCATTGCAGTTGCTTAAAGAGTAATACTTACAGCAGCGGCACGATCATCAGTGCAACGATGTTGATGATCTTGATCAGCGGGTTGACGGCAGGACCGGCAGTGTCCTTGTAGGGGTCGCCCACGGTGTCGCCGGTAACGGCGGCCTTATGCGCCTCCGAACCTTTGCCGCCGAAGTTGCCTTCCTCGATGTATTTCTTCGCGTTATCCCATGCACCGCCGCCGGTGGTCATGGAGATGGCGACGAAGATGCCGGTGACGATGGTGCCGACCAGCACGCCGCCGAGGGCTTGCGCACCGAGAGTCAGGCCAACCACGACAGGAACCGCAACCGGCAGCAGCGACGGAACGATCATTTCCTTGATCGCAGCCTTGGTCAACATGTCCACGCAAGTGCCATATTCCGGTTTGCCGGTGCCTTCCATGATGCCGGGGATCTCCTTGAACTGGCGGCGCACTTCAACCACCACGCTACCCGCTGCGCGACCGACTGCTTCCATGCCCATCGCCGCGAACAGATAGGGCACCATGCCGCCGATGAACAGGCCGATGATGATCATGTGGTTGGACAAGTCGAAGGTCAGTCCCGGATGGTTGGTGGAAAGTGCATGGGTGTAGTCGGCAAACAGCACCAGTGCGGCCAGACCGGCGGAACCGATGGCGTAGCCTTTGGTGACGGCCTTGGTGGTGTTGCCCACGGCATCGAGCGGGTCGGTGATGTTGCGGATCTTTTCATCCAGACCGGCCATTTCGGCGATACCGCCGGCGTTGTCGGTGATCGGGCCGTATGCGTCGAGCGCCACGATGATACCGGCCATCGAGAGCATGGAGGTTGCCGCAATGGCGATGGTGTACAAACCGCCGTGTTCCCCGCCAAGTGCGTAAGCACCAAAAATTGCCAGGCAAACAGCCAGTACCGGCGCTGCCGTGGATTTCATCGACACACCCAGACCGGCGATCACGTTGGTACCGTGACCGGTGGTGGACGCTTGGGCAATGTGACGTACGGGACTGAACTCGGTGGCGGTGTAGTACTCGGTGATCCACACCATCGCCGCGGTCAACGCGAGACCGATCAGGGAAGCCAAGTACAGATTCATCGATGATACCAGCGTGCCGTTGATCATCACGCCCTCGCCGAGCACCCATTTGGTTATGGGATAGAACGCAACGAGCGCCAGAATGGCGGAAACTGTCAGGCCGCGATACAGGGCGTTCATAATCTTGCCGCCTTCGCGAACATTGACGAAGAAGGTGCCCACAATCGAGGCAATGATGGAAACGCCGCCGAGGACGAGCGGATAAATCACCGCATTGGGCGAGTCGCCCGAGATCATCAGTCCGCCCAGCACCATGGTGGCGATGATGGTTACGGCGTAGGTCTCGAACAAGTCGGCGGCCATACCGGCGCAGTCACCCACGTTGTCGCCCACGTTATCGGCGATCACAGCCGGATTGCGCGGGTCATCCTCGGGAATACCGGCTTCGACTTTACCGACCAGGTCGGCACCGACGTCAGCGCCCTTGGTGAAGATGCCGCCGCCAAGACGTGCGAAGATGGAGATCAGCGAACCGCCGAAGCCCAGGCCAACCAGAGCGTGCGTTGCTTGTGTTGTGCTTTCGCCCATGCTGGTGAGAACCAGGTAATAACCCGCCACGCCGAGCAGCCCCAAACCGACCACCAGCATGCCGGTGATCGCGCCGCCTTTGAATGCGACATTCAAGGCGGAGTTAAGTCCTTGCTTTGCAGCTTCTGCGGTGCGCACGTTGGCGCGCACCGAGACGTTCATGCCGATGAAGCCGGTCAGGCCCGAAAGCAATGCGCCGATGGCGAAACCGATGGCAGTTTGCCAGCCGAGTGCGACGAAGATTGCGACGAACAGGGCAGCGCCTACCCATGCGATAGCGGTGTATTGCCTTTTCAGATAGGCGGAAGCGCCTTCCTGAACGGCAGCAGCGATTTTTTGCATCGTTTCGCTGCCGGTTGATAAACCCAATATCCACTTACTCGAAATTACGCCATACAGTATTGCTGCAATCGCACAAAAAAGTGCAAACCCCAAGCCACCTGCCATGTTCTTCTCCTCAAGTAAAAAAAACCGCCCCTGACGGAGCGGCATGTTTTAAAAAAACGAAATCAAATCTTGAACGCCTCCAGTTTCTTTGAAACAGCTACATTTTTCAGTTGCACATATTGCGGCAAACCATCCTTGAACGGCGGATAGTCTTCACCCTTGATAAGCGGTGTGAGGTAAGCGCGGCATTTGGCAGTGATGCCGAAGCCGTCTGCTGTAATGAAGTTGCGTGGCATGAATTTCTCCACGTTGGCCACTTTGGATAGCGGCGCAACGCCGACTTTCCATTTGTAAGGCTTGTCCGAGAGGCGCTCCACGGTAGGCATCACGGCGTTCTGGCCTTTGAGCGCCAAGTCGACGGCGGCCTTGCCGAGTGCGTAGGCTTGCTCGACATCGGTTTTGGAAGCGACGTGGCGTGCAGCGCGCTGAAGATAGTCGGCCACTGCCCAGTGGAATTTGTAGCCGAATGCTTCCTTGACCATGTTGGCGACCACGGGGGCGGCACCGCCCAGTTGGGCATGGCCGAACGCGTCGCGGGTGCCTTGTTCGGCGAGGAATTTGCCGTCCGGGTAATGGCAGCCTTCCGACACCACCACGCTGCAATAGCCGTGCTTCCTGACCATGGATTTGACCTTGGCGAGGAATTTGGCTTGGTCGAATTCGATTTCCGGGAACAGGATGATCACCGGGATACCTTGTTCTTCAACCAGTCCGCCTGCGGCGGCGATCCAGCCGGCGTGGCGTCCCATCACTTCCAGCACGAACACCTTGGTTGAGGTCTTGGCCATGGAGCGCACGTCAAAGCTGGCTTCCAGGGTGGATACGGCAATATATTTGGCGACGGAACCGAAACCGGGGCAGCAGTCGGTGATGGGCAGGTCGTTGTCCACGGTCTTCGGCACGTGGATGGCCTGTACCGGATAACCCATCTTTTCGGATAGTTGCGAGACTTTGTAACAGGTGTCGGCAGAGTCGCCGCCGCCGTTGTAGAAGAAGTAGCCGATGTTATGCGCCTTGAACACCTCGATCAGCCGTGCGTATTCGCGTTTGTTCTCTTCCAGTGATTTTAGTTTGAAGCGGCAGGAGCCAAAAGCGCCGGAAGGCGTGTGGCGCAAAGAAGCAATGGCTTTGGCGGATTCTTTGCTAGTGTCGATCAGGTCTTCGGTGAGTGCGCCGATGATGCCGTTGCGTCCGGCATAGACTTTGCCGATCTTGTCTTTGTGTTTGCGTGCGGCCTCAATGACGCCGCAGGCTGAGGCGTTGATGACGGCAGTGACGCCGCCGGATTGTGCATAAAACGCGTTCCTTAATGCCATAAGCTTGCTCCATCGGTTTTTTGTATAGATGCCCGAAAACGACTAAGGTTATCTTACGCTTTTCACGATGTCATGTGTTGAACATGAAAACCAGACCTTGTTTATCAAGCACTGTTCAGTACGGCTTGTACTAAAGTAGAATGCTACCGTGGTAAGTAGCAGGTATAATATTAAACAAATTGAGGGGAGCTACAAATGGCCATAGAGTTATTCAATAACGGTACGCACCAATGTCTGATGTTTGACGACTTGGTGGACGATTCCGTTGGGGACGCGGTACAAGCCAACCAGTTCCTGATCGTCGACAATGGCCACGGCGCGCTGATCGATCCGGGCGGCAACATGACTTACAACGGCCTGTTGATGGAGATGCACAACTATTTCCCCCCGAAGAAACTGAAATACATTCTCGCGTCCCATCCTGATCCTGACATCATTGCCTCGGTCAACAAGTGGATGATCCACTCCGATTGCAAAGTGATGATCTCCAAGCTGTGGACGCGTTTTGTGCCGCACTTCTGCAGCGGCGACAACTCGCTCGGACGCGTTCTGGGAATCCCGGACGAAGGCATGAATCTGCCGCTGGGGAATACCATCATCAAGGCGGTTCCGGCTCACTTTATGCATTCGGAAGGTAATTTCCAGTTCTACGACCCGGTCAGCAAGATTTTGTTCTCCGGCGACATGGGCGCGTCCATCGTGGGGCACAAAGAGGCTGATACTCCGGTGGAGGACTTCAAGGCGCACATCCAGCACATGGAAGGCTTCCACAAGCGCTACATGATTTCCAACAAAATCTGCCGTTATTGGGTCAATATGGTGCGCCAGATGGATGTCGAAGCCATCGTGCCGCAGCATGGCCGCTCCTTTGTGGGCAAGAAGATGGTGAACGAGTTCCTGAACTGGATCGAAGCGCTGCCTTGCGGCGTCGACCTGATGACGCAAGATCACTATCGCGTCCCGGCATAGTTTTTCCTGGGCAATTCTAACGGGCATCCTCCTTGACCGGATGATGCCCGTTTTCATTTCATTCGATGTTGATCAGGCAGGCCTGATGTCTGCCCGCAATGCTTCGCCGCGAAATGGAGTGTGGCGTGCAGTTAAGAAGAAGGAGCACCGAGACGAAGCAAAGTTACAGCGCGTCCGTCCCGGATTGAGCAATCTGCCCATCCTGGAATGAGCGCACGCCGCTGATGCCAAGCCCGCCGACGATGACACCCTCGACCAGCAAGGGCACACCGCCTTCAGCCGGGATCACCCCGGGCAAGGCGAGGTGTATGAGCCGTCCGCTCAAGACGGCGTCTTCCGAGGCCTTGGTCGGGCGCTGGAACGCTACGGCGGCATGGGCTTTGGCGATGGCCGTCTCGACACTGCCGAACTGCGTGTCGTGACTGCGTTGCAAGTAGAGCAGGTGACCGCCGTCATCCACTACTGCGATAACCACCTTCCACTCGTTGGTGCGCGCTTCGGCCTCGGCGGCGGCTGCAACACGCTTTGCATCTTCCAGTGTCAGGACGGGTTTGTTCGCCATGCCTGTTAGCCGAGCACGCGGAAGACCTGGTCGCGTATGCCTTCCACGCTGCCGACGCCCGGGACGTGCACGACTTTGGGTGCTTTCGCGTCGCCGGATTTTGACCACGCTGTGTAGTACGTCACGAGCGGCTTGGTCTGTTCATGATAGACACTCAGGCGCTTCTTGACCGTCTCCTCCGCATCGTCCGGGCGTTGCACCAGATCTTCGCCGGTGACGTCGTCTTTGCCCTGCACCTTGGGCGGATTGAACACGATGTGGTAGGTGCGCCCGGAAGCGGTATGCACGCGGCGTCCGCTCATGCGCTTGACGATCTCGTCGTCTGGCACGTCCACTTCAACCACGTAATCGATGGCAACACCGGCCTGCTTCATGGCTTCTGCCTGGGGGAGGGTGCGCGGGAAGCCGTCGAACAGGAATCCCTTGGCGCAATCTGCTTCCTTGATGCGTTCTTTCACCAGATTGATGATGATGTCGTCGGATACCAATCCACCGGCATCCATGATCTTCTTGGCGGCTACTCCCAGCGGAGTGCCAGCCTTTACCGCTGCGCGCAACATATCCCCGGTGGAGATTTGCGGGATGCCGTATTTTTCCTTGATGTAATTTGCCTGTGTACCTTTGCCTGCTCCGGGTGCTCCTAACAAAATCAGCTTCATTCAAGTAATCCCTTTTAATTAAATCCATTATGCATTTTGGTGAAGAGACTCCGCGCGACCTGCAAATCCTGCTCGGTGTCCACACCGCTCGGTGGTGCCTGATCGGTCTTGGTTACGCCGATCTTGTAGCCATAATACAACGCCCGAAGCTGTTCCAGTGATTCTATTTGCTCTAGGGGAGTAGGGGTAAGTTTGCCAAAATCGCGCAGGAAGCTGGCGCGATAGGCATAAATGCCGACATGTCTCAGCACATTGATGTTTTGTGGCAGCGGCAGGCTGTTTGCGTAGGCATCCCGCGGCCAGGGAATGGGGGCGCGGCTGAAGTACAGCGCATTATCGGATTTATCCAGCACCACCTTGACGATATTCGGGTTGCGCATGGATGCTTCGTCGTGAATCGCATGGCAGGCGGTGGCGATGGCGCATTCCGGATGGTCGCGCAGATGCTGTGCCACGGCGCGGATGAGTTGCGGCGGGATCAGCGGTTCGTCACCCTGCACATTGACCACGATGGTGTCGTCCGCCCAGCCCTGTTGCGCTGCAACTTCGGCGATGCGGTCGGTGCCGCTGGTATGGTCGGGGCGCGTCATGCAGGCCTGGAAGCCGTGTTCTTGCGCGGCAACGACAATGGGCTGGTGGTCGGTGGCGATGATGATCTGCTGCGCGCCGCTTTGTGCGGCCTGTTCTGCCACCCGAATCACCATCGGTTTGCCGCAGATATCCAGCAGCGGTTTGCCGGGAAGGCGAGTGGATGCGAAGCGGGCGGGGATGACGACCTTGAAGTCGGGCATCAAAGCGCTTCAACCTCTTTCAAGGTGAGTTCGCGCGCTTCGTCTGCCAGCATCACCGGAATGTCGTCCTTGATCGCGAAAGCCAAACGGTCAGCCTTGCAGATCAATTCCTGTTCGGTTTTGCGGTAGATCAGCGGGGATTTGCACAGCGGGCAAACCAGAATGTCGAGAAGTTTGGCGTCCATTATGGCGTGACCTTTTCCAGGATGAGTTGGGTGAGAGCCGGGCTGACTTGCGCATCCACACGCAGTACCCAGCATTTTTCGTTGGCGAATACGGCGCATTTTACCGCATCTTTTTCGGTCATGAGTATTGCATCCGCATCGTTGAAGGCGATATCGCCCGCGCCGTACTGATGATGATCGGGGAAGGCATGCGTTGCGCAGACCAGACCGAGACGCTGCAAATGCTGAAAAAATCGCTGCGGATGGCCGATGCCGGCGATGGCATGCAACTGGCCGGAAAAATCACCTGCGGAAACGACAATTTGCGGATTGAGCAGATTGTGGAAGCGCGTTCCTTCCAGTTGCATGGCTAATTCACCATCATGCGCCCGGCCTCCATTGACGACGACTGCATCGACGCCGCTCAGGCGGGACACAGGTTCGCGCAACGGTCCGGCGGGCAGCAACAAACCGTTTCCGAAACGGCGGGCGCCATCGACCACGACGATTTCCGCATCGCGCCGCATGCGGTAGTGCTGCAGGCCGTCATCGCTCAGGATGATGTCGCACTCGGGATGGGCTTGCAGCAAGGCCAGCGCCGCAGCCGGGCGGTCGCGTCCCGTCCAGACTGGGCACAGTGCGCGCTGTGCCATTAACAGCGGTTCGTCGCCGACCTCGCTTGCCGCATCGTCTATTGCGACTGCATGGGGCGTATTTGTTCGCTTTGTCTCTTTGGTGTAACCGCGGCTGACGATGCCGGGATGCCAGCCATTCTCGATCAACTGCTGTGCCAGCCACAGCGTAAGCGGTGTTTTGCCCGTGCCGCCGACGCTGAGGTTGCCGATGACCACGACCGGTACGGGCAATTTGACCTTAGCCAGTATTCCGCTACGGTAAAGAAAGCGCCGCAATGCCACGAGTGCGCGAAAAACCAGGCTGAGGGGGAATAGCAACAGGTGAAGCGGCGAGAGGCGATACCAGTGCTGTTGCAGCCGCTCCATGTCGGGGAATTACTTGTTCTGCTGATTCTGCGTGGTGAAGGTGATGCGTCCGAAACCAGCTACGCGCGCGGCTTCCATGATGTTGATGACGGACTGGTGGGTAGCCTTGGCATCGGCGTTGATGATGATGGTGGGATCGTCCTGCCCGCCCGCGGCCTTGTGTAAAACCTCGCCGAAGTCGGCCACATCCTTGAATGCCGTACGCACGCTGTTAACCGCGTAATGTTCCGAGGCATCCACGGCCACGTTGATGGGCTTGCCGGAAGAGGAATTGCCTTCCTCGCCGGAAGCCTGCGGCAGATTGATCTGCAATTGGGCGAAATTGGAGTAGCTGGTGGTGACCATCAAAAAAATCAGGATCACCAGCAGCACATCTATCATCGGGATCAGGTTGATCTCCGGCTCCTCTTGAGTTTGTCCGCGCTGAAAATTCATATTGAGATACCTTACTTGCGCTCGCCGTGCACGATCTCGACCAGTTTGATCGCCTGTTGTTCCATCTCGATGGTCAGGGTATTGACCTGGGCGCGGAAATGGCGATAGGCGATCATGCTGGGCACAGCCACGATCAGGCCGAACGCGGTGTTGTACAGCGCCACCGAGATACCATGCGCCAATTCGGTAGGTGCTGCGCCGCCCGCGTTTTGCGAGCCGAAGATTTCGATCATGCCGATCACGGTGCCAAACAAGCCGAGCAGCGGGCTGATGGAAGCGATGGTTCCCAGCGAGGTGAGGAAGCGTTCGAGATCGTGAGCTGCGCTGCGCCCGGCTTCCTCGATGGAGTCCTTCATCACTTCAGGCGAATTCTTGATGTTTTTCAGTCCCACGGCGAATACCTTGCCCAGCGGCGAGCTTTCGCTCAATTTCGCGAGCATCTGCTGGCTGACTCCCCGCTGCTTTAGCTCCTGCACTACTTCGTCCAGCAACCCCGGCGGGGTAATCTTTTTGCTGCGCAGGAAGAGGGTTCGCTCGGTGATGAGCGTAACCGCGATCAAGGATGCAATGATGAGTAACCAGATAGGCCAACCGGCCGCTTCGACAAGAGTGAACACGCAGCGTCTCCAAGAAATATGCTTAAATCCGAAGGCGGCACTGTACTGGTTAGGTCGTATTTGAGCAAGGCGGAATGGAGCCCACGGTGCTAACTTGTCGCGGCATAAGCGTTTTGTTTTCTTATGCACAAAATCTGTGGATAACTTTGTGAATGAATCTCCGGTATGGATATCGAAACCCTAGTCCTGTAGCCATTTCGGCGAAATTGCCCAAAAAACATACCGCAATAAAATCAAATAAAAACAATTGGATGCTGTAAGTCGTCATTTTTCCGCAATGCATCCTTCACGGAAAGTGGCGAATTTGCTGGGGTTGTGGATTGAAATGAATTGTCAATATGCCATTTGGCCTAGTTGAGTAGAAAAACACCGAGTAGTCGAGCGGATGAAATGGGAATTATCGATGGATAACAATCGGGTGCTGAGCGTGCGCGAACTGAATTTCGCGGCGAAACAAATAATTGAGTCAGGACTGCCGCTACTGTGGGTACGCGGCGAGGTTTCCAATTTTGTGAGTGCGGCTTCCGGGCATTGGTATTTTTCGCTCAAGGACGAACAAGCGCAGGTGCGTTGCGTCATGTTCCGGCACAAAAGCCAGTATCTGGATTTCAAACCGGCGAACGGCATGCAAGTGGAAGTGCTGGCGCTGGCGACGTTGTACGAAGCGCGCGGGGATTTTCAGCTAACGCTGGAAAAGATGCGCCCCGCCGGACAGGGCGCCCTGTATGAAGCATTCGAGCGCCTCAAGGCCAAACTGGAAGACGAGGGTCTGTTCGATGCCGATCGCAAGCGCAACTTGCCATTGCTGCCGAAGCAGATCGGCATTGTGACCTCGCCCCAGGCGGCGGCGCTCAGGGATGTGCTGCGGACTCTGGCGAATCGCATGCCCTCGGTGCCGGTACTGTTGTATCCGACACCGGTGCAGGGTGAGGGTGCGGCACAGAAAATTGCGCAGGCGATCAGGACGGCCAGCCAGCGCGCCGAATGCGACGTGCTCATCGTGTGCCGCGGCGGCGGCAGCATCGAAGACTTGTGGGCGTTCAACGAAGAGGTGGTGGCGCGCGCCATCGCCGCCAGCCATATCCCGGTGGTGAGCGGGGTGGGGCACGAGACCGATTTCACCATCGCCGATTTTGTGGCAGATCAACGTGCGGCCACGCCCACTGCCGCGGCACAGGCAGTGGTGCCTGACCGGCAGGAGTTGCAGCAGCGCCTGCAGCAACAGCGCCTGCATTTGCGTCGAGTCGCCCAGCGTCAGTTTGAACAGCGCATGCAACAAGTGGATTTTTTGCAACGTCGGCTGGTGCATCCGGCGCAGCGCATCCGGCAACAAACGGAGCGACTGGCTGGATTGCAGCAGCGCATACGGCTCGCGCAAGCCTATGTTGTGCAGCATCAGCAGGGGCGCTGGAGCTCATTGTGGCAGCGCTTGCGCGGTCAGCGACCGGACCTGGCGCGGCTGCGGGAGCAGCAGTCCAACCAGACGCGGCATTTGAGTGCGGCGATGCGGCGCATGCTGGACCGGCATGAAGCGCGGCTGCACGCCTTGCAACAGCACCTGCTGCATCTCGATCCGCAACAGGTGCTGGCACGCGGCTACAGTCTGGTGCGAGATGCGCAAGGCAAGCTGGTGGTCAGCAGCGGGAGCATCGCGCTTGGCGAGAAACTGGATATCACCTTTGCGCAGGGCGGCGCCAGGGTTGTGGTGCAGGAAAAGCGCGAGCCTCAGGCGGATTAGGTTAAAATCCGCGCCTGCTAATCAGTCCCCCGATTTATCCATATGACGAATGACATTTCCCGACGCGGGCTCTGGCTGTTGTTGCTGGCAGTCGCGCTCATCTGGTTCGGCAACCTCGAATACCGCAAACTGGTGAAACCCGACGAAGGCCGTTACGCCGAGATCCCGCGCGAGATGGTGGTGAGCGGCGACTGGACGACGCCGCGCCTGAACGAGCTCAAATACTTCGAGAAACCGCCGCTGCAATACTGGGCGACTGCCATTGCCTACGAGGTGTTCGGCGAGCATCAGTGGACATCGCGACTGTGGGCGGCGCTGACCGGGTTTGCCGGCGTTCTGCTGGCATGGTTTGCCGGCACCCGCTTGTTCGGACGTCAGGCGGGTATTTACGCGGCACTGTTGTTGGGCGGCAGCATGCTGTATTCCATGATGGCGCACATCAACACGCTGGACATGGGCGTGACTTTTTTCATTTCGCTCGGCATCTTCGCGCTGCTCATCGCGCAGAAAGAACAACAGCCCGCGCGGCGGCGCCACTGGATGTGGCTGGCGTGGGCGGGGCTGGCGCTGGCGGTGTTGAGCAAAGGCCTGATGGGCCTGGTCCTGCCGGGCGCGGCGCTGTTCCTGTACTCGGTGTTCAATCGCGACATTACGGTGTGGAAACGCATGCATTGGTTCACCGGGCTGGCGGTATTCCTGCTGATCGCCGCGCCGTGGTTCGTGCTGGTGATCAAGGCCAATCCCGAATTCTTCGACCGCTTCTTCATCTACGAACATTACACGCGATTCACCACCACGGTGCATGGGCGCTACCAGCCCTGGTATTACTTCGTGCCGGTGCTGACGCTGGGCATGTTGCCGTGGACGTTCCTGATGTTCGACACCCTGTTACGCTCATGGAGGAGCGGGGCGCGGGTCGTCAAGGTGTTCAGCCCGGAGCGCTTCCTGCTGGTGTGGGTGGTGTTCATCTATTTCTTCTTTTCCATTTCCGGCTCCAAACTGCCGTCGTATCTGCTGCCGATGTTTCCGGCACTGGCGCTGTTGATGGGCAAGCAGGTCGCCGAGATGGAATCGCGTCGCCTGTTTTGGCTGGTCCTGCCGGTGCTGTTGATCGTCGCCATCATGCTCGGTTTGGCGCCGTTTACCGCGAAGACTGCCGATACGCCGTTGCAACTGGAGTTGTACAGCGCCTTCGCCGTGTGGCTGACGGTCGCTGCGGCAGTGTGGTTCATCGGCGTCATCGCCGGGTTGTGGTTGTTGCGCCGCGACAACAAGATGACTGCCGTCATCGTGCTGGCCTTCTCGGCGTTGATCGCCGGGCAGATCGGCACTTCCGGTCACAATACCGCCGCGCGCGACCGTTCTGCCTACCATGTGGCCGAAGCAATCATGCCGTACGTGAAACCGGACATCCCGTTCTATTCCATCCTGTATTACGAGCAGACGTTGCCGTTCTACATCAAGCGCACCTTCACGCTGGTGCAGTACCAGGACGAGATGGACTTCGGCATCCGGCAGGAACCGGAAAAATGGATACCCGATCTGGCCGGTTTCGCCGAACGCTGGAACAAGGACAAGGAAGCCCTGGCCATCGTGCAGACGCATCAATATTCCGAGGTGGAAGCTCTGCATCTGCCGATGAAGGAGATATTCCGTGATGAACATTTCGTTGTGGTAATGAAGCCATGAACATCGTAAGTTTCGGGCTTATCTTCACCGGCGTGATGCTCAACGCCGCCGCGCAAATTTTGATGAAGGCTGGAACCAATGCCATCGGCCATTTCGAGTTCAGCGCGGTGAACGTGCTGCCCATCGGCTGGAAGCTGGCGACCGAGTGGCATATCGTCACCGCTCTGTTCTGTTACGGCATCAGCGTGGTGGTGTGGATACTCGCGCTGTCGCGCGTGCCGGTCAGCATCGCCTTTCCCATGCTGTCCATGGCCTATGTGGTCAATGCCATTGCGGCCTGGTACCTGCTGGGCGAAGCCTTCAATCCGACCAAGCTGGTCGGCATGGGCGTGATCATTCTGGGCGTCATCATTATTTCGAGAGCTTGAGCATGTCTGAATTTCTGCCGTTCACCAAACCCTTCATCGACGAAGCCGCCATCGCCGCCGTCGGCGACGTGCTCCGTTCCGGCTGGATCACCAGCGGCCCTAAAGTCGCGGAATTCGAGAAGCAACTCTCGGCTTATTTTGCAGGGCGTCCGGTGCGCACTTTCAACTCCGGCACCTGCACCATGGAGATCGCTTTGCGCATTGCCGGCATCGGGGCTGGCGACGAAGTCATCACCACGCCCATTTCCTGGGTGGCGACTGCCAGCGTCATCCTCGAAGTCGGCGCGACACCGGTATTCGCGGACATCGACCCGGTCACGCGCAACATCGACCTGGACAGGGTCGAAGCCGCCATCACACCGCGCACCAGGGCCATCATTCCGGTCGACCTTTCCGGTTTGCCGGTGGACCGCGACCGGTTGTACGCCATTGCGGCCAAACACAAGCTGCGCGTGGTGGAAGACGCGGCGCAGTCTATCGGTTCCCTTTGGAAGGGAAAGCGCATCGGCAGCTTCGGCGATTTCGTCTCGTTCAGCTTCCAGGCCAACAAAAACCTCACCACTGCCGAAGGCGGCTGTCTGGTGCTGAACAACGATGACGAAGCGCGCCTCGCGGAAAAGTACCGCCTGCAAGGCGTCACGCGCACCGGCTTCGACGGCATGGAGGTGGACGTGCTGGGCGGCAAGTTCAACATGACCGACGTGGCTGCCGCGATCGGCCTGAACCAGTTGCCGCAACTGGACGCCATCACCGCGCGCCGCCATGCGCTGGCCAGACATTACTTCGCGACCTTCGGTGCGGATTTCGAGAAGCAGACCGGAGTGCAACTGCCGATTCAAAACTTCGAAAACACCAACTGGCACATGTTCCAGATCGTGCTGCCCCAGGGCGTGGTGCGCGCCGAGTTCATGGAAAAGATGAAAGCCCGCAACATCGGCTGCGGTGTGCATTACCCGCCCATCCACCTGTTCCAGATGTACCGCGCACGCGGATTCAAGGAAGGCATGTTCCCCGTGGCGGAGAGCGTGGGGCGGCGGATTGTGAGTCTGCCGATGTTCTGGAAGATGAACGAGGCGGATGTGGAGCGGGTGGTGGAAGCGGTGAGGGATGTGTTGGCTTCGTCCATGGCGCGTTAGTGCGTTGGGTTGGGCGCAGCGATACTCCATTGATGTCAGCCGCAACGGGGGATCGCTACGCCCAACCCAACCAGAAAAAATCGACCGCTTCTAAACTTGGGTAGCGCAGGGACAGGGTGTTCAATGCTTCGTCGCCTGCATGGATTCGTGGCAATCCTGGTAGTCTGGCGAGTTGATGCTTTCTTTGCCGCTCTCGCCAATAGTCTCCAGGGAGGCCAGAACCTTGAAACTGCATTTTTCCATTTCAGCGATCGCTTCCAATCCCTGCTTGTAGCGGCCCTCGTAATAATGGGTGACTGCTTCGACTCCAAAACGGTGGAAGCGCTGATGCGGTTCTTCCATTTCGCGGAATCCGTTCAGTTTGGAAAAACAGTGCTTGCCTTCCCCCGTGTAATACCATTTGCCCAGGCGGCATTCCTCATGGCTGGAAAATTCTTCCGGTTTTTTCGATGAGGTTCCGAGGAATACCTTGTATATCTCGAATTTGTAGATCAGATGGTCAACCTTGGCGACTTCGATGAAGGAGCGCAAGGCGGTCGTTCCGATGGCATTCTTCATCTGGACGGTGACACCCATCAATTCCTTCATGCTGCCGACAGCTTGCTGGCCGTCCCGATGGAATTCTTCAGCCTGTTGCGGGCTGACTTCCACGAGCGCTTTGACGGCTGAGGTTTCTTGTTGTATTGCACCGACCAATTGTCCGATCTCGCTGGTGGCAGTAGAGGTGCGTTCGGCCAATTTGCGCACTTCGTCGGCGACGACTGCGAAACCGCGCCCCTGTTCGCCCGCACGGGCGGCTTCAATGGCGGCGTTCAAGGCCAGCAGGTTGGTCTGATCGGCGATTTCCTTGATCAGTTTGACGATGCCGCCGATCTGACTGGTGCGCGCATTGAGTTGATCGACGCTGGCAGCCGTCTCGACGGTTTTCTCCGACATTTTCTGCAGGTTGCTGGAGATGCGTTCCACCGAAGTGAGGTTTGTGCTTAGAGCACCGGTTGCCAGACCGACCTGCTCGTTCTCGTGCTTCATGGTCTGCGCCAGCGTGGCCAGCGTGGACTGAACCTCTTTTGCGGATTCGCAATAGGAGTTCATATGTTGGAACAATTCCTCATGCATGACCATTTGTTCGGTCGAACTGTTGAATTTTGCGATGACGGATTCATGCTGTTGTTGCAGGGTAAGAACGCTGTCCTCGCGTTCGCTCAGCAGTTGTTCGAAATCCATCAATTTTTCTTTCAGGGTCGCTACTTGCTGTTTGTATCCGTTATTGAACATGTTCAACTCCCTTGTAATTTAGTTATTCGACGAGATTTGAATCGGTCTGGCAGTCCTCTAAATTCCTGAGGAAAACAGATTGGGGATGAAAAGTATCGGCTCTATCCCGACTAATTCAATATGCCAAACGACCTAGATAACTATCTAGATACTCGCCCTTTCGGGTTATGCCGAGTGCCGCAGGTTTTCGCCGGATTTCGCTAACTTCATGCTCTGCGGTAGAATGCCGCCCCTATGAGTGCTCCCCAACTTTCCGTCGTCATCCCCGTCTATAACGAAGAACAGGGCCTGCAATCCTTGTTCGACCGCCTGTATCCCGCTCTGGACAAGCTCGGAATCGGCTACGAGATCGTGTTCGTCAACGATGGCAGCCGCGACCGTTCCGCCGCCATCCTGCGCGAACAATTCCAGAAACGGCCCGATGTCACGCGGGTGGTGCTGTTCAATGGCAATTTCGGCCAGCACATGGCGATCATGGCCGGTTTTGAAAATTGTCGCGGGCAGCGCGTAGTGACGCTGGACGCGGATCTGCAAAACCCTCCGGAAGATACAGGTTTGTTGTTGGCGAAAATGGACGAGGGGCACGATTACGTCGGCTCCATCCGCCGCCAGCGCAACGACAGTTGGTGGCGCCATATCGCCTCGCGCGCCATGAACGGCTTGCGCGAAAAAATCACCCGCATCAAGATGACCGACCAGGGCTGCATGTTCCGCGCCTATGACCGCAACATCATCGACGCAATCAACAGTTGCAAGGAAGTCAGCACCTTTATCCCCGCGCTGGCCTACAGTTTCGTGCGCAACCCGGCCGAAGTGGTGGTGGGACATGAGGAACGCGCGGCGGGCGAATCCAAGTATTCGATGTACAGCCTGATCCGCCTCAACTTCGACCTGATGACCAGCTTCTCGCTGGTGCCGCTGCAGATGTTCTCCATGCTGGGGATGCTGATTTCTGTGTTCTCCGGCCTGTTTTTTGTGTTCCTGGTGATACGCCGCCTGGTGATCGGCCCGGAAGCAGAAGGCCTGTTCACCCTGTTCGCGCTGATGTTCTTCCTGATCGGCATCGCGCTGTTCGGCATCGGCCTGCTGGGCGAATACATCGGGCGCATCTATCAGCAAGTGCGCCATCGGCCGCGTTACCTGATCGAGGCGGTGCTGGAACAGCAGACTGACGCAACACCGAAACGTGCGCGCAAGCCCAAAGTTGCGACGGAGCCGGCAGCCGACATGTTCGCGGATGGTGAGGAATGAGCCGAGCCGTTGTTTTTGCGTATCACAATGTCGGATACCGATGTCTGAATGTCCTGCTGGCGCACGGCGTGGATGTGGCCTTGGTGGTGACGCACCGCGACAATCCGAAAGAAACCATCTGGTTTGAAAGCGTACAGAAGCTGGCGGAATTGCACGGTATCCCGACCATTACGCCCGAGAATCCGAACGTGCCGGAAGTAGTGGAGCGGATCGCGGCATTGCAGCCGGATTTTTACTTCTCTTTTTACTACCGCGAAATGCTGAAAGCGCCGCTGCTGGCCATTCCCAAGCGCGGTGCGCTGAATATGCACGGTTCGCTGTTGCCCAAATATCGCGGGCGGGTTCCGGTGAATTGGGCGATAATTCGCGGCGAAACGGAAACGGGCGCCACGCTGCACTATATGACTGAGAAGCCGGACAACGGCGACATCGTGGCACAGCAGGCCGTTCCCATCCTTCCCGACGACACTGCGCTTGAAGTGTTCCAGAAGGTAACGGTTGCCGCGGAAATGGCGCTGAGCCATGTATTGCCCGCGCTGTTGGCCGGCAAAGCCCCGGCAGTGAAACAGGATTTGAGCAAAGGCGCCTATTTCGGCGGCCGCAAAGCGGAAGACGGCATCATCGACTGGTCGCAATCGGCGCTTGAGATACACAATCTGGTGCGCGCGGTGGCGCCGCCGTATCCCGGTGCGATGACGCAGCTAGTGGGCAAACCCATGCGTATCCTGCAAACGCTGGTCGCCAAAGGTCAGGCGGCAGGCAGGGAAGCACCGGCCTTTTACGCCAGGGAAGGCAAGACGTATGCGATATGCGGAAGTGGCGTGCTGCATGTGGTGCGCTTCGAACTGGATGGGGTGGAAATGAACGCGGCGGAGTTCGCGGCGAAGTACGGCACGGAAAAATTTGAATTCAATCGTTGAGGAAAAAGAAATGAAGAAAGTCCTGATTCTGGGTGTGAACGGCTTCATCGGTCACCATCTGTCCAACCGCATTCTGGCCACCACCGACTGGGAAGTCTATGGCATGGACATGAGCAGCGACCGCATCTCCGACCTGATCGGCCAGCCGCGCTTCCATTATTTCGAAGGCGACATCACCATCAACAAGGAATGGGTCGAGTACCACGTCAAGAAATGCGACGTGATCCTGCCGCTGGTGGCGATCGCCACACCGGCCACCTACGTCAAGGCGCCGCTGCGCGTGTTCGAGTTGGACTTCGAAGCCAACCTGCCCATCGTGCGCGCCTGCGTCAAGTACAACAAGCACCTGGTGTTCCCCTCGACTTCCGAAGTCTACGGCATGTGCCACGACGAGGAATTCGACCCGGAGAACTCCGAGTTGATCTGCGGCCCGATCAACAAGCCGCGCTGGATCTACTCCAACTCCAAGCAGCTCATGGATCGCGTGATCTGGGGCTACGGCATGCAGGACAACCTCAATTTCACCCTGTTCCGTCCGTTCAACTGGATCGGCGCCGGGCTGGATTCGATCAATACCCCGAAGGAAGGCAGCTCGCGCGTGGTCACCCAGTTCCTCGGCCACATCATCCGCGGCGAGAACATCAGCCTGGTCGACGGCGGCCACCAGAAACGCGCCTTCACCTACATCGACGACGGCATCGACGCACTGATGAAGATCATCGACAACAAGAACGGCGTGGCCACCGGCAAGATCTACAACATCGGCAACCCCACCAATAACTTTGCCATCCGCGACCTGGCCGACATGATGATGAAGCTGGCGGGCGAGTATCCCGAGTATCGCGACTCCGCCAAAAAGGTGAAGGTCGTCGAAACGACATCTGCTGCCTATTACGGCAAAGGCTACCAGGACGTGCAGAACCGCGTGCCGAAGATCACCAACACCTGCGAAGAGCTGGGCTGGAAACCGACCACCACCATGGCCGACACCCTGCGCAAGATATTCGACGCCTACCGCAACCAGATCGCCGAAGCTCGCGGCTTGGTGGACTGACAGGATTTAGGAACTGGGATTTAGGAATTAGGAAAACCTTTTTTCTCCCTAAATCCCAAATCCAAAATCCCAAATCCTCGAATGAAAAAGATCGCCCTCAAAATAGATGTCGACACCTATCGCGGCACGCGCGAAGGGGTGCCGCGTCTGGTGGAAGCGCTACAGCGCTACCGCGCCCAGGCGACCTTCTATTTTTCGCTGGGGCCGGATCACACCGGAAGAGCGATCAAGCGGGTTTTTCGTCCCGGCTTCCTGAACAAGGTTTCGCGCACTTCGGTGGTGGAACACTACGGTATTAAAACCCTGTTGTACGGCACGTTATTGCCGGGGCCGGACATCGGCCGCAATTGCGCGGACATCATGCGCAGTGTGCGCGATGCGGGGTTCGAGGTCGGGATTCATTGCTACGACCACATTCGCTGGCAGGATCACGTGGCGGAGAAAAACGCCAAATGGACCAAGCGCGAGATGCAACGCGCAGTCGACCGCTTCACCGAGATATTCGGCGAAGCGCCCAAAGGCCATGCAGCCGCGGGCTGGCAGACCAATCGCCATGGTTTGCGGCAGACGCAGCATCTGGGCTTCGACTACAGTTCGGACACGCGTGGTTCGCGCCCTTTCATTCCGACCTGGGATGCGGAAATCATTGCCTGTCCGCAATTGCCGACAACCTTGCCGACGCTGGACGAACTCATCGGCCGCGACGACATTACGACCCGGAATGTTGCCCAGCATCTGCTGAATATCACGCGAACACCCTCGGAAACCGGGCATGTCTATACCCTGCATGCCGAACTGGAAGGGCAGAAATGGATGCCGATATTTGAGCAACTTCTGCAGGGTTGGAGCGACCAGGGTTATGAACTTGTTTCGATGCGGCAATACCTGCAGGGATTCAAGCTTGCCGATCTGCCGTGTTTTGAAGTTAAACCGGGAACGGTAGAGGGACGCAGTGGTACGCTCGCGGTGCAAGCCTGAACTGTTAAAGATTCCCCAAAGCTTGCCGAAGTAACTCACATTGAGCGTCCAGGGAGCAAGCGATGCAACAACAGAGCGTAAAGGGTTTGGAGGGTTGGGTCGAATTTCTGACCAATGCCGAGATTCCTGTCCTTAAACAGACTGCGCGCGACCTGGCAGCATTGCATCAAGACCAGAACAAACTCAGCGCGCGCGGCGTCGCCCAGGCAATCGCGGTCGATCCGATGATGACCGTCAAATTGCTGCGTTATCTCCAGCAACACAAGCGACGCAGCCAGACCAGCGAAGTCGCACTGGTCGAACAGGCGCTCATCATGCTGGGCGTCGAAGCGTTCTTCAACAAGATTCCGGCCCAACCCACTGTACAGGATATGCTCAAGGGGCAAATGGATGCCCTAATCCATCTGCTGCACAGGGTTCATCGCGCCCACCGCGCTTCCGAATATGCCTATGACTGGGCGGTGCGTTTGAGCGACCTGCACTATGAAGAGGTGCGTCTCGCAGCTCTGCTGCACGACCTGGCGGAAACCCTGATGTGGTGCTTTGCTCCCAAAGACATGATGCAAATACGGGATATCCAGATTCAGGACAAATCCCTGCGCAGCCGTGCCGTGCAGGAACAGGTACTGGGCTTTGCCCTGGGCGACCTGCAAAAGGCACTGGTGCAGAAATGGGAATTGCCGGAGCTGTTATTGACCCTGATGGACGACCAAAACGCCCAAAAGCAGCGCGTACGCAACGTTACTTTGGCAGTCAACCTGGCGCGCCATTCGGCCAATGGTTGGGACGACGCGGCATTGCCGGACGATTACAAGGATATCGGCGAGTTGCTGCGCACCCCTGCCGACCAGGTGATGGTGATGGTCGGCGCCGCTGCCGGCACCATGTGCGACCTGAGCAAACCTCACGAGTGAGACAGCAACTCCGTCTCGATCAACTCCCTGACCTGCAGTTCGAAGCCCGCCGACAGGCAATCCACCCCGATGTTCTCCATACTGCGCAACCAGGTGAGTTGGCGTTTTGCCAGTTGCCGCGTGGCGGCGATGCCTTTGTCCAATAGCCCGGCTTCGTCGATCTCGCCTTCCATGTATTCCCAAGCCTGCCGGTAACCGACGCAGCGCATCGAAGTCATGTCGCGGTGCAGCGGATATTTCACGCGCAAGCCGCGCAACTCGTCCACCAGCCCATCCTTCAGCATCTGCTGGAAACGCGTGGCGATGCGCTGGTGCAGCACGGCGCGGTCGGAAGGGATGAGCGCGATGGAGAGAATCCGGTACGGCAAATAATCGGCATCCCTCTCCCGGCCTTCGGCTACCCTCTCCCCCAACCCCTCTCCCGCTTGCGGGAGAGGGTGGCCGCAGGCCGGGAGAGGGTTTGAGGGTAAGGAAGGCTTTTTGAGCAATTCCGACATTGGCCTGCCCGAGACGAGGAATATCTCCATCGCGCGCTGGATGCGTTGTGTATCAGTGGCATGCAGCCGCGCGGCAGTCGCGGCATCCACCTTGGCGAGTTCGGCATGCAGATGCTCGATGCCGTGCTGCGCAATGATCGTATCCAGCTTCGCGCGCACCTCGGCATCGGCCTGCGGCAAGGGGCTCAGCCCTTCGCGCAGCGCCTTGAAGTACAGCATCGTCCCACCCACCAGCAAGGGAATCCTGCCGCGCGCGGTGATGTCCGCCATCAGGCGCAGCGCATCATGGCGGAAGGCGGCAGCAGAGTAGGCTTCAGTGGGATTGATGATGTCGATGAGATGATGCGGCGCATGGGCTTGCGTGGCGGCATCCGGCTTGGCGGTGCCGATGTCCATATCGCGGAACACCAGTGCGGAATCCACGCTGATGAGTTCAACGGGCAGATGCTGCGCGAGTTCCACCGCTACGCCGGTCTTGCCGCTGGCGGTGGAGCCCATGAGGAAAATGGCGGGGGGGAGAGTATTCATGCGGAACGAGTTACTGCGCACAGTACTCCCTCCCCCTTGCAGGGGGAGGGTTGGGGTGGGGGTAGAAGCGTGGCTGCATCAGCAAATTTTACCCCCATCCTAGCCTTCCCCCTGCAAGGGGGAAGGAACTGATAGCGCTAATGAATTAAATTGGCTCATGCTAATTCGCTGTCCCGTGTTTCATGTATTGCAAACGCAGCCAGCACGCTGATCGACGCCGCCACCGAGATATACCCGCCCACCCAACCGAGTCCGCCGTGCTGCACCAGTTGCTGCGCGATGTAGGGTGCCAGCGAAGCACCCAGGATGCCGCCCAGGTTATAGGCCGCACCCGCACCGGTATAGCGCACCGCAGTCGGGAACAATTCCGGCAACAGCGCCCCCATCGGCGCAAAGGTCGCGCCCATCAGGAACAGTTCGAGCGAGAGGAATGCGGTGATCTGCAATATGGAGCCACTGTTCAACATCGGCTCCATCAAAAAGCCGGAGAGCAATGCGGCGATGCCCGCGACGATCAGCACCGGGCGACGGCCAAAACGGTCGCCTGCGATTGCGGCAAGCGGTGTCGCCGCCGCCATGAAAATGACCGCGATGCACAACATGCCGAGGAAATCGGGGCGCGCGATACCGAGCTTGGACACGCCGTAGCTCAGGCTGAACACCGTGGTGAGATAGAAAAGCGCATAGCACACCACCATCAGCAAAGCGCCCAGAACCAGCTGTTTGGTGTGGTAGGCGAAGAGTTGCGCCAGAGGAATCTTCTTAACATCCGTTCGTATGGAACCTGCATTCCCTCCCCCTTGCAGGGGGAGGGTTAGGGTGGGGGTAGAATCCGTGCTACTCACCGACTCTACCCCCATCCCAGCCTTCCCCCTGCAAGGGGGAAGGAGTTTTTGTTCCTGCATCGCCTTCAAAAACACCGGCGTCTCCTCCAGCTTCAGCCGCACATAAAGCCCGACCACCACCAGTACTGCGCTGGCAAGAAAAGGAATGCGCCAGCCCCAGTCGCGGAACGCAGCATCGTCGAGCGTATTCGCCAGCAACAGGAAACTGCCCACCGCAAACAGGAAACCCACAGGGGGCCCCAACTGCGGAAACATCCCGAACCAGCCGCGCTTACCCCTGGGCGCATATTCCGCAGCCAGCAAAGCCGCGCCGCCCCATTCACCGCCAAGGCCGATGCCCTGCCCGAAGCGCAACAGGCACAACAACGCAGGCGCCACCCAGCCCACCATCTCGTAGCTCGGCAGCACGCCGATGAGCGTGGTGGAGACACCCATCACCAGCAGCGAAGCCACCAGCGTCGTCTTGCGCCCGATGCGGTCGCCGAAATGGCCGAACAGCAGCGCGCCGAACGGGCGCGCGAGGAAGGCGATGCCGAAAGTGAGGAAAGCGTTCAGCGCCTGCACCGCCGGGTCGCTGTTGGGAAAAAAGATCGGCCCGATCACCATCGCTACAGCGAGGCCGTAGATGTAGAAATCGTAGAACTCGATAGCGGTGCCGATGAAGGAGGCGAAGGCGATGCGGGTGGTGGAGAAAGATGGTGTAAAGGTGTTCAAGGTGGCTATCTGTGCTGTTATGTTTAAACGGGCATTGAGGTTTTTGTGGGCTACTGCCCAATGTGTCGATTCGAATCAGCATGCTCCGAATTGGAAATCTGATGAATGGCGTTTTCATCCCTTGTTTTTACATGTGGCCCTTTTGTTGAATTTTTTTGTGAAAAGGACATAACAAATATGAATGCAAGAAATGCACAAAACATAAGCCATAGCCATCGCCACAACAAAGATTTTTTGAATCGAGTGGTTATCAGTTCATTTTTTGGTTCGTTTTGACACTGCTGAATTCCTTCGATTTGCAGTTTCTTACGTTTCCTCGCGAAGTCCCACCAAGAAATGAGACCAAGCACGACTCCACTTGGAATGCACAAAAAGAGCCAAACCCACGTTGTCGTAATTATTGGCCGACCAAATATTATGGCTAGTGGAAAAATAAATAAGGCACCAAATGCAAGAGATGACAGCGTATACAACAACACAAACCACAACCCACGCAATCTAACCGTTTTGGATTCATCCCATAAAGATGGAAATAGCCAGATGGGGAGTGTGTCGAAGTTATACGGTACGCCCGAAACGTTTGGATCAGGCTTCATGTCATCCTTTCTTTCCGGGTGTTTTTTTCATATTAATAGAACTCAATAGCACGGTTTGCGTCGCAGCTCCAAGTTTGAATTCTCATTTCATTTCCCCCGCATAAACATCGCATCCAATTCCGCCAGCGTCACCTGGAACCATGTCGGCCTTCCGTGGTTGCACTGGTCAGCGCGTTCGGTCTGTTCCATCTCGCGCAGGATGGCGTTCATTTCGGGGATGCTGAGTTGCTGGTTGGCGCGCACGGCGGAATGGCAGGCGAGGGTGGCGAGCAATTCGTTGCGGCGTTCGGTGAGGGCGCGGCTGGCGCCGAAGTCGCGCAGTTCGTGCAGCACTTCGCGCGCTGCGGTTTCGGCGTGCGATTGCTTGAGCATGGCGGGCATGGCGCGCACCGCCAAGGTGTTGGTGGAGATGGGAGCGATGTCGAAACCGAGGCGCTGCAAAGCTTCCTGTTCTTCTTCGGCGGTGGCGATGGCTAGCGCGTCGGCGGCGAAGGTGACGGGGATGAGCAGCGGTTGGGTGGGCATCTGCTGGGCGTCGAAGGCGGTCTTCAGTCTTTCGTACACGATGCGTTCGTGGGCGGCGTGCATGTCTACCACGATGAGGCCTTGCTGGTTCTGGGCGAGGATGTAGATGCCGGACAACTGACCTAATGCGAACCCGAGCGGATGTTCGGTCTGTTGTAGGATGGGTTGAGCGGAGCGATACCCATCGTTAGCTTGCGATGAAGATTGATGGGTATCGCTGCGCTCAACCCATCCTACGTTGTCGCGTACGACTGCGGCTTCTTCCCATAGTTTGTAGGCGGCCTGAGGTTGGGCGGCTCTGAAGGAAATACTTTGTTGCTGAACGGCTGAGTTCCCGTCATTCCGGCGGAGGCCGGAATCCAGCGCATTTGTTGAAGAACTGGACTCCGGCCTGCGCCGGAGTGACGAATCCGGCGTTTCGCTTTCCATCGGCACACTCAGCGCATCCTGTAGCGCATGGAACACGAACTGGTGGATGGCCTGACTCTCGCGGAAGCGCACTTCGCTCTTGGCGGGATGCACGTTCACGTCCACCTGTTCTGGCGGCATGTCGAGGAACAGCACGAAGGCGGGGTGGCGCTGGTGGTGCAGGATGTCCTGATAGGCCTGGCGCACGGCGTGCATCAGCACCTTGTCGCGCACGAAGCGGCCGTTGACGAAGAAGTATTGTTCGTCGCGGGTGGAGCGGGAATAGGCGGGCAGGGCGGCGATGCCGTAGAGGTGCAGGGGGCCGATCTGGCGTTCGACATTTACCGCATGCTGGCCGAATTCGGTGCCGAGGATGGAAGTGATGCGCTGCGGCAGGTCGTGCCTGGGCAGTTGCCAAGCGCTTTTGCCGTTGTGTTGCAACGAGAACGCCACATCCGGTCGCGACAGCGCGATGCGTTTGAAGGTCTCTTCGCACCAGGCGTATTCGGTACTTTCGCTCTTGAGGAATTTACGCCGCGCCGGGGTGTTGAAGTACAGCTCGCGCATCTCGACGCTGGTGCCGTGCGCATGGGCAGCGGGGGCGGCGGCGCTTTGTGTGCCGTCAGCGGCCTCGATCTTCCAGGCATGCTCGGCATCGGCGTTGCGGCTGGTGAGGGTGACCTGCGCCACGGCGGCCATGCTGGCCAGCGCTTCACCGCGGAAGCCCATGCTGGCGACGCGCTGCAGGTCGTCGAGCGAGGCGATCTTGCTGGTGGCGTGGCGCATCAGTGCCAGCGGCAGTTCGGTCTGCGCGATCCCTTTGCCGTTGTCGCGTACCACCAGGCGCTTGATGCCGCCGCCTTCAAGTTGCACGGCGATCTCGGTTGCGCCCGCATCGAGGCTGTTCTCCAGCAGTTCTTTCAGGGCGGAAGCGGGGCGTTCTATCACTTCGCCGGCGGCGATCTGGTTGATGAGGAGGTCGGGAAGCAGATGGATGGAAGGCATGGCACGGATTATACCGGATGCCTTGTTTGGCCTTGCCGTGGGATGCCGACAATTTCAGTGCGGCAATATGACGCATTCCAATTCGTTGCCTGCGGTATTGGATTGCGTCCTGCCAAGCCGGTAACCCGGTAGTCTCCTCCCAAGACCTGCTGAATGTTCACCGCTGGCTTGGCACCATGCGCAGAATTTGCATCCGGCAAAGTTCTTGCCCTCGTCTCAACAGCAAAGCCGAAACCCGCTTGTATAGCCGCTGAAACACTCTCCTGGCATTTTGTTCGGCGCTGCGACAATTTGTCGCGCGACAATATGCCGCATTCCCGCAGTCAGCCGAGAGTTTTAGTATTCG
Source organism: Nitrosomonadales bacterium (assembly GCA_016235045.1). Classification (GTDB taxonomy): domain Bacteria; phylum Pseudomonadota; class Gammaproteobacteria; order Burkholderiales; family Gallionellaceae; genus Sideroxyarcus. Next base: position 36,164 of record JACRME010000009.1, read on the forward strand.
CCCCGGTTTTTCAACTTTAAGACACAGGGGAGTGTATGAATAAGAAAGTCATCGCCATGAGCGCTTTGCCGCTCGTGCTGTCCATGTCGTTCGTCAACCGAGTCTATGCTGAAGATGCGCCTGTCGCACCGGCGGCGGAGCCGGCTGCAACAATCAGCACGGAACCCGCCGCGGAGCCGGTTCCACCGGCTTCAGACCAGGCAGCGTCCAGCGGCGGAGTTACCAAGAAATTGCTGGGCGAAGTGGTTGTAACTTCCACCACGATCGATGACCGTTTCGATTCCAAGCGCGGAGAGGCGAGCAACATCGCCAACATCAGCGGCAAGAAGGTGGATGAGGAACACGGCAAGAACCTCGTCGACGTGTTGGAATCAATTCCCGGCGTTACAGCTGAACTTCAGAGCGGCGATTCGGTGAAGATCATGCTGCGCGGTGTCGAAGCGCAGCGCTTCATGGGCGAGAAGCCGGGCGTAGCCATCATTATTGATGGTGTGCCAGTGCTCGAGCGCACCGGTCGCGTCAACGTCGATCTCGACAACATCGATTCGATCAAGGTTATCAAGGGCGGTGCGTCCTACCTGTTCGGCGAAGATGCGCTTTCCGGCGCTGTGATCATCACCACCAAGCGCGGTGCCAAGATGGCCGGGTATACCGCAAGCGTCGAGGCCGGGAGTTTCAACTATCGCAAAGGGTTGGCGCGCGCCGGATTTGCCAAGAACGAGTGGGTGGGTCATATCCAGGTTAGCAAGGCGATGTCCGACGATTTCTACGATCAGGGCGCATGGTCGCGCCGCTATGTGGACGGCAAGTTGCAATACCTCATTGATGAAAGCAGCGACATCGCGTTTGGCTTCGAGGATTCCCATCGCGAGAAAGATAGCCACGGTACGGTGACGGGGGTGACCAATGCACGGATCGACCCGCGCAGTGCGACATCCGGTGGCAAAGATTACGCCAGAAACTACGACGTGGAACTGAACAAGCTGAACCTGACCTATTCCAAGGATCTTGGGGATAGCAACAACCTGATGCTAATGGCGTATCAGTACAAGGATCACACCTTCGGTTGGCAAGGGCCGAGCGGCTATCTGCGCGACAGTGCAGGGAATCTGCTTGGTGACATGTCTCAGATGCGGGATGTCTACGCGACGGGACAAGATACGAAGCAGATACAGCAGGGCGTCAAGTCTGAGTGGCGCAAGGGTGGGGAAGCAGTCGGCCTGATGGCGGGATTGGACTTGCAGAAGTTCAAGGATCACGGAGTAGCGACAACCCTGGTGAACTACACAACGCGCAGCACGCCGGTCGGGCCATCCAACCCTCTGAAACTGGCCGGTACTATTGTGGGCGATGACGTCATTACCAACGATACGCGGGCGATGTACGGTGAGGCGAAATGGCAGCTCAGCGAACCGCTGGCGCTGACTCTCAACGGTCGATATGACAGCATCAAAAATGGATATTCGAATAATCTTCCGGCAACGTCGCCAACACAGCTAACTTCGGCCAGCAAGACTTTTAATGTGTGGTCAGAACGCCTCGGGTTGAACTATGCAGTTGGGGAATCCAGCGAGATATACAGCAACATCTCCAATGGTTTCCGCACACCGACTGCCACACAGATGTATGGCGCCACCATCTCTCCAACCAGTGTGGTAGTTGGCAATCCTGACCTGAAGCCGGAGAAATCCTGGAATAAGGAGGTTGGTGTACGCGGCAAGACTGAATTGTTCGAAAGGGAATTGGATATCGATGTCGCAGTGTTTCAGATCGAGCGCAATGACTTCATCCTGAATACCGGAGGCCAGTACACAAGTACCCCCGGGGCAACCTCGACAAACGGAATTGAGCAATACCAGAACATTGGCGGTGTGCGCAATCGTGGATTTGAAGCGGGCATCAAGACCGATAGCCGCGAATCACTGTCTGCCGATTTTGCCTACACCTGGCTGGATGCACGTTTCACCCGTTACGACCATTACTGGCTGGGATTGGGGCAGCAATACACGCCCGCGTATCATCAGGTGGATGTCAACAATACGGGCAATATCGTGCCGCGTACCCCCAAACACAAGGCCAATTTGAATGTGCGATATCGTCCCGCAGAGCGCTGGACAGTGACCACGGAATTGAATGCGCAGAGCGGTATCTTCGCCGACGAGATGAACGTCGTGTGGGTTGGCGGGCGAAGCGTATACAACCTGATGTTGTCCTATGAAGTTAAGCGCGAAAGCGGCATGAAAATATCAGCCTTCGCACGGGCGGACAACCTGTTCAATCGTTATTACTACTCCACCATCCGCGGTATCCGGGATAGCAACGGCGACGGCGTCTATAACGCCGAAGACCCATCCATCACCGTCAATGCCGGACGCGTCTGGACTGCCGGCTTTACGTTAACTTTCTAAGGAGCGTGCCAATGCGAACGAAAACGATATTGATGCTGGCTTTGCTCGTGGCAGCGCCGGCATTGGCCGCCCCGGAGGGCAAGCCGCCGATGGATATGTCCGGCGCTCACGATCATGCCGCGATGATGCGGGGCATGGGCAAGTCCGCAGCCTGGACGCTCTATCCGACGCTGAAGGCCAGGATGAGCGGCGAAAGCCGCGAGAACATGATGACGGCGGTCATGCCGCAGAACATCGTGGCGGCGAACCTCGATGCCTGGTCCAACAACCTGCAGGACGACAAGGCGTTCCGGCAATTGCCCATGGACATGGGCGGCGCGATGCTGGACAAACCGGCCAACGGCGGCTTCCACTGGCTGGCTGCGCGCGAAGAGCAGAACGACACGGTGCGCATAGCTTCAACCGTGCAGGCGTTCAACGAGCGCGGTGCCAAGGATCCGACCGCGATGTTCATGCTGTTGAAGCATGAACTGGAGATTATCCCGCAACCCTTTCCGCGCGAGCATTCGCGGTATCGCGCCAACGAGGATTGGAAGTTCCTGGTGCGCTTCAAGGGCATGCCGCTGCCGGACCAGAAAGTCTATCTGGAAACCTCCAACGGCAGCATGTCCGAGTTCGTATCGGACGCGCAGGGCAAGTTCAGCCTGCATGTGCCGGATGACTTCAAGGCCGAAGAGGAAAACAGGGAAGCCGCGGGCCACAACCACGGCGGCCGTCGCAGTGCGGAGTTTGTGCTGGCCACCGAATATGCCGACGGCAGCAAGAACTTCCTGACCGCATTCAACAGCAGCTACGGTCCGGATGCCTATGAGAAGCGCAACCTGGCGCTGGGGCTGGGCTTCACCTTGCTCGGTATGCTGGGTGCGGTGCCGTTGTTGCGCAAGCGCAAGGCAGAACAGAAAACCGAGGAGGGCGACAATGCTTAAGACAATATTCCCGACATTGGGACGCTTCCGCTTCACCGTGCAGATTCTCATGCTGTTCCTCACCGTCTATGGTGGCGCGCTGCTCGGCAGTTACACCGTGAATCGCATCTCGCAGGCGCTGCCGGCCCTGTCGTGTGCATTCGACAAGAGCACAGCCGATCACTGCATTCTCATCGTCAACCAGCATCTGCTGCATCACCGCGTCGGCGAGGCGTTGGTCAAGGCGCAGGAGATCACGCTCAAGGTGTTCATCCCGGTGGCGATGTCGGTGGGCGTGTTCTTCATGTTCTTCTTCTTCCTCAACAAGGCATTCTGTGGCTGGATTTGCCCGCTGGGAACGGTGCAGGAGTTGCTGTATCGCCTCGGCCGCCGTCTCGGTCGTCCGCTCAACCGCTTTTCGCCTGCGAACGTCGGCCGGGTGCGCCCGGTGAAATGGCTGATGTTGCTGGTGCTGGTGCTGGCTTTGCCGACCATGGCCGGCATGGGCGTGGTTTCCAACGAGCTGGGCGACCCGTTCTGCCAGGTGTGCCCGTCGCGCATCGCGACCACCTTGCTGACCGCAGATACCGAGCAGATTGCCGTGCGCACTTCGAGCGGGGTCAACTTCTTCCTCGGCGCGTTGGGCAACGCGATGTTCGGCTTCATCATCATCGCCGCATTGGCGGCGCGCCAGCCGTTCTGCCGCATCTGTCCGCTGCTGTCGTGGAATGCGTTGTTCCAGAAACTGTCGCCGATGCGCCTGGTGAAGAAGGACGTGTATGAGAAATGCGCGAAGTGCGGTGTGTGCGAAAAAGCATGCCCGATGGATATTCACGAGATCGGCACTGCATTCGGCAAAAAGGCCTTCCACGAGGACTGCACGATGTGCGGGCGCTGCGCCGAATACTGTCCGGACGACGACGTCATCCAGCTCAGGTTCTTCGGTTTCAAACTGTTCGGTTCCTCGCGCGACTACTACAAGAATCGCGTGAAGCAGGAATCGCCGGAGGGCATGCCGAAGAAACGCGCTGTCAACATTTCGCCCGCCAAAAATGGATGATCTGTTGAACACCGGACTGCTGCCGCAGCAGACCACCTTGTTCACCGTGTGGCTGCTCGGCGCCTCGCTCGGGCTGACCGCCTGCACCGCCACCTGCCTGCCGTTCATGGGCACCTGGATACTCGGCCGCGGCGGTTCGCAGAGGCAGGTGTTGCTCGACACGGCCCTGTTCGTCGGCGGGCGCATTCTTGCGTACACCCTGCTCGGCGCGCTGGCCGCCGGGGCTGGGGCATGGCTGGCGCAAGTGATGCGCGGCGGCACGGGCAATTTCATCATCGGCGCCGCTTCCGTTGCCGCAGGGTTGTGGCTGCTGCGTCCGGGCAAGGCGCATGCGCCGTGCGATGCGGTGCGCAATGCGGGCGGCACGCCGCCGCTGTTGCTCGGCTTCTCGCTCAGCCTCACCCCCTGCGCACCGTTGGCTTCGCTGCTGGCCGTGTGCGCGACGGCAGGCAGCATCAGGTTGGGCATGGCGAGCGGCGCGGCTTTCGGTGTGGGTGCTGCGTTGACGCCGTTGCTGGTACTATTGCCGCTGATCGGCCTGCTGGGCAAGAACCTGCGAGAGAATCGCGAGTGGTTGACGCGCTGGATACGCTGGGGCGCGGCGGCGGTGCTGATCTTGTTGGGCTTGCGCCGCATTTTTTTGGTGATTTGAATTCTTGGTTTGTGGTTCCCGATATGAAACGTTCTGCTGTATTTGTTGCTTGCTTCCTATCAACCTGTTCCGTTCTGGGCGAAGAGCAACCCTCCCTGAAGGAAATTACGGTCACCGCCACAAGTTCCGATGTGGCCGAGCGCCGCGAATCAACTTCGCAAAAGGTTATTCTGGATCGCAAGGAGATCGAGAAGATGAGTGTCATGACCATCGGCGAGGTGCTGGGTAAATTGCCGGGGGTGGAAATCGCAACGGGCGGCATGGGGCAGCGGGCGCGCGGCATGTCGCGCGATTCGGTGCAGGTTCTGGTGGATGGTGAGCGTTCCGCGGGGGGCGGTGCGATGGTGGGCGTCATCGGGCGTTTGCCTGCCGGCGATCTGGAGCGGGTCGAGATCGTGCGCGGCTCCTCGGCGGAGTTCGGCGGGGCGGCTTCCGTTACGGTGAACCTGGTCATGAAAAAAGCCCTGCCCAAGAGTTCTACCGAGATCAGGGCCGGAGTCGGGCGGCGCGGGACAGAACTGTATAAACAGCTAGCCCTGACCCAAAATGGCGGCGAGGGCGGCTTTTCCTGGACGCTTCCGATCGGCCTGGTCTGGAGCAATTCCCCGATCTCGCGTAGCGCCGAAAAACAGGACACGACACCCGCGCATACCGAGGAAAGCGAGCGCGGCGCCACAAGACTCGGCCATCACGCGATTACGCCGCGCATGACCTGGAAAGAGGGCGGCGATAGCCTGACCGTTGCGCCGATGCTGTTCTTCGGTCCGCAGGATTCCAGCAGCGAGACGACCCTGAGCGGTTCCGCCATTCCGGCGGAGAACGGCGTGCGCGTGAATACCGTGAGCAGTCTGATGCGCGTGACTCGCGTTCGCGTCGAGGGCGAGAAGCACATCGACGATTCCAAGCTGACCGGCCGTGCTTCAGTCAACAGGATCAAGAACACGGCGGATACCCAGCGCAACGGCGTGACGAATTCGCTCGATCACACCGAGAACCGGGAAACCGAATCCAATTTCGCCTTCCGGATAGACAAACCGCTTGGCGGCGAGCATCTGGTGGCGGTGGGGGTGGAGCATGTCAATCTGCGCCGCACGCAGGATCAAAGTTTCAGCGGCAGTTTTGCCAGCTACGAGGCACAGGAGCGCCAAAGCATCGCCTGGGTGCAGGACGACTGGATGGTGCTGCCCAAAACCACGCTCACCTACGGTTTGCGCGGTGAAACCATTTCTCTGAATTCCACCGGTGTTGCGCAACAACGCGGACAACTGATGCCATCTCTGGCGGTACGCTGGGAGCCGCAGGACAAATGGGTGGTGCGTTCCTCGTTGGGGGCCGGATTGAAGATGCCCAAGCTGGACGAGATCAGCAATGCGGCGAAGCCCAGCATCGTCAACTCGCCGGTGGATGCGGACAAGCGCGGCAATCCCGATCTGCTGCCCGAACGCAGCCTGAATTTCGAAGCGGTGCTGGAACGTTACCTGGATGCCGAAGCCGGTGTGCTGGGCGCCAACCTCTACGTTCGCTCCACGCAGGACTTCACCGAGCGCCGCGTGCAGCAGGAAGGCGCGCGCTGGGTGGATCGGCCTTACAACGAGGGCAAAGCCTTGCATTGGGGGGTTGAACTGGACGGCAAGGCTCGTACCGACAGCCTTGGTTGGAACGGAGCCACCGTGAAATCGCATCTGACCTTGCCGCACGCAAAAGTGAACGATGAGCGCCTCGGCATCACGCGCATGGCGCGCGACACGCCCAGCTATGTATTGTCTGCCGGGCTGGACGGGAGTCTGCCGGGTTTGCAGTCCAGCTATGGCATCTCGCTGCAGCAATCCGGGCGCAGCGTGACCGATATAGCGGGCGAGCAGTCCGCCTGCACCAAGGCCAGGACAACGCTGGATGCATTCTGGCTATACAAGCTCAATGCGCAGTTCAAGCTGCGTTTCAGCGGCCAGAACCTGCTGGCAGCCGATACGGTGCGGGATACTATATATATGTCCGGCGGCTCCACCTGGCAGGTGCGCACCGTGGACGGCGGCTACCGCACAATCATGGCGACTTTAGAGGGGCGCTGGTAGCATGAGTGCCGTTATGACCATGGCGGGAACGCTGGAGATGTATACGCAATTTCCCAATGAACCGGAAAACTCGCCGTTAAGCGAGCGCTTTGCCGTGGTCGGCGTGGTTGTGCTGTTGCATCTTCTGGTGTTTGCCGCGTATTTCCTGCAACCGGAGGCGCCTGCGGTGCTGGTCAACGAGATGTCGATCTCGTTTGCCAACCTGCAGATGCAACAGGCCGATATCGCGCCGCAGCCCAAACCCAAACCGCGCGAACCCGATCCGGTTCCGGCAGAAGAGCCCGCCAGGCAGGAAGTGCAACCCGTGCCGCAGGATGCCACGCCGCTTTCGCCGGTGGTGCTGGATGCGGAGCCGGATTACAAGGCCGATTACCTCAACAACCCGCGTCCGCCCTATCCCATGGTGGCGCGACGCATGGGCTACCACGGCAAAGTGGTGCTGGACGTCGAGGTGCTGGCCGAGGGCAAGGCAGGCGATGTGAAACTGCACCAGAGCTGCGGCTACGACATTCTCGACAACGCGGCGTTGCAGACGGTAAAGACCTGGCGCTTTTCGCCCGCGCGCCGGTTCGGCCAGGCGGTCACGCAACGTTTTCTGGTTCCGATCAAATTTTCTCTAGAGGACAATGAAGCATGAACGATTTCCTATCCGTCAATTCACCCATCGTGTTCTCCACGCTGCTGGCGCTGATCCTGCTGTCGATTGTGACCTGGTCCATCGCCTTGTTCAAATTGTGGAAGCAGTGGCAAGCCAGGAAAGACGACCGCGCGTTCAACGACAGCTTCTGGTCGGTGCGCGAGTGGAGCGATGCGGAGAAAGCGGCGCAAGGTTGCCAGGGCGATATCGCGCGTCTGGCGCAGGCGGGTTTTGCCGAACTGAAAACGCTGAACGAGGCGCAGCACGATTTGAAGCACGTGGGTGCGCCGCGCGAGGTGCTGGAGCGGCAATTGCGCCAGCAGTTGCAGAATATCCAGCGTTATCACGAGCGCGGCCTGGCGGAACTGGCCACCATCGGTTCCACCTCGCCCTTCGTCGGGCTGTTCGGCACGGTGTGGGGCATCATGCATGCCTTGCAGGACATCGGCAAAAGCGGTTCCGCTTCGCTGGACGTGGTGGCCGGCCCCATCGGCGAAGCGCTGATTGCAACCGCCATCGGCATCGCAACCGCCTTGCCGGCCGTGCTGGCCTATAACTTTTTCCTGCGTCGGCTCAGGGTGCATGTGACCGATCTGGAGAATTTCGCCCACGACTTCATGCGTCTGGCGCAGAAGCACAATTCCAAACTGTGAGGCAACCATGAGCTTCGGGAACCATTCCTCTTCGGAGGACAGCGGCAGCATGATGAGCGAGATCAACGTCACGCCGCTGGTGGATGTGATGCTGGTCTTGCTGGTGGTGTTCATCATCACCGCCCCCCTGCTGGCGCCGCAGTCGCTCAAGCTCAACCTGCCGAAGACAGAATCGGTCGTTCACGAAGACAAGTTGCAAAAGGTCAGTCTGGCAATCGACGCCCAGGGCAATATTTCGCTGGATTCGGCTCGCATGAGCGATGAGGGGCTGGCCGAGATGCTGCGGAACCGGGCGGTCGATCCGCAATTCCAGTTGCAGATACAGGCGGACGAAGCCGTGAATTACGGTCGCGTGGCGCAGATCATGGCCATTGCGCAGAAAGCGGGCGTGAGCAAGCTCTCTTTTTTGACGGTGACCAAATAGGTTTATTTTGGAGTGGTTAAGAAATTTGGTTTGAATTAAACTCCCGCGCGCCGGCTCGGGCGCCGGCCAAAATACCCAGAAGAAGCTAGATTCCAGAGCTCGATTAAGCGGATAGTAATTCCAGGCAATTATTCAGAACCGGGAGATCAACATGAATCGCAGAGACCTACTACTGAGCGCTGTCGTAATGGCAGCCACGGCGACCACAGGCAAGTCGTTCGCCGCGGAGCACGAGCATGATCATATGAGCATGGCGCACGCTCACCAGTCCACGCTTAACGAAAAATTGATTGCCGCCGCATCCGATTGCGTCCTCAAAGCCAACATTTGCCTGCAGCATTGTCTGGTTTTGTTGGGGCAGGGCGACACGGAAATGGCTGCATGTTCCAGGTCTTCCTGCCAGGTCGCGGCGGTATGCTCCGCGTTGCAGCAACTCGCCTCGGCCGATTCCAGGCACCTGCCCAAGCTTGCCCGGGCGGCGATGGATATTTGCAGGGAATGCGAAGAAGAATGCAAAAAGACCGAAAAGCATCCCGAATGCAAGGCATGCAAGGAAGCCTGTGCGGTTTGCTATGCGGAATGCAAGAAGATCGCAGCCTGATAGGATTCTGATTCAAAATAACAATACTTGTCTGGCGCAGCATTATTTAAAAATGCTTGGCTGAGTATTGAGTTCGTATATAATCTTTTCGCTAAAAATTTCTCGCCCGGTTATCCGGGCGTTTTGCAGTCAAACGCCAACAATTAATAACAGGAAGACTATATGGCTCTAATGATAGGAATTCCCCGTGAAACAGCAACAGGGGAGAAGCGCGTAGCCACCGTGCCCGAAGTTGTCGAGAAGCTCATCAAGCTGGGGTTCAAGGTGGCCGTTGAATCCGGCGCCGGGGATGCGGCGAATTGCAGTGACGATGCCTACCGCGCTGCGGGGGCGGAAATTATTGTTGGCGCTGCCAAACTGTGGGCAGCATCCGACATCGTGTTCAAGGTAAGCGTCCCGACGAAGGAAGAAGTCGGCATGCTGCGCGAAGGCGGTCACTTGATTGGTTTTATCTGGCCTGCACAAAATCCAGAACTGATGCAGCAACTGGCAGCGAAGAAGGCCACCGTGCTGGCCATCGACTGTCTGCCGCGCATGCTGAGCCGCGCCCAGAAGATGGACGCGCTGACCTCGCAGGCCGGCGTCGCCGGATACCGCGCCGTCATCGAGGCCGCCAACGCCTTTGGTCGCTTCTTCAACGGCCAGATCACGGCTGCGGGCAAGGTTCCGCCGGCCAAGGTTTTCATCGCCGGTGCCGGCGTGGCCGGTTTGGCTGCCATCGGTACGGCCGCCGGTCTGGGCGCCATCGTGCGCGCCAACGACACCCGTGCCGAAGTGGCCGACCAGGTCAAGTCCCTGGGCGGCGAATTCGTCAAGGTCGAGTATGAGGAAGAAGGTGGCGGCGGCGGCGGCTACGCCAAGGTGATGAGCGAGGGCTTCCAACAGGCCCAGCGCGAGATGTACGCCAAGCAGGCCAAGGAAGTGGACATCATCATCACGACCGCGTTGATCCCGGGCAAGCCCGCACCCAGGCTGATTACTGCCGAGATGGTGAAGAGCATGAAGCCGGGCAGCGTCATCGTCGACATGGCGGCCGAACGCGGTGGCAATTGCGAACTGACCGAGCCCGGTCAGGCGGTGGTGAAGCATGGCGTGACCATCGTCGGTTACACCGATCTGAACAGTCGTCTGGCCAAGCAGTCTTCCACCCTGTATGGCACCAATCTGTTCCGTCTGACCGAAGAGCTGTGCAAGACCAAGGACGGCATCATCAACGTCAATATGGAAGACGACGCCATTCGCGGCCTGACGGTCATCAAGGATGGCGCGATCACCTGGCCTGCGCCTGCGCCGAAACTGCCGGTAGCGGCGACCAAACCGGCGGCGGCGAAACCTGCACCGGCGCCCGCGCACGGTCATGGCGGCGGCGGTGCTCCGGCTTCGGCTGGCAAGACTGCGGCGATCTTCGGCGTCGCTGCGCTGATGTTCCTGTTCGTCGGCGCTTATGCTCCTGCCGCGTTCCTCGGCCACTTCACGGTGTTCGTGCTCGCCTGCTTCGTCGGCTACATGGTGGTGTGGAACGTCACTCCCGCCCTGCATACGCCGCTGATGAGCGTCACCAATGCGATCTCCAGCATCATCGCCATCGGTGCGCTGGTGCAGATTGCGCCGCCGCTCAACCTGCTGGAAGGTTTTGATCGTCCGGACGGCTGGATACGCTGGCTGGCGGTGGTAGGCATCGCGCTCACCACGGTCAATATGTTCGGCGGCTTCGCCGTCACCCGACGCATGCTGTCGATGTTCCGCAAATAAGGATAAATCATCATGATGTCTGCAAGTTTAGCTACAGTCTCTTATATCGGCGCGACCATACTCTTCATCCTGAGTCTCGGCGGCCTGTCCCATCCCGAGTCCTCGCGCCGCGGCAACCTCTACGGCATGATAGGCATGACCATCGCCGTGCTGGCGACGGTGTTCGGCCCGCGCGTCACCATGGCCGGACTGCCGTGGATTATCGGCGCAATGGCGGTGGGCGGTGCGGTCGGACTTTACGCCGCGCGCAAGGTGCAAATGACGCAAATGCCGGAACTGGTCGCGCTGATGCATAGTCTGGTCGGCCTGGCCGCCGCGCTGGTCGGCTTCGCCAACTACATCGATCCGGTTGCCGCGCATGGTTTGAGCGGCGCAGAAAAAGCCATCCACGAAATCGAAATTTACATCGGCATCCTGATCGGCGCGGTGACTTTCTCCGGTTCCATCATTGCCTTCGGCAAGCTCTCCGGCAAGATCGGCGGCAAACCGCTGCTGTTGCCTGCCCGTCACTGGCTGAACCTGCTGGGACTGCTGGTTGTCATCGTGTTCGGCTACCAGTTCCTGCATGCCGAATCGATCGGCACAGGCATGATCGGCCTGACCGTGATGACCGTGATCGCGCTGCTGTTCGGCATCCACATGGTGATGGCCATCGGCGGCGCCGATATGCCGGTGGTGGTGTCCATGCTGAACAGCTACTCCGGCTGGGCGGCGGCGGCCACCGGTTTCATGCTGAACAACGACCTGCTGATCGTCACCGGCGCGCTGGTGGGATCGAGCGGCGCCATCCTGTCTTATATTATGTGCCGCGCGATGAACCGCAACTTCATCAGCGTGATCGCGGGCGGCTTCGGCACCGGCGGCGGCACACCGGCCAAGGCCGGCGATGCGCAACCGGCCGGCGAAGTATCGCCGATCAGCGCAGTGGAGACGGCAGAACTGCTGCGCGAAGCCAAGAACGTGATCATCGTGCCGGGCTACGGCATGGCGGTGGCACAGGCACAGCACACGGTGTACGAGATCACCCAGCTGCTGCGCGAGAAGGGCGTCAACGTGCGCTTCGGCATCCACCCGGTCGCCGGCCGCATGCCCGGCCACATGAACGTACTGCTGGCCGAAGCCAAAGTGCCTTACGACATCGTGATGGAGATGGACGAACTGAACGCTGACTTCCCGGATACCGATGTGTCCATGGTCATCGGCGCCAACGACATCGTGAACCCGGCTGCGCAGGAAGACCCGGGCAGTCCCATCGCCGGCATGCCGGTGCTGGAAGTGTGGAAGGCCAGGACCTCCATCGTGATGAAGCGCAGCATGGCTTCCGGCTATGCGGGCGTGGACAATCCGCTGTTCTACAAAGAGAACAACCGCATGTTGTTCGGCGATGCCAAGAAGATGCTGGAAGAAGTGTTCGTGGCGTTGAAAGCGTAAGGAAATCGAGTATCGGTGCAGGCATGGCATGCGCAATGCGCATGCCATGCCTGCGTCAAAACACACCAATGCAGCGCGGTCTATATTGAACAATGCCGTAGTCACACCGCAATGTAACGCGTCGCATTCCAGTCAAATTCTCAACTCCAAAGTTGGCGTCCGCGCAGGCGTGCATGATACAGTAGCCAATACCTTGCTACGGGGAGGGGCATGCCTCCGAACAGTTTGAAGAAGGACTTTTGGCGCGCAAGCCTGCTGGTACTGGCCTATTTTGTTTCGGCGCAACTCGGACTTGAGTTCGCGCTGGTCGGACACGCGGTTACGCTGTTCTGGCCGTCTTCCGGCATTGCACTCGCCGCGATCCTGTTATTCGGGTACCGCTTCCTTCCGGCCGTTTTCATCGGTGCATTTTTTTCCAACCTGACTTCCGGTTTGCCGCTGTTCGCTGTCGTGGGAATGGCGTTCGGCGCTACGTTGGAAGCCTGGTTGGGCGCCTATCTGCTCAAGCGCGTTACCCGCTTTAACCGCCGGCTTGCCGAAGTCCGCGATGTCTACCGGCTTGTGCTGTATGGCGGCGCGATCGGTTCGATATCCAGCGCAGTGATCGGTTCGACTTGCCTGCTGGCAGCGGGGGCGGTTCCGCTGGATCGCTATCCGCAGACCATGTTGTTCTGGTGGATGGGCGATGCGCTCGGCATCATCCTCTTTACGCCGGCGATCCTGGCTTACGCGCAGCACAAGCCGCTTTCCTGGACAGGGGCGCGGATCGGCGAGGCGGCATTGCTGCTGCTGGTATTGACGCTGCTGACCCCGCTGGTATTCGGATATTTTGACACTATCGCCAACCTGGCACATTTCGGGATGTTTGTGCTTTTCCCCGTTGTCGTGTGGGCAGCGCTCAGTTTCAACCAGCGGTTTGTCAGCGGCCTCCTGATCCTGATGTTCCTCATTGCCATGGCGGCGACGCTGCTCGGAATGGGGCCGTTCGTCTCCGGCGATCTGAGCGGTGTGATCGACCTGTGGCTGTATTCCGTTTTCATGACGATACTCGGCGTCAGTGTCTCGGCGCTGAACTATCAGCGCAACCATGCCATGAATGCACTGCAAGCCAGCAAAGACGCGCTCAGTCGCGCCCAGCTTGTCGGCGGGGTCGGTAGCTGGCAAATCGACCTGCTCAAGAACCATCTGGAATGGTCGGACGAGACGTACCGGATATTCGGCATGAAACGTACCATGCGGCTTAACTACGAACTCTTCCTGGAGAGGGTTCATCCCGATGACCACGAGTTGCTGGACCGGGCATGGAAAAATGCGCTGCGCGGTCATCCTTACGATATCGAGCATCGCATCCTGGTTGACGGCAAAACAAAATGGGTGCGCGAGCAGGCGACTATCGATTTAGACCCGAAAAGCGGGGAAGCCGTTTTTGCCATCGGGACGGTGCACGATATTACGGTACTCAAGGAAGAAGAGTCGGCGCTGCGCCTGGCGGCGAGGGTATTCGAAAGCAGCGGCGAGGCGATTCTGATCACCGATGCGAACGCGCTGGTGGTGGCCGTCAACCATGCCTTCGTCGAGATGAGCGGTTTCCGTTCGGAGGAAGTCATGGGCCGGAATCCGCGCCTCCTTGCATCCGGGCGGCACGATGCCGAATTCTATCGCGCCATGTGGGACGACATCGGCAATCACGGGTACTGGCAGGGCGAAATATGGGACAAGCACAAGAGCGGACGCGTGTATCCGAAGTGGATGTCGATTACGGCCGTGCGCGACACCCGGGGCGACGTGGTGAACTATGTCTCCATTGCACGCGACACCACCGAACAGACCGAGGCGGAAAAGAACATCCATTTCCTCGCCTACTACGATGTGCTGACGGGCTTGCCGAACCGAACGCTGCTGCGCGACCGCCTCGGGCAGATGATTGCCGTGTCGCACCGCGACAAACAGCAGTTTGCCCTGTTGTTCATGGATCTGGACCGTTTCAAATACATCAACGATTCGATGGGCCACTCGGTTGGCGACAGGTTATTGCAGGCCGTGGCTTTGCGCATCCAGGCGCAAGTGCGCGATGAAGATACGGTGGCGCGTCTCGGTGGCGACGAATTCATCGTATTGCTGCGCGAGACCGCGGGAAGCGGCGCCGCCGCAGTGGCGAAAAAATTGCTGGAAGCGCTCGCGACACCCTACGATCTGGACGGCCATATGCTTTCGACCCAGGCCAGCATCGGCATCAGCATCTTTCCGGATTCTGCGCACGATGCGGACACGCTCATCAAGAGCGCCGATATGGCGATGTATTGTGCCAAGGAAGAAGGGCGCAACAACTACCAGTTCTTCAGGCAGGACATGAACTTCCGCGTGGAGCTACTGTTTTCCATGGAGAAGGATTTGCGCCTGGCGCTGGAACGCGGCGAGTTTGTGCTGCACTACCAGCCGCAGGCCGATTTGTCGACGGGAAAACTATGCGGTGTCGAAGCGTTGATACGCTGGCATCACCCGGAGAAGGGGCCGGTATCGCCGGCTGAATTCATCCCGGTGGCGGAAGAGACCGGGCAGATCGTCACCATCGGCGAATGGGTGCTGCGCACCGCCTGCGCGCAAATGATGGAGTGGCGCAAACAGGGGCAGACCGACCTGACGATGGCCGTAAACCTGTCGATGCGGCAATTGCGGCAACCGATGCTGGTCGAACTGGTCAAATCCGCGCTGGCAGAATCCGGCCTGGAGCCGCGCCATCTGGAGCTTGAAATCACCGAAGGCATCATGATGGGGGATAACAAGATCGCGATGAACTTCCTCAGCGAGATGCACGAACTGGGGGTGCAACTGTCCATCGACGATTTCGGCACTGGTTTCTCCAGCCTGAACTACCTGAAGAAGCTGCCGGTGCACAAGCTCAAGATCGACCAGTCCTTCATTCGGGATATCGAAACGGACGAGAGCGATGCCGCCATCATCCGTTCCATCATCAGCCTGGGACACCGTCTCAATTTGCGCGTGATTGCAGAAGGCGTGGAGACCCAGGAACAACTCGACTTCCTGCGCATCCGCGGTTGCGACGAAATGCAGGGCTACTTCTACGCGCGGCCGATGCCTGCCGCGGAGTGTACCGGTTTCATTTTTGCGCCGCGGAACCTGATGTAGCGCCGTGCTGCCAGTAACGGGCGTGGGTGTTGCGGTAACTTTCCAGCCTGAATTCCCGCGCATCCATTGCGATGCCGACCGCGCCATCCCGGTCTGAACGCAGGATTTCGCTCCCCGTTGTGCGGTAGCGTTCCACGATTTCATTTTTTGGGTGGCCGAAACGGTTGAGATAACCCGTTGTGAACAGGGCAAAGCGCGGATGCACCGCATCCACGAAATCCTGTGCGGACGAACTCAGGCTGCCGTGATGCGGCACCACCAATAATGTGGCGGGCAGTTGGTCCGGATGGTTCTTCAGCAACCGGGATTCGGCGAGTTTCTCGATATCGCCGGTCAGCAATACGCTGTTCTTTCCGGCGCTCACACGCAACACGCAACTGCTTTCGTTGTCATGCTCTGCGGCGTTGGCGGCGAAGTCTGTTGCAGGGTGCAGCATTTCGAAACGCACACCGTCCCAGTCCCAGGACTGGCCGTCGGCACACGCTTCGTTGTGGGCGGCGAGTTGCAGTTTCGGATTCGTGGCGGCCAGCGGGGAAAGCACATTCAATACCGGCAGTCCCTGCAGCACGGACTCCGTTCCGCCGATGTGGTCGCTGTCGCCGTGCGACAGCACGAGGGTGTCCAGTTGACCGATCCCCATGCCGCGCAGGGCAGGGAGCAGGATGCGGTTGCCGCTGTCGGCCTCTCCCGAAAAATCCGGCCCGGTGTCGTAGAGCAGGGCGTGGTCGCGTGTCTGCACCGCCACCGCCAACCCCTGGCCGACATCGAACACCAGCAATCGCGCGCTGCCTTCCGCCGGCCGCTCGGGGGCGACGAGAAACATCGGCAGTAACAGGATGGCGCCCGTCCAGCGCAGCGGAAAGCCGCGCGGTGCCAGCAGGCACAGCGCACCGCCGACACCGACTGCGATTGTCCAGGCGGGTGGCGCATGCTGCGCCCACACGATATAGGGCAGTCTGTCCAGCAACTGGAGCAGGAACATGCACAGCAGCATCGCCTCATGGGCGACATAGAGCATCCATTCGAACGGCGGCAGGGTGCCGAGCAGGGTCAGCGGCACCACGACGAAACTGACCAGCGGGATGGCGAATGCGTTGGCAATGGGCGCGACCAGCGACAGTTGCTGGAACAGCGCCAGCAACGGCGGGATCAGGCCGATCATCATCGCCCATTGCACCTTGCCGTATTCCCTTAACCAGTGCGGCCGGTGCAGGCGGTTGGCGGTGACATAGAAAATCAGCGCGACCGCGCCGAACGACAGCCAGAATCCCGGCGACAGCACCGCCCACGGGTCGGCGAGCTGCACCACCATGAGCGCGGCGGCCAGCAATTGGGAAGGAGAGACGTTGCGCGAAAGCAGCATCATCGCGGTCATGGTCGCAACCATGTAAAGCGTGCGCTGCGCGGGGACCTCATAGCCCGATACCAGCGTGTAGAAAAGCGCGGCGAACAGTCCCGCCACTGCGGCCGCCTTGCGGGCGGGAAACAGGAGCGTGAGGCGCGTGCTGCGGCGCCATAACCAATAGACCATGGCGAAGAACAGACCGGCGAGCATGGTGATGTGCAGGCCCGAAATGCTCATCAGATGGTTGACGCCGGTGCGCGTGAACAACAGCCATTCCGATTGCGTGATGCTGGATTGGTCGCCGATTGCCAGTGCGGTCAGGATGCCGGCATAGGGCGCCTCGCCCAGCGTTTTCTGGAAATGCATGCGCACGGTTTCGCGCAGATGCTGCACCAGATAGGCGGGGCTGCCGGTCTTTTCTGACAGCAGCCGGTTGGTGCCCTTGGCATTCACATAGCCGATGGCGCGGATGTTGCGCTCCAAAGCCCATGCCTCGAAATCGAAGTTGTAAGGGTTGCTGGTGCCGTGCGGTTGTTTCAGGCGCAGGGTGAGTTGCCAGCGTTGGCCCGCTTTCAATGCCAGCGGGTTGTTGCCGTTTCCGTCATAGGTGGCAAGCTGGATATGGCGGGGGACATGCGCGCCTTGCGTCTCCACGCTTTCTATATCGAAAGCAAAGCGCAGGCCGCGTTCGTGCAAACGCGGCATCTCCGCCACGATACCGGTGACGACGATATTTTTTCCCTGCCATTCGTCTGGTAGGCTATCGGACAGGCGATGCTGGGCCATCCACGCCGAGAAGGAATAGCCGAGCACAGCGGCACAGAGCAACAATGCCATCCGGCGCGCGACCAGCAGAGTGCGGTTGTCTGCGCGGGGCAGCAGGAGCGCCAGCGCGACAAGAGGCCAGTAAACGGGGAGTGACGGCAAAACGGCCTGCTGTTGCAGATACCACACGCCAAGGGTGAAAAAGAGGGCGAAAGAAACCATGTGCGAAGCGTAACCCAAAAACATAGAATCCAGCCATGCGCAGATTTTTCCGAGACAGATTGCCCGACCACGACAGCATCCTGCGACAACGCTGGCTGCGCCCGGTTCGGCATTGGCTGCATCATCCCAACCTGTGGCATCTGCATCGGCGTTCGGTGGCGGGTGGGGTGGCAATCGGATTGTTTTGCGGTTTGATCCCGGGGCCGTTTCAAATGATCTCGGCCGCCTTGCTGGCCATCCTGTTTCGCGTCAACCTGCCGGTGGCAGCTTTCACCACGTTCTATACCAATCCGTTCACTATCGTGCCTTTGTATCTGCTGGCCTTCGAGATCGGCAACCGGGTGACGGGTTCTGCCAACAGCGCGGCAATCCCGGCTTTTCCCGAAATACACTGGCATGAGTGGTTTCATGAAGTGTGGATGTGGCTGTTCGCCCTGGGCAAACCCCTGCTGATCGGCTTACCCCTGTTGGCAACAGGGCTGGCACTGTCCGGTTATCTCGCTATCCGATTGATCTGGCGCCTGTTTGTCATCTGGAAATGGCATAGGCGCCATGCACAATAACAAGGAACTTTACTCAACTATTCGCATCTGACATCGCGTCCGGCAGCAACAAGCCGGATCTCGAGTTAACCAAGAGAGGTGTCAGATGAAAAAAGCATATGAAGATGTGGCCAAGCTCATTCGTTGGGCGCTGATTGGCGTGGCTGCAATTATCGTCGCATTACCGGCGCTCACATCCGTCGGCTCTTCCATCTAAAACTCTACAGATACGACAAACGCCCCGGTGCGCAAGCGCCGGGGCGTTTTACTTTGTAACCGATCGTCAGGCCGCGATGCAGCGCTGTTGTTCCAGCCGCAGTTCGGCTTGCCGCAATGCATTTTCCATCGATCTGGACAGCATGCCGCGCGCTGCGATGTGGGCAGCGGAAGTCTCGCCCAGGAATATCGCTTCCAGATAAGAGATGCGGATCGCATCGTAGAGCTCGGCATCGGCCCGGTCGAACAAGTCGGCGATCAGGAGCAGATGCTTGCGCACGGTGGCGAAATCGCAGCGGGCGAAGGCATCTTTGGTGGCCAGCTTCATTGCGCCCATTTCCAGATGTACAACGCCGAAATCGCATTCCTCGATGCGTGCGGAGACCTCGGGCAGGTATAGCGTGACCATTTTCATGAAGTCGGCGCGCTTGATCAGCGGTTTGCTTTGCTGGTGCGACACCATGCGCCGCAGCGATGCGAAGGACTTGAAATCGAGCAGGTGTTCGAAAGGTTGCAGGACGCCGTCGGCGACGGTCAGGTGGGTGTGCGGCAGTGTCTGTGATGGAAAAGGAATCATGTTCGTCGCTCCGGGGTTGGGGATGGCGAACAAACTAACTGTATGACGTTACAGGGTAATGACGGAATGGTTGCAAACTGGTTTAGGGAGCGCCGGCGTCCTCATCGGCGCTCCTGTCAGGCTTGCTCTAGGCTGGGTGCAACACGCCGTCCACCAGACGCATCTGCCGTTGCATCCTGCCGGCGAGTTCGAGGTCGTGGGTGACGATGATGAAGCTGGTGTTGAGTTTGGCGTTGAGCGTCTGCATCAGGTCGAACAGCGTCGAGGCAGATGTGCGATCCAGGTTGCCGGTGGGCTCGTCGGCCAGCACGCAGGCGGGCTGGGTGACCAGGGCGCGCGCCACGGCGACGCGCTGGCGTTCGCCGCCGGAAAGTTCGGCGGGCAGGTGACGGACGCGCTGCGCCAGTCCGACTTGCTCCAGCATGGCGGCCGCTTGGGGATGCGCTTCGGCGGGCTTCATGCCGCGGATCAGCAGCGGCATGGCGACGTTTTCCAGCGCGGTGAATTCCGGCAACAGGTGATGGAACTGGTAGACGAAGCCGAGCGAACGGTTGCGCAGTTCGCCGCGCTGCGTCTCGTTCATCGTCGTTACATCCTGCCCCAGGATGTTGACGCTGCCGCCCGTGATGCTGTCGAGTCCGCCCAGCAGGTGCAGCAGCGTGCTCTTGCCGGAACCGGAGGCGCCGACGATGGCAATACGCTCGCCGCGTGCCACGTCGAGGTTCACGCCGTTGAGCACGGGTACGTTCAGATCGCCCTGCGAGTAAGTCTTGCGCAGGTCGCGGCAGGAGATGACCGGGTTACTCATAACGCAACGCCTCCGCCGGTTGCACTTTCGATGCGCGCCAGCTCGGATAGAGCGTGGCGAACAGGCTGATCAGGAAGGACATGCCCGCGACCACGAGTACGTCGCCCTTTTGCAGGTCCGACGGCAGTTCGGTGATGTAGTAGAACTCCTTGGCCAGGAAATGCACGCCGAACAGGTTCTCGATGAAGGGAACGATCGTGCCGATGTTGAGCGCAAGCAACACGCCGCTGACCATGCCAAGCGCCACGCCGATCAGGCCGATCAGCATGCCCTGCACCATGAATATCTGCATGATGCTCCTGGGCGATGCGCCCAGCGTGCGCAGGATGGCGATGTCGGCCTGCTTGTCGGTCACGGCCATCACCAGCGTGGAGACGATATTGATTGCGGCGACCAGCACGATGAGCGAGAGGATGATGAACATCATCTTCTTCTCCATCGCCACCACGGCGAAATAGCTGGCGTTCTGGCGCGTCCAGTCGGTGATGTAAGTGTTCTGCGGGACGGTTTGTCCCAGTTCGTAAGCGACTTGCGGGGCCAGATCGAGGTTGTGCAGGCTGCCGCTGATACCGCTGACGGAACTGCCCAGCCGGTAGAGTTTCTGCGCGTCATTAAGGTGGATCAGCGCCAGCGCGTTGTCATACGGCGACATGCCGATCTCGAAGATGCCGACCACATGGAACTGTTTCAGGCGCGGCAGCATCCCGGCGGGAGTGAACTGCCCCTGCGGGGTGATCAGCAGCACGCTGTCGCCGACATGCGCCCCCATGGAGCGCGCCAGATCGACGCCGAGCACGATGCCGAATTCCCCGGCGCGCAGATCGCCCAATGCGCCTTTCTTCATCTTGTCGCCGATGGCGATCAGCTTCTGTTCGCCATCGGGCAGGATGCCGCGCACCATCACGCCCTCCACGCTCTCGCCCAGCGACACCATGCCCTGGCCGCTGACATAAGGGGCGGCGGCGCGCATCCCGGGATGCGCCTCGACGGTCTTCAGCACCGTTTTCCAGTCGTCGAGCTGGCCGTCGCCGATGACCTGCAGATGCGGGGTGATGCCGAGCATGCGGGCGCGAATTTCCTTCTGGAAGCCGTTCATCACCGACAGCACCACGATCAGCGTCATCACCCCCAGCGCGGTGCCCACGATGGCGATGAACGAGATGAGCGAGATGAAGTTGTTGCGGCGCTTGGCGCGGGTGTAACGCAGGCCGATGAAGAGTTCGTAGGGTTGCACGGTAGGCGGTTGGTTTGGCGACGGGCGCTAGTGTGCCATAAGAGCAGTCCCTGCGGGATGGTAAACTGCCGCCATGAACCATCTCCACCTGCTCATCCCCGACCTGTTTCCCCCGCAGGACATTGCCGCCGAAGTGTGTACCGAGTTGCAGTTGCCTGCGCTGGAAAAACTGCTGGCGCGGGGAGACGCGAGTACATCTTCCGGGATCGCTTTGGAAGATTGGCTTTGCGCCGCGTTCGGGGCGCAGGCCGTCGCGCCGGTACGTGCCGCAGCCGACGGGCTGGATGCAGGCGGGGGCTATTGGCTGTGTGCCGACCCGGTGAACCTGCAATTGCATCACGCGCAGGCGATGCTGATCCCCGAGGTGGCGCTGAGCCGGGAGGAGGCGACTGCCATGTGCGAGGGGTTGAACGCGCACTTTGCGGGAAATGAAATGCGATTTTTTGCGCCGCACCCGCAGCGCTGGTATGTGCGGCTGCAAGTGGAGCCGCAACTGGCGACCGTTCCGTTGCGGCAGGCGGCATGGCGCGATGCCAAGTTGTATCAACCGCAGGGTGCGGACGCCTTGCATTGGCAGCGCATCGCCACCGAGGTGCAGATGCTGTTGTATGCGCACCCGCTCAATCAGGCGCGCGAGGCACGCGGCGAGCCGATCGCCGGCAGTCTGTGGTTGTGGGGCGGCGGCCGGGCGACGCCTTTGCGCGCGGCATACGATGCGGTCGGCGGCGATAGCGATCTCGGTCTGGCGTTCGCGCGGGCGGCGGGGATTGCGCCGGTTGCAGCGCTGGAAATCCTGCTGCATACCCGGGGCGCAAGCGCCCTGTGGGTGGACGAGTCCATGGACCGTGCGCAGCGGCGCGGCGACTACCACGCGTGGCGCGAGGCGGTGCTTGGGCTCGAACAGATTTGCGCTTCCCTGCTGTCGGCGTTGCGCGCAGGGCAACTGCAGCGGCTGACGCTGGAGGTGCCGGCCGGGAGCGGTGCGCGCCGTTACGAACTGACACGCGCTTCGGCATGGAAGTTGTGGCGCCCCGTGCATGCCCTGGCGCGGTATGGGGTGTAGAATCGGGCGATCTTGAGCGGAGTTGCGCAATGGAATTCTGGGACAAAGTAATCGGCTTCTTCTGGGGCGGGGAGTCGCTCCCCTTGCTCCTGATGGTGCTGTGCATCTGGGCGATGCTGTTCCATTTCCGCCGCGACGAACGCGCCAGTCTCGCCAACACGGTCGCTTTCTTCTTCGTTTGCCTGTTCGGGCAATTCATCGCCGGTTTGCTGCATGCGCTGGATCTTGTCCGCGCCGCCTCTGTGGCGCAGGAAGTGTTTGTCATCGGCGCCGGGGTTGCGGTGATCCGTTTGTGGGGACAACTGGTTTTCCGGGTCGTGTTGCCCGCCTTCAAACTCACGCCGCCGCGCATCACCGAAGACATCTTCGTCATCATCGCCTATATCGCCTGGTTCATGGTGCGGCTGCGCTATGCCGGGCTCGATCTGGGCAGCATCCTGGCGACTTCGGCGATGATCACGGCGGTGGTGGCGTTCGCCATGCAGGACACGCTGGGCAACATCCTCGGCGGACTGGCGCTGCAACTGGACAATTCGGTCGAGGTCGGCGACTGGATCAAGGTGGACGACATCTCGGGCAAGGTGGTGGACATCCGCTGGCGTTCCACGTTGGTGGAGACGCGCAACTGGGAGACGGTGGTGTTTCCCAACAGCCAGTTGATGAAGAACAAGTTCATGGTGCTGGGGCGGCGCACCGACCAGCCGGTGCAATGGCGGCGCTGGGTGTGGTTCAACGTGGGGCTGGAGGTCGCGCCGACACGGGTGGTGAGCGTGGTTGAGGATTCAATCCTGCAGACCGATATCGCCAATGTGGCCAGGAATCCCGCGCCGAACTGCCTTTTGATGGACATGGACGACAAAGGCTATGCGCGTTATGCCTTGCGTTACTGGCTGACCGACCTGGCGGCGGACGACCCCACCGATGCCATGCTGCGCTGGCACATCATGAGTGCGTTGCACCGTGCGGGCATCAAGCCCGCGCAGCAGGGGCAGAGCCTGCACATCACCAAAGAGAACGAAAAGTACGACGAAGCGGTGCACCAGCGCGAAGTGCAGTTGCGCATCAAGACCCTGCGTAAAGTCGAGCTGTTTTCGCAGCTTAACGATGCCGAGCTGACGGGACTGGCGCAAAGCCTGCAATATTCCCCGTTCGCCAAGGGCAATATCATCACCCGGCAGGGGGACGAACGTTCCCACTGGCTGTACATCATCATCAACGGCGAGGCGGATGTGTTTGTCGACCTTCCCAACGGCAAACGGCGTGCCGTGCGCACGCTGGGGCGCGGCAATTTTTTCGGCGAGATGGGACTGCTGACCGGTGCGCCGCGCTCGGCTTGGGTCGTCGCCAGAACCGATGTGGAATGCTACCGCATCGACAAGGAGGTAATCGAGGTGATACTGCACGCGCGCCCGGGCATCGCCGACGAGATCTCGCACATCCTCGTCACTCGCCGGGCCGAACTGGATGTGGTGATGCAGGACCTGAATGCGACCGGGGCGCACCCGGACCTGTCGCAGCAGCGCAGCGAGATACTGGCCACCATCAAGCGCTTCTTCTCGCTCGGCAACTGAACAACCCGTAAAAAATTAGGGCTTAATTCGCGGGGCGGCTTCCTGTATCATGCGCCCCCAGACAACCCGGATATAGTGCAGATGAAAGTTACCTTCCTGGATTTCGAGCAGTCTGTCTCCGAACTGGAGAACAAGATCGAGCAATTGCGTTATGTGCAGGATGATTCCGCACTCGACATCTCCGACGAGATCGGCAGGCTGCAAAAGAAGAGCCAGTCGCTGACCAAGGAAATCTACGCCAAGCTGACGCCCTGGCAGATTTCGCAGGTTTCGCGCCATCCGCAACGCCCTTATACGCTGGATTACGTCCGGCACCTGTTCACCGATTTCGAAGAACTGCACGGCGACCGCAATTATGCGGACGATCCCGCCATCGTCGGCGGTCTTGCCCGATTCAACGGGCAGAGCGTGATGGTCATCGGCCACCAGAAAGGCCGCGACACCAAGGAACGCCAGTACCGCAACTTCGGCATGCCGCGTCCGGAAGGCTACCGCAAGGCGATGCGCCTGATGCGCCTGGCCGAGAAGTTCGGCATTCCCATCATGACCTTCATCGACACGCCCGGCGCCTATCCCGGCGTGGGCGCGGAAGAGCGCGGCCAGTCCGAGGCCATCGGCAAGAACCTGTATGTGATGGCCGAGCTGAAGGTTCCCATCATCTGCACCATCATCGGCGAAGGCGGCTCCGGCGGCGCATTGGCCATCGCGGTCGGCGACGCCATGCTGATGCTGCAATACGCGACTTACTCGGTCATTTCACCGGAAGGATGCGCATCCATCCTGTGGAAGAGCGCGGACAAGGCGCCGGATGCGGCGGAAACGCTGGGCATTACCGCGACGCGCCTGAAGACGCTGGGTCTGGTCGACAAGATCGTGAGCGAACCGCCGGGCGGCGCACACCGCGATTACGAGTCGATGATGCAGACCCTGAAGAAGGCTTTGCAGGAGACGCTCAGGCAAGTGCAGTCCCAGACTACCGGCGAGATGCTGCAAATGCGCTTCAACCGCTTGATGAGTTATGGCAAGTTCAAGGAAATCGAACTTAACTGATTGCGTTGCGGCGCGCCTCGCGCCGCTTCTTCCCAAGCATAGTCACATCCTAATCGGCTTGAGCGGCGGCATCGACTCCGTCGTGCTGCTGCATCTGCTGCACTCCATCGCGCCGCGCTTCGACTGGCGCCTTTCCGCCCTGCATGTCCATCACGGCATCAGCCCGAATGCGGATGCCTGGGCGGACTTTTGCGCCGGATTTTGCGCGGGGTATGGCATCCCGCTGCATCTGGAACGCGTCGATATTGCCCCGTTGCGCGACGAACACGGCATCGAAGCGGCTGCGCGCAAGTTGCGCCATGCGGCTTTTGCGGGGTTTCCCGGCGAGGCTGTCGCATTGGCGCACCATGCCGACGACCAGGCGGAGACGCTGCTGCTGCAGCTTTTGCGCGGTGCGGGAGTGAAGGGTGCGGCATCGATGCCTTTCTGCAAGCAAGACGACGGGCACAAAGTCGTGCGTCCGCTGCTTGACCAGTCGCGCGCCGACCTGTTTGGCTACGCGCAGCAGCATGGCCTGCGCTGGATCGAGGACGAAAGCAATGCCGACGAGCGATATCCGCGCAATTTCCTGCGCCACCGCCTGCTGCCGCTGCTGGAGGAGCGTTTTCCGGCCTGCCGCGAAACGCTGGCGCGCAGCACCCGCCATTTTGCCGAGGCGGACGAACTGCTGGACGAACTGGCGCGGCAGGATGGCGGAGAGGTGCTGCATGGCGACAGGCTGAATGTGGATGTGCTGCAAAGTCTGTCCTACCCGCGCGCGAAGAATCTGTTGCGCTATTTTCTGCATGCGCAGGGTTCGCCCATGCCGCAGGCGGCGCAACTCGACGAAATGCTGCTCCAATTGCGCACTGCACGCGGGGATGCAATGGTGTGCGTCGATTTTGGCGGCTGGCAGGTGCGACGGTACCAGGGCGATATCCATGTTTTTCCCGGGCCGGGCGCATACGATCCCGGGACGGTTTTGCCGTGGACAGGCGAAGCGACTCTGCATTGGGCGGCGATGGGGTGCGACCTCGCTTTCCGCCGCGACCGGGGGCAGGGGATCAGTCTGGTCAGGCTGCAGCAGGCCCCGGTCACGCTGCGATTGCGCGGCGGCGGCGAAAAATTGCGCCCGCATCCCCATGCAGCGGCACGCAGCATGAAAAACCTGTTGCAGGAACATCGCATTCCGCCCTGGCAACGCGAACGGCTGCCCTTGTTGTATTGCGGGGAGACGCTTGCGGCGGTCGTCGGGGTCGCCATCGCGGCGGATTTTCAGGCGGCCGATTCAGAGCCAGGAATCGTCGTTTCATTGGCTTCCGGACAGGGACATGGCTGCCAAAGCCTGCTAGAATCGCGCCCTCAGAATTTTCTGAATTCAAATCACTACTTGGAGAGAAGCATGGCTGTCGAACGTACCCTTTCTATCATCAAACCCGATGCCGTGGCGAAGAACGTCATCGGCAAAATCTATTCCCGTTTCGAGACCAACGGCCTGAAGATCGTCGCCGCTCAGATGCGCCACCTGTCGCGCACCGAAGCCGAAGGTTTCTATGCCGTGCACAAGGCCCGCCCGTTCTTCAAGGACCTGGTCGATTTCATGATCTCCGGCCCGGTCATGATCCAGGTGCTGGAAGGCCCCGGCGCTGTGCAAAAGAACCGTGACCTGATGGGCGCGACCGATCCGAAGAAGGCCGACAAGGGCACCATCCGCGCCGATTTCGCCGACAGCATCGATGCCAACGCCGTGCATGGTTCCGATTCCGCCGAAAATGCCAAGATCGAGATCGATTACTTCTTTGGCCCGAAGAACATCTGCTCCCGTTGATGCAAAACCTCCTCGACTTCGATGCGCAACAACTGACTGCCTGGTTTGCGGAGCAGGGCGAAAAGCCCTTCCGCGCCAGGCAGGTGCTGCGCTGGATCTACAAAGCCGGGGAGTCCGATTTCGATGCGATGAGCGATCTGGCGATCTCTCTTCGCGAAAAACTGAAACAGATCGCCTGTGTCAAGGCACCCACGGTGATGCGCGAAGAGACCGCCACCGACGGCACGCGCAAGTGGCTGCTGGATGTGGGGACGGGCAACGCGGTCGAGACCGTGTACATTCCGGAAGAAGACCGCGGCACCTTGTGCGTGTCGACCCAAGCCGGGTGCGCACTGGATTGCGCGTTCTGCTCCACCGGCAAGCAGGGCTTCAACCGCAACCTCTCCACTGCCGAGATCATCGGTCAGGTGTGGTGGGCGAACCACGAACTGGGCAAGAACGCGGAAGGCAATTGGCCGGTCACCAATGTGGTGCTGATGGGTATGGGCGAGCCGCTGCTGAACTTTGACAGCACCGTGAGCGCCTTGCGTCTGATGCTGGACGACAATGCCTATGGCTTGTCGCGCCGCCGCGTGACGGTCTCCACTTCCGGCGTGGTTCCGGCGATGGATCGTTTGCGCGACGAGTGTCCGGTGGCACTGGCGATCTCGCTGCATGCGCCCAACGACGAACTGCGCAACGTGCTGGTGCCGATCAACCAGAAATATCCGCTGCAAGAACTGATGGCGGCCTGCCGCCGCTATCTGGAAAAAGCGCCGCGCGATTTCGTCACCTTCGAGTACGTGATGCTGGCCGGTGTGAACGACCGCGAGCAGGATGCGCGCGAGCTCATCCGGCTGGTGCGCGACGTGCCGTGCAAATTCAACCTGATCCCGTTCAACCCGTTCCCGCAGGCGCCGTACCAGCGTTCCGACATGGAGACGGTCAAGCGTTTCCGCGACATCCTGATGCAGGCCGACATCGTCACCACCATCCGCAAGGTGCGTGGCGACGATATTGCGGCGGCATGCGGTCAGTTGGCGGGGCAGGTGCAGGATAAAACAAAAAGAACGCATAGAGTGGTGGAGGCGAGTCAATGAAGCTAATCAGGCTGGTAATTATCGCGTCGCTGTTGGCGGGGTGCGCCTCGTCCGGCGGAGGTTCCAAAGGAACGCCGCAGCTGGATCGAACGCGCGCGCAAACGAGCGCCAGATTGCACACCGAGCTGGCGGCTTCGTATTACGAACGCACCCAATACGCCATTGCGCTGCAGGAGATCGACGTGGCGTTGCGGGCGGATGAGAAATACCCGCCTGCCTATGCAATGCGCGCATTGGTACGCATGGCGTTGCGCGAAGACATGCAAGCCGATGCGGATTTTCGCCGCAGCCTGGAACTGGACAGCTCGAATTCCGAGACGCACAACAATTACGGCTGGTTTCTGTGCCAGCGCGGGCGGGCAAAGGAATCTCTCGGGCAATTTCAGGAGGCGGTGAAAAACCCGCTGTATGCCACGCCCGAAACGGCTTATGTGAATCTGGCCGTGTGTTCCAGGAAGGCGGGGGAAATGAAGGATGTGGAAAACAATCTGCAGCGCGCATTGATCCTGCGCCCGGGCATGCCGGAGGCGTTGTACGGTCTGGCGGACTACAGTTTCGATAACGGCGACTTCGCCGGGGCAAAATCCTATTTCCTGCGCTTCGCCCAGGTTATTTCCGAGCTGGATGCCGAGCAGTTGTGGCTGGCGGTGCGGATTGAACGAAAAATGAAAGATCGCAACTCTGAGGCCAGTTACGCCCTTCAGTTGCGCAAACGTTTCCCGACATCGCGGGAGACCCAACTGCTGTCGCAAGGCGAATAATGGATATTTCCGACGCTGTTTCCGAATCGAGCAAGAGGGGGGAGCCGGTCAAGCCGGTGCTTAACGTCGGCCTGACGCTGCGCGAGGCGCGCGAAGGCATGGGCTTGAGCGTGCATGACATTGCCAACCGCATCAAGTTTGCCCCGCGGCAAGTTGAGGCGCTGGAAGCGAACGATTTTGCCCACCTGCCGAAGGCCACTTTTTTGCGCGGGTTCGTGCGCTGCTATGCGCGCGTGCTGCTGCTGGATGAAGAGTTGCTGATTGCCGCTTTGCCGGTCGAAACGCACGAGCAGGTGGTTAACAAGGCGCAGTCCGTCACGGTATCCTTTCCGACCGTGTTTGCGCTGCAGAAGGTCAATCTGTTGTGGCTGGCGGGGGCCCTGGGGGTTGCGTTGCTTCTGGGACTGTTCGTTCTGCTGCAAGGCGGCGAAGACACCGTGCCCGCTGAGGTTGTGGTGGAGACGATACCTTTGCCGGGGTCGGATGCGGCGGTTTCCGCCGTGCCGGACACCGAGTCGCAGACCATGATCCAGGAGGCGCCGAAAGCGGAGGAACCCAAGGTGGCGGAACCGGTCAAGGCCCCGCGACCCGCCGTTGTGACTGTGCCGCAGGCCGCCCCCGCCCCCGCCCCCGCTTCTGTGCCGCAGGTTGCGACCGTCACCCCTCCCGTGGCGGAGGTCAAGCCCGCCATTCCGCTGGAAATACTCATGCGCCGTCCGTTGCATTTCGTCGTTGACGAAGCATCATGGGTTGAAGTGAAAGATGTCAACGGAGTCGTTTTGCTGTCGAGAAACGTGCCGCGCGGTGGGGAAAAATGGATCGGAGGTCCGGGGCGCGCGCCGTATGACGTATCCATTTCGAATCCGTCCAAAGTCAGGATTTATTACAAGGGTAATAAAATCGATCTTTCGGCTTATGCCGCGATGGAAATGGCACACCTGAAGGTGAAGTAAAGCTTATGAGCCATTCTTTCATTTCGCGTTGTCGCACGCAGTGCGTACATGTGGGCGACGTCGTCATCGGCGGGGGGGCGCCGGTGGTGGTGCAATCCATGACCAACACCGATACCGCCGACGCGGAAGGTACCGCGCGCCAGGTTTATGAGTTGGCGCAGGCCGGTTCGGAATTGGTGCGTATCACGGTGAATACGTCAGAGGCCGCTGTCCAGGTGCCGCGTATCCGCAAGATGCTGGACGATATGGGCTGCGCTGTGCCGCTGATCGGTGATTTTCACTATAACGGGCACCGTTTGCTCACCGAGTTTCCGGAATGCGCGCAGGCGCTGGCGAAATACCGCATCAATCCCGGCAATGTGGGCAAGAACCGCAAGGGCGAAGACCAGTTTGCGATGATGATCGCGGTCGCCAGACAGTACGACAAGCCGGTGCGCATCGGCGTCAACTGGGGCAGCCTGGACCAGGATCTGGTGGCGCGGCTGATGGACGAAAACGCCAAACTGGCGCAACCGAAAGAAGTGGCCGGGATCACGCGCGAGGCGCTGATCGTGTCGGCGCTGGACTCCGCCAAACGCGCCGAAGAGCTCGGTCTGCCGCACGACCGCATCGTGCTTTCCTGCAAGGTGAGCGACGTGCAGGACTTGATCGCCGTATACCGGGAATTGGCGCAGCGCTGCGACTATCCGCTGCACCTCGGGCTGACAGAAGCGGGCATGGGGTCGAAAGGCATCGTTGCTTCCACCGCCGCGCTGGCCGTGCTGCTGCAGCAGGGCATCGGCGACACCATCCGTGTGTCCCTGACCCCCGCACCCGGCGGTGCGCGCACCGACGAGGTGGTGGTGGCGCAGGAAATATTGCAGACCATGGGATTGCGTTCGTTTGCGCCCATGGTGACTGCCTGCCCCGGTTGCGGACGCACCACCAGCACGGTGTTCCAGGAACTGGCGCAGGACATCCAGAATCATTTGCGCGCGCAGATGCCGGTGTGGCGCGAGCAATACACGGGGGTGGAGGAGATGACGGTTGCGGTGATGGGCTGCATCGTCAACGGTCCCGGCGAAAGCAAACTGGCGAATATCGGCATCAGCCTGCCGGGGACGGGCGAGAGCCCGGCCGCGCCGGTGTACGCGGACGGCGAGAAGGTGACCACCTTGCGCGGCGACCATATCGCCGAGGAATTCACCCGGATCGTCAATGAATATGTGGCAAGAAAGTACGCCAGGAAATGAGTGAAACACTGCAAGCCGTGCGCGGCATGAACGATATCCTCCCCGAAGAGGCAACGCAGTGGCTGTGGTTCGAGGACATGGTGCGCGAGTGGCTGGAAACATACGGCTACCGCAATATCCGCATGCCGCTGGTGGAGCCGACCGCGCTGTTCAAGCGCGCCATCGGCGAAGTCACCGACATTGTCGAAAAAGAGATGTACAGCTTCGAGGACAGCCTCAACGGCGACCAGCTCACGCTGCGTCCGGAAGGCACGGCTTCCTGCGTGCGCGCTGTGTTGCAGCACAATCTGCTGTATAACGCCCCGCAACGGCTGTGGTATGCGGGGCCGATGTTCCGCCACGAGCGCCCGCAGAAGGGGCGCTATCGCCAATTCCACCAGATCGGCGTGGAGGCGCTGGGTTTTGCCGGGCCGGACATCGATGCCGAGCAGATCGTGATGTGCGCGCGCTTGTGGAAGAAACTGGGCATACGCGACGTGGGCTTGCAGATCAACACGCTGGGCGATGCGGCATCGCGCCAGCGTCATCGCGAGAAGCTGATCGCCTATTTCGAGCAGCACCAGGACAAGCTGGACGCGGACGCGCAGCGCCGCCTGTATGCCAACCCGCTGCGGATTCTGGATACCAAGAATCCCGCGATGCAGGAACTGGTGAGTGCGGCGCCGAGACTGATGGACGAACTGGAAACGGATGCGATCCGGCATTTCGAGGCAGTGCAGGCGATCCTGACGCAACACGGCATTGCGTTCGAGATCAACCCGCGTCTGGTACGCGGACTGGATTACTACAACCGCACTGTGTTCGAGTGGGTCACCACGCGTCTCGGTGCGCAGGGTACGATCTGCGCCGGTGGCCGCTTCGACGGCCTGATCGCCCAGATCGGCGGCAAGCCCGCGCCGGCCTGCGGTTTCGCCATGGGCGTGGAGCGCCTGCTGGCCCTGTTGCAGGAAGACGGCATGCAGAACCCGGCGGCGCCGCTGGACGTTTATGTGGTGCATCAGGGTGAGCAGGCACAGGAACTGGCCTGGCGCGTAGCGGAAAACCTGCGCGACGGCGGGGTGCGCGTGCTGTTGCACTGCGGCGGCGGCAGTTTCAAATCGCAGATGAAAAAGGCGGACGGCAGCGCGGCGGCATGCGCGGTGATCATCGGCGATGATGAGGTGGCGGCTGATGCGGTCATGCTCAAGCCCTTGCGGGGTGGCGGAGAGCAGCAGCGCGTCGGGCTGGAAGAGTTGCAGCATAAGGTTCGTGAATTGATCAAGTGAGGAAATGAAAATGTCTAGTTTGGATCTGCAGGAACAGGAACAAATCGATGC
Source organism: Nitrosomonadales bacterium (assembly GCA_016235045.1). Classification (GTDB taxonomy): domain Bacteria; phylum Pseudomonadota; class Gammaproteobacteria; order Burkholderiales; family Gallionellaceae; genus Sideroxyarcus. The sequence goes on from JACRME010000009.1 coordinate 68,447, forward strand.
GCTGAAGGCGTGGTGGAAAGAGAACGGCAAGTGGGTGATCGGCGCCATGGTGGTCGGTTTGCTCGGCTTTGCGGGTATCAAGTTCTGGAAAAGCCACCAGGCCGGGCAGGCAGCCGAAGCGGGCAAGCTGTACGTGGAAGTGCTGAAACAGGCTTCTTCCAACGACGCCAAGCGCATCGGCGACGCGGCGGACGCGCTGGTCAGCCGCTACGGCAGCAGTGCGTATGCGCCGCGTGCGCAACTGTTGGCGGCGCAAGCCAGCCTGCAGGCGCGGGATGTTGCGCGCGCCACGGTGCAGTTGCAGTGGGTGATCGAGCATGCAAGCGAAACCGGCTTGCAGGATGCGGCGCGACTGAAGCTGGCGAGTGCGTTGCTGGACGAGAAGAAGTACGACGAGGCGCTTGCGCAACTCGATGCGGCGCATCCCGAATCGTTCACCGGACTTTATTCAGACCTGAAAGGCGATGTATTGAGTGCGCAGGGAAAAATTGCCGAAGCGCGTGCGGCTTATCAGCAGGCTTATGACAAGACCGATGCCAAGAGTGCCTATCGCAACCTGATCCAGCTAAAGATGGATGGTTTGGGAAGCGCCAAATGATGTTTAACCGTCGATTCCTTGCGCCGATACTGATGTCGCTACTGGCCGGATGCAGCAGCGACAAGCCTCCGATCGATCCGGCAAAGCTGGTCGATTTCAAGCCGAGCGCCAGGATCGAACTGCGCTGGCATGCCGATATCGGCGATGCGGGCAAGAGCGTGCTGTTTCCCGCAGTGACGCGCGAGGCGGTGTTTGCGGCGGAGGCCGACGGCAAGCTGTATCGTTTCGATCGCAATACCGGCAAACAGGTCTGGAGCGTCGATAGCGGTTTCGAAATTACCGGGGGTGTCGGCGCGGGCGACGGGCTGGTGCTGGTCGGCGGCGAAAAGGGCGAACTGGCGGCATTCGACGAAGATACCGGCAAGCAGAAATGGCTGGTGAAGGTATCCAGCGATGTGCTGAGCCCTCCCAGGATAGCCGACGGCGTGGTGGTGGTGCGTACCGGCAATCAGCGGATTACCGGTTTGAGCGCGAAAGACGGCGGCCGCTTGTGGCTGTATGAGCGCGCCACGCCCGCCCTCATCGTACGCAGCCACGCCAGCGTGGTGATCCGCAACGGCCTGGTCTACGCGGGTTTTGCGGCAGGCAAACTGGCGGCGATCGGACTCAACAACGGCGTGGTCGTGTGGGAATCGGCGGTTTCGCAACCGCGCGGAAATACCGAATTGGAGCGTATCAGCGACATCACCAGTTTGCCGGTCGTGGACAAGGATCAGGTCTGCGCGGTGGCCTTCCAGGGACGGTTGGCCTGTTTCGATGCCGCGCAGGGAGGTACGCTGTGGACGCGCGATATCTCCAGCGATAAGGGCATGGCGCTGTCTGGTAAGACGCTGTATCTCAGCGATACCGACAGCAATGTGCTGGCCGTGGACAAAAGCAGCGGCTCATCGGTATGGAAAAACGGCCAGTTCCTGTTGCGCAAAGCGACAGCCCCGTATCCGCTGGACGACTACCTGCTGATCGGCGACTTCGAAGGCTATCTGCATGCCCTGAAGAGCGATGACGGGAGTCTGGCGGCGCGCTACGAAACGGACGGCAGCGCCATTGTGGTTGCGCCGGTCACGCTGGGCAAGGGTGCCCTGGTCCAGACCAGCGATGGCGGACTGTATTCGTTCACCATCCGCTAGAACAAGATGCTGCCAACACTCGTACTGGTCGGACGTCCCAACGTTGGAAAATCCACACTTTTCAACCGCCTTACGCGCAGCCGCGATGCGCTGGTAGCCGATTTGCCGGGATTGACGCGCGACCGCCACTACGGACGGGGGCGCGTGGGCGAACGGCCTTATCTGGTGGTGGATACCGGCGGTCTGGAACCGGTAGCCAAGGAAGGCATCCTGCACGAGATGGCGAAACAGACGCGGCAGGCGGTGGACGAGGCGGATCTGGTGCTGTTCATTGTTGACGGTCGCGACGGTCTGACCCCGCACGACAGGATCATCGCCACGCAACTACGCAAGACCGGGCGACCAGTCCTGCTGCTGGTCAACAAGGCCGAAGGCATGCGGAGCGAGCGCATCACGGCGGATTTCCACGAACTCGGTCTCGGTACGCCTATCCCGATTTCGTCTGCGCATGGCGACAACGTTGCCGAGATGATCGAGGTTGCTCTGGACGAGCTCCCTCCCGCAGAGCCTGAAGTCGAAGAAAAATCCGATCATCCCAAACTGGCCATCGTGGGGCGTCCGAATGTAGGCAAATCCACGCTGGTCAATGCCATTCTCGGCGAGGAACGCGTCATCGCGTTCGACCAGCCGGGCACGACGCGCGATTCCATCTACATCGACTTCGAGCGCGGCGGCAAGCAGTACACCATTATCGACACCGCCGGCGTGCGCCGTCGCGGCAAAGTCGACGAGGCGATCGAGAAATTCTCGGTGGTGAAGACGCTGCAGGCCATCGAGGATGCCAACGTGGTGGTGCTGGTGGTGGATGCACGCGACCAGATCACCGAGCAGGATGCCCACCTGGCCGACTTTGTGCTGCAAGCCGGGCGCGCGCTGGTGCTGGCGGTCAACAAATGGGACGGGCTGGACGAATACAAGCGCGACACGACCAAGCGCGACATCGAACGCAAGCTGCATTTCCTGAACTTTGCCAAACACCACTTCATTTCCGCACTGAACGGCACGGGCGTCGATGCGTTGCTGAAATCGGTGAATCAGGCCTATACCGCGGCAATGGCCAAGTTGCCTACACCGCAACTGACCCGCGTGCTGGAAGAGGCCATACAGAAGCAACAGCCGCCGCGCGTGGGCAGTTTCCGCCCCAAGATGCGCTATGCCCACCAGGGCGGCAGCAATCCTCCGCTCATCATTATCCACGGCAGTGCGCTGGATAAAGTGCCGGACAGTTATAGCCGTTACCTGGAAAAAACCTTCTGCGATGCCTTCAAGCTCCAGGGCACGCCGCTGCGTATCGAATACAAATCCGGCAAGAATCCCTTCGCCGAGAAAAAACACGTCCTTACCGAGAGTGAGCAACGTGCAGCCCATCGCGCCCGAATCCGCGGGCGCAGGCTGTACGGCTGATTGGGTTTTGTGTCATTATTTTGCCGGTTAGTTTTTGTCGGGATAGTTGAAGCATGAGCCAATCGAAAAACGAAATGAGCGGGTTGTTGGCGGAACTGGCGAGCGAGGCAACGCAGAAGCTGGAGGCGCAACGTGCGCAGCAGCAGGATCGCCACACGATGACGCAAAACGTGAATGCCGCTTTGGAACGCACTTTTCAGTTCTTCAACCTCTTTACCAAGCACCTGAATGCGCTCGAGCCGGACATTCCCCGCATCTATGCGCTGGACGGCAAAGCCCAGTTTTCCCCATTGAAATGGAAGAGCGGACTGGTGGAATACCGCAAACAGAGCCTGGCGGATAACGCTTTGATGGATCATGTGTTTTTTCAGGTTCGCCTGACCGTGCCCGGACCCGTTAGCGTGAACCGGCGCTGGGAAGTGTTCGATGAATTCAAGAAAGACGTGCAGTCTTTCGGCCTGAAGACGAAGGAGGATTTGCACGAACTGTGGCGGAACCGGACTCAGAAGGCTACCTTTCAGGTCACGCTGGAGCCCGAGTTCCTGATTTGCATGCGTTTTCAGGGCAATTATGCGGAAGGCTGCGTCGACCTCGTCTGTAACAACCTGGACGGCTTTGGCGAGATGAAGGCCAAGCTGAACCCCAAGCTTCTGCAGGGCGGCATGTTTGACGATATCGGCCGTTTCCTGATGGGGCGCGCCAGTACGCTGCCTCAAGGGCTGGATCTCACCCGGGATTTTTCGCGGAATATATGAGTCAATCCGGCAGGACGCAGGGGCTGAAGGCGGCGGTAATGCGCCACGACTCTTCCGTATCGGCGGGTTTTCCAGTACAGTAGCCGCCCCAAGAACAACAAGAGCTGACATCATGAGTACAAAAGGGCAACAACTACAAGACCCGTTCCTGAACGCACTGCGTAAGGAACATGTGCAGGTCGCCATTTATCTGGTCAACGGCATCAAGCTGCAGGGCCAGGTCGAATCGTTCGATCAATATGTGGTGCTGTTGAAGAACACCGTCACCCAGATGGTCTACAAGCACGCCATCTCAACTATTGTTCCCGCACGCGCAGTCACTATTCCTTTCGACGCAGAGTAATGCACGAATCAACGACTGCCGCCAATACGGCGGTATTGGTCAGTCTCGATTTCGGCGCACCTGATTACGCAGAAAGCCTGGAAGAACTACGTTTGCTGGCAGAAAGCGCCGGAGTGCGCACGCTTGCGCTGGTGGAAGGCAAGCGGCAGCGCCCGGACGCCTCCACTTTCGCCGGCAGCGGCAAGGTGGACGAGATCGCCGCACTGGTCGAGGAACTGGAAGCACCGCTGGTCATCTTCAATCACGACCTGTCTCCTGCGCAGATGCGCAACCTCACCGCCAAAATCCAGACGCGCGTGATCGACCGCACCATGCTGATCCTGGATATTTTCGCGCTGCGGGCGCAAAGCCACGAAGGCAAGGTGCAGGTGGAACTGGCCCAGCTCAAATACCTTTCCACGCGCCTGGTCGGCATGAACATGGACATGGGCCAGCAGAAGTTTGCCGTGGGCGCGCGCGGTCCCGGTGAAACCCAACTGGAACTGGACCGGCGCAAGCTGGACCGGCGCGTGCACCTGCTCAATGAGCGGCTGAAGCAGCTGAAAAAGCACCGCGAACTGCAGCGCAAGGCGCGCAACCGCTCCGATGTGATGTCGGTTTCCATCGTCGGCTATACCAATGCGGGCAAATCCACGCTGTTTAACCGCCTGACCAACGCCAATGTCTATGTGGCCAACCAGTTGTTCGCCACGCTGGACACCACCGCACGCAAGATATTCCTGGAGGGCGACAGCCCGCGCCAAGTGGTGCTGTCCGATACCGTGGGTTTTATCCGCCATTTGCCGCACGGCCTGGTGGCGGCCTTCCGCAGCACCCTGGAAGAAACCGCACAGGCCGACCTGTTGTTGCATGTGGTGGACGTGAACAGCCCGGAACGGCACGATCAGGTGGCCGAGGTGAACAAGGTGCTGGCGGAGATCGGGGCGCAGCATATCCCGCAAATTGTGGTCTATAACAAGATCGATCTGCAGGGACTGGAAGCAGGCGTGAAGCGGGACGAATATGGTAAAATCGCCAGCGTTCATTTGAGCGCCAAAACGGGCGCGGGTTTGGCAGAATTACGGGCGGCCCTCGCCGAAGTGCGCGATGCGCCGGTAGCGGAAATACAGGCGGAAGAGTGGCATCCCCTGAATGACAACTAAGTTGACCAAAAGGTAACGGACTATGGGATTGAACGACCCGCAATGGGGCAACAAAAACAGCGGCGGCCCTCCCGATCTGGAAGAGGTGATGCGCAACCTGAACCGCAAGATCGAATCGCTGTTCGGCAAGTCCGGCGGCGGATCGCCGAAGGGGGGCAACGCCAACACCTCCGGCGGCATGGGCGGCGGCATCGGCCTGATCGTCCTGATCGTGGTGCTGGTCTGGATTGCCAGCGGTTTCTACATTGTCGACGCCAGCCAGCGCGGCGTGGTGTTGCGCTTCGGCAAGCAAGTGGAAATCACGGAAGCCGGCCCGCGCTGGCACTTCCCTTATCCCATCGAAACAGTCGAAGTGGTCAACTTGAGCCAGGTGCGCACCGCCGAGATCGGTTACCGCGAGAACGTGAAGAACAAGATGCTGAAAGAATCGCTGATGCTGACCGACGACGAGAACATTGTCGACATCCAGTTTGCAGTGCAATATTTCCTCAAGGATCCGGCGGAATACCTGTTCAACAACCGCGAGCCGGACGAAAACGTGCGCCAGGCGGCCGAGACCGCCATTCGCGAGATCGTCGGTCGCAGCAAGATGGACTATGTGCTGTACGAAGGTCGCGAGCAGGTCGCGGCCTCCACCACCAAACTGATCCAGGATATTCTGGATCGCTACAAGTCCGGCATCATCGTGAGCAAAGTCACCATGCAGAATGCACAGCCGCCGGAGCAGGTGCAGGCGGCGTTCGACGATGCGGTGAAAGCAGGACAGGATCGCGAGCGCCAGAAGAACGAAGGCCAGGCCTACGCCAACGATGTCGTGCCGAGGGCCAAAGGCGCGGCCGCACGTCTGATGCAGGAAGCCGACGGTTACAAGCAGAGCGTGATCGCCAATGCCGAGGGCGATGCCAGCCGCTTCAAACAGATACTGGTTGAGTACGAAAAAGCGCCGCAGGTGACGCGCGAGCGTATGTATCAGGACATGAAACAACAGTTGCTCACCAGCACCAGCAAGGTCATCGTGGACCAGAAGAGCGGTGGCGGCAATCTGCTGTTCCTGCCTCTGGACAAGCTGATCCAGAGCACGAATCCCGGGGTTGAACTACCCAAGCCGACAGAGCAATTGACATCGACACCGACGAACGAAACAGCGCCGCGCGTGCGCGAGTCGCTGTTCGGTCGCGAAAGGGAGGCACGCTGATGAAACTCAATCCGACCAATTTCCTGGTGGGGGGCGTCGTCGTCCTGATCCTGGCGAGCATGAGTTTGTTCGTCGTCGATCAGCGCCAGACCGCCATCGTGTTCCAGTTGAGCGAAGTGATCCGGGTGGAATCCACGCCCGGACTCAAGTTCAAACTGCCCTTGATCCAGAATGTGCGCTTCTTCGATTCGCGCATCCTGACCATGGATGCGCCGGAGCCGGAGCGCATCATCACGGCCGAGAAGAAGAACATGCTGGTGGACTCCTTCGTCAAATGGCGCATCGTCGATGTGAAGCAGTATTACATCAGCGTGGGCGGCGACGAGGCGCGCGCGCAGATACGCCTGATGCAGACGGTGAATTCCGCGATGCGCGAGGAATTCGGCAAGCTCACCATCCATGAAGTGGTTTCCGGCAAGCGCGACGAACTGATGCGCGTGGTGCAGGAGAAGACTGACATCGATGCGCGCAAGATCGGCGTGGAAGTGCTGGACGTGCGCCTGAAGCGTGTCGATTTCCCGGTCGAGATCAGCGAATCGGTATATCGGCGCATGGATGCGGAGCGCAAGCGCGTGGCCAACGAGTTGCGCGCCACGGGTAATGCCGAAAGCGAAAAGATCCGTGCCGATGCCGACCGGCAGCGCGAAGTGACGCTGGCTCAAGCCTATCGCGATGCACAGAAGATCAAGGGCGAGGGCGACGCCAAAGCGGCCGCGACCTATGCAAATGCTTTTGGACGCAATCCCGAGTTCTATGCCTTCTACCGCAGCCTGGATGTCTACAAGCAGGGCTTCAAGAACAAGAGCGATGTGATGGTGCTGGATGCCGGCTCTCCGTTCTTCAAGTACCTGAAGGGCTCGGGCAGGGACGGAAAATAGGATCGCATGAGCGACTACTGGCTGGCGGCATTGGGGTTGATGTTGGTGCTGGAGGGGATCATGCCGTTCCTGTTCCCGGCTTCCTGGCGCGAGACCCTGCGTAAAGTGTCGCAGTTTCAAGACGGACAAGCCCGCTTCATCGGATTGACTCTGATGCTGAGCGGGCTGTTGCTGATTTACTGGATCAAATAATGAATTGGTTGTTACCGGAATATATCCAGGACATGCTGCCGGACGAGGCATGGCGCATCGAAGGCATGCGCCGCGATGTGCTCGAACTGCTGCGCCGTTCCGGCTATCAACTGGTGTCCCCCCCTTTGCTGGAATATGCCGAATCGCTGCTCATCAACGGCAGCGAAGACATGGATCTGCGCAGTTTCAAGCTGGTCGATCAACTGAGCGGCCGCACGCTGGCTCTGCGTGCCGACATCACGCCGCAGGTGGCGCGCATCGATGCCCATCTGCTCAATCGCCAGGGCGTGACGCGCCTGTGCTATGCCGGCAGCGTGTTGCACACGCAGCCTGCCGGACTGATGCGTACCCGCGAGCCTTTGCAGATCGGGGCGGAATTGTATGGTCACAGCGGCGTCGAGAGCGACCTGGAAGTGCAGCGTTTGATGCTGCAAGCGCTGGCGCTGATGGGGATACGGGACGTCCATCTCGACCTTGGCCATGTGGGCGTGTTCCGTGCGCTGGTGCAGGGCGCAGGAATTGCCCGGGAACTGGAAGCGGAATTGTTCAACGCCATGCAGCGCAAGGATGTTCCGGCATTGCGGGGTTTGCTGTCCGGTCTGCCGCAGAAAGTGCAAACGGCCTTGCTGGCCTTGCCACAGCTCTACGGCGGTATCGAAGTCATCGCCCGTGCCCGGACGATTCTGGCTGCCTATCCGGAAGTTGCCGCAGCCTTGAACGAACTGGAGCAGGCGGCAGCACACCTGAAAAACCTGGCGGGCGATATCGGCATCGACCTGGCCGAGTTGCGTGGTTACCATTATCACAGCGGGATGGTGTTCGCGGTTTACCACGCGGGCAGCCACGACGCCATTGCACTGGGCGGGCGCTACGACGACGTGGGCAAGGCATTCGGACGTGCGCGCCCGGCAACGGGGTTCAGTATGGATTTGCGCCAGTTGCACGGTCTGTTGGTTAAACAGGGGCAGCCCAAAGCCATACATGCGCCCTATCGTCAGGATGCTGCGCTGGACGAGGCCATCGCCAGATTGCGCGAACAGGGCGAGATCGTGGTGGTCGATCTGCTGGGAAAAGCCGAATATCACCCGGAATTGAATTGCAATCGCGAGTTGGTGTTGCGTGACGGCAAGTGGCTCGTCGTCGAAATGAAAATTTAAGCTAATTATCTAGGAACGAGAGATGTCTAAAAACGTTGTGGTGATCGGTACTCAATGGGGCGATGAAGGCAAGGGCAAGGTGGTCGACTGGCTGACCGATCATGCACAGGGCGTAGTGCGTTTCCAGGGCGGACACAATGCGGGGCACACGCTGGTCATCGGCGGCGAAAAAACCGTGGTGCACCTGATCCCGTCGGGCATCCTGCGCGACGATGTGATGTGCTACATCGGCAATGGCGTGGTGGTTTCGCCTTCGGCGCTGCTCAAGGAAATGGACAAGTTGGCAGAGGTGGGGGTAAAGGTCTATGAGCGTTTGCGCATCTCGGAAGCCTGCCCGCTGATCCTGCCTTACCACGAGGCGCTGGACAAGGCACGCGAAGTGGCCAAGGGCGCCGGCAAGATCGGCACCACCGGACGCGGCATCGGCCCGGCCTACGAAGACAAGGTGGCGCGCCGCGCCATCCGTTTGCAGGATCTGTTCAACCGCAAGCGCTTTGCCGCCAAGCTGGGCGAGGTGCTGGATTACCATAACTTCGTTTTGAAGAATTACCTGAAAGCGGAGACGGTGGATTTCCAGAAGACGCTGGATGAAACGCTGGCGCTGGCCGAGCGCCTGCAGCCGCTGGTGCTGGATGTGCCGCGCGCGCTGTACGAGGCCAACAAGGCCGGGCAAAACCTGCTGTTCGAAGGCGCGCAGGGCACCTTGCTGGACATCGATCACGGTACCTATCCGTTCGTGACCTCCAGCAACTGCATCTCCGGCGCAGCCTGCGCCGGCGCCGGCATCGGTCCGCAGAGCCTGCATTACGTGCTCGGCATCACCAAGGCTTACACCACCCGTGTTGGCTCCGGCCCGTTCCCGACCGAGCTGTATGATGCCGTGGACAAGCAAGACCCTATCGGCAAGATGCTGGCGGAAAAAGGCCACGAATTCGGCGCCACCACCGGGCGCGCGCGCCGCTGCGGCTGGTTCGATGCGGCTGCGCTGAAGCGCTCCATCCAGATCAACGGCGTGTCCGGCCTGTGCGTGACCAAGCTGGACGTGATGGACGGCATGGAAAAGGTGCGTATCGGCGTGGGCTACAAAATCGACGGACAGTTCAGCGACATCCTGCCGGTTGGCGCCGAATCGCTGGCCGGTTGCGAACCGGTGTACGAAGACATGCCGGGCTGGAGCGGCAGCACGGTGGGCGTGAAGCGCTATGCCGACCTGCCGCAGGAAGCGCGCAATTATCTGGAACGCATCGCGAAAATATGCGAAGTGCCGGTGGATATGGTCTCCACCGGACCGGATCGCGACGAAACCATCGTGTTGCGCCACCCGTTCAAGGCCTGAGCAGGTGAATTTGATGAAGCTATCGAGCACGCATCGCCAAGGCGGTGCGTGTTTTTATTTGAAAAACGGGGATATAAACAAAAACGGCCCGCTTGCGCGGACCATCTTGTTGAATATTGGTGCCCAGAAGAGGACTCGAACCTCCACAGTCTTGCAACCGCTAGGACCTGAACCTAGTGCGTCTACCAATTCCGCCATCTGGGCATTGCTTCGAGGGTGCGCACTTTAATTGCTATAGGATTTTGTGTCAATGACGAAAAAGAAAAAAAATATCCGCGAACTCGACCCCTTCCTGGAACGGGAGCGCGAACAGTACGAACACCCCTTGCCCAGCCGCGAGTATGTCTTGCAGTTGCTGGCGGAAAAAGGCGTTCCGGTGGAACAGGAAGAGTTGTGCGGCCTGCTGCATATTGAGGATCACGAGCAGGAGCTGTTCAACCGCCGCCTGCGCGCCATGGAGCGCGACGGCCAGATCATGCGCAACCGCAAGGGTGCCATCTGCGAGGTGGACAAGCTCGACCTGGTCAAGGGCAAGGTGCAGGGCCATCCGGACGGCTTCGGTTTCCTGATCCCGGAGGATGGCAGTCCCGACCTGGTGTTGAGCGAAAAGGAAATGCACAAGGCGCTGCACGGGGACATCGTGATGGCGCGCATCGGCGGCGAGGACAGGCGCGGCCGGCGCGAGGCCAAGATCGTCGAGGTGCTGGAACCGGCCAATACCCGCGTGGTCGGGCGCTTGTACGAGGAACACGGCATCCAGTTCGTGGTGGCCGAGAACCGCCGCATCAGCCAGGACTTCCTGGTGGCGCCGGGCTCCTCCGGCGGCGCCAAGGCCGGGCAGGTGGTGATGCTGGAGATCATGCAGCAGCCGTCCAAGCATGCCCAGCCCATCGGCCGCATCGTCGAGGTGCTGGGCAACTACGCCGATCCCGGCATGGAGATCGAGATCGCCCTGCGCAAGCACGATCTGCCCAACGAATTCCCGCATGATGCCGAAAAGCAGGCCAAGGCGTTTTCGCCCGAGGTGAAGCCGGCCGACTATGCCGGGCGCGAGAGCGTCGCACAGTTGCCGCTGGTAACCATAGACGGTGAAACGGCGCGCGATTTCGACGATGCGGTGTATTGCGAACCGAACGCCCAGGGTTTCCGTTTGGTGGTGGCAATCGCCGACGTGAGCGCCTATGTGAAATCCGGCGACGCACTGGACAAGGAGGCGATCAACCGCGGCAACTCGGTATATTTCCCGCGCCGCGTGATCCCGATGCTGCCGGAAGAGCTTTCCAACGGCCTGTGCTCGCTCAACCCCAATGTCGAACGCCTGTGCATGGTGTGCGACATGCAGATCAGCGCCGATGGCGACATTCTGAAACATCGTTTCTATCCCTCGGTGATGTTCTCGCATGCGCGTCTGACCTATACCAAGGTCGCCGACATGCTGGCCAACCCGCAGGGCGAGAACGCGCAGACATACGCAGAAGTGCTGCCGCACATCGACAACCTGTACAAGCTGTTCCAGACCCTGCTGCAGGCACGGGAGAAGCGCGGCGCCATCGACTTCGAGACGGTCGAGACGCAGATGATCTTCAACGACCAGGGCAAGATCGAGAAGATCGTGCCGGTGGTGCGCAACGACGCGCACAAGCTGATCGAGGAATGCATGCTGGCGGCCAACGTGTGTGCGGCGGCCTTCCTGAAGGAACATGACCATCCGGTGCTGTACCGCGTGCATGAAGGCCCGACGCCGGAAAAGCTGGAAGCGGTGCGCGAATTTTTCAAGGAATTCGGCCTGCAACTGGGCGGCGGCGACGATCCGCAGGCCAGCGATTATTCCAAGCTGCTCAAGCAAATCAAAGGGCGTCCCGACGCCGGATTGCTGCAGACCGTGATGTTGCGTTCCCTGCGCCAGGCCGTGTATGCGCCTGAAAATGTCGGCCACTTTGGATTGGGTTACGAAGCTTATGCGCACTTCACGTCGCCCATCCGGCGTTATCCTGATCTGCTGGTGCATCGCGCCATCAAGGCCGTGCTGGAGGGCTCGCAATACAAGCCAAAGCTCAAGTGGGCGGAGCTGGGTATTCATTGCTCGATGACCGAGCGCCGCGCCGACGACGCCACGCGCGACGTCGAAGCCTGGCTCAAGTGTTTCTACATGCGCGACCACTTGGGCAGCGTGTTCGACGGCAGCATCTCCTCGGTCACCGCTTTTGGTCTGTTTGTGGCGCTGGACGACCTGTATGTCGAGGGGCTGGTGCACGTGTCCGAACTGGGGGCCGATTATTACCACTTCGATGCAGCCAAGCACATGATGTTGGGCGAGCGCACCGGCAAGCGTTACCGCCTGGGCGACCGCGTGCGGGTGAAGGTGGTGCGCGTGGATATGGAAAGCACCAAGATCGATTTCGTGCTGGAGGCAGGCCCCGCCGTTTCAGGTTCAGCCGAGGCTTCCGCTATCCAGGGCATCGATGTCGGCGCCTGGGGTGCGGCGCCGCCCAAGAAAGCAAAATCGAGCGAGAAATCGGGCAAGACCGGCAAGTCGGCCAAAACAGGTAAACCGGGCAAACGTCATGGCTGAGTCGCGCATCATTCACGGTTTCCATGCCGTCACCGCCCGCATCCGCCAGAACGCCGACAGCGTGCTGGAGGTGTTTGTCGACACCCAGCGCCGCGATCCGCGTGCGCGCGAACTGCTCAAGCTGGCCGAAAGCAACGGCCTGCGCATCATCCAGGTGGACAGCAAACGTCTCGACGGCATGGCCGGGAACGCCCGTCACCAGGGCGTCGTGGCCAGGGTAAACGCGGCGCAGAAGGTGCAGCATCTGGACGACGTGCTGGATACGCTGACCGAACCGGCCTTGCTGCTGGTGCTGGACGGGGTGCAGGATCCCCACAACCTTGGCGCCTGCCTGCGCAGCGCCGACGCTTTTGGCGTGCATGCGGTAATTGCGCCCAAGGATAGGGCGGTCGGCATCAATGCCACGGTGGAAAAGGTCGCCTGCGGTGCGGCACAGACCGTACCGTACATTACGGTTACCAACCTGGCGCGCACCCTGCGCGAGCTGCAGGAGCGCGACATCTGGGTGATCGGTATGGATGGCGAAGCGGAAACAAATCTGTATGATGTACGGCACAAAGGTGCGGTGGCCTGGGTGCTGGGGGCGGAGGGCGAAGGGTTGCGCCGCCTGACCCGGGAAACCTGCGATCAGCTGGTGCGCATCCCGATGCAGGGAAGCGTGGAAAGCCTGAACGTATCGGTGAGTACCGGCGTGTGTTTATACGAAGCAAGAAGGCAGAGGGCAGCTACATAAAAATATATCAGCAGGAGGGGAAGGTGATGCAGAAATACGATTTTTCGATTCTGACCCGCGACGGCCAAAAAATAGAAAGCATCGTCATCGCCGGTCGCGATGAAGCCGAGGCAGAGCGCAAACTGCGCCAGATGTACCGCTATTGCGAAATAGTGAGTTGCAATGCCAAAGGCGCCGGGGACGGCAAGAACCAGCAGGTCATGTCGGTCGAGGATATTCTTTCATTGATTTCCAAGTGATCCGGCAGGCATCACTCGATAAATCCTTCTTCCAGCAATTCCTTCAGCAGATCGTCGTGATCGTGCGCACCGCGGCTGTCCGGCGCATGCTCATACACCGTTTTATTCAACGCCGGACTCTCGGCCAGGCTCACGTTCTCCGCGATCCGGGTTTTGCAGACATCGGCGCCGAAGTGCTCCTCCACCAGCTTCAACACATCCCAGGACATGCGGCGGCGCCCGTCGAACCGCGTGAGCAGGTAACGGCGCGGGACGCGGCGCTTGAGCACCTGTTCCAGCGCGGTCAGGGTCTTCTCGATCTGCATCGCGCCCTTGGTGGAAAGATGGTCGGCCGAGATCGGCACGATCAGTCCGGTGCAGGCGAAAATGGCATTCAGCGACAGCACGCCAACCATCGGGTTGCAATCGATGATCACCGGGGTGTCTTTTCCCCCGAAACGCTCGGTCTGCAACGCGCTGTTGAGCTTGTTTACGACATTGAAGCCCTTGCCAAAAAGCGCATCCACTTTCGACAGTTCGGTATGCGCCGGGATGATCTTGATGCTGCTGGAAGATTCCTTGACCAGTTCGCGTAACGGCCGATTGCTCTGGAACAGGCTCAATACCGTTTCGGTGCCGGATTTTGCCGTGACATTGGTGATGGCGCTGAACTGCGCCTGCGGGTCGAGGTCGACACCGTAAGTCACGCGTCCGATGCGCGTCAAGGCGGCAGCGAGATTGACGGCGGTCGTGGTTTTGCCAACCCCGCCTTTTTGATTGAAGACAGCAATGATGCTCATACGGCAGGGATTTTAGCCGAAATCGATCTCGCGTATGCGGGAATAAGGCAGGAGGGAGAGGCTCGGCCTTTACCGGGCCGAGCCGTGCAGGCAAATCAGTTGCGTGTGTAGACGATCTGCTTGGTTTCACCTTCGCAATTGCCGACCACTTTGCCGGTGGGTGCCGGGGCGGGAGCGGCAGCCGCGTCGGAGGCAGCAGCCGGAGCGGCGGCTGCCGCTGCGACCGGGACGATTTCCAGCGTATAGGAAACTACCCCCTTGGCCTGCAATTTGGCATCGATCTGGGCTTTGACTTCGTCGCACGAAGCCATGGCGGAAAGCGAGAAGCTGAACAAACAAGCGGCGAGTAGCAGATTGCGCATAAATGACTCCTTATCAAGGTTGAGAAACAAGTGCTGCATATTTGCACTTCCAGGCAGACGACAGGCCTTTCAGCGCAACATCTCTTCGATTTTGCGGTTGGCGTTCAGAAGCTTTTTGAACAGCGCAAGCAAAAGCGCTTTGTCCAGGTAAGCCTTGGATTCGCCGCGCAACAGATCGACTCCGGTTTTCTTGATTTCCGCGGCGATCACCTGGTTATCCGCGATTACCGTGGCGGATCGCGACAGGTTCTCATTGGCGAAGAACATGCCCTCGCCGATGCACTCGCCGCTGCGTATGGTTCCAACGACTTTTTTGTTGAAATAGACTGTGGCCGTCCCGAACAGGAAAACAAAGAAGGTGTTCATTTCATCGCCTTCGGTGGTGAGGCAATCCCCGGCAGAAAACGTGCGGATGGTCGCCTGTTCCGCTACGGGCTTCAGCCATTCGCTCGGAATGGGGTCGAAGAACGAACATTTGCGCAGTTCATTGAAACGGTCGTTCGAGACCTCGTCAAGTCGCTTGGTAAAACTGGCCAGACTGGCTTGGATGGCATCTAACTCGTTCATTTTATCTTCCTGTGCGGGGCAGACTGGAGACATGATCCGTTAAACAGTGCGCAACTTACCACAAGCCGCGGGGAATGTGTTGTACGGCGCGGTTCGGTTAAACTGGCAAGCATGAAAACGACACCGCAATGGGACCGGCAAGCGCTGCTGCGGGCCGCTTCTTTTTCGCCCTTGCACACTGCCATTGCCCGTTTGGGCAGGGAGGCCTTCCCAACCCTGCAGGATTGCAATGCTCTGCTGGCCGAGCAGCAGCCGGCTATCGCCGTGCATAACGGACTGCCGCTGCGATTCGTGCCGCAGGAATACGGCAAGCTGCCGTTCGAGGCGCAATACGAACCGCGCTGCTACCTAAAAGGGGAAGTGCCGACGCGCGCCCACAACTGGCATGACTTGCTCAATGCCTTGGTGTGGCTCACGTTTCCCAGGGCCAAGGCGGCGATCAACGTGCGCCATTATCGGGCGCTGACCGAAAAGAATATTGCGGACCAGCATGGCCGGCGCGGGGCAGTGCGCGACACCAGCACGCTGCTGGACGAATCCGGCGTGGTTGTTGCCTGTGCGGATCCGGAGCTGGCTGCGCTGTTGCGCAACTTTCGGTGGAAGGAACTGTTCTGGCAGCGGCGGGTTGAGGTTGAATCGCGCATGGGTTTCTATCTGTTCGGACATGGACTGTACGAAAAGGCGCTGCGTCCTTACACGGGCATGACCGGGCAGGGTTTGATATTGCCGGTGGAACGGGCGTTTTTCTCCTGGCCTCAGTCACGGCAATTGGCCCGCCTGGACGAGTTGCTGGCCGTCTATCTGTTGGCGGCGGAACATTGCCGCAGCACCTCAGAACTGACACCCGTTCCCTTGCTTGGCGTGCCGGGCTGGACGGCGGAAAACGAGAACGCCGCGTATTACGACAATGCGGACTACTTTCGGGCGGAGAGAACCCGCCAGGCACAGGCTGTCCCGCTCATCACGGCGCCTTCCAGCGTGGCCGGATAATCTCCAGCAGTGTAGTCGCCGGCCAGCAGCAGGTTAGGCAGCGCGGTCTGCTGCGAGGGGCGTTGCAGATCGGGCGAGCAGCAAAAAGTCGCGCGTTTTTCGGCGATCACCTGAAACCACTCCGGTTGTTCGGCGATGCCGAAGCTGTCGCGCAATTCGGCGACTACGCGGCGTGCCAGATCATCGCGACTCAAATCCTGGTGCATGCCTTCCGCGCTGATGACGGCGGCGAGCAAACCATGTTGCCGGGCGATCCGGCCCTTGTCGAACAGCCATTGGCTGAAGCGACGGTGCAGCCCGATCATGGCGTGCGGGAGCGCGACGTGGGCCGGGTATTGCAGGTAAACGGTGTAGATCGGCTGATATTCCAGATTTCCGATTTGCTCGACAGACTTTGCCAGGGCGGCAATGGGGCGCAACAGTTTTTCCGCGGCCGCAGGTGACGCAGCGCAAATGACATGGCTAAAGGAATGGCTGCCCTGTGCGGTGACCAGTTCGATGCCGTCTTGTTGCGGAACGATGGCATCCACACCGCAGGCAACGCAGACTTTTCCGCCGTGTCGTTCGATATAGGCCGCCGCCCGTTGCGGGAACAAGGCAGTGAAATCGAGGCGCGGCAGCAGCATGTCGCTGTCGGCACGGGATCGGTTCAGCGCATCGCGCAACACGTTCAGCAGTACTTGCGCGGAAGCCCTGTGGACAGGGGTGTTCAGGGCCGCGATGCATAATGGCTCCCACAGTTTGCAAGCCAGGTCGGCATCCTGTCCTTGTGCGGCGAGCAGTTCGGCGACGGTCATGTCGCAGGGCAAACGGAAATTCATGCGGCGCAGCGCAAGCATGAAACGCACGGCTTTCATGCGCTCGGCCCAGTTCAGCCCATGCGCGCGGAACAGTGCGACCAGCAAGTGGAGCGGGGCGGGCAGGCGCGGCGCCCTGAGCGAGAACTGTCCGTGCAGATCGAGCTGCAACGGCAGGCGCAGGAAGTCCTGCCCGATATTGCCGCCAACCAGTTCGATCAGGCGCAGGGTTTCACGGTAGCAGCCCAGCAGCAGATGCTGGCCGTTATCGAGCTGCGTGCTGCCGTGCAGCACGCCGCGGGCGCGGCCGCCAAGCTGTTTGGCACTTTCGAAGACAGTGACGGCGATGCCGCGGGAAGCGAGCTCTGCAGCTGCAGCCATCCCGGCGTAGCCGCCGCCGACGACAGCAAGGGTTATCGAATGAATTTCGGGAATGCTCCCACTCCCTCCCGGGGAGGGGCGGGGTGGGGGAGCGCACTTCAGTTCTGCCACCACGTCTTGAAGGCCAACCAGAGTTTGTAAGTTGAAGTGAGCGACACGCGTTCTTTCAGCACGTGGCAACCGCTGGTAACGATTTCGTCCAGTGTCGCTTGATAGATGGCTGCCATGATGATCCCGGTGCGCTGCGCCTTGCGATCGGCGGCGGGCAGATGCTTGAAGGCTTGCTGATAGTAGCGATGGGCGCGCTCGATCTGGAACGCCATCAGTTTCCGGAAATTCTCGGTTTCATGCCCGGTGAGGACGTCGGTGGCCGATACGTCGAACAGTTCCAGCTCGTCCATCGGCAGGTAGATGCGGTTGCGCCGGGCATCTTCCCCCACGTCGCGGATGATGTTGGTGAGCTGGAAGGCGATGCCAAGGTCGTGCGCATATTTCAGCGTCTGGCGGTCGGTGTAGCCGAATATCTCTGCGGATAATAACCCCACGACCGCCGCGACGCGGTAGCAATACAGTTGCAGCGATTCGAAGTCGGGGTAAAGAAACTGGTCGAGATCCATCTCCATGCCGTCGATGATCTCCTGCAGGTATTCCTGCGGCAGGTTGTATTCTTCGACGATATCCACCAGTGCCCGCGCCACCGGATGTTGCGGCTCGCCCGTGTAGATGTCCGCGACCTGGCCGCGCCACCAGTTGAGGGTGGTGCGCGCCACATTCTCGTCCGAGCATTCGTCCACCACATCGTCGACTTCGCGGCAGAAGGCATACAGCGCGACAATGGCACGGCGTTTGTCCTTCGGCAAAAACCGGAAGCTGTGGTAGAAACTGGAGCCGCTGGAGGCCGCCTTGTATTGGCAGTACTGGTCTGGGGTCATGTCAGAAACGTAACGGTGCGCTCTTGGACAGCATGATAACCCAGTCCAGCGGACGCAAAACCGGGCGGTGACGAAACATGTCGTAGTCTGCGGCGCTCAATTTGTCGAGGATGCGCAAGCCGCCCGCGACGATCATGCGCATCTCCAGCCCGATGCGCCCGGCGAGGATGCTGCCGAGCGGGGCACCGTGCAGCATCAGCGAGCGGGCGCGGTTTGCCTGGAATTCCATCAGCGCGCGCCAATGGCCATCGCAGATGCCCTGCGCGATGTGCGTCTCGTCAATGCCGTGTTTGGCCATCTCTTCCTGCGGCAAGTAGATGCGTCCGATGGCGTAATCCTTTGCCACATCCTGCCAGAAGTTGACGAGTTGCAGGGCAGTGCAAATGGCATCGGAATAGGCGAGGTTGACGGGCGTGGCTTCCCGGTACAGGTGCAGCAACAGATTGCCGACGGGATTGGCGGAGCGGCGGCAATAGTCCTGCAATTCGCCGTAATTGGCATAGCGTTTTTTTATTACGTCCTGCGAGAAGGCATCGAGCAGGTCGTGGAAGGGCTGCAAGGGCAGGGAGTGCTCCCCGATCTCGGCCGCCAGGCGTTTGAACAACGGCAGGAGCGGCGTTTCGCCTGCGGCGATGTGCATCAATTCGTCGCGGAATTCATCGAGTTGCCGCAGGCGCTCCGCGTCGGTCAGATTGCCCTCGTCGGCGATGTCGTCCGCTGCGCGGGCAAAATGGTAGATGGCGGCAACCGGCTTGCGCAGCCGCCTGGGCATGAGAATAGATGCAACGGGGAAGTTCTCGTAGTGACCGACAGTCATTGTGGAACGCTTATTTGGCGTATGGGCCAAGGAAACGGATACCGTTGAAATGAATCAGATGAGTCGGGTCACTGGTACACCATACTTCGGTTTCCCAGGCAACGACGGATAGAAATTTACGCATAATTTCGCCCCGGTCGGGGAATGCTGTCACGAACACAAGCCCTGCTGTACTTGCTTTGAATAGATTGGAAAGCTCGGTATGGCGAATACCATCAACCGGGCCTCCGCTTGCAACAGCTTCCACCAGAATGAGCCAGTTTTTCTTTCGGTAGTAAATTACCACATCAGGCATTTTCCCGTGGTTACCCACCTTGACACCAAGTGTGTGAAGCAGTTTTTCATCGAAGTACCCCCATTTTGTTCCAGTGTCGCCCACGTAAACAAGTTCACCTCCCGGTATAAAGCGAGGGATAAATTCTTCAATGATGGTTCGAATGAGGTCGGAGTGTTTCCCCGCGCTTAACTTGATTTCAAGTTCCTGGTTTATGACGACTGGGATTCGCTGCATGTCGCGGTGCAGGGCGAATTGATCTGCCAATGTTTGGCGTGTTTTCAAATAAGTGAGCAAGGATTTTTTCCAGTTCCTCGTACCAAATTTGCGGAGTAAGACGAGGGCGTTGAATTCCACCTGATAGCAGTTATCTGAGCTGTTGACCGCTCTATCTGGTTTGTCCGGGTTGTGCAGTAATATTCCCGCTGCAACAAGCTGTTTGACGCTATATTTCCTGATGCTTTCCCGTGTGTTTTCGGCGTAATTTCGATCAAGTTTTTCACGGGCGAAGTCAAGGATGGCGCGAATGCCCAACATGGGATTGCTGGCTTTGTCCCATGTCTTCGTGTTGGGTAAATCGAGTAAGGCCAACAGGCAAATAGCCGTTCTATCGTTCAATTGCTCATTGGGCATGCCAATCTGCCTGAGAACATCCAAAGCCTCTTCGATCCGCACTTGTTTTGTGGTCATGCTAGTTCTAGTTCCTCAATCAATCGGTCAATGCTGGTTTGATTGTTTGGCTGATTCTTGGCGCGTTGACCGAGTAATTGTAACTGCTCTCGGCTGGGGTAGCGCATATTGCGCAGGTCTGTGGCATTGACCTGCGTGTGGCCAGAGAACTCTCTAAAATGTTCGTCAAGAATAGTTGAATTAAGAAATGTACTTAGTCCTTTGGCCGTGTCCTCGTCCATGCCGTGTTTATCAATATGAAATACATTCCAATGATTCTCAAAGCCGATGTGTGCTGTATTTAATGCTTCGTAAGGCAAGTGATAGGCAACGAGACGGCGGCGCTCCTCTTTTGCGGTAAATCGCTTAACCAGTACATAGTGACCACGCGGCATCAGCCATTTGCGCACATCGTTAGCAAGTTGGAGGGCGTTCGGTTTCTTGTGCTGTTTTGGCCAACTTAGAACACCGTCACTAAAATGATGGGGATAGAGCAGGGGGGCAGTGTCATCTCCGGGTATATCCCGCCAATAGTCTTTCATCCGAAAATCCACAACCGGTCCGGTGCAAACCGCCAGACCGATGTCGTGCAATGTGTGTGTGCAATGCATTGGCGAGATGGAGTGTTCTGCGGATGTCGGAATGTGGATGAATTGCTCTGCGTCGTTTGGCTTTACGATCACGGCGGCATCAAGCATTGTTTGACGGTAGTCAAGAAATTTGCCGTCATGCGAGGTGGATACAATGACTGAGCCTTGCGGCTCTCCTTTGACCAAGTGAATGATGATGTTCTCTTGCAGAACGTCATCCTCTTGAAACGCCTGATTACGGCTTTCGAACAAATGCAACTGGCGTATGGAGCAAGTTCGTAATATCAAATCGCGAAAAGGGCGGTAATAACTTCCGTTACAAAACGAGCGGGGAATAATGGCGACGACCTCGCCTCCTTCTTTCATCAGCAGAACGGCCAGTGCAACGAAAGCCGTGTACAAATTGACCGTCTCAATATCTACCATTCGCAACAGTTTGCGGTGTTTTGAGTTGCTGGGTATTTTTTTATACGGGGGATTGAGAATCGCGTGGGTGTAGCGATTGTCGCTGTCAAACTGTATGGCGAAAGTTGCGTCTTCGATAAAGTCTGCAGCATGAATACGGGCTTGAATTTTACCTTGTCCGTGTTGCACAAAATCATCGAGCGTATTTTTAAGGTAGCCACCTAGAATGCTGTCGATCTCCCATGTTTCAGCATCGACTACCGTACCGTTTTGTAGTGCCCTGTCTAAAAAAGCGGAAGTTAAGGAGCCCACCCCTGCGCCTGCATCCAGCAATCTAGCTTTGCCGTTGTATGAAAACAGTGAAGCCATAAACCCGGCAATAGGTGAGGGGGTCATATATTGACCAAGTTCAGAGCGGCGCTGAGAGTCCAGCAATCTGCTGGCTTCGCGTCTAACTTGGTCAATAAGAATAGTCATGGATTAACGAAAATCGTTCTTGTTCAGCAGGAACACGAATCCATCCCCCGCGCTGACATCCAGCCAGGTAAATGGCAGGCCGGGGAAAACGGCTTCGAGCACATCGCGGTTGTGGCCGATTTCGACAACGAGGATGCCATTGCCGGTTAGATGTTCTGCCGCGTGCTCGAGGATGGCGCGCGTGGCGTCCAGCCCGTCGCTGCCGCTGCCGAGCGCGAGTTTGGGTTCGTACTTGTATTCCTGCGGCAATGCGGCGACCGAAGGTGCATCCACATAGGGCGGATTGCTGATGATGAGGTCGTATTTTTTGCCCTTGAGATTGGCAAACAGGTCGGACTCGATCAGGGAAATGCGGTCTTCCAGCGCGTAATCGGTCACGTTGTACTGGGCCACGTCCAGCGCGTCGGCAGACAGGTCGACGGCATCGACATGCGCATTGGGGAAGGCATGTGCGGCGAGGATCGCGAGGCAACCGCTGCCGGTACACATGTCCAGCACGTTGTGGATACGTTCCGCATCGCTGATCCATGGCACGAGTTGTTCGCGCAGTAATTCGGCGATGAACGAGCGCGGCACGATGACGCGTTCATCCACATAGAAAGACAGGTCGCCCAGCCATGCCTGATTGGTCAGGTAGGCGGCCGGAATGCGTTGCTCCGTTCGCCGCTCGATGATGTCCAGCACATCGTAAATTTCCGACTGCGTCAGCCTGGCATCGAGGAATGGCTCCAGCCGATCCAGCGGCAGGTTCAGGGTATGCAGGATGAGGTAAGCCGCTTCGTCGAAGGCATTCGCGCTGCCGTGGCCGAAGAACAACTCGGCCTCGTTGAAACGGCTGACCGCGAAGCGCAGGCAATCGCGCACCGTCTTGAGCGAGGCGCTGGCTTCCGAAAAATGATTGATGTCCATTTGTTCCCCCTCTTTACGCCGGTGAGCGCTATTATTTTTCCAGCAGTTTGACCAATGTCAGATAGTAAATTTCGGACAAGGCATCCAGATCGTCCACGGCCACGAACTCGTTGAGTTTGTGGATGGTCGCATTCAACGGCCCCACCTCGAGTACTTGCGGACAGATATCGGCGATGAAGCGCCCATCCGAAGTGCCGCCGCTGGTGGAGAGTCTGGTTTCGATGCCTTGCACCTGTTTTATGGCCGCCGCAACCGCCTCCACCAGATCGCCGCGCGGCGTCAGGTAAGGTTTGCCGGAGGAGTTTTCCCATTCCAACTCGTATTCCAGTTTGTGCTTGTCGAGTATGGCATGGACGCGCTGCTTCAGGCTGTCCACCGTGCTTGCAGTGGAATGGCGGAAGTTGAACAGGATCTCTACCGTGCCGGGAACCACGTTGGTGGCGCCGGTGCCGCCATGGATGTTGGAGATTTGCCAGGAAGTCGGCGGGAAATATTCGTTGCCCTTGTCCCATTCCGTCGCCGCCAGTTCGGCGATGGCGGGCGCCGCGAGGTGGATCGGGTTCTTCACCAGATGCGGATAGGCGATGTGGCCTTGCACCCCCTTGACGGTGAGGGTGCCGGACAGGGAGCCGCGCCTTCCGTTCTTGATGGTGTCGCCCATTTTCGATTCCGCAGTCGGTTCGCCGACAATGCAGTAATCCAGCTTTTCGTCGCGTTCCTGCAGGGCCTTCACCACGCGCACCGTGCCGTCGACTGCGATGCCTTCTTCGTCCGAAGTGAGCAGCAGGGCAATGCTGCCTTTGTGCTGCGGATGCCGCACGACAAACTTCTCGATGGCGGTGACGAAGGCGGCCAGCGAACCTTTCATGTCGGCTGCGCCGCGTCCGTACAGCATGCCGTCGCGCACCGTGGGGGTGAACGGGTCGCTGTCCCATTTGTCCACCGGTCCGGTTGGCACCACGTCGGTATGCCCGGCGAAACAGACGACAGGCGACGCTTTGCCGCGTCGCGCCCACAGGTTGTCCACTTCGCCATGGCGCATCTTCTCCAGGCTGAAATCGAGCGGTGCCAGACGCGCGCCGATGATATCGATGCAGCCGTCGTCCAGCGGCGTGAGCGAATGGCGCGAGAGGAGTTGTTTGGCCAGTACCAGCGTGCTGCTCATAGTTCCAATTTCTCGTAATCGGTCAGGTTGAATCCCGTCGCCAGCACTTTGCCCTTGTGCTCCAGTACCGGTCGTTTGATGACGTTGGGTTTTTCCAGCATCAGCGCCAGGGCAGAGGCATCGTCGCGGATGGAGGCTTTCACCGCATCCGGCAATTGCCCCCAGGTGGGGCCGGTCTTCTTCAGCAGTTTTTGCCAGCCGATCTGCCTGAGCCAGGCGGAAAGCAAAGCCTCGCTGATCCCGTGTTTCCTGAAGTCGCAAAACTCGTACTCCACCCCGTGCCCGTCCAGCCACAGGCGGGCTTTTTTTACCGTGCCGCAGTTGGGAATGCCATACAGCTTCACGTTCCCGAACCCGGCACTTCGATATTGAGCTTGATGGCGTCGAATTTGACTTCGGGCGAAGCCGTTTTGCCGCTCGAGTGGGTGTGCGGGTCGTATGCTTTCATCTTGCTGGTCTGCGAGTAATCGATCAGCGAGGACAGGTTGCTGGCCGAGTCGGCATTGCGCAATGCCTCTTCCTTGGTGATATGGCCGGATTTGAACAGTTTGTACAGCGCCTGCTCGAAGGTCTGCGATCCGGGCGAAACGCTTTGTTCGATGGCGTCGCGAATCTGGTCGATCTGGTCGCTCTTGATGAGGTCGGCGATCAGCGCCGAATTCAGCAATACTTCCACCGCCGGCATCTGTTTTCCCTGCGCGTTGCGGATCAGGCGCTGCGAAATGACGGCGCGCAAACAGAGCGACAGGTCGGACAGGATGCTGTTGCGGGCATCGTAGGGGAAGAAGTTCACCATGCGGTTAAGCGCGTGGTAGCTGTTGTTGGCGTGCAGGGTGGACAGGCACAGGTGACCGGTCTGGGCAAAGATCAGCGCATGCTTCAGTGTTTCGCGGTCGCGGATTTCGCCGACCATCAGCACGTCCGGCGCTTCGCGCATCGCGCTGATCAGCGCGCTGCCGTAGTCGGCGGTATCGGTTCCGACTTCGCGCTGGTTCACGATTGATTTGTTATGGCGGAACATGTATTCGAGCGGATCCTCGATGGTCAGGATGTGTCCGCTTTGCGTTTCGTTGCGATGCTGGATCATCGCGGCCAGCGTGGTCGATTTGCCGGAGCCGGTGGCACCGACCATCAGCACCAGTCCGCGCTTTTCCATGACCAGTTCTTTCAGCACCAGCGGCAGGTTCAGTTCTTCCACGTTGAGCACGTCGCCGCGTACATAACGGATGACCATGGCGACGCTGCTGCGCTGGCGGAATACGTTGACGCGGAAGTTGCCGATGCTGGCCACGCGGAAGGAGAAGTTCATCTCCATGTTCAGCTCGAACTCGGTGATCTGCTGCTCGGTCATCATCTCGTACACGATGCGTTTGACCGTCTCCTCGTCGAGCTTTTGCGCATTGACCGGCATGACGATGCCGTCAATCTTGATGTTGATCGGCGCGCCGACGGAAACGAACAAGTCGGAGGCTTTTTTATCGGCGGCGAGTTGCAGCAGTGGCGTAATGATCATGGTTTTACCTCAGAAGCAGGATTTTGGATTCGGGAATCAGGATTTGGCTAAATCCAAAATCCAAGCTCCCAAATCCAGATTTAGATTCCGCGTAGCAATTCATTGATCCCCGTCTTGCCCAGCGTCTTGGCATCGACCTTCTTGACGATGATCGCAGCGTACAGACTGTACTTGCCGTCCCTGGAGGGCAGGCTGCCGCTGACGACGACCGACCCGGCCGGAACCCGGCCATAATGTATCTCGCCGGTTTCGCGGTCGTAGATCTTGGTGCTTTGGCTGATGAAAACGCCCATCGAGATCACCGAGCCTTCTTCCACGACCACGCCCTCGACGATTTCCGAGCGCGCGCCGATGAAACAGTTGTCTTCGATGATGGTGGGGTTGGCCTGCACCGGCTCCAGCACGCCGCCGATGCCGACGCCGCCGCTCAAGTGGACGTTCTTGCCGATTTGCGAGCAGGAGCCGACCGTCGCCCAGGTGTCGACCATGGTGCCTTCGTCCACGTAGGCCCCGATGTTGACGTAAGACGGCATCAGCACCACGTTCCTGGCGATGTAGGCGCCGCGGCGGGCGGCGGCGGGCGGCACCACGCGGAAGCCGCCTTCGCGGAATTCCTTGGAGTTGTAGTCGGCGAACTTGGAGGGAACCTTGTCGAAATAGTTGGTAAAGCCGCCCTTGATAAAGGTATTGTCCTCGATGCGGAACGACAGCAGCACGGCCTTCTTGATCCATTGATGCGTGACCCACGCCCCGTCGATTTTTTCCGCCACGCGCAATTTGCCCTGATCGAGATATTCGATGACGGTGTTGATGGTCTCTTTCAGTTGCGCATCCACATTGCGCGGGGTGATGTCGGCACGGCGTTCAAAGGCTTCTTCGATGATGGCTTGCAGTTGCGGCATGGCTTTTCCTAATCTAGTTTTTGGGTGAATTCGGCGATGCGTCGTGCGGCTTCCAGGGTTTCGTCCAGATTGGCGACCAGCGCCAGGCGGATGAAATTCGCGCCGGGATTGATTCCGTGCGCTTCGCGGGCCAGGAAGCTGCCGGGCAACACCGACACATTATAGTCGCGGTACAGTTGTTGCGCGAAGGCTGTGTCGGGGATGGGGGTTTTGATCCAAAGGTAGAAACCGGCATCCGGTTTGGTCACGGGCAGCACCGGAGCGAGCAGGGCGATGACTTTGGCGAATTTTTCCGAGTAAAGCAGGCGGTTTTCGGCCACATGCGCCTCGTCGTTCCATGCCGCAATCGTCGCATTCTGAACCGCCGGATTCATCGCGCAGCCATGATAGGTGCGGTACAGCGCGAATTGCTTCAGGATGCCGGCATCTCCGGCAACGAAACCGGAGCGAAGGCCCGGCACGTTGGAGCGCTTGGACAGGCTGGAGAACACCACCAGATTCGCATAGTCGCTGCGCCCCAGGGTTTGTGCGGCTTGCAGCGCGCCCAACGGCTTGTCCGCGCCGAAATAGATTTCGGAATAGCACTCGTCGGCAGCGATGACGAAACCGTAACGGTCGCTCATTTCGAACAGGGTTTTCCATTCTGCCAACGGCATGACGCGTCCGTTCGGGTTGCCCGGCGAACAGACATAGATGAGTTGCGTGCGCTGCCAGGTCGCTTCCGGCAGTTGGCCGAAATTCAGCGCATTGCCGTCTTCCGGCAGGGTATTGAGGAAATACGGGGTCGCACCCGCAAGCAGCGCCGATCCTTCATAGATCTGGTAGAACGGATTCGGGCAGACGACGACCGGATTTTCCCGGTCGCGGTCGATCACTGCCTGGGCGAAGGCAAACAGAGCCTCGCGACTGCCGTTCACCGGCAGGATCTGGGTCTCCGCATCCGGCATCGGGATGCCATAGCGGGAGGCCAGCCAGTTGGCGATGGCAGTTCGCAAGGCTGCGCTGCCGGTGGTTGTGGGATAATTCGCCAGCCCGTCCAGCCCTGCGATGAGGGCCTCCTTGATGAACCGGGGCGTTGCATGCTTGGGCTCCCCGATGTGCAGACAGATCGGTTTTAGCGTTTTGTTGGATGTTACTTCGCCGAACAACCGGGTGAGTTTCTGGAAAGGATAAGGCTGCAGCTTGTTTAGATCGCGATTCATCGAGGTTTCACAACGTTCTGGAATTCAGCGCGCATTATAAGGGTCGGGCAAGTGCCATCAAAACAAAATGTGATGCCGGTTGCGGGGGTTCTGAGCGGTGCATTGGTATGGGGATTGATCTGGTATCCCTACCGGGTATTGCAGGATGTCGGCGTGTCGGGCGCCCTGGCAACATTCATCACCTACGTGCTGGCCATGTTGTGCGGTGTTTTTATGTTGCCGCGGGTGTGGCGGGAGCGCTCTGCACTCGGTGGATGGACGGTGGTATTGGTGCTGAGTGCCGGCTGGGCAAACCTCGGCTACGTTCTGGCGATGCTGCATGGCGAAGTGATGCGCGTGTTGCTGCTGTTCTATCTCGCCCCGGTGTGGACGATCCTGTTTTCGTTTTGGCTGCTGAACGAGCGGCTCAACCGTTACGGTTTTCTCGTTATTGCCTTGTCGTTGTGCGGCGCAATCGTCATGTTATGGGAGCCGGGCATGGGCACGCCGTTGCCGAACAGCTTCTCGGAATGGCTCGGTTTGTCCGCCGGGATGGGGTTTGCGCTTTCCAATGTGGTCTCGCGGCGTGCCGCGCATCTGAGCATCGAGGCGAAATCGTTCAGTTTGTGGCTGGGCACCGCCGCGCTGACATTGCCATTCATTTTGTGGCAAGGCGGCCTGGCCGGGCAGGTGACTGCAATTTCGCCGCAATCCTGGGCCATGCTGGTGCTGATGGGCGTGGTGCTCTGCGCCATCGGCTATGCCGTGCAATATGGCGTCACTCATCTTCCGGCCAATCGTGCCGTCGTGCTGTTTCTGTTTGAATTGGTGGTCGCCGCGCTGGCTTCGTACTTGCTTGCCAATGAAGCAATGGAGCTGCGCGACTGGATAGGCGCTGCGTTTATCATTTTTGCCAGTTTTCTGTCGGGGAAATTGTGTCCGGGCAAGGGCGTGGGGTAGACTGCGCCCGGTTTTCAGGCACCGATTTCCAAACCGATGCGCCAAGCAAGGATTCACCGGACATGAAAAACAGCCCGATGCAAGCCGAAATAGACGAGTTGTTCAACAACGACGATCCCAGAATAGTGTGGGCCAAGGTGGTCGATATCATTCGCCGCATTAACCCCGACTACGATTTTTCGCTGGTTCAATCCGTATACGACGATGTCTTGCGCCTGTTTCGGGGCGCTTATCCCGATTACGGCGCCATCAAAACCCTGTATCACGACCTTTCCCACACGCTGGAAGTCCTGATCTGCGGTGTCAGACTGATGCACGGCGTTCATGTTTCGGGCGATCGCTTGACGGATGAAGAGGTCACCTCGATTTTGCTCGCCATCCTGATGCACGATGTCGGCTATGCGCAACGCAAGGGCGAGGAGAGCGGGACGGGCGCCCAATACACGCAGACCCATGTGCAGCGCGGCATCGACTTCATGCGGCGCTATTTTTCAGAGCGCGAACTGGCTCCCGGCATCGCGGTGGCGCTGACCGGCATGATTATGGGAACGGAACACAACCGCCCGTTCTCGCGCATCGACTTCGACGACGACCGGGCACGCATGCTGGCGCGCATTGTCGCCACCGCCGACATTACCGGCCAGATGGCGGATCGTATTTATCTGGAGAAATTGCTGTTCCTGTACCTGGAGTTTCGGGAAGCCAACTTCGGAAGCTATCAGAGCATGTACGATTTGCTCTGCCAGACCAACCGCTTTTACGAAATGACACGGGAAAAGCTGGATGGCGCGCTGGGCGGAATCTACAAGAAGCTCGCATTCCATTTCATTGACACGATGGGAGTCGACAAGAATTTCTATCTGGAATCGATCGAGAAGAACATGGCCTATTTGTCCAGGATTGTCGCCAACGACGAAGCTGAACTGTTCAACATGCTCAAACGAAATGGCGTTGCGGAAAGATCGCGCACGCTCGGCAATTGACGGGCCGATTTGCATGTGAGCCGGGGAGCGGTAATGCCCCAGTCCGACTTAATTCGGCAGCTAGATAAGGCAAAACCCACTTCGTAAATAGGGCAATGACGTGTGTCATATACAGTCTTGGCCTTAATTTAATGGGGAATTCCGGAAAAACGAAAAAAATATACACCTTTAAGAGGATTGTTAAAAATCTGCATATCAATTAAGGTTGACGGGAATCTGACGATCCCTGACGTAAAGTTGACAACCTGAGTTTGCATTCACAATAATCGCCCAACAGTGGAGTGTCGTTCTCGGCCATCGCCCTGAACCGGTTTGGGGTGGACATTGATTGCAAAATAGGGTTTGACGGGGACAGGGTGCACATCCCCATGAACGAATTATCGAGTTTCAAATGACTGCACAGACATTGCAAAGAAATCTGATTGAAAAGCGCAGGCCAAGGCTCAGGCATCCGCCCAAGGACTACGGCTGGACGCTGTATTTGATCGTGATCACCTTGCTGATGGCCGCGGGATATTCCGTCTCGCACGACGGGTTTTACAAGCCGGGCGACGATGTCGGTTACTACATCGGATTGGCTGGCGGACTCATGATGCTGACGCTGCTGATCTACCCGTTGCGCAAGCGCATCGGTTTCATGCGGAATTGGGGGTTGCTGCCGGGATGGTTCAAATGGCATATGGCGTTTGGCATACTGGGGCCCGCGCTGATCATGTTCCACTCCACCTTTATGATCGGGTCGGTCAATGCCGGAGTGGCAATGGTTTGCATGCTGCTGGTTTCGGGGAGCGGAATATTCGGGCGCTTCTTCTACACCAAAATTCACAACGGCCTTTACGGCAGAAATACAACCTACCAACAATTGCAGGAGGAGTTGGAAGGATCGAAAGATGTCAAATCCGTTTTCAGCTTTGCGCCCGGATTGCAGCAGAAACTGGTCGATTACCGAAACTACGCAATGAATCTTTCCAAGGGCGGAAGAATCAGCGTGTGGAACTTCCTGACCTTGGGATTCCGGATTCAGTGGTTTACCAGAGCGCTGATTATCGAGCTGGAAGACGCGATGTACGCGGATGCCAACGAGAAACAATGGAGCGATGTGCAAATGAAGCGGCTGGACGAACTCTTCTATCAGAACGCCCAATTTATCCGCACCTACCTTTTAACCGTCCGCGATCTGGCGCAATTTTCAACCTACGAGAAATTGTTTTCGCTATGGCACATCTTTCATGTGCCGCTGGTGTACATGCTGGCATTCAGTTCGATTTGGCATGTTATTGCGGTGCACAAATACTAAATGCGCAATCCTGCCGACAAAATGACATTCGTCAGGGCGCTCATATGCGCGGCGGCTGTTTTTGCCTGTGCCATGCAGGCACGAGCCGATTCGGCGAGCGATTTATTGCTGCCGGGCAAGGTTATCCAGGGGCATCTCAAATACGAAAGCGAGTGCAACAATTGCCACAAGCCCTATGACAAAGAGGCCCAATCCGGCCTGTGCAAGGACTGTCACAAAGACGTCGCCAAGGATATTGATGAAAGACAGGGCTATCACGGCCTGATGCAGGAGGAAAAACCGTGCAAGGAGTGCCATACCGATCATAAAGGTCGGGATGCCCGCGTTGCAAAGCTGAATACAGTCGGCTTTGATCACGCGACAACCGGGTACATTCTGAAGGGCGCCCACCTGAACGGGAAAGTCCTTTGCAGGGATTGCCATCCCCCGCAGAAGAAATACCGCGATGCGCCCACCAAGTGCAACAGTTGCCATGAGAAAGCGGACAAGCATAAAGGTGGCCTGGGGCCCGAGTGCCAGAACTGCCATGAGGAAAAGGACTGGAAGACGACTCACTACGACCACAGCAAGACGAAATTCGACCTGCTGGGAAAGCACAAGGAAATCAAGTGCAAGGCATGTCATATCAATGAAAAATACAAAGACACGCCCAAGCTGTGCAACGATTGCCACAAGAAGGACGATAAGCACAAGGGAGATTTCGGATTAAAGTGCGAAACCTGCCACAACGAAACAAGCTGGAAAGAAATTCTGTTCGATCACGACAAAGCGACCAAATACCCCCTGTTGGGAAAACACCGCGATGCCAAATGCGTCGCGTGTCACAAAGGGGATATTTACAAGAATAAACTGAAGACGGATTGCAATTCCTGCCACAGGAAGGATGACAAGCACAAGGGAAGCTTCGGCCTCAAATGCGAGTCGTGCCATACCGAGCGGAACTGGAAAGAAATTCCTTTCGACCATGACAAAAAGACGAAATATCCGCTGCTCGGAAAGCACCGCGACGTCAAGTGCAACGGCTGTCACAAAGGCGATTTGTATAAAGACAAGCTGAAAGCGGATTGCTATTCATGCCACAAAAAGGACGACAAGCATGAAGGGCAGGAAGGCAAAAAGTGCGAAACCTGTCACCATGAGCAATCCTGGAAAAAAACCGATTTCGACCATTTGCTGTCGCGCTATCCGCTTACCGGCAAGCATCTGATTACCGAGTGCAAAAAATGCCACCTGAGCGCCCGCTACAAGGATGCCAAGTCCGATTGCTGGTCCTGCCACGAAAAGCAGGACGTGCATAAACGCACGCTCGGAACGGAATGCGAGACTTGCCATAACACGCGCGATTGGAAAAGCTGGGATTTCGACCATGACAAAACCGATTTCAAGCTGGATGGAAAACACAAGGATATCCGCTGCGCCGAGTGCCACAAATCGCCGGTAATCAAGAATTTGAAACAGGCAGCCAGTTGCGTCAAGTGCCATGACAAGGACGACAAGCACGATGGAGCATATGGGGTCCGGTGCGAGCAATGCCACATTGGAACGCTATGGAAAACGATCAAGGTGGGCAGCGCGCGCTGGATCAAGAAATAGCGATTTTCCGGCTGTCCGCCTGTCAGCCTGGAGTGGCTGACGAAAGGCGCTTTATCGTAGCCGGTTAATTAACTAAACTGCATCAAGAAAATAATTTGCGGGGCGAAGAAACAGGTCGTTGACCCCGCGACAGGAATCACAAAACCGGGAGCTTACGAATGAACGTAAACGATTGTGCATTTGGAAAATTGTCAGCGGCGGTATTGGCGTGTTTGATGTTTTGTTTCGCCGCTATCGTCTATGCAAAGCCGGTACCAAGCGCCCCGCCGTTCGATCATTCGAAAACCAGGTTCCAGCTCAGGGACATTCATACCACGTTGAAATGCGAGCAATGCCACGTGGACGGCATTTTCAAGAATACGCCGCTGGACTGCGCAGGATGCCATTCCACCGGAAGCCGTGTCGGCGCCAAGCCGAAACCCGTCAATCATGTCAGAACAAACAACGCGTGCGACACCTGTCACACCAGCCCCACCAGTTTCCTGGTGAAGAGCTACAACCATGCCGGCATATCCGGCGATTGCGCCTCCTGCCACAACGGTCAGTCAATTGGCGTAGTGAGCAAGTCTGCGAGGCACTTTCCGACTTCGTTGCCTTGCGAATCCTGCCATACCAACACCAGCACCTTTACCAGTTGGAGGATGAACCACAGCGGAATATCGAGCGGATGCAAATTGTGTCACGGTGATTCGCAAATATATCCGGGTGTTGTCAGCAAACCCGTAACCCATATTGCCACCAACGGCGCCGCCTGCGAAACCTGCCATTCCAGCACCACAACATTCGGTGGCGCAACGTTCGATCACTCGAGCACGACCGTCGCCAATGTCTGCAATACCTGCCATTTGGGACAATTTGCCGGGGTGACGACGCAGTCGGCGGTGCATATCCCGACCGGAGGCGCGCAATGCGATACCTGCCACAGCACCTCCAATACGGCCAGTTTCAATACGTTCCTGGGGGGCAATTACGACCACGTCGGGCCGCCGACGGCTCCAGGAAGGTGTTCGAGCTGCCACTCGGGCAGTCTCCTCGGGGCACGGGGCAAGCCAGCGACTCACCTGGCGACAACGCAGCAATGCGACGCATGCCACACGCAAACCAACACGTCGAATTACACGACTTTCCTCGGCGCCACCTATACCCACACCACGCCGCCGGGAACTTGCGCGACCTGCCATAACGGGACAACCGCGCTGGGCAAATCGTCGACGCACGTTGCCACAACGGCGGCCTGCGACGTCTGCCACACGAATACGGCAAATTACACGACTTTCGCGGGCGCGCGTTATGTTCACCCGACTCCGCCGGGGGTATGCGCAACTTGCCACAACGGCACCACAGCATTGGGCAAATCGTCAAATCACCTTCCAACCACAGCGGCCTGCGACACTTGCCATACGCAGACCAACACGCAGAATTACACAACCTTCTTCGGCGCTTCCTTCCCGCACACTGCCCCGATCGCGGCCTGTTCGACTTGCCACAACGGCACCTTGGCGTTGGGCAAGCCGGCCAGCCACATTCTGACATCGGCGGAATGCGATAAATGCCATACGGCAACCAACACCGGCAATTACGCGACATTCCTGGGAGCCGTCTTTATTCACACCACGCCGATAGGCATTTGCGCAAACTGCCACAACGGCACGACGGCAACAGGAAAGCCGGTGTTCCACATCGCCTACAGCAATCCGCCTTATACCGGTTGCGATTCGTGCCACACCGCCGCCAATACCAATAATTACACGACATTCTTTGGGGCCACCTTCACCCACCAGGCCATATCGCAAGCTTGCTCGGTATGTCACGACGGCACGACGGCAAAGGGAAAGTCGGCGACCCACGTGCCGACGACTGCAGCATGCGATACCTGCCACACGCAAGTCAACACGGCCAATTACACCACCTTCCTCGGGGCCTCGTACACACACAACACACCGCCGGGAATATGCGCAAGCTGCCACAACAACACGACTGCGCTGGGCAAACCCGCGACCCACGTGCCGACGTCTGCCGCGTGCGATAGCTGTCATACGCAGGCCAACACGTCGAATTACACGACCTTCAAGGGAGGCTCCTACACCCATGCCAGCCCGCCGGGCGTCTGTTCGACCTGCCATAACGGCACGACTGCAATTGGAAAATCGGCCACGCACGTGGCGACGTCGGCGGCCTGCGACACATGCCACACCAACACGGCCAATTACACGACATTCCTGGGCGCCTCGTATACCCATACCACTCCCCCGGCCACGTGTACCAACTGCCATAACGGGGCCACCGCGCTGGGCAAGCCGGCCATTCATGTCACAACCACGGCTGCCTGCGACGTATGCCACACCCAGGCCAACACCGGCAATTACACGTCGTTCCTCGGCGCGACCTTTACGCATTCCACCCCGCCGGGCGTTTGTTCGACCTGCCATAACGGCACGATAGCTCTGGGCAAGTCGGGCTCCCACATCGCGACGACGGCCGAATGCGACAATTGCCACACGCAACAGAATACGGCGAACTACACGACATTCCTGGGGGCGGTAACCCACACCGCATCCATGGCGGGCCAATGTCATACCTGCCACAACGGATCCGCGGCCAAAGGCGTATCCGCGGGGCATATTCCGGTCGCCGGGCTTTCCTGCGATGCCGGCGGATGCCACAAGATATACGGCGGTGCCGTTACCACGTTTGGCGGGGCAATCATGAGCCACGCCGTGGTCACGGCCACGCGCTGCGATGTTTGCCACAACGGCTCGTACACGGCGCAAGGCAATCTGGGCGCGCTGGGAAAGATCACCAACCACATTCCGACGGCGATCACCGGCACGCTGGATTGCACCACTTGCCATACCGCCCCCGTCTATACCAGCGCGACCGGATGGTCGTCCGAAAGGATGAATCACAATGGGGCGCAAGGCGGCGGGCCGGTATATTGCGTGACTTGCCACCTCAAGGGCGTCACCTACGTGGGAAGCATGGAAAAGAAGAGCCATGAGGGCGCCAGCACGTCCAAGGATTGCTCGAGTTCGGGCTGCCACAGGCCAAAAGGCAGCAGGGGTACGGCGTACTCCAAGTGGTAACAAGCGCGAAAATATTCCTCTAACCCTGAAGCCGACTTCCGTGAAGTCGGCTTTTGCTGCACAGGACCAGCGTAAACAAAATGGAACATAGAATGCTGCGAAGAACACGGGTGTTTATCGTCGAGCTTATGCTGCTGTGTGCCTTTTCCGGGTATGCATCTGCCGAGATCATCGACGATATCACACTGAAGACGGACGGAAACGGCGAAGTCGATGCCGTGGTTAAATTCACCGTTCCAATCCAGTACCTGCGCCATTTCCCGCAGCGCAGATCCGCGGACTTCTCAATCTATTTCAACATCCTGGGCAGCGTCCCCCGCAACGAGTGGCAAAATTACGAATCGCACCGGTCGCCGCCTTCGGATATCGTCCGGGGATTTACGGTAACGACGCGCAACTTGAGTACGGGCCCAAAAATTGATGTTCAATTCAATCGCCCGGCAGAATTCAAAGTCACACCGGGCCCGGACGACCGTACCCTGTTGATCCATATCAAGACGGGCAGCAAGCCGCCAGAACCGGAGAGCAAGCCGATACCATCCTTGCCGTTGCCTGGCGTCGCGCCGGTCGTGGCTCCGCCCGTTGCCGTGCCGCCAATGCCGGTGACTACCAAAGCGGCTACGCCCCCGCCAGTTCCCCCCGTGACAGCAAAGCCAGTTCCCGAACCCGCGAAATTGCCCGCTGCAACACCCCCGCCGCCGGTAGCACTAACACCGGAGCCTGAAAAACCCAAGCCGACTCCAACGCCCGCACAGATAGCGGCGGCCAAGGCAGTAATTTCCCCGGCATCCAAACCGATGAAACTCGGCGGAAAAGACGGCTTGCCCGTATTCCCCGAACTGGAACAAGTCACCCAGGGCGCGGTGAGTGCGCAGCCTTCCGAATCCCCCACGCTCGCAGAGCAGACCAAAAGAGCAAATGCCCAAGCGGCGGTAATGATGGCGAAAGGGCGGGATAGTCTGCTGGGCGGCGAAATGTTTGCCGCAATCGATGCGTTCAACAAGGTGCTGCAGCTTCCGCCCAACAAGTACTCGGCGGACGCGCAATTGTGGATCGGGATAGCACGCGAAAAAGGCGGCCAGTTGGCCAAGGCCAAGCTGGAATACGAATCCTATTTAAAGCTCTATCCCAACGGGGCAGGGAAGATGTGGGTGTCGGAACGGCTGGCCAAACTGCAATCCGTTCCCACTCAATCGCCATACGCGGCACAGCCATCGTTGGCCAGGGCGCAGGGCACGGAGATGCAGTTCACGCAATACGGCAATGTCTCCATGTATTACTACTGGGGTAACAGCCAGACCGACACCGTAGCGACGGTAGGCGGGGTTCAAAGCCCGACCAGCTTATCGGTTATCGACCAGAAATCGCTGATCGGCAACGTGAACGTAACAGCCCGCGCCTACAACAACGAATTCGACAATCGTTTGGTATTCCAGGGACTGAAGGCGATGAATTTTTTGCCCGATCAACCGGACAAAAACCGGACCAGCGCTTTTTACTATGAAGTCAAGAACCGGGTTGACGATTATTCGGCGCGTGTTGGTCGCCAGTCCGCGTTGGGAGGCGGTGTGCTGGGACGATTTGACGGTATCTCGGCGGGATACGGAATTACCTCGAACTGGCGCGCGAATGTTGTGTATGGCCGACTATCCGACGATACGGTGGATTCCAAACCGGTGTTCTATGGCGCCAGCCTCGATTTCGGCGTCAGGAACCCGCTGGGAGGCTCGGTCTATGCCATCAGCCAAAAAGCCGACGGCCTGACAGACCGCAAGGCGGTGGGAGGTAACCTGAGATATTTCGACCAGGGGAAAAGCGCGATAGCCATGCTGGATTACGATACGCAGTTCAAGGCACTGAACATATTCACCGTGCAAGGGACATTGAATGCCGAATCGGATACGGATTACAATTTTCTTGTGGACAGGCGCAGAAGTCCCGTGTTGAGCATCAAGAACGCCATTAATGGTTACACCCAGACATGGGCGGTTCAAGTCGTCGATCCTGCCACGGGTCTGCCTCCCATCGATCCTGCCACCGGCCTGCCTTTCCCTCCGGAGTTCAATTATTTCTCGGCGCCCTCGACCATCGGCGAATTGCGGCAAAATGGATTCACGATGGACGACATACTGGACCTGGCCAATAAACGTACTGCCGTTACCAACGTGGCGCAAATCGGGGTAAACAAGCGCATCAAGGAAAAATGGCAAGCAGGCGGAGATGTCGTGGTTGCATATACGTCGAGTTTGCCCGAGAGCGGAACGCAAAACGGCGACGGAACAACCGGGGTGGAAGGTTATGGGCCACCGATGCCTGCAACCGGCAAGGCAGTAACGCTAACCGGGAGAGTCTCCGGGAGCGACGTCATATTCAGGCGCGATACCACGACATACACCCTGAGTTTCAACAAGAGCTCGTCCGCCAAGGGAGAGACGTTCGTGTTTTACAACCACGCCTATTTGAGCGAGTTGCTGGCTTCGCTGAGCGAACGGCTGACGCTGGACACGACATTGACGCAGAACTGGCAAAAAGACAGTTTGGGCGGAAAGACAACCAGATATGCGCTCATGTTGAAAACGGGCTATCAGGTGAGAAACAACCTTACGCTGGAAGCGGAGGGGGGCTTTGAGCAATCCAATGTCAAGCCAGCCGCATTGGAACCATCGAAAATAAAACGGAAATATGTTTCGCTCGGGTTCCGCTGGGATTTCTGATCGATTTGTCGCCCGGACATCTGCGCACGGGCGGCATGCCGGTTACGCCACCGTGACTGCCTTATCCAGATACACGTCCTGAACTGCATTGAGCAATGCAATGCCGTCCTTCACCGGCTTCTGGAACGCCTTGCGCCCCAGGATCAACCCCATGCCGCCGGCGCGCTTGTTGATCACCGCCGTGCGCACCGCCTGCTGCAAGTCGTCCTTGCCCGACTCGCCGCCGGAATTGATCAGACCGGCGCGTCCCATGTAGCAGTTCGCCACCTGGTAGCGCACCAGGTCGATGGGGTGGTCGGTGGTCAACTCGCTGTACACCTTGGGATGGGTTTTGCCGAACTTGATGGCGTTGTAGCCGCCGTTGTTTTCGGCCATCTTTTGTTTCACGATGTCGGCGTTGATGGTCACGGCAAGGTGGTTGGCCTGGCCGGTCAGGTCGGCGGCGACGTGGTAGTCCTTGTCGGCGGTCTTGAACGCGGAATTGCGCAAGTAAGCCCAGAGGATGGTGGCCATGCCCAATTCATGCGCGTGTTCGAACGCCTCGGAGATTTCCTGGATCTGGCGGCGCGAATGCTCGGAGCCGTAAAACACGGTTGCGCCCACGGCGACCGCCCCCATGTCGAAGG
The DNA here is from genome assembly GCA_016235045.1 of Nitrosomonadales bacterium. Taxonomy (GTDB): domain Bacteria; phylum Pseudomonadota; class Gammaproteobacteria; order Burkholderiales; family Gallionellaceae; genus Sideroxyarcus. The sequence continues at coordinate 107,084 of JACRME010000009.1, forward strand.
CCTGATCCACGCTGGCGAACAACGTCTGGTTGTAAATATTGGGATAAGTCAGTATCTCGTTGTGGTTGATTTTGACGACAAATGGAATCTTGTGCGCGTAGCGGCGGGCGACCGAGCCCAGCACGCCCAGTGTGGAAGCCACGCCGTTGCAGCCGCCTTCGATGGCGAGCTTGACGATATTCTCCGGGTCGAAATACATCGGGTTGGGCGCGAACGAGGCGCCGCCGGAATGCTCCACCCCCTGATCCACCGGCAGCAACGAAAGGTAGCCGCTGTTTGCCAGCCGGCCATGTCCGTATAGCGCCTGCAGGCTGCGCAACACGCCGGTCTTGCGGTCTTTCATGGCCACCACGCGATCCACATAATCCGGTCCCGGCAAGTGCAGCGACTCTTTCGGGATGCCCGCACAGCGGTGCTTCAACAGATGATCGGCTTCGTCGCCCAGCAATTGCACGATATTCGTCATGATTTTCGCTCCTTGGATGGTCAGAATGGCGTCGCCATCTTACTCCCTGTGTATAATTTTGTGCATCCCAACTTTGTCCGATTCGAAATGATTACAGGTATCCATCACGCCACGCTGCTGACCAGCGACCTAGCCAGATCGCGCGCATTCTACGAAGGCGTGTTGGGCTTGCACCTTGCCAAAAACCGGCCGCAAATGAGCTTCGACGGCGTGTGGTACGACATTGCGGCTAACCAGCAGATTCACCTGATGCTGCTGCCCGACCCCGAAGCGGGGTTGCAGCGACCCGCCCATGGCGGGCGCGACCGCCACGTTGCGCTGGGTTTGAAGAGTCTGGAGGAATTGAAGGAGCGCCTGCAAGCCGCCGGCGTCCGCCACACCATGAGCCAGTCCGGACGACGCGCGGTGTTTTGCCGCGACCCGGATCAGAACGCATTGGAATTCGTCGAGGTCGATCGGTAATGCAGCACCCAGTACACAGCACCGGCGTCAGCCCGAAGGCATGGTATCGGGCTGCTTGCGAGAAGTCGGGATTTGTCAGCGATGCGCGGCAGCAGGAAGCCATCGAGGAACTGGAAAAGTTCTGGCAGCAACTGATGGAGTTCAAGAGCAAGCGCGACCAATTTCTCGGCCGCAGCCTGCTCAGTCCCGAGGTGCCCAAGGGGTTGTATATCTGGGGAGGCGTGGGGCGGGGCAAGACTTTCCTGATGGACGGGCTGTATCATTGCGTGCCGTTCCGCCGCAAGCGCCGCATCCATTTTCATAACTTCATGGCCGAAGTGCACCACGAGATGAAGCGGCTTGCCCGCGAGCACGATCCGCTGATGGCCCTGGCCGATGGTATCGTGCGTTCCACGCGCCTGCTCTGCCTGGACGAATTCCACGTCGACGACATCGCCGATGCGATGATTCTGGGGCGCTTGCTGGGTGCGCTGCTGGAGCGCGGCGTGATACTGCTGACCACTTCCAATTTCTCCCCGGACGAACTCTATCCGCATGGTTTGCAGCGGCAGAATTTCCTGCCTGCCATTGCCTTGCTCAAGCGCGAATTGAAGATATTGCACCTCGAAAGCGGCCCCGATTTCCGCATGCTGCAAATGGAGCGCGACCCGCTCTTCATGCGGTCCGCCGATGCGGCTGCCGACGGACTGATGGATTCCCTGTTCCAGCGGCTTACGGCGGGAATGCACGCCGACACGGATTCGATTCGGGTCAGGCATACCGGGATTCCGGTCAGGCGCGCGGCGCGCGAAGTGGTCTGGTTCGATTTCAGCGAACTGTGCGGCGGGCATCACGACCAATCCGATTATCTGGAAATTGCGCATCGTTATCCGACCGTTTTTGTATCGGGGATACCCGAAATGACTGCCGAGAACGGCGCGGAGGCGAGGCGCTTTACCTGGCTGATCGACGTGTTGTACGACAACCACGTCAAGCTGGTGGCTTCGTTCGAGGTGGCGCCGGATTCGCTGTACGGGACGGCGGGGCACGACAGCGAAGCGCAGCGCATCGCCAGCCGCCTGATCGAGATGCAGACGCATCGCTATCTGGAACTGCCGCATCGCAGCCGCAACGTGTCGTTGACCGAACACGTGGCAGACTGATGAACAGGAATCTGCTCCGGGCTTTTATGCGTCCCCTCGTGCTGGTGCTGCTGCTGGGGCTGTTGATCGTTTGCCTGAAAGTGGCCGTGGGGTGGTGGCGGGAAGAACTGACTCCGACGGAAGACGGGAACTGGCTGTGGTTGGCGTTGTTCCCGATTCTGCTGGCAATATGGTGGCGTTACTTCTCCGTCTTCGGCTGCAAGGAACCGGCCTGCCTGCTGCCCAAAGACGAAGAGCGCCGCTGAACCGATTTATGTGCCGCTGGCCAAATGCATGTCGTAAGTCGCCTGGCATGCCGCGTTGGCGGTTTCCAGCGTCTTGTCTGCTTCTGCCTGCACTGCTGCCGGAACGGTGAATTGGCCCGGTTTGCGGCGCACGGGTTTCTTGTTTGCGTCCAGAAAATCCACCTTGGCTTGCTCTGCGGTGGCCTTGCAAGTTGTCAGGTCGACGAGGAGTTGGGCTTCGAATTTGGCCTTCGCTTCCTCCGCGGCCTTGGCCCTCGCCTGCGCCTGGGCGCGGGCCTGTGCCATTGCCTGACGAACTTCTTCTGCAGCCTTCAGTTCTTGTTTGTTCAGATAATCCAGATAAACCCAGGTTCCACCTGCAAGCACGATCAGTACAAGAGCGATAATTTTCTTAAGCATGAACCCCCCGAGCAGATATTGTTTTTTGGTGGGCGCATGATAAACCAATTCGAGCCGGAATTGACGGCCCCGAATGGGGCAAATTTCGGCTTTGGCCTGTTTAAAGCCGTTGCCATGAAAAACGCCTGATGGGACACATCAGGCGTTTTAACCATGCTTATGAACCGGTATTTACGGTTCGGGGCTGTATGTGGTGCTGCAGTTTCAGCGTTTATTGCCGTTGCTGCTGTTATGCCCGCGTCCCAGCGAGAAGCTCGTGCCTTGCGGGCGGCGCGGTGTCCCGGCATGGGGCGAAGGAGCGCGATTGGCGGGTGCATGATGGGCTGGTGCACGATTGCCGCCCACATTGCCATTCACGTTGCCGTTCGAATAGCCGCTGCGCGGTTGCGCATCGTTGCTGAAGCGGCTGTGCTTGTGACCGTCGCGGCGCTGGTCTTGCGAATGCTCGTGACGGCTGTCCGGTGCTGCATGACGGTTGAAGTTGCCACCGTTGTTGCTGCGACCGGCATAACCGCCGCCATTGCTGTTGCGGCCTGCGTAACCACCGCCGTTGCCGCGCGGGGCGCCGCCGCGAGGTGCGGAAGAAGCGGGACGCGGCTTGAACTTCGGCTCCATGCCTTCAACGGTGTGCGCCTTGATGGGTTGACCGGTGAAGCGCTCGATCTTTTTCAGGTTCATTGCATCGCGGTTGGAAGCGAACGACACGGCGATACCCGATGCGCCGGCACGGCCGGTGCGACCGATGCGGTGTACATAGTCCTCGGCGAACTTGGGCAGGTCGAAGTTGATGACGTGGGTGATGCCCGCCACGTCGATGCCGCGTGCGGCAACGTCGGTGGCGACCAGCACGCGCACATTGCCTTTGCGCAGGTTGAGCAGGGTGCGGTTGCGTTCGCGCTGGTTCATGTCGCCGTGCAGGGCGGCGGCGGCATGGCCGGCAGCGGACAGTTCATCCGCCAGCGAATCGGCATCGCGCTTGGTGGCGGTGAATACCAGTGCCTGGTTCAGGTCGACATCGCGCAGCAGGTGGTCGAGCAGGCGATTCTTGTGCGCCATATCGTCCACATACATCAGACGTTGCTCGATGTTCTCGTGGCGCGCTTGCGAGGAAGCGACGCTGATGCGCTTCGGGCTCTTCAGCAGGCGCATGGCCAGGTTGCCGATCGCGCCTTCCAGCGTGGCAGAGAACAGCAGGGTCTGGCGGGTGGCCGGTGTGGCGGCGGCGATGCGTTCCACGTCATCGATGAAGCCCATGTCCAGCATGCGGTCGGCTTCGTCCAGTACCAGCATTTCCAGGCGCGAGAAGTCGATGCGGCCGCGTTCGATGTGGTCGATCAGACGGCCCGGTGTGGCCACCAGGATGTCGACGAAACCGGACAGCAGTTTGTTTTGCAGCGGGTAGGGCATGCCGCCGAGGATGCTCACCACCTTGACGCGCATGTTCTTGCCGTACTTGTTGGCGGCATCGGACACTTGCTGTGCCAGTTCGCGCGTCGGCGTCAGCACCAGCACGCGCGGGCCTTTGCTGCGCACTTCGGATTGCACCGACAGGCGTTGCAGGGCGGGCAGGATGAAGGCGGCAGTCTTGCCGGTGCCGGTCTGGGCGGAGGCCATCAGGTCGTGGCCGGCCAGCGCTTCCGGAATGGCTTGCGCCTGGATCGGGGAGGGGACGGTGTAACCCGCGTCCTGTACGGCTTTGAGAATGGCCGGATCCAGGCCCAGTGTGGCAAAGGTGGCTGCGTTGTCGGCAGTCGCGGGTGCAGCAGTAATGGTTTTTTCAGACACAGTTGTTCCTTAATTTTTTCAGACACAGCGCATGCGCGGCCTGCGGCCACACAATGAAATTCAGTAGGGGAATACCTCTACCGGCGCAAACAAACATCGTCGCTAACCGGTGAAGCTTGGCGCATCCTGTATGGATGCTGGAGGGTCAGAAAACGATGAACTCAAATGCCGCCCAGAAGCGGCAAGGCGCGCATTATACTCAGCAAGAAAATAAAAGCCAGCTTTATGTTGCGGGCGGCCGATGTATTTGCCGCCAACGGGTTAGCGAGTATATTTCGGTACAGGCTGGTAAACGATGAGGTGGTCCGTGGCGGGGGAGAACTTCAGATGAAATGGCATATTGTTGCACTTGCCGCTTTGCTGGTCGCCGGTTGCGACAAACAGCAGGGAGAATCCTATCAGCCCGACTTTTCGCCGCGCAGCGCAGATGTGCCCAAGGAATATATCGTGGGCATCCACCCCTTGCACAATCCCAAACGCCTGGTCGAGGTATACGGTCCTGTCGCCGATTATCTGAATACCACCCTCCCGCAAGCGCGTTTTCGCATCGAAGCATCGCGCAACTACGAAGAATTCGAGAAGAAGCTCTACGGCGGGCATTTCGATTTTGCCATGCCCAATCCCTATCAGACCGTCCGGTCGCTCAAGTACGGTTACCGGGTTTTCGGCAAGATGGGGGACGACGAGATGTTCCGCGGCATCATCCTGGTGCGCAGGGACAGCGGCATTCGCAAGGTGTCCGACCTGAAAGGCAAGAAAGTGTCGTATCCCGCTCCCACGGCTTTGGCGGCAACCATGATGCCGCAGTACTACTTGCATACGCATGGTCTCGACGTGAATCGAGATATCGAGAATCTGTACGTCGGTTCGCAGGAATCGTCCATCATGAATGTACTGCGCGGCCACGTCGCAGCCGGGGCGACCTGGCCGGTGCCCTGGAAGATATTCGAGCATGAAAAGCCGGAATTGGCGGCGCAACTGGTGGTGAAATGGCAGACCGAAACGTTGCCGAACAACGGCTGGGTGTACCGGGACGATGTTCCTCCGGAACTGGCGGTAAAAGTGGGCAATGCGCTCGTCGGCCTGGACAAGACGGCAGAAGGCCGGGCCTTGCTCGAGAAGCTGGGCATCACCCGTTTCGAGCATGCGACCGATGAAACCTACCGGCCGGTGCAGCGCTACCTGAAAGTGTTTTCCGAAACGGTGCGGCATCTCGAGTATTGATGAAAACCGGCAAATACATCAGCCTGTTGTGGCGCGGTTCGATACGAAGGCAACTGATCCTGGGCTTCGTATTGGCGTCGCTCGCCCTGATGCTGGGCTTCGGCTATCTGATTCTCGAGCAGCAACGCGAGGCGTTGTATCAATCTTCCAAGGAGCGGGCGACATCGCTGGCGCACGCCCTTTCCATCAGCGGCACCTCATGGGCGTTGGCGAACGACCTGGTCGGACTGCAGGAAGTGGTGCAGGGCTTTGCCAAAACGCAGGATCTGCAACGCGCCTATTTCCTGAATACGCACGGAGAAGTGCTGGCTTCGACCAATCCCGATGAGGTCGGCTTCTTCGTGACGGACAAGGTGAGCAGGGACATGCTGGCTTCCGCATCCAGGGAACAGCTCATCCTGGTGAACCGGGAGAACCAGATCGCCGTCGCTCATCCGGTCATGGCCGAAGGCAGGTTGCTGGGCTGGGTGCGGGTGGAAATGTCGCGGGACGCGGCGAACGCGAACCTTGCCGCGCTCACGCTGATGTGGATGGTGCTCATGGTTGTTGCCGTGCTGGCGGTGTCCTTTATTGCGTTGGTGCTGGCGCGCCGGTTGACGCGCGGCCTCAATCATCTGATGCAGGTCGCGGCCGCGGTCGAGCATGGCTCGGGAAAACGGCGGTCCGACACCGGCCGGCAGGACGAGATCGGCATCCTGGCACGGCACCTGGATCGCATGCTGGATGCGCTCGACCAGCAGAAAAAACTGGTGCTTGAAAGCGAGGCGAGGTATCGCTTTCTGGCCAACAACATCTCCGACGTGATCTGGATCGTGAACCTGGAAACGGATAAATGGGTGTACATGAGCCCCTCGGTGTTCAAGCTGCTCGGCTACACGGCGGAAGAAGTCATGGCGCATCCGACCGACGAAATGCTTGCGCCGCAATCCAGGATCGACGTGAGGAAATGGATAGAGGAGCGCAGCAAGAAATTCCTGAAGGGCCGGGATGACGATCATGTGTATACGGACGAGGTGGAACAGTATTGCCGCAACGGCGTGAGAGTCTGGACTGAAGTGACGACGCATTTCACCCAAAACGAGGCGGGCGAATTGATCCTGCTGGGCGTCACGCGCAACATCACCGAGCGCAAGCGGGCCGAGGAACAGATACGCAACCTGGCCTTTTACGACGCGCTGACAAAATTGCCCAACCGGCGCCTGCTGCAGGATCGCTTCAATCAGGTGCTCTCGGCCTGCAGGCGCAACAACCGCTATGCGGCGCTGATGTTCATCGATCTGGACAATTTCAAGCCGCTCAACGACGAGCACGGCCACGACGTGGGGGACATCCTGCTGGTCGAAGTGGCGCGCCGCATCGGCAGTTGCGTGCGCGAAGTCGATACCGTGGCGCGCTTCGGCGGCGATGAGTTTGTGGTGATGTTGAGCGAACTGGATTGCGACAAGGGCATTTCCAGGACCCGGGCTGGCACGGTGGCGGAGAAGATTCGCCAGATTCTGGGGGAAGTTTACCGCCTGCCGGTGGTGAAAGAGGGCGGCCTGGAAACGGAGATCGTCGAGCATCGTTGTACCGCCTGTATCGGCGTGGTGTTGTTCAACAATCACGGGGCATCGCAGGAGAACCTGCTGCGCGTGGCCGATACCGCCATGTATCAGGCCAAGTCGGCCGGCCGCAACCGGGTGCAATTCGCCGATATATAGTTGTCATATTCGCAGTCGTGCTCTGTGCTAGAATGCGCGCCCTTTGAATCCAGCACAGGTAGTACGACATGTCCCGCGCCATCCGCAACATCGCCATCATCGCCCACGTCGACCACGGCAAGACCACTCTGGTTGACCAATTACTGCGCCAATCCGGCACCTTTGCCGCGCACCAGAAAGTGGATGTGCGCGTGATGGACAGCAACGACCTGGAAAAAGAGCGCGGCATCACCATCCTGGCCAAGAACACCGCCATCGAATACAACGGCACCCACATCAACATCGTCGACACACCGGGACACGCCGACTTCGGCGGCGAGGTGGAGCGCGTGCTGGGCATGGTGAACGGCGTGCTGCTGCTGGTGGATGCGGTGGAAGGCCCGATGCCGCAGACCCGCTTCGTGACCAAGAAGGCGTTGGCGCTGGGCCTCAAGCCCATCGTCGTGATCAACAAGGTCGACCGTCCCGGTTCGCGTCCGGATTGGGTGCTGAACCAGACCTTTGACCTTTTCGACAAGCTGGGCGCGACCGACGAGCAGCTCGATTTCCCCGTGATCTATGCCTCCGGCCTGAACGGCTGGGCCTGCATGGATCTGAAAGATGCGCCGTCCAAGGGCGGCTCTGCCGCCGACATGAAACCGCTGTTCGACACCGTGCTCAAGCACGTGCCGACCCCGCCGGGCGATCCCGAAGCGCCGCTGCAACTGCAACTGGCCGCGCTCGACTATTCCACCTTCACCGGACGCCTCGGCGTCGGCCGCGTGCTGAACGGGCGCATCAAGCCCGGCCAGCAAGTGGTGGTGATGAACCACGAGAAGCAGGTCGGTTCCGGCCGCATCAACCAGGTGCTGGGTTTCCAGGGCCTGGATCGCATTCCGGTCGAGAGCGCCGAGGCGGGCGACATCATCATCATCTCCGGCCTGGAAGACATCGGCATCGGCGTCACCATCTGCGACAAGGATGCGCCGGTTGGTCTGCCCATGCTGATGGTGGACGAGCCCACGCTGACCATGGACTTCATGGTGAATACCTCGCCATTGGCGGGCACCGAAGGCAAGTTCGTCACCAGCCGCCAGATCCGCGACCGCCTAACCAAAGAACTGCTGATCAACGTCGCGCTGCGCGTGGAAGACACGCAGGATGCCGACGTGTTCCGCGTTTCCGGGCGCGGCGAACTGCACCTGACCATCCTGCTGGAAAACATGCGCCGCGAAGGTTTCGAGATGGCCGTGGGCAAGCCGCGCGTGGTCTACAAGGAGATCAACGGCGAGAAATGCGAGCCGTACGAGAACCTCTCCATCGACCTGGAAGACGGACACCAGGGCGCGATCATGGAAGAGATCGGTCGCCGCCGCGGCGAACTGACCAACATGGAATCCGACGGCCAGGGCCGCACCCGTCTGGAATACCACATTCCGGCGCGCGGCCTGATCGGCTTCCAGTCCGACTTCATGACCATGACGCGTGGCACCGGCCTGATCAGCCACGTGTTCGACGATTACGGTCCGGTCAAGCCGGACTTGCCCGGCCGCCACAACGGCGTGCTGATCTCGGCCGAAGACGGCGAGGCCGTGGCCTATGCCTTGTGGAACCTGGAAGATCGCGGCCGCATGTTCGTCAGCCCCGGCGACAAATTGTACGAAGGCATGATCATCGGCATCCACAGCCGCGACAACGACCTCAACGTCAACCCGATCAAGGGCAAGAAGCTCACCAACGTGCGCGCTTCCGGCACCGACGAAGCGGTGCGCCTGACCACGCCGATCCAGTTGACGCTGGAATCCGCCGTCGAATTCATCGACGACGACGAACTGGTGGAACTGACGCCGAAGTCCATCCGCATCCGCAAACGCTTCCTGAAAGAGTTCGACCGCAAGAAGGCGATGCGCGCGTCAGAGTAATTTCTGCGGGAAGGCAACAAGTAACGACAAGGGACGCTTCGGCGTCCCTTGTCATTTCTGTCCGGATATCTATACTGGTTTTCCATTCACAACAGGAGAATAACCATGAAAACATTGTTATGTTTCATCGTGCTCATGTTTGCCGCAGCATCGGCCCATGCTGCGGTTCAGGGAAAGGAAGTCAGCTACCGCGCCGACGGCACGACGCTGAAAGGCTATGTCGCCTATGACGATGCGGTGAAGGGCAAGCGCCCCGGCATCCTGGTGATACACGAATGGTGGGGACACAACGAATATGCGCGCAAGCGCGCCCGCATGCTGGCGGAACGCGGCTACACCGCGCTGGCGGTGGATATGTACGGCGACGGCAAGCAGGCGCACCACCCGGACGATGCGGGCAAGTTCGCCAGCGAAGTGTCGAAGAACGCCGCGCTGGCCAAGGCGCGATTCGATGCCGCCTACAACCTGCTCGGCAAGGAAGCCACGGTCGATGCCGGCAACATCGCCGCCATCGGCTACTGCTTCGGCGGTTCGGTGGCGCTCAACATGGCGCGCATCGGCGAACCGCTCAAGGCGGTGGTGAGTTTCCACGGCGGGCTGGGAACGGCCTCGCCGGCGTTGGCGGGCAAGGTCAAGGCACGCATTGCCTCGTTTACCGGCGAGGATGACCCGATGATCCCGGCTGCGCAGGTTGCCGCTTTCCGCCAGGAAATGGACAGGGCAGGCGCGCGTTATATCGTCGTCACCTATCCGGGCGCCAAACACGCCTTTACCAATCCCGATGCGGACAAGTACGGCCGGGAGTTCAAGTTGCCGCTGGCCTATGATGCAGCCGCCGACAAGGCCTCGTGGGACGAGGGCCTGGCGTTCCTTGCGGATGCGTTCAGAGTCAAGCAGGAATATTAGTCATGCACGGATGGTTATTGGTCATGCGATAACGGGGGGCGCCACGGCGCCCCTTGTTGTTTCAATTGATCTATACTGCAACCGGTTGCACCAAAAGCGGCATTGCGGTTTTCAAGCAGGAGCAATGATTTCAACCGGACGCAGAGCCGGTTATTGCTCAAGGAATGCAGACTGTGTCAGCACAGCAAATATGCGTCCGGCGCTGGAGGTTCGAGGTGGAGAAAATGAACGCTCGGAATATTCGCATCACGCAAACATGCGCAGTCGACGCTCGTCAGGCAGTGCAGGAATTTCACGCGGCGATTGTGCAGCCGCACATCGAGTTGGTAGTCTTCTTCTGTTCCAGCGAATACGATCTTGCAGAACTGGCAGCCTCAATGAACCAGCTGTTTCCGGGAATCCAGGTGGTGGGATGCACCACTGCCGGGGAGATCGGGCCGGACGGTTATCGCCGGCACAGCCTTACCGGGGCAAGCTTTGCGGCAGGTAGTTGTTTCGCCGTCAGCGGGCTGCTGGATCAATTGAACCGCTTCGACAATGCCAGGGTTCATGACCTGGCGCAAAGCTTGCTGCAGCGGCTGGAAAGGAAAGCCCCGCAAGCAGACCCGAAAAACAGTTTTGCGATGCTGCTGATCGACGGGATGTCCATACGCGAAGAGCCGGTGGCGCATGCCATGCAGTCGGCGCTGGGCAGGATCCCGTTGGTTGGCGGCTCGGCGGGAGACGACCGGAAATTCGAGCAGACCTGGGTTTACTGCGACGGCCGCTTCCATGCCGACAGCGCCGCATTGATCCTGATCAGCACTTCCTTGCCGTTCAGGGTATTCATGACGCACCATTTCGTTGCCACCCCGGAGCGACTGGTGGTCACGGAAGCCGATACCGCCACGCGCACCGTCAGGCAGATCAACGGACTGCCGGCGGCTGAAGAATACGCGCGGCTGATCGGGGTTGCCGTGCCCGAGCTGAGCGCCACGCGTTTCGCCGCCTCGCCGCTGGTGGTCGTGATCGAAGGCACGAACTACGTTCGCGCCATACAGAAAACGAATCCCGACGGCAGCATGAAGTTCTTTTGCGCCATTGAGGAGGGCGTGGTGCTCCGGGTGGCGCACGGCCTGGACCTGGAAAAAAACCTTCAGCAGACTTTCGACAATATCCGCGCCGAGATCGGGCCGCCACAACTCGTCTTCGGCTGCGATTGCATTCTGCGCAACCAGGAGATCGTCCAGAACGGTCAATTGGGCCGCGTTTCGGAAGTATTCCGACGCAACAACACCGTCGGTTTCAGCAGCTACGGCGAACAGTTCCACGGAATACACGTCAACCAGACCTTCACCGGGATCGCCGTCGGCCAGGCCGCCGAGCCGGACGGACAGCCGCAAGATGGATAAACCCGTCGAACCGCAGCAAGGCGAGAGCAAACCGGATTTGCAGGCCGAGATCGTGCGCCTGAACAAAGTCGTTCAGGCGCTGATGAATCGCGTCGAACGCAACACCAGCATCCAGAGTTCGGACTTCAACCTGTTCCAGACCGCGATCACCCTGGAAGAGGAAGTGCGCCGCCGCACCGGGGAACTGGAAGCGGCACTGCGGGAAAACGAAAAGATCACCCGCGCCCTGCGCGAAAGCGAAAATCACAACCGCCTGCTGGTCGAAAACTCGCCCATGTGCATCCACGAGATCGGCATGGACGGCAGGATAACCTCCATGAACCGGTCGGGGCTGATCATGATGGGGTTGAAGGACGAATGCGAGATCCAGGGGTATCGCTACCTGGATGCCGTCAGCGATGCTGACCGCGAGCGCATCGGCGCACTGATGGACAAGGCCTATGGCGGCGAGTCCAGCCACTTCGAGTTTCAGGCCGCCGGAACCGCGGAGCAGATATACAAATCGTGTTTCGTCCCCATCAAGGACAAGCACGGCCACATCGAAAAGCTGATGGGCATCACGGAAGACATCACCGGGCGCAAGCGGCTGGAGCGGCAATTGACCGAGCGCGAAGCCTTGTTCCGCACCATCTTCGAACAGGCCGACTTCGCGATCGAGCTGATCGACCCGGACACCCTGCAATTCGTCGAGGTCAATCCCGCGGTCTGCCGCATGCTGGGCTACACGCGCGAAGAGTTGTTGCGCATGAATCTGGTGGATACCCAGGCCGACCTGGATCGGGCGGCGCTGCTCGATTCGGTGCGGCAGAACGAGGCGGAGGGCGGCGCGAGTTTCGCCAACCGCCATCGCTGCAGGAACGGCGATATCCTGGATGTCGAGATCAATGCGCATATCCTGCATATCGGCGGCAAGCGTCTGCTCGTTGCCCTCTGGCGCGACGTCACCGGGCAGAAACGCGCGCAGGAAGAGATCAGGTTCAAGAACACCATCCTGCAGACCCAGCAGGAGACCTCGCCCGATGCCATCCTGGTGGTCGACGAGAACGGGCGCATCGTTTCCTACAACCGGCAGTTCGTCGAGTTATGGCAGCTCCCGCCGCAATTGATAGAAGCCGGGGAGGACGAGCCCGTCCTCAAGTCGGTCGTCGACCAGGTGGCCAATCCGCAGGCGTTCTTCGCACGCGTCCAGTATCTGTACCAGCACCGCGACGAAAAGAGCCGCGAAGAGATACCGCTTGGGGACGGGCGGGTGATCGAGCGCTATTCCGCGCCTGCCACGGGAGCGGACGGCAGGTATTACGGTCGCGTCTGGTATTTCCGCGATATCACCGCGCGCAAGCGCGCCGAGGAAAACCTGGTCGCACGGGAACGTGAATTCCGTACCCTGGCGGAAAATTCCCCGGGCAATATCGCGAGGTACGATTGCGAGGGCCACACGCTTTACGCCAATCCGACCCTGGAGCATACGCTTGGGATCAGGGCGGCAGACATGGTCGGAAAGACCCCGACGGAATTCGTGCCGCGAGCGCTGTTTGACGCGTACCAGAAGGCATTGCTGCACGTGGGTGCTACCGGCGAGAGCGTCAGTTTCGAGCAGATCGTCCCGGCCGGCGAAGGGCGGCCGCAAATCCACTCCATTCATATGGTGCCGGAACTGGGACCGTATGGCATACCGGTCGGGGTGCTGGCCGTCGGCCACGACATCAGCGAGATCAAGTGGGCGGAAGAGAACTTGCACATCACGGCCAGCGTGTTCGAAAACAGCCAGGAAGGCATCGTGATCACCGATGCCGACAACCGGTTCGTCGACGTCAATCCGGCGTTCACGCGGATCACCGGCTACACGCGCGAGGAGGCCATGGGCAAGGACCCGAGCCTGCTCAAATCGGGCCGCCAGGACGAGGCGTACTATCGGTCGATGTGGAAATCGCTGCAGGAGAACAAGGCATGGCGCGGGGAGATTTGGAACCGGCGCAAATCGGGCGAAATCTATCCCGAGATGCTGTCGATAACCGCCATCTGCGACGACAAGGAGAAGGTGCAGCGTTACGTGGGGGTGTTTTCCGACATCAGCTATATCAAGGCGCACGAGTCGGAATTGAGCCGTATCGCGCACTACGACGCCCTGACCGGCGTGCCGAACCGCCTGCTGCTGGCCGACCGCCTGACCCAGGCAATGTCTGCCAGCGAACGCAGCGGCCGCCATGGCGCGGTGATGTTTCTCGACCTGGATAATTTCAAACCGCTCAACGATGGCCACGGCCATGAGGTGGGGGACCTGCTCCTGATCGAGGTGGCGCAGCGCATTACCCGCTGCGTGCGCGGAATGGATACCGTCGCCCGGTTCGGGGGCGACGAGTTCGTTGTGCTGCTCGGCGAACTGGATGTGGGCAGGGAGGTCTCCATTGCCCAGGCCAGAGCGGTTGCGGAAAAGATCCGCGCCGCGCTGGAGGAGCCGTACTATTTGAGGCGCAAGTATTGCGTGTTGCCGAATCCGGAAAACAGCGGCGACGGCACGACGTCCGGGCCCCGGTCTTCGGCGGAAGGTCAGGATGACAATGCGGAGCATGCTGTGGAGCATCGTTGCACGGCCAGTATCGGCGTGGTGCTGTTCGTCGATCACGAAGCCAGCCTGGAGAATGTCCTCAAATGGGCCGATATCGCGATGTACCGGGCGAAGGAGAACGGACGCAACACAGTCTGCGTTTTCGAAAAGCAGGGCTGAAGATCGCATCAACCGCGGCATTTCGTCCGGCGCTTGATGGTTTATACTGCGCACTCTTTTTAATTCCCGGTCAATCATGCTGGAAATCCTGTCCGTCGTTTCGGTTCTGCTGCTGGCCGTGCTGTTGGCGCTGCAATGGCGGCAGCCCGCGCGCGCGGCGCAAATGCTGGAGCAACAGCACCGCGCCATGCTCACCGACCTGCACGACGGCCTGAGCAAGCAGGGCGACCGCCTGATCGCGGCGCAGGCGGCGGAATCGGAGCGGCTACGGTCAGCGGTGGGCGGGGAACAGCGCGCAACGCGCGACGCCATCGCCGCGCTGCGCACCGAGATGCTGGCGCAGATGCTGGAAAAACTGGCGGAGCAGGGCCGCGCCGAGCAGAAGCTGATCCAGGAATCGTTCAACAACGCCTCGCAACACCTGCGCAACAGCATCGAGACTTTGGGCAAGACGGTGGACGGCCGGCTGGAGCAGATCGGCGGCAAGGTCAACGAGCGCCTGGACGAGGGCTTCAAGAAAACCAACGAGACTTTCGTCAGCGTGATGGCGCGGCTGGCCACCATCGACGAGGCGCAGAAGAAGATCGACGGCCTCACCACCAATGTGGTGAGCCTGCAGGAACTGCTGGGCGACAAGCGTTCGCGCGGGGCTTTTGGGGAAGTCCAACTGGAAGGGCTGGTGCGCAACATCCTGCCGCCGCAGGCTTTCGAGATGCAGTACACCCTGCCCAACGGCACACGCGCCGACTGCGTGCTCAAGCTGCCGGAGCCGACCGGCATGGTGGCGGTGGATTCCAAATTCCCGCTGGAGAACTATCACCGCATGTTCGATGCGGCGACACCGGCCGAAAAACTGGTGGCGGAACGGCAATTCAAGGCCGACGTGAAAAAACACGTGGACGACATCGCCGGCAAATACATCATCCCCGAGGTGACTTCCGACGGCGCGGTGATGTTCATTCCCGCCGAGGCGGTGTTTGCCGAAATTCATGCACATCATTCCGATGTGGTGGACTACGCCATGCAGCGCCGCGTGTGGATCGTGTCTCCGACCACGCTGATGGCGGTGCTCAACACCGCACGCGCGGTGATGAAGGACGTGGAGACGCGCAAGCAGGTGCACATCATCAAGGACGAGCTGGGCAAGCTGGGCAAGGACTTCGGCCGCTTCGACGAACGCATGAAGAAACTGGCCGAGCACATCCGCCAGGCCAACAAGGACGTGGACGACGTGCAGATCAGCAGCCGCAAGATCACCGAGCAGTTCGCCAGGATCGAACGCGTTGAACTGGATCAACCGCAAATGTTGGAAGACAGAACATGAATGGGACTGCCGCAGGGTGCGCTGGTGCATGGTGCGCAAGCGCATCCTGCGTGTTGTGCCAACCCTGCTACCGCGTGGGCACAAAAGCGTGCCCACCCTACATCGATATTTATTGTGAGCCTGTAAAGCAATGAAAATAGCCATCGCCCAGATCAATTGCACCGTCGGCGACCTTGCCGGGAATGCCGCCAAGATCGCCGACTACGCGCAACGCGCCAAGGCGCAAAGTGCGGACATCCTGCTGACGCCGGAGCTCAGCCTGTGCGGCTATCCGCCCGAAGACCTGCTGTTGCGCGACGGGTTCTACCATGCGTGCGAATTGGCGCTGCACGATCTGGCGCAACAGGTGCGGGGCATCACGGCGGTGGTCGGACATCCGCACAAGGTCGGCAAGAACTGTTACAACGCGGCATCGGTGTTGCGCGACGGCAACATCGTGGCCACGTATCACAAGCATTCGCTGCCCAACCACAGCGTGTTCGACGAGGAGCGCTATTTCACGCACGGCAGCGAGCCCTATGTGCTGGAGATGGAGGGCATCAAGCTCGGCATCATCATCTGCGCCGATGTGTGGCACGAGCATGCGCCGATCCGTGCCAAAAAGGCGGGGGCGCAAGCGCTGCTGGTTTTGAATGCCTCGCCTTACCACTTCGACAAGCAGGCCACGCGTTACGAGACCATACGCGAACGCATCGGCGAGATCGGCGTGCCCGTCGTCTATGCCAACCTGGTGGGCGGGCAGGATGAATTGGTATTCGACGGAGCTTCTTTCGCCATGGACAACGAAGGCACATTGACGCACCAGTTTCCCGCATTCGACGAAGTATTGGGCATGGTCGAGTTCCGCGACGGCAAGCTGGTGCCGGGCGTGCGCGACAGCGTGGTCAAGGACGAAGCCAGCATCTACCGCGCGCTGTGCCTGGGGGTGCGCGACTACATCCACAAGAACCGTTTCCCCGGCGTGCTGCTGGGCCTGTCCGGCGGCATCGATTCCGCCCTGACGCTGGCGGTGGCGGTGGACGCCCTGGGGGCGGACAAGGTGCTGGCGGTGATGATGCCGTCGCCCTACACCGCGCAGATCAGCAAGGACGATTCGCGCGAGATGGTGAAACTGCTCGGCGTGCGCTATGAGGAACTGGACATCCTGCCGACGTTCAACGCGCTGCAGGACACGCTGGCGCCGCTGTTCAGGGGGCGAACTGCCGACACCACCGAAGAGAACCTGCAGGCGCGCATCCGCGGCACGCTGCTGATGGCGATCTCCAACAAGACCGGCTCGCTGGTGCTGACTACCGGCAACAAATCGGAAATGACGGTCGGCTACTGCACGCTGTACGGCGACATGGCCGGCGGCTTTGCGGTGATCAAGGACGTGAGCAAGACCTGGGTGTACCGCCTGGCCAACTACCGCAACACGCTCGGCCGCGTGATCCCGGAACGCATCATCACCCGTCCCCCCAGCGCCGAACTGAAACCGGACCAGACCGACCAGGACAGCCTGCCGCCCTATGACGTGCTGGATGCCATCATGGCCTGCTATGTCGAGAAGAACATGAACATCGGCGAGATCGTCGCCAAGGGTTATGCCGAGGCGGACGTGCAGCGTGTGGTGAAGCTGATCCGCATCGCCGAATACAAACGCCGCCAGGCGCCGGTCGGCGTGCGCATCACCGACCGCGGCTTCGGCAAGGATTGGCGCTATCCCATCACGGTGCGTTACCGGGACGAATTCTGAGCATGCAATTTTCCTGCGTGATCGATTCCTGGCGCGCGCACGAAAACGAACTGCGCCACTATCTGCTGCACCGCGTCAGCGACCCCCATCTCGCCGAAGATTTGTTGCAGGAGGTGTTCGTCAAGGCGATGCGCCAGGGCAGCGGCTTTTGCGATCTTGAGAATCCGCGTGCCTGGCTGTACCAGGTCGCACGCAATGCGCTGGTCGACTACCGGCGCCTGCACCGCGAAACCGTTGAACTGCCGGACGACATTCCGGATTCCGCTGAGCCTGCCGAACCGGTGGCGGCGCTCAGTGCCTGCGTCGGGCGCGTGCTGACGGAACTCTCCCCGGAAGACCGCGACATCATCGAGCAGTGCGACCTGAACGGCATGAAACAGCGAGACTATGCCAAAACGCATGGTCTTACGCTCGCCGCAGTCAAATCCCGCCTGTTGCGAGCGCGGCAACGCATGCGCGACACCCTTTCCGCCAACTGCAAAGTCGAGTTCGACGAGCAGGGAAAAGTAGCCTCCCACGTTCCGCGCAAATAGTTGCATTCAATTCCAATGCATTTTCACCAGCCGAAACATCCCCTCCCCCTTGCAGGGGGAGGGTTAGGGTGGGGGTAGAAGCGCTATCGTTCTACAACTCTACCCCCATCCCAGCCTTCCCCCTGGTGCGTGGTTGTTGCCGCTTCAGCGGCTTTACAACCACGGCCTACCCCCTGCGGGTGCAAGGGGGAAGGAGTCAGGCGGGGTACGCTTGCACAAAATATAACTGCATCCTTTTCGGGGCTCTTTCGTCTCCTGTGTACCGGCAACAATAACTCTGGAGTCTTTGCACATGAACGCATTTGTCCTGAACCTGCCGCGCAGCAGTCCGCGCACCTTCCTGGCCGTTTCCGCCGTCCTCTGGTTCGGCGTGTACAAAACGCTGGAACCGCTTTCGCGCTGGCTGGCGGATGCCTTGCCCGCCGAACGCGGCAGCCATCTGCACGACGCCCTGCAATTCTTCCTGTACGACACGCCCAAGGTGCTGTTGCTGCTGGCGGGTATCGTGATGGTGATGGGTATGATCAATTCCTATTTCACG
Organism: Nitrosomonadales bacterium; assembly: GCA_016235045.1. Taxonomy (GTDB): domain Bacteria; phylum Pseudomonadota; class Gammaproteobacteria; order Burkholderiales; family Gallionellaceae; genus Sideroxyarcus. Next base: position 125,563 of record JACRME010000009.1, read on the forward strand.
CCGGAGCGTACCCGCGCCCTGCTGTCCGGGCGGCATGAAGGTGTCGGCAATGCGATGGCGGCCATGCTCGGCATCGTCACCCCGTTCTGTTCCTGCTCCGCCGTGCCGCTGTTCATCGGTTTCGTGCAGGCGGGCGTGCCGCTGGGCGTGACCTTCTCTTTCCTGATTTCTGCGCCCATGGTCAACGAGATCGCGCTGGCGCTGCTGTTCGGCCTGTTCGGCTGGGAGATCGCCGTGCTGTACATGGGGCTGGGATTGACGGTCGCCATCGTCGCCGGATTTGTCATCGGCAAACTGAAGATGGAACAGCACCTGGAAGACTGGGTGCGCAACATGGCGCATGTGCAGGCCACCGTCGGCGCGGATGAGCTGACCCTGCCGGATCGTATCGAAGCCGGGTTTGCCAGCGTGCGCAGCATTGTGGGCAGGGTGTGGCCCTATGTGCTGGCCGGTATCGCCATCGGTGCCGCCATTCACGGCTATGTGCCGCAGGATTTCATGGCCGGCTTCATGGGCAAGGATGTCTGGTGGGCGGTTCCGGCCTCGGTGCTGATCGGCGTGCCGATGTACACCAATGCCGCCGGGATCATCCCCATCGTCGAAGCCCTGCTGGCGAAGGGCGCTGCGCTGGGCACGGTGCTGGCATTCATGATGAGCGTGATCGCGCTGTCGCTGCCCGAGATCGTGATCCTGCGCAAGGTGCTCAAACCCACACTCATCGCCACCTTTATCGGCGTCGTTTCTTTTGGCATCATGCTGGTCGGTTATGTGTTTAATTCGCTGTTCTGAGAAAATAAGGAGTCGGGCATGAAAAGATTTGGATCTGCGGTTGCTGTCTGTGTCGGATTGATGGGTATTCATTCGGCGTTTGCCGAAGAGATGAAAATGCAGATGGGCAACCACCGGCACGATATGAGCACGATGGACATGCGAACTTCCCTCGGACTGTCCGGGCAGATGAAACAGCATCAGCTTGCCAACATGCGCGAGCATGTCGAGGCGATCAAGTCGATAGTCGGTTTGATGTCCGAGCAGAAATTCGAGGAGGCATCCGGAGTTGCTCATGCCAAACTCGGACTGACGCCGGATATGCAATCCATGTGCAACATGTTCGAGAATGAAAACTTCAGGAAACTGGGTTTCGCCTTCCACCAGAGCGGCGACGACCTGGGCGATGTGTTGAAGACGAAGGACATGGGCGCTTCGCTGCGCGCCTTGAACAGAACGATGCAGTATTGCGTGGAGTGTCATGCCGGTTATCGCCAATAGTCGGCATGCCCGCAGGATAGTCGTTGAATTGAACAGGAGACAGCAATGAAGAACATCAAAGTCCTCGGCACAGGTTGTGCCAACTGCAAAACCACCCTCAAGCTCATTGAGGAGGCAGCCAGGGAAAAGGGCGTGGAGATCGAACTGGAGAAAGTCGAGCAGTTGCAGGACATCATGGCCTACGGCGTGATGTCCACCCCCGGCGTGGTGGTGGACGGCAAAGTGGTGCATGCGGGTGGCATTCCGGGCCGCGACAAGATCGGCGGATGGCTATGAGCGCAGGAATCGAAGCAGATGCGGCGTTTCACGCGCGCCTGAAGGGGAAGTTCTACGGCATGCTGCAATGGCAAGACCTGGATGCGCTGTGGGCGCGCGTCAAGCGGGGAAAGTGGTTCTTCTACCAGATCGGCGAGACCTTGCCGGACAGGGCTGTGAGCGGCGACGAACTGGCCGTGCGCATCGATGCGCTGGACAAATTGCTGCGGCAGGATCACGACTACCACCTGTGCGGCATCGTCTATGCCGATCATACCGAGCAGCCCACGCTGATCAAGGTCTACGACCCCAACCATCTGGGCTCCTCGTGCAGCAAATCCGCCACGCCGCCGCGCTGGATACTCAGCACTGCGCAGCCGCCGCTGGTCGAGAATCATGCGCCCACGCCCGAGAATCGCAGGCGCTGGTGGCAGATGTTCCAGTCCGCGTGAATACGGCAGACCCCGGTCGCATTCTCAGAAGATATAGAACAACAACACCCAGGCGAACACATTGCCGCCGACTGCCGCAGCCAGCGCAACCAGTGCGAGTATTTTTTTGCGCAGTTCGATCGCCTGCACCATGCGCCATCCCAGCCACAGGCTCCACAGCGCGGCCAGCGCCAGCAGCGCACCGCGCACCTCGGGCAACCAGGGCAGGGCGAGGCCCTCGGCCTTGAGCAGCGTCACGGTCAGCGCGGAAAGTCCGAGGAACACGCCCAGCCCGCCCATCGGGATGAGGGTGTAGGCGAGCCAGCGCGCGTTCTGTTTTGCGCTGCCCGGCAACAATGCACCGGCCGCGCGCAGCCACAGCGTGATCCAGCCGCCGAGCAGCAGTGCCACGGCGGCGATGTAGGCGAGCACGCCGAGGCCGTCGAGCCAGGTGAACACGTCGTTGGCTTCCGGGTAATGGGTCAGCAGCCACCAGGGCGCGTTGTCCTGCAGCAGGGCGTAGGAATCGCGTTCGATCAGCCAGGTGGCGATTTGGGTCTTGAGCGCGACGAACCACGGCGAGGACGACCACTGAAACGCGCCCACCGCGGTGCCGATGATGCCGAACACCAGCAGGCGCGCTTCCCAGACGTTGGCCTCGGCGGGTCTCATGTTGGCGACTTCCGCACCCGGGATGCGCGCGGAAAGTTTGACCGCATCGCGATGGCCGCTGCAGCGCCCGCACATATGGCATTGCGAACCGCTTTGCATGCGCCGCATGTCGACCAGTGGCGCGCAGTTGATCGGCAGGGGATGGATCGTGGCGGCGGCATCCCACTGTGCGCGGTCCACCTTGAAATGCACCGGCGCCAGCCGCGCGAGCAGGGCGAACACGCCCGAGACCGGGCACAGGTGGCGGCACCACACACGCTTGCCGCGGCCGTAGACCAGACCGACGGCAACCGCGGCGACGGTGGAACCGCCCAGCACCAGCAGCACCGCCTTGGGATATTCGTACACGCTCACCAATTGGCCGTACACCGTGGTGAGGACGAAAGCGGCGAACGGCCAGCCGCCCCATTTCAGCCAGCGCGGCACCGGGCGCCCGAGGCCGTGACGGCTGGCGAGTTCGGTGAGCGTGCCCTCCGGACAGAACACGCCGCACCACACGCGCCCCAGCGTGAGCGTGGAAACGATCACGAACGGCCACCAGATGCCCCAGAACATGAACTGCGCGAGCAGGGTGAGATTGTTCAGCACGCTGGAATCGCTGTCCGGCAGCGGCAGGAAGGCGGGCACCGTCACCAGCAGCAGATAGAAGATCACCACCGCCCACTGGATGCTGACGATGAGCGTGCGATGTTGGCGCAGGGCATCGCCCAGGCGTTGCAGGCGCGTGGCAGGCAACGCGCGAGATGGCTGGAAGAAGATCGGCTGTTCCAATTTCATGATGGCTGGTTGAGTGTTGTCGCAAATCTATAAAAGTATTTGTCCTCGAATCCTGGTAGGGTGGGCACGTCTTATGTGCCCACGCAGTAGCAACATGTGTTTCCGCGTGGGCACATAGAACGTGCCCACCCTACGTTAGCTTTTGTTACGACGCCCGCCTCTGCAACCGTGGCCAGCCAAGCACCAGCGCCCAGTACGCGCCATACACCAGCAACAGGGTCAGCGCCGGTTGCGCGCGGTAGCCGGTGAGCGCGGCGATGAGGTTGCCGGCGGCGGCGTTGTCGTCGAGCAGGAAGGAGCTGTCCCACACCGGATCGACCAGTGCCGGAACCCAGTCGTAGCCGATCATTTTTTCCACCCCGCCCACCAGCAGTCCGGCGGCGAGAAACAGCAGCAGGGTTTCGCTGACGAGGAAGAAATGTTTCCACGACAGCGTGCGTCCGCCGCGAACCAGCAGCCAGAAGGTGACCAGCGCGAGCGCGAAGCCTGCTGCACCCGCCGCAAGGAATTGCACGAAATCCATGCCGTGCTGCGACATGCCGGTGCCGTAGAGGAAGATCACCGTTTCCGCGCCTTCGCGCGCGACCGCGAGCATGGCGATGACCGCGACACCCATCCAGTTGGCATTTTCCGTCGCGCGTTGCATCCCGGTTTCCATCTCTTTCTTAAGCGTGCGGCCGTGCTTGCGCATCCAGAACACCATCTGCGTGATCAGTACGGCCGCCGCCAACATCATGCCGAGCTGAAAATAATCCACGGCATCGCCGTCCAGACTGCTGTACACCCCCATCATCGCCAGCGCGAGCAACCCGGCCAATGCCAGTCCGGCAGTTACGCCGCCCCACAGGTAGCGCATGCCGCGCGCGCCTTCGGGATGTGCCTTGAGCCAGGCGTAGAGGATGCCCACCACCAGGATGCCTTCGACGCTCTCGCGCCACACGATGAAAAAAGTATTGCCCACGGCGTTCTCCTATTTGATGACGATCTGGCCTTTGGCGGTGTCCATGTGGAACTCGCCGAAGAATTTATAGGTGCCCGGTTTCATCGGTGCGAACACCAGCGTGCGGGTGACGCCGGGTGCGAGCACTGTCTCCTTGCGCAGTTCCAGGCTCTCGAACTCTTCCGGGCCGGGGCCCTCGTTCCTGATTTCGATGCGGAATCTTTTTCCGGCGGGCGCAGCTATGGTCTCGGGATAAAAGCGCCCGTCCTTCGCGATGAGCTGGAAGGTGGGCGTGTCCTCGGCGAACACGGCGGGCGACTGCGCCAGCAGCATTGCCAACGCGGCAGTCGTTGCGATATGCAAGGTCTTGTTCGGGGCAAAAAAATTCATACAGTGTTCTCCCTCAAGCGCGGGAAGAATGTTCCCGCGCGCAGTCGTTACGTGTGCTGCACCGGGCTAGCCCGAGAAGGTTCCGGTAGCTCCAGACCTGCGCAGCATCTTGTCCACTTCGCCGGAATGCAATTCTTCCGCGCTGATCAATTCGCGCGCATAGTCCTCGAGCAGCACGGAACGGTCGCGTGCCACTTCCAGCAACTCGTAATAGGATTGTTTTGCCGCGTTCTCATGTGCCATCGACTCGCGCAAAATATCCCCGATGTCATGCTGATGGCTCTCCAGCAACGGTCCTATGGCCAGCGAAGGATGTCCGCCCAGATGGGTGATCATTTCGCCCGCGCGGCGGGCATGCACCAGGCCTTCGTCCGCCTGGGCCTGCAGCCACGACACGATAGGAATGCGGTTGTAGCCGAACACCATCAGCGCGTAATGCGTGTAGCGCACGACGCCGGCCAGTTCCAGTTCCATGATGCGGTTGAGCAACTCAATCGCTTTGTCTTTTTCGAGTTCCATTTTGATGTCTCCTTTCGTCGTTGCCGCCGAAGCGGCGATCCGTGCTAGAAGCTTGCCTTGCCGCGCAGTCCGATGATCGTGGCGGCCGGGGCGGAACCGTCGCCGCCGGGCCTGCGTATTGTTTGGATATCCGGGGTCAGCTCAAGTTGCCCGTTGAGGCGGATGCGGTAGTAGATTTCCGCCAGTTGTTCGGCTCCCGTTGCCGCGTAAGCGAAATCCGGATTGCCGTCGGCGTCCATATCCAGCGTTGCCGAATCGGCGCGAAATTCCCGGCTGGTCGGCAGCCATGCCAGTGCGATGCCGAGGCTGTCGCCGCTGCGCTCCCAGTCGTTGCCGACGAATTCCGCACCCAAGGTCAGCGCCTGGTCGAAGCGCACTTTGCCGTTCAGGTTCCTGCCGTAGCGGCCGAATACGGTGGTCGCATCGCCGACGCGCTGGTCGAAGCTGACGCCCCAGCCGGCATGGCGCTCGACTGCTGTGTCGAGTTCGTTCTGGTAGGCCGTGGCCTGGCCGTTGCGCCAGGCATACAGGCGGTAAGTGCCGCCCAGCCCTTCGAAGAAGTTGCTGCCGAATTCCAGTTGCCCTATGACGAAGGGCGAACTGAAGGTGCGGTCAAAAACTGCGCCGCTGCCCGCGCCGAACACGCCCAGCGAGGCGCCCCACCATGTTGGCTTGTCGGCCTCGTTGTGATAGGCGATACGGAAGCCCGGCGTGAAGCCGTAGGCGTCCACGCCCGCGTCGCCGCCGGAATCCAGCAGCGGGTTGTGCACGAACACGTTGTTGAGGAACCTGGACGACTCGTCGTCCGCCGCCGCGTTCTGGTCGAAGAACACAAACGGATCGATCTTGCCGACGTTGATCTCCAGGTGTTCGCGCGAACTCGGCTTGAAGCCGCCGAACGGCAGCGGTATATCAAGCTGGTACCAGGCCTGGGCGAGCAGCGCGGTGGAATCGTCCGGGTTGGTGAGTTGAATGGCGGTGGAGTTGGGCGTGCCGGTCAGGGTGTTATTCAGCGCCAGCCCGTTGCCCTGGCCGAGACGGAACTGGGTGAAGATATAACCTTCGGCATTGCCGATCTCGCCGCCGGGCAGCGTGATCGAGACGTCGCCGCGATAGTTGAGCGCGCTGGCGGCTTCACCCGCCGCCACTGCGGACTTGTTCACGCTTTGTGCGACCGAGACCAGACTCGCGCCGACCGTGATGCCTTCCAGCGATTCGATCGTGCGCGCCTGCTTCTGCATGGCGAGCGTGCGGAATTCGATGTCCTTCAGGCGCATGACGACTTCCGGGTCTTTTTCGCTGATGCGGTCGCTGTCGAGCGCGGCATTCATGTTGGCATTGTTTTCTTCCAGCGCCTTGATGCGCTGCTCCAGTGCCCTGATCTGTTCGGACTGGTCGGCGGCCTTGACGGGTGTGTTGGCCAGCATCGCGCCGGTCAGGGCCAGGGCCAGATATTTATGTTTGAACGGAGGCATCTTAATAGCCTCCCTTTTTGCCGATGCCGACGAAGGTGAATTCATACTCCACGTCGAACGGCTTGAACCACGGGCGCACGCCGGTGAGGCGGTCGGTGTGGCGACCGAAATGGCTTTGGTGATCCGAGCCAGGCGCGGAGATGGTGTACTTGACCGTATATTTGCCCGGCCCCATCAACTTGATGTTGTCGCCGTAGTGCGGGCCATCGTTGGCCACCATCGGCATGAAGTCGCCGCCGATCTTCTCGTTGCTGCCTTGTTTGGCGACCTCGTATTTGATCGTGAGATAGGGCATCCACGCACCTTCCTCGAAGCCGTTGGGGTTGCTGGCCAGCGCATGGATGTCCGCTTCCATGTGCACGTCGGATTCCTCGGCCTTGCGCATCATGCCGTCCGGTTCCATGGTGACGGGCTGCAGGTAGACGGCGGCGATCTCCATGCCGTTGCGCTGCTGCGGCGTGCCGATCGGATATTCCAGGGCGTGTGCGGAAAAACTCAAAGCGGCGCTCAGGGTGCCCAAAACGGCCAACGTCTGGGAGAGATTGGGGAGGTGTATGAGGCGGTGATGCATGGTCTATCTCCTATTCAAGTAATTGATGTTGATTAACTTATTATCTCCATGCATGCAGGTGAGAACGATTCGCAAGTGAGAATGGTTCTCATGCTACATGATAATAATTCTCATGTGCAAGTAATTTTGCTAAAATCGCAACCGTGAGAACAAAAAGAATGAGGGGCTAACAATGGAAAGCGAAGAACTGCGTAACGTCGGCCTGAAAGTGACGACGCCGCGCCTCAAGATTCTGGGCCTGCTCGAGAACGCCAAGGCCAAGCACATGACTGCCGAGTCCATCTATCGGCAATTGGGCGAGGGCGGGGAAGTGATCGGGTTGGCCACCGTCTATCGCGCGCTCGCCCAATTCGAGGCCGCAGGACTGATCACGCGGCACCTGTTCGAGGGCGGGCAAACGGTATTCGAACTGGAGCGGGGGCCGCACCATGACCACATCGTGTGCATCCGTTGCGGGCGGGTTGAGGAATTCTACGACAAGGTTATCGAGGACAGGCAGCGCGAGATTGCCGAGAAACTCGGTTTTACCCTGAGCGACCATGCGCTGACGCTGTACGGCGAATGTTCGCCGAGTTGCCCGGAACCAAAGCGATAGGGCATGTCCGCGACTTTCCTATTCGGATATACTTGCCGAAGATATCGTTAAAGGGGAATTTACATGAAGAAGATCGAAGCCATCATCAAGCCGTTCAAACTCGACGAAGTGCGCGAAGCCCTGTCCGGGCTGGGAGTCAGCGGACTGACTGTAACCGAGGTAAAGGGTTTCGGGCGCCAGAAAGGCCATACCGAACTTTATCGCGGCGCGGAATACGTCGTGGATTTCCTGCCCAAGATCAAAGTGGAGGTGGTGGTCAGTGCCGCCATTCTGGACACGGCGATCGAGGCCATCGTCAAGGCAGCGAACACCGGCAAGATCGGCGACGGCAAGATATTCATCACCCCGGTCGAGCAAGTCATACGCATTCGTACCGGCGAAACCAACGAAACAGCGCTGTAATTCCCCGTTTCCGGGCTTGGCGGTGCCGTACGTGCATGTATGGCGCCCGCCATTCCGGCCCCCGTCAGCAGTCGATTCAAAATCCCGCATGCTATCCAGCCCGTTGAGTCATCGCGCGGCTTCGGTTACAATGCGCGCCCTGTTTATCCGGCAACCGCCGAATATTCAGTAATTCGCACACTCGTTCATGTTGGGGTGTCCCTTAAAAGGGATCAGGCTGACGGGTGGAAGAACTTAACCCTTAACGATTGGAGCTACAAATGCAAGTAACCATGCGTCAAATGCTGGAGGCGGGTGTCCATTTCGGTCACCAGACCCGTTTTTGGAATCCCAAGATGGCACCGTATATCTTCGGCCATCGCAACAAGATTCATATCGTCAACCTGGAAAAGACCGTCGTGATGTTCAACGACGCGCTGAAGGAAGTGCGCAAGATCGCCGCGAAGAAGGGCACCATCCTGTTCGTGGCCAC